>DASYTJ010000069.1:0-2810 GCA_036002325.1 Thermoanaerobaculia bacterium | reverse complement strand
TGGCGTTCTCTTCCGCCGGCAAACGAGCGATCTCCACTGCCAACTCGGCGTACTCCAGGGCGCGCGCCGCGCTGTCGGGTGCGGCTTTCAGGCTCCCCTCGCACGCCGCCTCGCAGACCGCCCATCCCCGATACTCCCGCGACTTGCGCAACAGGCTCCGCCGCTCGGCCGCTGACCGGCGCTTCAGGCGGTCCCAAGCCCCCTGGGCTAACTGGCGGTCGGCTGCTGCGTGGATCTGTACGAAGACGCCGGCGACGAGTGGGCGGCCAACCTGGGCCGTAGCCTTGGTGATGGCACGGACCACGCCTTCGATCCGGTCACTCTCATCGGCCCCTTCCAGCTCGGAGGGATAGACCGGAGCACCGGTCTGTTCCCGAACCCATTCCACTTGGGCGACGACCTCTTCGATCGTCTCTCGAGACACATTCATGGGCGCGGCATAGTCCACCAGCTTGTCGAAGGTCAGAGGCTTTCTGCCCCTCTCGTAATCCGAAAGCTGGCCCTGGGACATGCCGAGGGCATCGGCGAGCTCGCCTGCGCTCCACCCTAGGTCCCTGCGGAGGTTCGAGAGCGCCACTCCCAGGCTCGGAAGCATCTTGGGCACGGAGATCTCCTCCTCTTTTGCACTCCTTCTCAATAACTAGGTTACCGCTAGGGCCTGATTTGGGACATGGGCGTAAAATTTCTCCAAATGGTAATTAAGACCCGCTCTCGATAGCCCTAAAAAATCACCCGTGCTTGCGGCGCCCTGAAGCTCCTTCTAAGGTGGCGGAACGGAGGAGCTATGGAAGGAATGAAACAGGGTGGACTGCATCCCGCCCGGGAAGGATTGGAGCGGTTAATGCGGGGCGAACTGCCACGAGAAGAGGCACTTGGTGTCGTTCGCCACCTATTGACGGGCTGCTGCACGTGCGTCGAGGTGACCCGACGGTTTTGGAGCTACGGCGACCGGAGGCCCCGGATAGTAGAGGAGACGCAGGACGGAGCCACAGGACAGCCCAAGAGAGAACACCAGGGATCAAGAGCCCTCTGGAGGTGCGGAGTCAAGCCATGACCGAGGTTGAGATCGCCGCTCAGAAAGAAGTGCAGCAGCTCGTCCAGGAACTGGACGCGATTCAAACTCGCCTGGAGACCATCCATGCACGGCTGCCCGTGGCTGCTGACGAAGCCGCGATGCTCGAAGGCGAGAAGGAGCCGGACTTCTCGACCGAGATGCGCTCGGTCATCGAGTGTGTCCTGACGGACTACCTCAGACCAGCCATTCGCGACCTCGCCACGGCGGCGGCCTACCGGCCCAAGGAGAATAAAGAATGAGCGAGATCCGCGAGCGGTTAAAGGCCCATCGCCTGGATGTTCTGGTGCTGCTGCAGGAGGTGAGCCACACAGCTACTTTGTTTTCCGGCTTCCGTCTCGCTGGAGCTGTCGGCCACATCGCCCGGGCCCAGGTGCTGCTCGCGGAG
The DNA here is from genome assembly GCA_036002325.1 of Thermoanaerobaculia bacterium. Lineage (GTDB taxonomy): Bacteria > Acidobacteriota > Thermoanaerobaculia > Multivoradales > UBA5704 > DATARR01. Next base: position 1,350 of record DASYTJ010000069.1, on the reverse strand, counting down.
GAACTTTTCGGCCTCTCTGGAGGATCTGAAGGAGTAGAGACATCATCGTCGGCCGATCCTGCCGCAGCCCTTGAGGATGCCACTCCGGTCGATGGGATCAGTCCGCCAGGGGGAAGAATTGAATGATCCAAATGAGCCGAAAGTGTTGACGCTGTGGTAAGCCGCCTTTAGTCTTAGTCCGCTTTTACTAAGACTTGGAGGCAACGACGCACGGGCGGCAAACAGCCGTTCCGGCGGTGCAGGGTCGCTCTATCTTCAGGAGGATTTGTGAACGCGAAGAAGAGTTTCTTGGGCTGCTTGTTGCTGGGATTCGGGCTGATTTCCGTCGGTCAAGCGCAGACTTTCATTCTGCCTCCAGCGGCCGATACCTCGATCTCGCAGATATCGCCGAACCAGAACAACGGCGCCGCCGCCTTCCTCTCCTTGAACAGCGGCGGCCGGGCTCTGCTGCGCGTCGATCAGACCGCCATCGCCTCGGCCATCGGCTCCGGCCATCTGCTCTCGGCCACGCTGGAGCTTTCCTCTCGATTTGGCAGCGGCACGTCCGTGGGGGCTCACCGCCTGACTGTCGATTGGACCGAGGCGGGCGCCACCTGGAACTGCGCGATCGATACCAAGCTCACGAACGACAAGCCGGACTGCGCCACGCAGTGGAATGGCGGCACCTTCGCGGCGCAACCTGCGGACACCATCGAGATACCGCTCCCCGGGGAGAAGACGCGCTTTGATGTAACCGCCGACGTGGCCGCGTTCCTGGCGGGCACGCCCAATCACGGTTGGCTGCTCATGACCCCGCCCTCCCAAGTCGGGAGCGAACAGCCGGTCTTCACTTCGCGAGAAGGGACGGCGGAGGAGCGGCCGCGGTTGATCCTCCTGGTATCCAACGACCAGACGCCGCCGGCGCTGGCGATCACCGCGCCCGCCAACGGGAGCGTCGTCACCACCGCCACGCCGACGATTTCCGCGACCTATTCGGACGACGGCTCCGGTGTCGACATTGCGAGCATCCGACTGCTTCTGGACGGCGCGGACCGCACGGCAGAGGCGCAGGTGACCGCGGCGGGGCTCACCTTCACCCCGTCAGCGCCGCTCGCGGCGGGAGCCCACACGGTGGAGGTGACCGTTCGGGACCTGGAGGCCAACGAGAGCCGTGCAACCGCGAGCTTCACGGTCGATCTCGGCCCGGCCCTGCCGCCCGATCCGGCCACTGTGGCTCCGCCGCTCGACCCCACGGTGGCGGCGGACCCTGGCAAGGCGGTGGAGTTCCTCTACACCGGCGAGGATCCGATTCAGACCGGTGTGACGCCTGGGACGATCGACGCCCGCAGAGTCGCCGTGCTGCGAGGAAAG
>DASYTJ010000068.1:0-83103 GCA_036002325.1 Thermoanaerobaculia bacterium | reverse complement strand
CTCTCGACCCTGCGCTCGGCGAGGGAGCCCTTGGCCGGCGGCGGCACCGCCTCGGGGCCGGTCTCCTTCATGAAGGGGTTCGACGCCTTCGCCGGCGTCATCAAGAGCGGCGGCAAGACGCGGCGCGCCGCCAAGATGGTGATCTTGAACGCCGACCACCCCGACATCGCCGACTTCATCCGCTGCAAGGAGGTCGAGGAGCGCAAGGCCTGGGCGCTCATCGACGCCGGCTTCGAGGGCGGCTTCAACGTGCCGGGCGGCGCCTACGACTCGATCGCCTACCAGAACGCCAACCACTCGGTGCGGGCGACCGACGAGTTCATGCAGGTGGTGCTCGAGGACGGCTCGTGGACGACGCACGCCGTCGTCGGCGGCCAGCCCATGGACACCTACCGCGCGCGCGACCTGATGAAGATGATCGCCGACTCGACCTGGGTTTGCGGCGACCCGGGCATGCAGTTCGACACCACGATCAACGACTGGCACACCTGCTCCGAGACGGCGCGCATCAACTCGAGCAACCCGTGCGTAACCGGCGACACGCTCGTCGCCACGGCCGACGGCTGGCAGCGGATCGACGCCCTGGTGGGCAAGACGGCGCGCGTCATCGGTGCCGACGGGCTGCCGCATTTCGTCACGCGGATCTTCCCGACCGGCCGCAAGCCGGTCGTCTCGCTGCGCACCCGCGCCGGCTACGAGGTGCGGATCACCGACGACCACCGGGTCTTCACCTTGAACCGCGGCGACGTGCCGGTCGCGGAGCTCACGGTCGGCGACCGGGTGCAGCTCCAGGGACCGGGCTTCGGCCGGCGCGCGCTCGGCGAGCGGCTCGCCCTCGCGGTGGGGGTCGCCGTGGGCGACGGCTGCCTGACGCGCTCCCATGCCGCGGGCAGCATGCAAGAAATCGTGATCCTCACCATGGCGGCCGGCGAGGCGGGCGTCCTCGAGCGCATCGCCGGCGAAGTGAACGAAGCGAAGGCGGCGTTGCGCGCCGTGGGAATGGTCGGCCGTCCGGATCCGGTGCACGTCCGGCCGAGCGTCACCGGCTCTCGCCTGAGCTTCTCATCGCGCCCGGTCGTGGCGCTCTTCAAGGAGCTGGCGGTGCTCGATGAGGGGAGTGCGCGAAAGCGGTTCACCCCGGCGGTCTTCCAGCTCGACCGCCCGTCCCTCGCTGCGGTCCTGCGCGGTCTCTTCACCGCCGACGGCTCGGTGGCCAACTACGGCGCGAAGTCGCAGTACGTGGCGCTCGACTCGACCTCGCTCGAGCTGCTCCAGCAGGTGCAGCTCCTGCTCCTCGGTTTCGGCATCAAGTCCAAGCTCTACCGCGAGCGCCGCGGCGGAGGCGCCGTCGCCGAGCTGCCAGACGGCCGCGGCGGAAGCCGCCCTTACCCGGTGCAGGAGATGCACTCGCTGCGCATCAGCCGCTCCTCTCGCCTTCTTTTCGAGCGCGAGATCGGCTTCGACCCCGCGAGCCCCAAGGCGGCGGCGCTGCGCGACCTCAACGATCAGATCACCGCCTATCGTGACGAGCTGGTCGACCTGGTGGCGGCGATCGAGCCGCTGGGGGACGAGGAGGTCTTCGACCTCACCGAGGAGTCGACGCAGCACTTCGTGGCCAACGGGGTGGTTGTTCACAATTGTAGTGAGTACATGTTCCTCGACGACACCGCCTGCAACCTGGCGTCGCTCAACCTGATGCGGTTCTTCGACGAGGAGCTGGGGTTCGACGACGAGAGCTTCGGCCACGCCTGCGAGGTGGTGACGACGGCGATGGAGATCATCGTCGGCAACGCGAGCTACCCGACGCCGAAGATCGACGCCAACTCGCACGCCTTCCGGCCGCTCGGGTTGGGCTACGCCAACCTGGGCGCCCTGCTCATGGCGCGCGGCCTCCCCTACGACTCCGAGGCCGGGCGCGACTACGCGGCGGCGATCACGGCGCTCATGTCCGGGGCGGCCTACGCGCAGTCGGCGCGCCTGGCCGAGGCTGTGGGGCCGTTCGCCGGCTTCGAGGCCAACCGCGAGCCGATGCTGCGCGTCATGCGCAAGCACCGCGACGCGGTCAAGCGCATCGACCCCGCGCACGTGCCGCTCGACCTGCTGCAGGCGGCGAAGCGCTCCTGGGACCAGGTGATCGAGCTGGGCGAGGAGCTCGGGCTGCGCAACAGCCAGATCTCGGTCCTCGCCCCGACCGGCACCATCGCCTTCATGATGGACTGCGACACGACCGGGGTCGAGCCCGACATCGCCCTCGTCAAGTACAAGAAGCTGGTGGGCGGCGGCATGATCAAGATCGTCAACCAGACCGTGCCGCTGGCCTTGAAGCGCCTGGGCTACGAGAAGGACGAGGTGCGGACAATCGTCGAGTGGATCGACGAGCACGACACGATCGAGGGCGCGCCGCAGCTCCGCGAGGAGCACCTACCGGTCTTCGACTGCGCCTTCAAGCCGGCCAAGGGGTCGCGCTCGATCCACTACCGCGGGCACCTGAAGATGCTGGCCGCGGCGCAGCCGTTCATCTCCGGGGCGATCAGCAAGACGATCAACATGCCCGAGGAGTCGACCTCAGAGGAGATCCTGAACGCCTACATCGAGGGCTGGCAGCTCGGCTTGAAGGCGGTCGCCATCTACCGCGACGGCTGCAAGCGGAGCCAGCCGCTGTCGACCAAGAAGGACGCCGGCACGGCCGCCCAGGCGGTGCAGGCGCAGCCGATGGCCGAGCGGCGGGCGGTGCGGCGCAAGCTGCCCGACGAGCGGCGCGCCATCACCCACAAGTTCTCGATCAACGAGCACGAGGGCTACATCACGGTCGGCCTCTACGAGGACGGCCAGCCGGGCGAGATCTTCCTGGTGATGGCGAAGGAGGGCTCGACCATCTCCGGCCTGATGGACGCCTTCGCGACGGCGATCTCGATCGCGCTGCAGTACGGGGTGCCGCTGCAGACGATGGTCGACAAGTTCAGCCACACGCGCTTCGAGCCCTCGGGCTTCACCAAGCACCCGGAGATCCCGATCGCCAAGTCGATCACCGACTACATCTTCCGCTGGCTCGCCTCGAAGTTCCTCTCCCGCGAGGACAAGGAGCGGGCGGGAGTCATCCTGCGCGACGAGATCCCCGAGCCGCCCGCTTCGGTGCCCCTCCTCGGCGGCGGCCGCCTCGAGGCCGTGGCCCAGGCGGTGAGCGCCGAGATCGTGGGCCCGCCGAAGTCTACGTTCCTCTATCAGCAGGATGCTCCGCCGTGCCACGAGTGCGGGGCGATCATGGTGCGGAACGGGAGCTGCTACAAGTGCTTGAACTGCGGGTCGACTAGCGGGTGCAGTTAGGCATAAAACAGGAGAAGGTGATGTCTAGAAAAACGCATCACGTCGTTCATGATCTGTTCCTGGTTAGAGATTTGTATCACCGGCGACTCTCCGATGAGTGTTGAGGCGCGATCAGCTCCTCCTTGAAGGAGACCTTCGCGTGATGGCTCTCCTGGGTGCGGATGTAGTTCCGCACCCTCCCCGCCTGAGACTCGCTGACGGAGAAGGCTGCGTAGCCGCCATGGCAGGATGCCTCCGCCGGCAAGGGCGGTCGTGGTGTCCTCAGGACTGCTTTGGGGTGCTGATGGCGTAGCATACACGCCGCCAGAAGAGTCCCAGGCTCGAGTCAGCCGCCCTTCGGCTCTCGGGAGGAGGATCGACCATGGAACACGCCGCATTGCTCACCCGGTGGGAGAGCTTCTACGTCATCGTCGGCTCCTCGGCCGCCGCGCTGACCGGACTGCAGTTCGTGGTGATCGTCCTCGCTGCCGAGCTCAATGCGCTGGCGGGCGACCAGGCGGCCAGCGCGTTCGGCACTCCCACGGTCGTGCACTTCTGCGCCGCCCTGCTCCTCTCCGCGATCCTCAGCGCGCCGTGGGTGGAGCTCTCGAATGTCGCGGTCGTTCTCGGCGCCTGCGGGGTGGCGGGGATCGTCTACGTGATGATGGCCGTCAGGGTGATGCGGCGACAGACCGGCTATCAACCGGTGCTGGAGGACTGGGTCTGGCATGCCGCGCTTCCGTTCGTCGCCTATGTGAGCCTCCTGGTTACAGCGGTCCTCTTGCCGGGGCGTCCTGCGGCGTCCCTCTTCGGGATCGGAGCCGTTACCCTCCTCCTCCTGTTCATCGGCATCCACAACGCATGGGATTCGGTGACCTACATCGCGCTCCACCCCCGGCGAAGGGCGGAGCGATCGGGGGATCAGAAACCGGACTGACGGCCCCGGGATTTCCCGCCGGCCGTTTCTTGTTCTCCGCGGTGAATCTCGGCTTTTCCAGCCGGGCCCTCATCCCTTATGCTTGCGAGGCCATGAAGATGACGAACCCCTCCCGCCTGCGGCGCTCCGTGCTGGTAGCCGCCGCTTTCGCCTCTCTACTCACGTTGAGCTGCAAGGAGGGAGCGACCGCTTCCGGTCAGGCCACGCCCGGCAGCAAGGTCGATTTCCAACTGAAGGCGCTCGACGGCCGCACCCTCGGTCCCAAGGACTTCCTCGGCCAGGTCGTGGTGGTCGACTTCTGGGCCACCTGGTGCGGGCCGTGCCATCTGCAGGCGCAGATCCTCGAACCCATCTACCGGGATCTCAAGGGGCGCGGCGTGCAGTTCCTGGCGGTCAACGTCGGGGAGGAACCGGAGACGGTGAAGAGCTTCCTCAAGAGCAAGCCGTTCCCCTATCCGGTGCTGCTCGACCCGACCGATCAGGTGGCCAGCAACCTCGGCGTCCTGGCCCTGCCCACGCTGATGGTGGTGGACACGAAGGGACGGGTGGCCTACTTCCGCTCCAGCGTCGCCGACGGTGACACCCTGCGCCAGGTGATCAAGAAGGCGGGGGCCTCGGATTCCTCTGCCAAGACCTCATCGACCCGCTGACCTTAGGAGTCCTCACCCTCGGGGTTATCCTCCGAAGCCCTCACCACTCCGACCCTCCTCTCCCAGAGGGAGAGGAGGGAGAGAGACAGGAAGAGGGAGGAGGTTTCCGATCCGTTCTTCCTACTGCAGCACCACCAGCGCCACGCGCCGGTTCTGGGAGCGGCCGTCGCGGCTGCCGTTGTCCGCGATTGCGGCCGTCTCGCCGTAGGAGATGACGTTGATGCGGTGCAGCGGGAAGCCGTGCTTCTGGTTGAGGTAGCGGCGCACCGCTTCGGCGCGCAGCAGCCCGAGCTCCTCGTTGTAGTTCTCCGAACCGACGTTGTCGGTGTGGCCCTGGATCTCGATGTAGACGTTCTTGTTCTCCGACTTGAGCTGCTCGGCGAACTGATCGAGGGCGGCCTGCGCCTCGGGCGAGAGGTCCGAGGTGTCGAAGCCGAACTTCACCTTCTCGTCGGTGAGCACGGTCTCATAGAGGAACTTGCCCTCGGCGAGCTTGCCCGCTTCCTGGGCCCGCGTCAGCGCCTCCTGAGCGGTCTTGGAGATGTCGCCGATCCGCTGCTCGTGGGTGTTGAGGCGCGTCTGGGCCTGCTCAACCTGGCCCTGGACGTCGTCGACGCGGGTATTGACCGCGCCGGTCTCCTGCTTGACGTATTTTTTGGTCGCGCAGCCGGTCGTGCCGACGAGAGCGGCCAACGAAAGGGCGACGATCCACAGTTTCGATTTCATCATTTTTTTCTCCCTTGACGTTCGGGGGACCCCCTCCCGGTGGAATGGGGCCCCGGTTCGATTTAGCCTCCCGCTCGCAGTCTCGCGGGAGGTGTTCCCTTGTACCCACGCCTGAAAACGATGGTCTGCTGGTCCTTCGCCTTGTTCTTTACCTCGACCTTCAACGGGCGGAACTTCACGGCGCCGTCCCCGGTGGAAAACCCCAGCACGTACTGGTGGCGGACATCGTCGAGGATGGCCGTCAGGGCGGTCTGCAGGTCTTCCGTCCCGTTGATGGAGTAGTAGCGCCCGCCGGTGACTGCGGCGAGCAGGCTCAGCACGTCCGCGTAGCGGTAGATCTTCTTCCCCTCGGTCGACAGCTCGTAGGGGCTGCCGGAGCCCATCCCGAGCACGTACGTCGGGAGCTGCGCCTGCTGGACGACGAACCGCGCCTGCTCAGGAGTCAGGCGGCTGGCGTTGTCCACGCCGTCGGTCACCAGGATGGCGAACCGCTTGGGATTGCGCCCTTCGAGCGAGATCCTCGGCATGTTGGCCACGGCGTCGTGGAGGGCCGTGGTGCCGTAGGCCTCCCATTTGCCGATCGATTCGCGCACCACCCCCTGCTCGGAGGTGAAGGGCACCTCGACCTGGAGCTGATCGCCGGCGAAGGTAGCGACCGAGAACTCGTCTCCGGAGAGGGCCTTGTCGAGGAAGAAGCGGACCACGTCGCGGCTCATCTCGAGCTTGCTGCCGCTCGCCATGCTGCCCGAGAGGTCCTGCAGCACGACTACGCTGGCGGGGGCGTCCGACCGCCGCTCGAAGCTCTCGATGGCCACCGGCTTGCCTTCCACGCTGAGGCGGAAGTCCTCCTGGTCGAGGTTCTTGGCGTAGCCTTCGCCGGCGCGCACGACCACGGGGACGAGCACGAGGCCCACCGAAACCTCGTCCTGGAACGAGGAGAGCGGCGGCTCCTGGGGGATGGCCGGCAACGCCGTGAGAAGCCCCGCGAGTAGCGGGAGCGATGCCCCGAGCACACGACGGCGGAGGACCACGCTCATTGCGCGGCGAACTGGTGCAAAAGGCAGGCCATCATGGCAAGATGGCTGCGAGGAGGTTTTTATGGGCGAGGAGATCAACATCCGGAACATTTCGGTCAAATGTGGGAATTGCAACACTTATCAGACCCTTCTCGGCTTCGGCCGGCGGGATGAGTGGAACGTCTACACCTACGAGTGCGAGAACGGCATCTGCGACCCCAACGTGACCCGTACGATCATCGAGGTACCGCGGGAGATGGACACTTTTGCCCGGCGCGACCCGGAGTGGCGGGGCGGCGGCAAGCATGGAGAGATCGGGGATGGCAAGCCGGTGGATTGAAGGTCGCGGCGTCGGCACATAGAGACTTTACAATATCTAGGGCTGGGGGTCCTTGCTTCGCCGGGCATGCCGCCGCGTCAACCCATGCGCCTCTGTGCTACGCTCCCGCCAGTCACCGCTGGGTTTCACCCCTTCGCGCTGTTCGACTCAATCGTTTTGAGAGGGAATCATGAAAAAGATCGTCCACGTCGTGGGCACGGGCACGATCGGCGAGCCCCTGCTCGGGCTTTTCACCGACTTCCGGGATCGGATGGGAATCGACGAGGTCACTTTCCACAAGCGGACGCCGCTGGCGTCCGATCGGGCCAAGCTCAACCACCTGATCCAGCGCGGCGCCAAGCTGGCGGTGGACGACGACGTCCGCCCGGAGTTCGAGAAGCTGGGGCATGAAGTGAGCTTCGAGTCGCGGGAGGCCCTGGAGCGGGCCACCGTGGTCGTCGACTGCACGCCGGCGGGCAACGAGAACAAGGAGAAGTACTATGAGGGGCTGAGCGGCCCGAAGGGGTTCCTCGCCCAGGGGAGCGAGTTCGGTTTCGGCAAGCCGTACGCCCGCGGCATCAATGAGGAGGTCCTGGTGCCCGGCGAGGACCGCTTCGTCCAGATCGTCTCCTGCAACACCCACAATATCTCTACTCTCATCAAGACCGTCTGTCACGAAGAAGGCAGGAACTACAGCCTGCGGAAGGGCACCTTTGTCTGCATGCGCCGGTCGAACGACATTTCTCAATCGGAGGGCTATATTCCGGCGCCCAACGTGGGCAAGCACGACGACCCCGACTTCGGCACCCACCACGCGCGCGACGCCCATCACGTCTTCGAGACCCTGGACCTCGATCTCGACCTGTTCTCGAGCGCCGTCAAGCTCAACACCCAGTACATGCATTCGATCTGGTTCAACATCGAGCTCGACCGCGACATCACGGTGGAGGAGGTGAAAAAGCGCCTGCGGGACAACCCGCTGGTGGCCACCACCGACAAGCGTTACGCCAACCTGATCTTCAGCTTCGGCCGCGACCACGGCTATTACGGCCGTATCCTCTCGCAGACGGTGGCGGTGATGCCCACGGTCGCGGTGCGGCGCAAGCGCGAGGTCTACGGCTTCTGCTTCACGCCCCAGGACGGCAACTCGCTGCTCTCCTCGGTGGCGGCGGCGCTGTGGCTGATCGAGCCGGACTGGGAGAGCGTCGAGAACCGCCTGGCGCCCTTCCGCCGCTGGCTGTACCGGGAGATTTGAACGATCCCGCAAACCGTTGAGCTGCGTTTCGGAGACCTCCGCATCGAGGGATCGTCGCGAGCGGGCGACGAGAACTGGTTTCGCGTCCACCCTCCGGGTCTCGCGTTCGACGTGGGCCGGGGAGCGGCGCAACTCGCCGGCTCGCGGGACGTCTTCTTGAGCCACGGCCATCTCGACCACGCCCTGGGCCTGCCGTTCGTCCTCTCTCAGCGCTCGCTCCACCGGGAGGCCCACACCCGTGTCTTCTGCCCGGCCGCAACCGTGGAGGCGCTGCGCGCGCTGGTCGCCGCGGCGGAACGGCTGGAAAACGCGGTGTACCGCTACGAGCTGGTGCCGCTCGCCCCGGGGGACCGGGTCGAGGTGGGCAAGGACCTCGCCGTCGAGGCTTTCGCCACCGATCACGTGGTGCCGAGCCTGGGCTTCCACCTCTGGCGCCGCCGGCGGCGCCTGGCGGCGGACTTCGCCGGGCTTCCCCCCGCGGAGCTGATCGCCCTGCGCGAGCGGGGAGTGGAGACTTCCGAGGTGGTCGAAGACCTCTGGCTCACCTACTGCGGCGACACGGGACCTGGGACCTTCGAGCGGGAGCCTCGCCTCTTCGGCGCCAGGGTGCTGATGCTGGAGTGCACCTTCTTGGGCGAGGAGCACCAGGAGCATGGGGAGCGCTTCAAGCATCTCCACCTGGGGGACATCGCCCGCTGGGCAAGCGAGTTTCGCAACGAGGCTCTCGTCCTCCATCACCTGTCGCGCCGGTTCCGGGTGGAGGAGCTGCGGGCCGAGGTCGAGCGGCGGCTGCCGGAGCTGGCGGACCGCATTCATATCCTGGTCGAGGGGAGGGCGGGATGAGAGGACGGCAAGGCGGCAAGGGACCGGGCCGGAGGCGGGCGCCCGGAGTAGGGAATCGGGCCGGCCGGCCGCCCCATGGTCCCCGCGATCGCCGTCCACCCCGCGACGACCGGGGGCCGGCTCGGCCGCACCGAGGTGCTCCGCGGCGAAACCAGGACTTGGAGTACGCCAAGCGGTTCCTCGAAGGCAGCCTGCCGGCGCCGCCGCCGGGGACCCGACTGATCGACGTCGCAGAGCTGGAGGTGCGCATCGAGAAGCTGGTCGCCGGCGGCGAGGGCCTGGCCCGTTTCGGCTCGGTGCCTCTGTTCGTGCCACGCTCGGCGCCGGGCGACCGGCTGCGGGTGCGGGTGGTCGAGCGGCGGCCTGATTACGGACGGGCGGAGATCGTTGAGATCCTGGAGCCGGGACCCGCCCGCCGGCCCGATCCGGTGCCGGAGCTTGCGCGCACCGGCGTCTGCGACCTGCAGCACCTGGACGACGCCGTCCAGCCGCGTCTCAAGGCGGAAGCGGTGTGGGAGACCCTCGCGCGGATCGGGCATGTTTCGCTTCCCGCCGAGGTCTCCTTGCTGGCGGGCGAGCCGTGGGGCTGTCGGCTCCGCACCCAACTGCATACGGAGATCGATCCGGCGGCCGGCGGCGTGCGGGTGGGCTATCACGCCCGCGGCACGAACGAGGTGATTCCCGTCGCCCGCTGCCCCCTGCTCGTGCCGGAGCTGGAGGAGCTGCTTGCCGAGCTGCCCCGCTTCCTGGCGGCCGGTGCGCCGCGCCGGCTGGACCTGGCGGCGGGGGACGACCGGGCGGTGACCCTATCTCCGGTGGTCGCCGACCTGCCGCACGGCGAGGTCTCGACGACGGTGGGAGATTTTGTCTACGCCTACGACGCCCGCTGTTTCTTTCAGTCTCACCGGGGGCTGCTGCCGCGGCTGGTGGAGACGGTGATCGGACGGTGGGAGGGTGAGACGGCCGTAGATCTCTACGCCGGCGTAGGGCTCTTCAGTCTGCCCCTCGGCCGCCGCTACCGGCGAGTCACCGCCGTCGAGGCCGACCAGATCGGCGCGCGTTATGCCCGCTTGAACGCACGGCGCAACCGGCTTCCCGGCGTCGACGTGGTAAACCAGGCCGTCGAGAGCTGGATCAAGGAGCTGCCGGCGAGCGTCGACCGGGTGGTGCTGGACCCGCCGCGGGGCGGCCTTCCGATGCGGGCGCGGCAGGCGCTGATGGCTCGCCGGCCGGCACGGCTGACCTACGTCTCCTGCCATCCGGCGGCCCTCGCCCGCGATCTGCGCCAGCTCCAGGAGGCGTACGCTATCGAGAGCGTCGCCTGCATCGATCTGTTCCCGCAGACCGGGCACATGGAGGTGGTGGTGCAGATGGGGGCGCGGACGTGAGTCCTCCCTACCCTTCCGGACGGTGACAAACCGGGCCTCTTCCTCTATCGTCTTCCTTTCTTCCTAGACTCCGCCATGCCCCGACGCTACGAGGCTCTCGCGGGAGCCGTTCCCACCTCCTTTCCCTTGCGCCTCGGCACCGCGCTGCGCCAGGGGCTGCGGCATGGCTACGGCCGCAAGGACCTGCGGTCGGACCTGCTGGCGGGCATCGTCGTCGGCATCGTCGCCTTGCCGCTCTCCATGGCGCTGGCGGTGGCTTCGGGAGTGGCGCCGCAGCACGGGCTCTACACGGCCATCGTGGCCGGCTGCGTCATCGCGGCCCTGGGCGGCTCGATGGTCCAGGTCTCGGGGCCGACGGCGGCCTTCGTCGTGCTGCTGGCCCCGATCTCCGCGCGCTTCGGCCTCGGCGGGCTGATCCTGGCGACGCTGATGGCCGGCATCCTCCTGGTGATCCTGGGCGTCGCGCGGCTGGGGGCGCTGATCCAGTTCGTCCCCTATCCCGTGACCACCGGCTTCACGGCCGGCATCGCCGTGGTGATCGCGACCTTGCAGCTCAAGGATTTTCTCGGCCTTGCGATCGCCAGGCTGCCCGAGGTCTATGTGGATCGAGTGGCGGCGCTGGCGCGGGCGCTGCCCACCGCGCGCTGGCCCGACCTCGTCATCGGGCTGTTCACCTTGGCCGTCCTCCTCCTCTGGCCGCGGCTGACGCGGAAGGTGCCGGCGCCGTTGATCGCTCTCGGGCTGGGGGGAATTCTCGCCGCGCTGCTGACCCGTTGGATCCCGGGGTTCGAGGTGGCGACCATCGCCAGCCGGTTCAAGGACGGCATTCCGCAGCTCCCGCCTTTGCCGGACCTGCCCTGGCGTTTGCCGGGACCGGATGGCCGTCCCATCGGTCTCTCGTTCGGGCTGATCCGCGAGCTGGTCCCTTCGGCCATCGCCATCGCCATGCTGGGAGCGATCGAGTCCCTCCTCTCCGCCGTGGTGGCGGACGGTATGACCGGCGGCTCGCACGATCCCGACGCCGAGCTGGTGGCACAGGGAGTCGGTAACATCCTCGCTCCGTTCTTCGGGGGGATCGCCGCCACCGGCGCCCTCGCCCGCACCGCCACCAACGTCCGCTCCGGCGCCCGCTCGCCTCTCGCGGCGATCTTCCACTCCCTGTTCGTGCTCCTCGCCGTACTGCTGCTGGCACCGGTGCTCAATTACCTGCCCATGGCATCGCTCGCGGCGCTGCTGCTCATCGTGGCCTGGAACATGAGCGAGGCGAAGCACTTCCTGCACGCGTTGCGGGTGGCGCCGCGCAGCGACGTCGTCGTGCTCCTCACCTGCTTCGTCCTCACCGTGGCTTTCGACATGGTCGTCTCGGTGACGGTGGGCGTGCTGCTGGCGGCGCTGCTCTTCATGCGCCGCATGGCCGAGGTGTCGAACGTGCGGCTCGTCGACCAGCATCCCATCGCCGCTCAGGGACTGCCGCGCGACGTGCTGATCTACGAGGTGGCGGGACCTCTCTTTTTCGGCGCGGCCCAGAAGGCGATGAACGCGCTGCAGCGGGTCCCCACGGGCATCCGGGTCGTGGTGCTCGATCTCTCCTCGGTGCCGGCCATGGACGCGACCGGGCTCGTCAGCCTCGAGTCGGCCGTGGCACGCCTCCATCAGCTCGGGATGTTCGTCGTCCTGGGCGGCGTGCAGGGGCAGCCGCTGCGGGTGCTGGCGAAGTCGGGGATCCGCGGCCGGCGGGAGCGGATCTCGGTCCACCGGACGATGGAGCGGGCCCTCCAGGTGGCGCGGGAGAAATCGGGTACCGGGATGGAGGAGACCACGGTATTTATCGGCCGAGCGGCGTTGATAGAGTGCCGAAGAGATAGGGCCCGGGCCGAGGCTCCATGCCCATGCTCATTGCGATTTGGAGACCTAAAGCAGCTATGATCCCCTCCGACCATGATTACGCTGATTGAAGCGCTAGGATACCGCTGCCTTCGATACATTCGTCAGCCTCTCGCACCGTTCGAGGTTCTCGTCGGGCCCAATGCGAGTGGTAAGACTACGTTTCTTGATGTAATCCCCTTCCTGGGACGATTGGCGTCCGATGGCGTCGATGCGGCGATCGAGGAAAGAACCCAGAACTTCTATGACCTCGTTTGGCGCCAGACTGGAACCCAGTTCGAGCTCGCAGTGGAGGCAAGGATACCCGATCAACTCCGAGCGCTCCTGAGGAAAGGGGGCTTTGACACCATTCGATACGAAGTCGTATTGGGAATTGATCCCGATTCTCAAGAACGAGGTTTACGGGCAGAACGCGTGCTATTAAAAGTCGCTGTGCCACCTCCTCGGCGTCAGCGGGATCTCTTTCCCGAGATCGTTCAGTCTCCGACAACTCTTGTAGAAGCTCGCGATCCAAAACAGGCGCGTACTGTGGTTAACAAGGTGCCTGGAGGTAACGACAACTTCTACGCAGAGACCTATCCGGAGAAGGGGAAGGGGTGGGTTCCTGCTTTCAAGCTAGGTCCACGGCGTTCGGCTCTTCGTGAGCTCCCAGCCGATGAATCGAAATTTCCTGTCAGTACATGGCTCAAAGATCTCCTTGCGACGGGAGTTCAACAACTTGTGCTGAACAGTCTTCTAATACGGAGGCCAAGCCCGCCTGGTCAGGGCCGCGGTTTCAGACCAGACGGCTCTAACCTTCCTTGGGTTATCGACGAGCTACAGCAGAAGTCTCCTGAGCGCTTTCAGCAGTGGACTGCGCACTTACGGACAGCATTCCCTGATTTGGAGGAAGTAGAGACAATCGAGCGTCCAGAAGATCGGCACCGCTATCTAGTACTTCGGTATGTCGGAGGCCTTGAGGTCCCTTCCTGGATGGCATCGGATGGGACTCTAAGGATGCTTGCTCTTACTCTGCCAGCTTATCTTGAGGACTTTGAGGGCATCTATCTTGTCGAGGAGCCTGAAAATGGGATTCATCCCCGAGCGATTGAGACGATGACCCAATCGCTTTCTTCCGTTTATAACGCGCAGGTCCTGATGGCCACCCATTCACCAGTGATCTTGAGTACTGTGGATGCCGAGCAAGTCCTCTGCTTTGCCAAGACGTCAGAAGGTGCTACAGACATCGTTCGCGGAAGCGAGCATCCTGCTTTGCGAGCCTGGAAAGGCGAGACAACTCTTGGCGTTCTGTTCGCGGCTGGAGTTATGGGATGAATGGTGCTGTCCCTTACAAAGACCTTATCCTTCTCCTCGCCGACAAGAATACGGAAGCCTCCTTAAAGGGCTTGCTTTTGCGCTTCCGCGCGCTCCGACTTCGCGAGGTGACCTTTGATATCTACGTCCATCCGGAACGTGACCCGGGGTGCCTCTTGCGATCACACGACTTTCTCCGTCCTTTCGTCCATCAGTATAGACACGCGCTTGTTTTGCTGGATCAAGAGGGGTGCGGGCAAGAAGGGGTGGATCGGTCCGTGCTGGAGTCTGGTATAGAGAGTCGGCTCTACGCTGCGGGCTGGGGGGACCGGGCTGCCGCCGTCGTCATCGCTCCGGAGTTGGAGAACTGGATCTGGAGCGACTCTCCTCATGTCGATCGCGTGCTCGGCTGGGAAGGTAGGGCCGTACCCCTGAGATCCTGGCTACAGGAGAAAGGTCTCCTGCAAGTCGGTTCTACCAAGCCCTTAGAGCCGAAGCGTGCGATAGAGCTAGTTTTGCGGACAGTTCGCACCCCCCGGTCTTCGGCGATCTATCTCAAGCTGGCTCAGACCGTCAGCACCGAGCGATGCACCGATCCTGCCTTCGCGAAGCTCCGGCGCTGCCTTCGCGAGTGGTTCCCTCAGCCGCCAGCCGCCTCTTGACCTCAGCGCTTACGGGGATGGAGGAGACGAAGATCATTTACCGGCCGTCCCAGCTTGGCAGATCCACCAAGGTGTAGGGTCGAAGTACCTGATTCCACAGGATATCCCGCCCGTTGTGCCGATCCGAAACGCCCGTCCTGGCATGCCGTCACACCCGTAGTGGCGGTTCGCCACACCTGTGTCGACGGCTCATCACACCCGTGGTGGTGGGTCGCCACACCCGTGGTGATGGACCGCCACAGCCATCGTGACGAGTTGCCACACCCGTCGTGACGAGCGCCACACCCATCGTGACGAGTCACCACACCTGTCGTGACGAGTCGCCACAACGGTGGTGACGAACCGCCACGACGGTGGTGGCGAACCGCCACGACGGTGATGGCGAACCGACATGAGGGTAGTGGCGAACCGACGCGAGGGTGGTGGCGAACCGACATAGCGTGGTGGAGGACCGGGAACACCAGGTTGCTTTTTCGAGCCGAGGGGTGTCTAAGCCGGTTAGGATGAACACGACACGGACAGCAGTCTCGACAAGCGTCTGGAGTGGGGAGTTGCGCGACCGAGCCGACGCCGGCCAGGAGGGACGGCTGCTCGCCGCCCTGGCCGCCGGGGACAGGAGCGCCGCGGAGCAGCTCGTGGAGCGGACCTACCGCGGGGTGTTCACCCTGCTGCGGCGGCTGTGCGGTGACTCCGACCTGGCGGCGGACCTCACGCAGGAGACCTACCGCAAGGCCTGGGACGCGCTGCCTGGCTTCGACGGCCGGTCGCAATTCTCCACCTGGTTGTTCCGTATCGCCTACACCACATTCCTGAACCATCTGCGCCGGCCCCGCCGCCTCGTGCCGCTCGAGGAGAAGCAGGAGGCGAACGTCCCGGATCCGTCGCCTGCGGCGGATGAAGTGGTCGATCGCGGAGTCGCGGGAGACCGGCTGCGGCGCGCGGTGCTTTCATTGCCGGAGGATCTGCGCCTCACCGTTACGGCCCTCTACTGGGGGGACCTGCCGGTCAAGGAGGTCGCGCGCCAGGAGGGGGTCACGGCCGTCGCCATCCGCAAGCGCCTCAAGCGGGCGCTGCAGATGCTGGCGCTGACCCTCGACGAGGAGGATGTTCGATGAGCAGGCTGAGCGAGCGCGAGATCGCCCGGAAGCTGGCGGAGCGAGAGGACTTCGAGCCGCCGGCCGGGCTGTTGGAAAAGATCAAGAACGAGATCCCGCCGGCGGTGTCCGTCGGCACGGAGGCCCCCGGCGCAAGGCCGAGCGTCATGCCTATGCGGCAGCGGTGGTTGATCGCGGCGTCGCTCGTCGCCATGGTCGGTGCCGGCCTCTTCGCCTTGCGGTTGCGGCAGCAGGCGCCCGCGCTGGAAACAGTGGCGGCTCCCGAATCCCGTCCGGCGGCGGCCCCTCCGTCCAGGGAGGAGCGACGGAACGAGGCTCGCAGCTACCGTCTCCTGGGACCGGAGTCGGCTACAGAGGCCGTTCCTCAGGGTTCTGACAGGTTCGAGAAGGAGGCGGACCTGGAGGCGGCGGCGGTCTCATCGCCGGAGCCCTTGCCCGCATCGCCGCCTCCGCTTCCGATTCTGTCGGAGCGGAAGCTCAAGTCCCTGGGATATGTCGGCGGCGGCGAAAGCAGAGATCAGGCCGCCGTTGCGCCTGAGGAAATGGCCCCGCCGGCCGCTCTCCAGGAGGCACAAAACGAGTCGACAGCCGTCGAGGGAGGTGTCGAAGGTGGCGTGGTCGGAGGTGTAGCCGGCGGCGTCGTGGGTGGAACGCCGGGAGGCATCCCTGCTTCGCCGCCTCCCCTGATGGATCGGCGGCGGCAGAGCACGGGAGCCACGGTCAGCCCGACGGAGCTGGAGAAGATCCCGACCGCCCGAGATTCCTGGGATGTCATGCAAAAGACTCCCGGCGTGCTGACCGACAAGGTCAACGTCGGCGGCAACGAGTCCGGCCAGCAGTCGCAGTACGTCGGTCCGGGCAGCCCCGAGCCGCCGGCCCGCGCCGACGCCTTCTTCAAATCGACGGCTGTCAATCCGTTCGTGGAGACGGCCAAAGACCGGCTCTCCACCTTCGGTCTGGACGTGGATACGGCTTCGTATACGGTGGCGCGCGGTTCTCTCACGGAGGGCAGCCTGCCGGACCCGAGATCGGTGCGGGTCGAGGAGTACGTGAACTTCTTCGATTATGGCGATCCGCCGCCGTCGCGTGGGGATTTCGCGATCAAGGCCGAGGGCGCGCCGACTCCCTTCACGCAGGGCGAGCGCTACCGGCTCCTGCGCTTCAACATCCGGGCGCGGCAGGTGAAGGCTGAGCACCGCCGCCCCGCGGTGCTGACCTTCGTCGTCGACGTCTCCGGCTCGATGGACCAGCAAAACCGGCTGGGCCTGGTCAAACAGTCTCTCTCGTTGCTGCTCGACCAGCTCCGGCCCGTGGACCGGGTCGGTCTGGTGGTCTATGGCGATGAGGCCAAGCTATTGCTGGAGCCCACCAACGAGCGCGAGGCGGTCCGCCAAGCGATCGCACGGTTGCGATCGGAGGGCTCCACGAACGCCGAGGCGGGGCTCCTCCTCGGTTATCAGGTGGCGGTCCGGAATTTCCGCCTCGATGCGGCGAATCGCATCATCCTCTGCTCGGACGGCGTGGCCAACGTCGGGCGGACCGGCCCGCGCGCCATCCTCGGCCAGATCGAACGCGAGGCGCGGCGGGGAATCGAGCTGACCACTCTGGGCTTCGGCATGGGCGACTACAACGACCACCTGATGGAGCAGCTCGCGGACAAGGGGGACGGCCGCTATGCCTATATCGATACGCTCGACGAGGCGCGGCGCGTGCTGGTGGAGGAGCTGACCGGTACGCTGCAGACGATCGCCAAGGACGCCAAGGTACAGGTGGCTTTCAATCCGCAGGTGGTGGCGCGCTATCGGTTGCTGGGTTATGAGAACCGCGACATCGCCGACGAACGGTTCCGCGACGAGAGAGTGGACGCCGGAGAGATCGGCGCCGGTCACGGCGTGACGGCCTTGTATGAAATCGAGCTGCGGCCCGACGCGCCGCGCGACGGGCTCGTCGCCGAGCTCCACCTGCGCTACCGCGCCCCTGAGATCGGCAACATTACGGAGACCATCCGCAAGCTCTATCTCTCCGAGTTGGCTCCTTCCTGGGGGAAGGCCTCGCCGGGTTTCCGGCTGGCGGCCCTGGTGGCTCAGTTTGCCGAGATCCTCAAGCAGTCGCCGTGGGCGAGGGGAGACCTGAACGATGTGGCGCGCCAGGCGCGAACGGCGGCCGGCGAGCTCGGCAAGGGTGCAAGGCTCTCGGAGCTGGCGGACCTGGCGGGGAAGGCGGCGCGGATCAAAGCGGAGGCGCCGAAGGACCAACCGTAGATTGCCCTTGGCGGAGCTGCTCCTTCAGCACCTCCGTCTCCCGTTCGAGCTGCTCGACCCGGTCGCGGAGGGCCAGATCTTCCCTGTCTTGCGCCTGACGGGAGCGAATCTCCTCGATGGCTTTTTCAGCGTTCCGGCGCTGCCGGCTTTCGGCCTCGGTGCGGGACCGGCGCTCGATCGCCGGGATGGCGGCCTCGTCCCCCAGGCTCCCCAGGACGCGGTAGGCCTTCTCCCGCAGCACATAGCTGGGGTCGTCAAGATACCCTTCCAGCGTCTTGCGGATCTCGTCGTGATGGCGGCGGTCCTCCTGGGCGATGGTGACCAAGGCCTCCATGGCCTCGTCGCGGCTGTCGATGGGGGCTCCGTACCTCGCCAGCCGCAGAGCCGGACCGTAGGCGCGGGCCGGTTCGAGATCGGCCAGGGCCTTGATCGCCGCCGCCCGCACGGTCTCGCGGAAGCTCTCCTGATCGAGCGCTGAAAGCAACAGGGGTACGATCTCGGCGCGCCGGCTTTCGAAGGCGCCCAGCGCGGTGGCCGCCGCTCCGCGAGCATAGTAGCTCTCCTCCTGCTCCAAGGCCTGGTGCAGGACGGGGACCAGCTCGCCGTGTTCCGGGAAGCTCTTGAAGCTTTCGAGGACAGCGGTCCGCACGCGGCTGTCCTTGTCGCCGCCGGCCGCGCGAAGAGCCTCCAGAGCCGCGTCGGTGGCGATCTTGCCGAGGGCTTTGGCGGCCTCCCGTCGGACGCCGTAGAAGGAATCCTCACGCAGGATTTTGCCGAGCGCCGCCACGGCTTCGTCGCCGCCGAGATCGCCTAGCGCGCGGACCGCCTCCAGCCGCCCGGCCAGCGGTTTGGTCTCGCCGAGCTGGACGATCCATTCAGTGACCGGCTTCTCAAAATCCACCGTCTTGAGAATCCAGCCTTCAGGGTCCAGCACCACCGTCCGCGGCCGCTCCTCGGCAGGAATGTAGAGGTCCTGGATCTCCCGGGCTGCCACCCGCACCCGGCGCACCGAGGTTTCCTTCTCGCCGAGCAGCGCCACTTCCAAGGGGAAGGAGAAGAGGCCGGTCTGCTCGTCGAGCTTCTGCGCCTGGCGGACCTCCAGATGCACCTGGCGGGTGTCCGGCTCCCAGTCCCACCTCACCTTCAGCTCGGGGTAGCCGGCGCCATAGATGAACTGGTCGAAGAAGGCGCCGAGAGAGGCTCCCGTAGCCTCTTCCATCGCGCGCTGGAAATCCGCGGTGCTCACCGTCTTGCCGGCGAAGCGGTCGACGTAGGAGCGGAGGCCCCGCCACCAACCCTCTTCCCCCAGGACGAAGCGGAGCACGTGGAGCGCCAGCGCGCCTTTTTCATAGGTGTGACTGTCGAACATGTCGAGGGGGTCGGCGTAGCGCCGGGTGACGATGGGCCGGCGATAGAGCCCGGTGTCCACGGCTAGATAACTCGTGCGCTGCTCATCCATCTCCAGGGCGAACTCGTCGTCGCCGCGGGCGCTGCGCTTGTAGAGGGCCGTGAAGTAGTTGGCGAAGCCTTCGTTGAGCCAGGCGTTGGACCAGTCTTCGCAGGTCAGGAGATCGCCGAACCACTGGTGCGCGGCCTCGTGAGCCACCAGGCGCTCGCTGGTGAAGTCGAGGGCGGCCCGTGCGTCATGGAGGGTGCGTGCGGATTGCGTGGTGGCGGAGATGTTCTCCATGCCCCCCGCCATGTAGTCGATGACGGCGGTCTGGGCATACTTCGTATAGGGATATGGCCGGCCGGTGGCGATGGAGTAGTACTCGAGGATTCGCGGCGTATCGCCGAAGGAGCGCCGGGCTCTGGCCTCGGCGTCGCCGCCCGGGGGAACGAAGTATTCGACGGGGATGCCCCGCCACTGATCCGAGACCTTGGTGAACTCGCCGATCACGACCGACAAGAGATAGGTGCTGTGCGGCACGTCCATTCGCCAGTGATAGGTCCGGCGTCCGTCCGGCCGATCGATGACCTCGACCAGCTTGCCGTTGCCGATCGCTTCGAGAGGGCGCTTCACGGTGGCGAGCATCTCGGTGGTGGTGCGGTCGTTCGGGTAGTCCCAACTCGGAAACCAGAACCGGTTCGTCTCGGGCTCCCCCTGCGAGAAGATCTGGCGGGGTTTGGCCGGATAGGCACGATCCGGTCCCACGAAGTAGAGACCACCCTGGGGGTGAGACGAGTAGTCGATGGCCACCTCCAGCCGGTCCTGGGGCTGGTAGGCACGATCCAGGCGCACGGTCAACGTGCCGGCCTGGGGATCGACGGAGAACGGCCGCTCCGCTCCGTCCACGCGCACCCTTGCTACGTTGAGCCCCACGGCGTGGAAGAGGAGCCTGTCGAGACCGGGCAGGAGAGGCGAGAGGGTATTGGTTGCGGTGCCGGCGATGGTCCGGGAGTCCCAATCGAACTCGAGCTCGAGCCGGAGATGCTGGAGATCGTATTGGCGTGACGGCATGTAGCGAAGAGGCGTTCCAGGGGGAGCGAAGGGAGACAGGGCGGCGAGAACCGGCCAGGGCATCGCCCAGCATAGGAGAAGCACTAGAAGCGAGATCGCAGATGCCTTCATGAATTCTCCCTGAGGTGCAAGCGGGCGCTATCTTAGCAACCGACGGCATAGAATCCGGAAATGCCGCGCTACCGGATCGTCCTCGCCAAAGAAGATTTCAAGTTCTCCGCCGCCCATTTCACGCTGTTCGCGAACGGCGGCGCCGAGCTGCTCCACGGCCACAACTACAGGGTGAGCGTGGAGCTTGCCGGCAGCGACCTGGACGGGGAGGGGCTGTTGCTCGATATCGAGAGCTTCAAGCGGGAGCTGCGGCGGCTCTGCGCCGGCCTGGACAGCCGCACCCTCATCCCGGGAGAGAGCCGGCGTCTGCGCTGGTCGCGGGACGGGGAGGCGATCGACGTCTGGTGCGGCGAGCGGGCCTACCGCTTTCCCGCCGCGGACGCCCTTCTGCTGCCGCTCGCCAACACCTCGATCGAGCTGCTGGCGCGCATGCTCTGGGGCGATCTCGCACCGCATCTCGCGGGATCCAGGGTGGAAGTCCTGGCGGTCTCGGTGGAGGAGTCAGCAGGCCAGCGTTGCTGGTACGAGGAAAGTCTTGGGTCTTGAGTCTTTTCCCAAGATCCAAGACTTCCATCACACCCGCATCTCGCGGCCTTTCCAACTCGCCAGCCGGCCACGGCTGCGGTCGATCGTGGCGAGGAGGAGCACCGCTGAGAGCAGCAGGGCATCCAGAGGGTAGAGAAGGCCGTAGACCGGGGGATGGCGGCTGCCGGAGCGCAGCAGCACCGACGCGGCCGCTCCGGCGGACCAGAGGAGGGTGGCCTCCACCCAGCGACCGCCCGCTGCGGCGGCGAGGAGTGCAAGGGGCGGCAGGAGGAGGACAGCCAGCGTAGCGGCGACCGTCTTTGGCATGGAGCCGATGAATCCGCCGAGGTTGCGCCGCCAGCCTAGAAAGGCCTCCTTCGGGCCGCGGTACATGCGCACCCGCAACCCCGCCGCACGGAGAAAGCCGGTGCGGAAGCCGTGGGCGCGGAATCGGGCGGCGATGGCCACGTCGTCGAGGGGCTCGCCGCGTACGGACTCGAAGCCACCGGAGGCGTTCCAGGCTTCCCGCCTGAGGAGGATGAACTGGCCGTTGGCGACCGGCGGACCCGAGCCCCCGGCGGCGGCTTCCCAGTCCCCGAGCAAGGCGTCGAGCAGGGCGAAGACCGCGGGAATCAGAAGGTTCTCCGCCGGCCCGCGCACCTCCTGGACGCCGGCAAGGGACACGGCGTCGAGCCGCCGGCCAGCCGCCGCCCCATGGGCGCGCGCCAGGAGGTCGGGAGCATGACGGGTGTCGGCGTCGGCGAGCAGCAGCCAGGGCGTTCCGATTCCTTGGGCGCCCACCCACAGGGCGTGGACCTTGCCGCGCCACTCGGAGGGTAGAGGCCCGGCGGCGAGTAGCTCGACGCGGGGCTCGGCCGCGGCCCGCTCCTGCACCAGGGGAACAGTGCGATCCGTCGAGCCGTCGTCGATGATCCGCACTCCGGGAGCCGCCGTCTGCGCGAGCAGGGTGTCCAGGCAATCAAGGACGTTGTGTTCCTCGTTGCGGACAGGGAGCAGGACGGTCGTCTCGGGGGAGCGCGGGAGAGGATCCGGGAGGGGAGGAGCACGCCGCCTGCGGTCCTCAACCCCCAGCGCCAGTCCCAGGAGACTGGCGCCGAGGAGGAGAGAGAGGGTAAGGAAGGGGGTCACGCCGAAGCGTCAGCGCCGACTCGCGCCGAGAGCGCTTTCTCGATCTCGCCGGGCTGCGGGAAGCGGCCCAGGTTCTTCTTGGAGAAGATCAGGTCATTGCCGACGGTGACCTCGAAGACTCCGCCGTAGCTCTTGATCAACTGTGGCTTGACGCCGAACTTCTGCTCGATCTCAGCCGCCAGACCGGCGGCGCGGGGGTAGTAGTTTCAGCTCGTGCAGTACTCGATGGAAACCTGGTTGGCCATACACCTCCTCCTTTCGCGCCCATTATAGCGGCACGGCTGGGAGAGGCTCGTCCAGAGGCCCCCGTCATGGCCAGGTCATCCTACTCGCGCGGATCTCTCTTCAAAGGAGGAATGAAATAGCTGGACTCCGTGTTTGGAGCCTTATAAGGTGCGCTTGGACATCAAAACGGGACAAAATCTCTAAAAATTTTCTTCTGAGGCTGGATTTTGAGCGCTACCCTGAGTATAATCGAGATTGTTCAACATCGCCGTGCGAGTTTCAGTTGTCTCAGACCTTGAACTTGCATTCAACCGGTGGGTGCACCGCCGGGAGTGTGAGAGGGTATAAGGATTGCATTATATGAAACGTGGAGGTAAGAAAATGAAAGGTGAGGCGCCGAGCATGTCTTCAAAAGAAATGGCCCAGATCCGGCAGAACCTCGAGGGGACGCCGGACATCGAAGAGGCGGCGGAGCTGATGAACCTCGCCGGGAATTCCACCCGGCTCAAGCTCCTCTACCTGCTCGAGAACATGAAGGAGCTCTGTGTGTGCGACCTCGCGGAGATGCTCGGGGTGTCGGTCTCGGCCGTGTCCCAGCACCTGGCGAAGCTGAAGGCCTACGGGTTGGTGGCTCCGCGCCGCGACGCTCAGACCATCTACTACCGGCTGACGGACCACGAGTTCAACGCCAAGCTCCGCGACAACTTCTTCAAGCAATTCCAGGTGTAACGCCATTTTGGCACGGCGGCGGGCCTCTTCCAAGGAACCGCCGCCGCATAGAGAAAAGCGGCCGGGTATCACGGCCGCTTTTCTTTTTCGGGGCGCCGGCTCTCCCGGTTAGAATCCTTGGCGAGGCTTCGAAGGGAGGGAGACAGGAATGAGCCACCATCCGCGCCCGAAATTCACCTACCTAGGACATGCCACCGTTCGATGCAGTCTCCCGGGCGGCGAGGTCGTGCTCATCGATCCCTGGGTACAGAACAACCCCGCCTGCCCCGAGGGCCGGAAGGCGTTCGACCGGCTCGACGCCGTGCTCATCACCCACGCCCATTACGACCACATGGGAGACGCCGTCGAGCTCTGCCAGCGCCACCGGCCGAAGAAGGTGATCGCCAACTTCGAGATCTGCGGCTGGTTGGAGAGCAAGGGGGTGAAGAACTGTTCGGCGATGAACCTTGGCGGCAGCCAGGATGTCGTCGGCCTTCATGTCACCATGGTCCGCGCCGACCACTCATGCGGCCTCTCCGACGGCGACCAGATCCTCTACGGCGGCGCCGCGGCCGGCTACATCGTACGGCTGCCCGGCGGCTACACCTTCTACCACGCGGGCGACACGGCTCTTTTCTCGGACATGCAGCTCCTCGGAGAGCTCTACCGGCCCGAGCTGGCGTTCCTGCCGATCGGCGACCTTTTCACCATGGATCCTCAGCAGGCCGCTCGCGCCTGCCGTTTCCTCGGAGTACGCAAGGTGATTCCCATTCACTGGGGAACCTTCCCCGCGCTCACCGGCACGCCGCAGCAGCTGGAGAGAGCTCTCGAGGCCTTCGGGGCTGCCTGCGAAGTGGTCACTCTCAAGCCGGGTGAGAGCTATTAGGAAGCTCTCTCATCGCCCGACCCACCGCGCCCGCAGCAAGAAGCCGATGCGCGTCCCGATCCCCAAGCGCGGCGGGGCTCGCAGCAGCTCTGTACCGGCATCCTCGATCTCAGCGAGGAGGCGCAGGGCGGCGAGGAGCGAGAAGACGGCGGCGCGCCGGTAGCCTTCGGGGAGATCCGCCAGGCCGCGAGGAGCACGCAGCAGGCGGGAGCGGAGCCGCTGGCACTCCCGGTGCGCGGCTTCCAGGAGCCGCGCAGGAGCGAACCGGCCGTCTTCCTCCTCGGCGACTTCGCTCGCCGGCAGCGGGCAGCGCCTGCGGTCCACCTCGTCACCCAGGCGTTGCAGCGACCCGAGGCGGACGAGGGCGCTCGCCAGGCCGTCGATCTCCGCATTGAGTCCCTTCTCCAGGAGAGCGCCCGCCACGGCGCGGCCGAGGCTGAGGGCGTCGACCTCGGCCTCGGCCACCGTCGCGGGTTGCGTGCGCGTCGCCCGCCGGCGGGCACAGGCGGCCAGCTCATCGAGAGCGTCGACCGGCCAGCGGCGGCGCGCGTTCTCCTGCGCCATCCGCAGGAAGATAGGTTGTCCGACGGACTGTCCCGCGAGCGCCGCCTCCAGCGTGAACTCCCAACGATTGATCTGCGCCAACCGCTCCCCCTCGACGCCGCGCTGCCGAGCGAAATCAAAGAGGGTCGAGGCGTAGGCGAGGATGGCCTGGACCCGGCGGCGCTCGGTTTGCGGGAGCAGCAGCAAAGTGGGGGCGAAATCTCCGAGAAGATTGCGGGTGATGTCGGCGCAGAGCGCCGCCGCCTTTTCCTCGTCGAAGTCGTCCGCTGGCGGACTGATCTCTGCAGCCAGCCTGCTGTGCTGGCTCCGGGCAAGGGAGTCCGCGCGCCAGTCTTCACTGTCCGGCCGCTCCTCCCGCGAGGCGTGCAAGTCCCGTCCGGTCCCGAGCAGGGACTGGGCGGAGGAGGGCAACGGCCGAGGCGTCTGCGGCACGCTCATCGAGGAGAGCGTAACACCTTGCCGGACCGTGCCCTGTCGATCGAACCTTCAGGCGAGCAGACGAAGCAGCTCACGCTGCGGCTCGGCGCCCGTGATCTCCGCGCCTTCGGCGGTCAAGGCGACGTTGATCTCGCTCCTGACGCCGAAATCGCCGGAGATATAGATGCCGGGCTCGATGGAGAAGCCGGTCATCGGCAGCAGCAGCCGGGTATCGTGAGTCTCCAGATTGTCCATGTTGGCGCCCTGACCGTGGTCGGAGATGCCGATCGAGTGGCCGGTACGGTGGATGAAGAGGTCGCCGTAGCCGGCACCGCGGATCACCCCGCGGGCGGCGTCGTCCACCTCGAAGCCGCGCACCGGCTGGCGGGGGTAGCGGCTCCGCACCAGCTCCCAGGCGGCATCGCGAGCCCCGGCGACGATCGAGAAGATCTCCTGCTGCTTCTCGGTAGGCGAGGCAGCACAGACTCCCACCCAGGTGATGTCGGCGTAGACGCTGGCCGGCTGCTTCTCCTTGGCCCACAGGTCGATCAACAGAAAGTCGCCCTCGCGAATCGGCGAGGATTGCTCGGGACCGGGCTGATAGTGGGGATCGGCGCTATGGGCGTTGACGCCGACGATCGGGTCCGACTCGGTCCACAGGCCAGCCAGCTCGAAGGCGTCCAGGATGAAGCGCTGCACCGCGTACTCGTCGATCTGATCGCCGCGCCGCAAAGCGCCGGCCACCCTGTGGAAGGCTTCGAGGGCGATGCGATGGAGATGGACATTGGCCCGGCGGTGGCCGGCGAGCTGCTCTTCGGTCCAGGTGGCCGCGAAGCGCTGAGCGAGATCGGCCGCCGAAGCCATCTCGACTCCGGCCGACCGGAGCAGGTCGACCGTGCCGGCGTCCAGGCGTGAGACCGTGGGCAGCTCGTTGTTCGGGCTGTACTGCGCGGCCAGTCGGCGGCAGCCGGAGACGAGCCCGGCGAGCTGTTCGCGGTGCTTCTGCCAGGTGAGATAGACGGACTTGGAACCTGGCAGATGGTCCAGCATGGCCGGCTCCAGGGCGTGCACCAGCTTCCGCGGCTCGCCTTCGGTGGGTACCAGGTAATAACAGCGGCGGGTCACCAGCTTGCCCTCGCCTGCGAGACCGAGGAGGTCCATCCCAATGGGATCGTTCTGTTGGAAGCAGGCAAAAAACCAGCCGTCGACGCCTGCCTCGGCGAGTGCGGACTGAATTTCAGCGATGCGATGAGCCAGCATGGCACCTCCCGTCGAGAACGGGGATCGTATCAGAGGCCCACCGGCCTGCGAGGCGCCGCCGGCTTTCCCTTAGAATGGGCGGTCAAACCGAATGGCGGTCTAAACCTGATCCAGAAAGGCAGGAAATGACATCATGACTTCCATCCGTCGAGCCGCCCTCACCGCGCTGGTCTTGACGCTGCCCCTCGCCTCATCGCTCCACGCCGCGGGTGAGGGGCGTGTCGTGGGCACCGTGGTCGACGAGGCGGGCGCTCCCATCGAGGGCGCCAAGGTTCTCCTCACCCGCCAGGGCACGGCCTACAAGCTGGAGAAGACGAGCGACAAGAAGGGGCAGTTCATGCTGCTGATCCTCGACGCCACCCAGGAGTATCAGATCCACGCCGAGAAGGCCGGATACACCGCGTTTGACGGCCCCGTCAAACCCAAGGTCGAAGATACGATGCGCCTGACGCTCACCCTTGCCAAGGCCGCGGAGCCCACGGCGAAGGGACCCAAGGAGCTGTCCGGGAAGGATCAAGCCATCCTGGCCTACAACGACGGTGTGAGCGCCCTCCGCAACGGCGATCTGGCGGGAGC
Organism: Thermoanaerobaculia bacterium; assembly: GCA_036002325.1. GTDB lineage: Bacteria > Acidobacteriota > Thermoanaerobaculia > Multivoradales > UBA5704 > DATARR01. Next base: position 56,569 of record DASYTJ010000068.1, on the reverse strand, counting down.
CCTCCCCAAGTTCGAGCAGGCGGCCACGCTCAATCCCGAACTGGTCGAGGCGCAAGGAGTCCTGGCCGAGCTCTATCTGGAGCTGAAGCGCAACGGCGATGCGGTCGCCGCCGCCGACCGTTATTTGGCGCTAAAGCCGGGCGATCCCCGCGGTCTGCGGGTGCGCTACGACGCTCTCAAGGCCTCGGGCGACGCGGCGAAGGCGAAGGAAGCGCTCGAAGCTCTCGGTGCGTCCGATGCGAATGATCCGGAGACCGCGGTGCGCTTCTTCAACGAGGGCGCGGAGCGGACCCGCGCCGGCCAGTACGACGAGGCGGCCGTGTTCTTCGAAAAGGTCGTCCAGATCGCTCCCGATGACCCCAAGTTCGCGAAGGCTCACTATGTGCTGGGGCTCTCCTGGGCAAAGGACGACGCCAAGAAAGATCGGGCGAAGGAGCATCTGCAGAAGTTCCTGCAGCTCTCTCCCAACGATCCGGACGCCGAGGCGGCCAAGCAGATGCTGGAGTATCTCAACAAGTAGGGCCCTATTCGGCGCCCTCCGACGCGAGGGTTACAGCGGCAACCGCAACGACGCCTTGCAGCCCGGCTCAGGGCTGCGGTTCGCGAGCGTCAGAGTGCCGCCGTGCGCCTCTGCGATCTGCCGTGAGAGGGCGAGGCCGATGCCCGTCCCTCCCGGCTTCGTCGTGTAGAACGGCACGAAGAGATTCTCCGTGTTCGAAAGCCCCGGTCCTTCGTCCTCGACTCGCACCTCGACGTGCGCGCCGTTGGCTCGCCAGCCGACCCCGACGCCGCCGCCGGTCAGCAATGCGGCATCCACCGCATTACGGAGCAGATTGATGAGGAGCTGCTCGATCTGGTCAGCGTCACCCTCGAGCGTCACCTCGGGACCTCTCTCCACGTAAACGGGGAGCCTGGTCTCCAAGGCGGCGGTGCGGCGGATCAGGCTCGACAGCTCGAAGGGCGCCCGGCGCGGAGGAGGCAGACGGGCTAGGCGCGCATAGGCGGCCATGAAGCGGATCAACGCTCCCGAGCGGTCGCCGATCACTTCCAGGCCCCGCTGCATGTCCTCCTTCCAGTCTTCCGGCGGCGGCTCGCGCGTGAGCAGGTTGGCCAAGGTGGAGGCCATGGAGTGAATGGGGGCGAGCGAGTTGTTGAGCTCGTGGCCGAGTACCCGAATGAGCCGCTGCCAGGCCTGACGCTCCTCCTCGCGAAGGGACTGGGAGAGGTCGGAGATCACCAGCAGGCGATGCGGGCGTCCAAGCTCGCGAAAGGTGCTGCGGCGAATCTCCCAGCGCCCCGGGCCGCCGGGAAAGGTGAGGCTTTGCAGACGCGGGATCTCGCCGCCGCCGAGCAGGTCCGCGAGCCCGAGCTCTTCGGCCGCCCGTCCCAGCAGATGATCGGCCGGCTCGGTCAGCAGGCGCTCGCCGGCACGATTGACCAGCCGCAGCTGCCCCAGCTCATCAAAGGCGAACACGGCCACGTCCACCTCGTTGACGACGCGGTGGAGGAGCGCGGCGGCCTCGACGGCTCCCAGGCGCTGCTCGCGCAGCACCTCGCCGATGGCGTTGACCTCATGGACGACCTGGGCCAAGGCGTCCGACTCCTGGGGCTGGCGGGCGCGCAAGGAGAAGTCCCCCTCGCGTAGAGCGGAGAGCAGGTTGGCTAGGGTTTGGAGGGGCCGCACGACGCGGTCCCGCAGGTTCGCCGCCAGCCAGGCCCAGAGGAAGGCCACGAGCAGGGTGATCGTCCAGCGCAGCTTGAGGCTGTGGGGATCCAGCCAGACGAGCAGCAGGGCGATACAGCTCCCCGGCAGACCGGTCGCCACCGCCAGGAGCAGGACACGGTCTTCGAAGGCGAGAGCCCGGCGGCCGCGCAGGAGGCCGCCGAAAGGGAACCGCCGCGCTGGCCGGGCTTCCCGCTCTTGCGTTCTCCGGCCCTCAAGGTCAGAGGCCATGCTTCTCGAGCCGGCGATAGAGGGCGCTGCGGGAGAGCCCCAGTGCCTGAGCGGCCTGGCTGACGTTGCCGTAGCGGGCGAGAGCCTTCTGGATCAATACCTTTTCGACCTCCTCGAGCGGCAGGTCTTCAAGGCGCTGCGCGACCGGCGCCGCTCCCTGCAGACCGAGATCCTGCGCCTGCACCGAGCCGCCACGGCCCATCAGCACGCCGCGCTCGACGGCGTGATCGAGCTCGCGCACGTTTCCCGGCCAGGGATGGCTCAGCAGAGCGCTCTGAGCCGCCTCTTCGAAGCCGCGGAACGATTTGCGATAGCGCAGAGCGTGCTGCTTGAGGAAGTGATGCGCGAGAGGAAGGATGTCCGCGCGCCGCTGGCGCAAGGCTGGGACGCGGATCTCGACCGTGTTGAGCCGGAAGAGGAGGTCCTGGCGAAAGCGTCCGGCGGCGACCTCCTCGCGCAGGTCGGCGTTGGTGGCAGAGAAGATGCGGACGTCAGCGGTGCGGGTCTTCGACGAGCCCAGCCGCTCGAACTCACCGGTCTCGAGCACCCGCAGGAGCTTGGCCTGCTGGGCCAGGGAGATGTTGGCGATCTCGTCGAGAAAGATGATGCCGCCGTCCGCCAGCTCGAAACGGCCGACGCGGTCGGTCTTGGCGTCGGTGAAGGCGCCACGCACGTGGCCGAAGAGCTCGCTTTCGAAGAGCGCTTCCGAGAGCCCGCCGGTGTTGACGGTCACCATCGACACCGAGGCGCGGGTGGACGCTGCATGGAGAGCCCGTGCCACGACGCCCTTGCCGGTACCGTTCTCACCGGTGATCAAGACGTTCGCCTCCGAAGGGCCGATGCGCTCGATCATCTGGATGACAGGTCTCATCTCGGGAGATTCGGCGATCAGGACGGGCTCGCCCGCCGAGCGGAGCAGCTCGTTCTCCGCCTCCAGGCGCTGACCGCGTCGTAGCGCCTTGTGCAGGGCGATCTGGTTGCGCAGAATGGCGAGCAGGCGGGCGTTGTCCCAAGGTTTCTCGATGAAGTCGCGCGCACCCCGGCGCATGGCCTCGACGGCTACTTCGACGCTCGCCCAGGCGGTCATCACCACGACCGGCAGGGAGTCGTCGAGAGCGCGCAGCCGCGCGAGCAGGTCCAGCCCTTCGCGGCCGGAGGTGGTGTCGCGGGTGTAGTTGAGGTCCATCAGCACGGCGTCGAACTCCCGGGTGGTCACCGCCTGGAGGATCTCCGCCGGGGAGCTGGCGGTCTCGGTCTCGAACCCCTCCGCCTTGAGCAGCAGCCGGAGGGCTTCGCGCACCTCGCGCTGGTCGTCAGCGATCAAAACCCGGGGCAGGGGGAGCGCGCCGTTCATCCGGAAGACTTTAGCAGGCCCTCACTCCCCGCGTGAGGACATAAAAAAAGGGCTGCCGCGATCGGGGGCGGCAGCCTTCAAAGGCGCGCGAACATCACCCGCGCCCGATGCGCGGGGTTTCTAAAATTCCGTATCAGACGACTTCGAACCCGCTCCGCTTGAGCTCGCGGCTCTCGATCTCCCGCTGGATGCCCGTCTCCTCCTCGACCACCCGGCCGTCGAAGAGGTGGACGGTGCGCTGCGCGTAGCGGGCGAAGCGCGGGTCGTGCGTGACCATGCAGATCGTCGCGCCGTCCCGGTGAAGGTCCTGCAGGAGGTCCATGACGGTCTCGCTGTTCTTGGAATCGAGGTTGCCGGTGGGCTCGTCGGCGAGCAGGATCGACGGCTTGCCGACCACCGCGCGGGCTACCGCCACGCGCTGCTGCTGGCCGCCGGAGAGCTGGGAGGGGTAGTGCTTCATCCGGTGCGACATGCCGACCTTTTCGAGAGCCTCCTGGACCCGCTCCTTACGCTCCTTGGCGGCCATGCCGCGATAGGTGAGCGGCAGCTCCACGTTCTCGTAGACCGTCAGGTCGCCGATCAGGTTGAAGGCCTGGAAGATGAAGCCGATCTCCCGGTTGCGGATGCGCGCCCGCTCGGAAAAGGAGAGATCGGCCACCTGCTTGTTATTGAGCATGTACTTGCCTTCCGAGGGCGTGTCGAGCAGGCCGAGGATCGACAGCAGGGTGGTCTTGCCGCAGCCGGAAGGCCCGGCGATCGACACGTACTCGCCATTGCGAATCTCCATGTGGATCCCTGACAGGGCATGGGTCTCGACCTCGTCGGTCAGGAAGACCTTGGTGACTCCATCGAGCTGGATCAACGGCTCTGCAGATGCGCTCATCAGTTCCTCCAAAATCCACGACCGCCGGCGCCTCGCCGGGCGGCACGTCGTCTCAGTTCAGCCGGATCTTCTGGTATCCATCCTGCGCCGAGGTATCCGAGAGGATCACCTGGTCGCCCACCTGCAACCCCTTGACGATCTCCACGGTGTTGACGGAGGTGCGGCCCAGCTCCACCGGCACCCGCACCGCTTCCTTGCCGTCTTTGACCAGCTTGAACAGCTCGATCTTGCTGTTGGCCTGGCCGATGGCCGGACGGCTCACGTAGAGGATGTCGGGCAGCCGCTCGATCTCGATCGTGCCGTCCACCGAGAGGTTCGGCCGGGCGCCCGCCGGCAGCGGACCTTCCAGAGAGACGTCCACGATCACCGAGCCGTCCTGCGAGGAGGGGGCGACCCGCATGACGATTCCCTGGATGGGATCCGGACGCGTATCGATGGTGGCCCTTTGCCCTACCCTCACGTCCTTGGCTTGCACCTCGGGGATGCGCAGCTCGGCCTTCAGCTTCTCCGGCCGGGCCACTCGCGCGAGCACCATGCCGGGCGTCACGCTTTGGCCCACCTGCACCGGCAGCTCCTGCAACTGGCCGGAGATTCCGGCCCGCACCCTGAGCGAGTCCACCTGCCGGCGCCGCAGCTCGTACATGGCGCGCATCTGGTCCACCCGGGCGCGCTGCGCCGCGAGCTGCGCCTCCGCTGAGCGCCGGTTCTGCTGGACGCGCTCCCGCTCGATGCGGGCCTGCTTGGAGAGCTGAGTCGCCCGCAGCCGCGACAGCTTCAAGGTGAGGTCAGGGATGAGGCCGTCCTTGGCGAGCTTCTCGTCCGCCTCCTGCTGCAGATTCGCCTGCTCGCTCTGCGACTCCGCCGTGGCAAGCTGTGCCTGCTGACTCAGCAGCTCGTTCTCCAGCTTCGCTCTCAGGTCGTCGTAATCGGCCTGCGCCGCCTTGAGCTGCGCTTCAGCCTCCAGGGCGTTCTGCTCGATCTGCGGATCGCTCATCTCGAGCAGCACCGTATCCGCCTTGACCTCCACGCCCGGCAGGGCGGGAATCCGCTCGACCCGGCCTTCGACCGGCGCCGAGATCCAGCGCACGTCCTCTGGCACCAGCGTCCCCGGACCGCGCACCTGGCGCAGCATCAGACCTCGCTTGACGGTGTCGATCAGCACGGTCTCCTTCTCGACCGTGGGCGCCGCCGGCTCGAGACGGGAAAGGCCGATGGTTACCAGAGACACCACAGCGATGCCCGCCGCGATGAAAATGTTCCGCCGCAGGCGGCGCCGTTGTGCTTCTCCAGTGCGAGGAATATCCATGTCGATTCTGCTCTACGCATCCGGCATGCCAAGGTTTCAGGTCCGGTAAACCTTTGATTCGACGAAATTTAAGTGTTCTGTCACGCGCCAGGATTGTTCGCTCGCGGGACCGATGAGTCCCAGAAGCGGACAGGTTCCCATGCTAGCCTTGAGCCATGAGCGCCGAGCAGCACCGCCGCGCCGCGCCGGGCGTCCTCGGCTTCGCCGTCGTGACGGTGAGCGACAGCCGGAGCCCTGAGGACGACACCAGCGGTGACGCGATCCGCAATCTGATCTCCACGTCGGGGCACCGGATCGCTAATTCTACACTGGTTCGGGATGACGTGGCTGCGATCCGCGAGGCCGTGCGCCGGTCGCTGGCTCTGCCGGAGGTCGACGTGGTGGTGGCCACGGGAGGAACGGGCTTCTCGCCGCGGGATCTGACGCTCGAAGCCGTACGGCCGCTCCTGGAGCGATCCGTCGATGGATTCGGCGAGCTGTTCCGCATGCTCTCCTACGAGCAAGTGGGAGCGGCGGCGATGCTCAGCCGCGCCGCCGCCGGTCTCATCGGTGCCAAGGCGGTGTTCCTGCTGCCCGGCTCGCCCAAGGCGGTCGCCCTCGCCATGGAGAAGCTGATCCTGCCCGAGGCGGCCCACCTGCTGGGCCAGGCGCGAAGGCCTACACCCTTCTCCCGCTGATCACCCGCCAGATGATCAGCAGCAGGATCGAGCCGATGATGGCGATGACGAAGCTGCGAAAGTCGAATCCCGAGATACCGCCGTAGCCGAGCCAGGTGGCGAGAAAGCCGCCGAGCAGAGCGCCGAGGACGCCGATGATGATGGTGATGATGCAGCCGCCCGGGTCGCGGCCCGGCATCAGGAACTTGGCGATGGCCCCGGCGATGAGTCCGAACACGATCCACGACAGAATCCCCATATCCGCTCTCCTTTCCGCGTCGCAGCCGTTCCACTCCGCGGGCCACGTGTGCGAGACCCATGCCACGGAGAGGCGACATAGAATGTCCGCGCCATGGCCGAAACGAGTTCCAGCCCGCAGCCAAGCTCCCGTCCCCGTCTCTTCCTGATCGACGGGTACTCGAACATCTTTCGCGCTTTCTACGCCATCCGCAACCTCTCGAACTCGCGCGGCGAGCCGACGAACGCCGTTTACGGCTTCGTCACCATGCTTCGCAAGCTGCTGCGCGAGGAGAACCCGGAGCTGGTGGGCGTGGCGCTGGAGGGCGGCAGGACCTTCCGCAGCGACAAGTACGAGGATTACAAAGCGAACCGCCGGCCCATGCCCGAGGATCTCGCGGGCCAGCTGCCGTGGATCCGCCGGGTGCTGGAGGCTTACCGCATCCCCACTCTCGAGCTCGCCGGCTACGAGGCGGACGACGTGCTGGGCTCGCTCGCCTGCCGGGCGGCCGAAGCGGGGTACGACGTGGTGCTCGTCTCGGCCGACAAGGACCTGATGCAGCTCGTCGAGCCCCGCGTCTCCCTCTACCACACGGGCCGCAACAAGCTCTATGGACCCCAGGAGGTCGAGGAGGACTTCGGCGTGCCGCCGGCCAAGGTGGCCGACGTCCTCGCCCTGATGGGAGATTCGATCGACAACATCCCCGGCGTGCCGGGGATCGGCGAGAAGGGCGCGAAGTCGCTGATCCAGGAGTACGGCTCGCTGGAGGACCTCCTGGCGCGGGCCGGCGAGATCTCCCGCAAGGCCTATCGCGAGGGGCTCCTCGCCAACCAGGAGCAGGCGCGGCTGTCGAAGGAGCTGTCCACCATCCACACGAATCTCGAGCTCCCGTTCGACCCGGACGCGTTGCACCGCGACTCACCGGATGTCGAGGCGCTGCGCAAGGTCTTCGCCGAGCTGGAGTTCTTCTCGCTCGTCGAAGAGCTGGGGCCGGCGGGGGCGGCGGCCGATGCCGAGGAGATCCTTCCGGCCGAGGAGGCGCTGACGGTGGAGGTATGGACCGACAAGGCCGGGCGCCTGGTCGGCGGCGAGGTCTACGTGGCGGTGCTCGGCGAGGAGCGGCCCCTCGGCCTCGCGGTCGCCGACTCCGGAGACGGCCCCGTGGTCTACGCCGACTTCCGGCGCGACGGCATGCGCGACGCCGCGATCGCCAGCCTGCAGCGCTGGATCGGCGACCCGCGGGTGCGCCTCCTGGGGCACAACCTCAAGGAGGTGATGCGGCTCTGCCCCGGTCCGCTCTGCCAGTCGGCGCTGTTCGACGCCATGCTGGTCTCCTACCTCCTCAAGCCGTCGATCCACGGCCACTCGCTCGACGAGCTGGCCCTCGAGCGCCTGAACCGCAAGGCCCTGACGCCCAAGGAGATCGGCTGGGAAAAGGGACAGGAGCCGCCGGTCGGCGACTCGCGCCTCGCCGCCTACGCCGCCGAGCGCATCGTGCTCGCCCGCCGCATGGCTGAAGCGATGCGCCGCGAGCTGGAAGCGGGCTCGCTCGCCCGCGTCTACACCGAGATCGAGGCTCCCCTGGTGCCCGTTCTGCTGCGCATGGAAGAGGCCGGCATCCTGCTCGACGTCGGCTACCTGAAGGAGATGTCGACCGAGCTGGGAGCCGAGCTGGCGAAGCTGGAGGAGGAGATCTACGCGCAGGCCGGCGAGCGGTTCAACCTGCAGTCGCCGCAGCAGCTCGGCTTCGTCCTCTTCGAGAAGATGGGTCTCCCCGCCCTCAAGAAGACGCAGAAGACGAAGAGCTACTCGACCGGCGCCGAGATCCTGGAGGAGCTCGCCCGCCGGGGCTTCCCCGTCGCCCAGCTCGTGCTCCGCTACCGCGAGCTGAGCAAGCTCAAGTCCACCTACGTCGACGCCCTGCCGCAGACGGTCGGCGCCGACGGCCGCCTCCACACCCGTTACGACCAGGCGGTCGCCGCCACCGGCCGGCTCTCCTCGGTGAAACCGAACCTGCAGAACATCCCCATCCGCACTGAGCTCGGGCAGCGCATCCGCCGCGCCTTCGTGGCCCCGCCCGGCGACGTGCTGCTGGTGGCCGACTACAGCCAGATCGAGCTGCGCATCCTCGCTCACATCGCCGACGAGAAAGCGCTGATCGACGCCTTCGCCGCCGGCGAGGACATCCACCGCTCGACCGCCGCCGCCGTGCTCGGCGTGGCGCCCGAGCTGGTGAGCGCCGAGCAGCGCCGGGCGGCCAAGACCATCAACTTCGGCATCCTCTACGGTATGAGCGCCTTCGGGCTCAGCCAGCAGCTCGGCATCTCGACCAAGGAGGCGGACCGCTTCATCCACGCCTACATGGACCGTTATCCGGGAGTGAAGGGCTACATCGAGGAGACGCTGAGCCGGGCCGAGAAGGAGGGGAAGGTCGAGACCCTCTACGGCCGCGTCCGCTGGCTGCCGGACATCCAAAGCAAGAATTGGAACCTGCGCGAGGGCGCCCGCCGCATGGCGATCAACGCGCGCATCCAGGGCACCGCGGCGGACATCCTGAAGCTGGCGATGATCGCGGTCGACCGCCGCCTGCGCGAGGAGCAACCCGGCGCGCACCTGCTGTTGACGGTCCATGACGAGCTGGTTCTCGAAGTGCCCACGGAGCAGGCCGACGCGGTGGCGCATCTCGTCAAGTCCGAGATGGAAGGCGTGGCCGACCTGAAAGTGCCGCTGGTGGTCGAGACCGGGTGGGGGGCGAGCTGGTACGAGGCGAAGGGGTAGGACCGCGGTATGAAAATAACTCCGCAAATCTTGAGTCTTGCCATCTCCACCGTCGCGCTGGGTGTCTCGCTTATTACGCTGTGGTTAACACATCTTCGCAGAGGCCGCGTGAGAATGACCCGCCCCACACTGATTTTTTTCGGTCCTGACGGTACGACAGGACCTCCGAAGATCTTTTTGAGGGCGCTCCTGTTTGCCACTGCTAAACGGACCTTGATAGTCGAGAGCCTGTTCGTCAAGCTGCATCGGGGTGAAACCACCAGAGTCTTTAACGTTTGGACCCACGGGGAACGCGATCTGCTAGTCCGAGGTAGCGGCCTATCTATACCTCCTGAAGGAACTCCTCTCAATCATCACTTCTTGCTCCCTGGAGACGCAACGATGTTCGACTTTCTTCCAGGAGACTATAAACTTGAGGTGTTTGCCAGTGTCATGGGCGATCGTTGGCCGGTTCTTCTTTTCCGAGAGCATCTATCGATCACAGACGAGCAGGGGGTGGAGCTGGAAGGAAGCTCTTCTGCAGGTATCTTCTATGATTGGGAACCCGAGAACAGCTCCTACTTTGCACATGTGGAACTTCATCCATCGGAGCGATTGAAGGGGCGCGTGTAACCACCATGAGCTGTGTGGATCAGCGAGGAAGCCATGAAGGTACATGACGAGACGTTCCACGATGAGGGTGATGATCTAATCGAAGAGATTCATGAAGTGCGGCGCCGAATCTCTGCGCGGTTTGACCACGAACCTGAACGCCTGGTGGCCTATTACGTGGAGAGGCAGAAGCGCCACCAGGACCTCCATTTCCTGAGTTCAGAGTCGAAACCGAAATGCTTTGCAGTGCCTCAGGCTCAAGCAGTCACAGTCGATGAGGAGGCACTGACGGTTGATCTCGTGGACGGCAGGACTCTCATAGTTCCTTTGATCTGGTTCCCGCGTCTACGGCATGGCACGCCAGAGGAGCGGGATAACTTTGAGATTGTTGGGGACGGCACCTTCCTCCACTGGCCGGAACTCGATGAGGACTTGAGCGTGGCTGGTCTGCTGTCCGGACTCCGCAGTGGCGAGAGCCCTGAATCGTTGAAGGAATGGCTCGCCGCTCGAGCGTCCCGGGCGAAGTCTCGTTAGTACCCGATGATTCTCAGGTCTGGCACGCGCTCGAAGTGGGACACGTTTCTGGTGACCAGGGGAACTCCCTCGACGAGCGCGCTCGTTGCAATCAGCAGGTCCATAGTCGCAATGATCTGTCCACGCCGCTGCAGGCCTGCCAAAATGCGGCCATAGACTGAAGCCAGTGCGGCGCTCGGCAGGGCCACAGGTATCTTCGCCAGAATTTCCTCGACTCGCCTTCGCTCCTCTGCGCTCCTATCCGAGAGCTCGACACCGAGGAGCAACTCGCAAGCCGCGAACAGGGAAACCTTCAGCTCGTCCTCCAGATGACTCGCTAGAAAGGCTGAGGCTGGACCCTTGGTTTTGCGCCCCGTCTCGCGTAGCAGGTCGACGACGAAGCTCGTGTCCAGGTGGACGATCACAGGTTCACGGTCCGGGCGGGCTCCCGCTGGCGCTCCTCAATCACCTTGTCTATGGCGTCGAGCGTCGGCTCAGAGAGCGTCACCCGAGGGAGCAGATCAGCCAAGTCCCGTCCGGTCCGACGGCGGGGGAAGTGCTGCTTAATGACCTGCGAGAACGACTGACCGGGCTTTTTGTGATCCGTCAGGGCCTCGTAGGCTTCAAGGTCGATGGTGATGGTCTTTACGGCCATGTATTGAGCATACTCTTGCGAGAGCCTCTCCGTCGAGTCGATGCGTTTACCTGCGGTCGAGGGAACCGCCAAAGCCTCGTCAGCTGTCCCGAGTCTCTCGGATCAGATCGGTGCTGTCGCTGCTCATCTTTCCCGCCAAGCGACGGTGCCATTCTTCCGCTATCTGGCGAGCTTCGCTCATCTCGGGAGTCTCTGTGGAGATCACGACTTCGTTCTCAAGGAAGCGAGACGCGTACCGCAAAGCCTGCTCGACATCCTCAGCGGTGAGGTGCGGATAGGCCGTCAGGATATCTGCCCGGCTCGCTCCCTGCGCTACCAGCTCGAGGAGAAACTCGACGCTGATCCTCGTACCCTTGACACACGGTTTTCCGCCAAGGATCTCTGGATTGGAGATGATGCGGTCGAACATGGCTCACCCTTTCTGCGGAGCGATTCAGGCGTCCCTGGTCTCGCGGATCAGGTCAGCACTGTCACCCGTGATCTTCCCCTCCAGGCTTTCCCGCAAGTCCGCCGATGCTCGACGCGCTTCGGCCATCGACATCTTGTCCGAGGTTGCCGCGTCCGCGTAGACGAACTCCACCGGTTTGTCGATCTCCGGCGCCAGGCTCTTGTGGACCGGACAGGTCAGCGCCGCGTTCTCCAGCTTCTTCCGCTGCTCGGGGGTGAGGCCGGCCGGCATGTGGATGGTCACCGGCACGGCGCTGATGCGGCGCGGATTCGACGCCATATGTTTCTCCAGGCGGAAGGAGAGGCCGGTGAGGTCGATTCCCTCGCGCTCGCCGACGATGGCGATCAGGGTCAGCATGCAGGCGCCCAAGGAGGTCGCCGCCAGGTCGGTCGGGGAGAAGGAGCTGCCGTCCCCCTGGTTGTCCACCGGGGCTGCCGTGCGGATCACCGCCCCCGAAGGACCGTGGGTCAGCTCCGTCTTGAGGTTGCCGATGTACCTCCCCGTGATTTCGACTGCCATCGAAGTCTCCTTTCGCCGCGAGTCTACATTCCTTATCTATGTGGGACAACGCAGCTCGCGCGCGACCCTGAGCCTGCCGCGCGCGACCCTGAGCCGCCTGCGCTCACCCTCGCGCCGCCCGTACTCGACCCCGAGCTTGGCGCGCACGACCCCGAGCCTGGCACGCACGACCCTGAGCCTGCCGCACTCACCCTTGCGCCGCTCGCGCACGACCCCGAGCCGCTCGCACTCACCCTCAAGCTTGGCAGGCTCGACCCTGAGCCTGGCGCGCACGACCCCGCGCCGCTCCGGCTGGAGGCTGATCCGCGGCCGTCATCTCCCGATGAGAATGAAGATGCCGGCGAGCAGAGCCAGGACACCCTGGATGACGCCGAAGTAGGCGAAGCTCAGGCCGATCAACAGCCCCAATCCGGCCAGGATGAGGTAGATGCTCAGCAACAGCATGCCGATATTGCGCGTGGTCCGAGCCATGTTTCTCTCCTCCTCGATAGGACGGCCATAGGATATCGTTACCCGTCATGAAAGCGTCCTCCCAACCCGATCTCAGCGGCCGCGTCGCCGTGGTGACGGGCGCCTCGCGCGGCATCGGCGAGGCGATCGCCGCCGCTCTCGCCGCCGCCGGCGCGCGGCTGGTGCTGGCGAGCCGCAAGCTGGAGGGCGTCGAGGCCGTGGCCGAGCTGATCCGCTCCGAAGGCGGCGAGGCGATCGCCGTCGCCTGCCACACCGGCCGTCCCGCGGACGTCCTAGCCCTCGCGGACCAGGCGCGCGAGGCCTTCGGCGGCGTGGACATCCTGGTCAACAACGCCGCCACCAATCCGCACTTCGGGCCGCTCCTCGAAGCCGAGGAGGGGCACTGGGACAAGACCTTCGAGGTCAACGTCAAGGGCTACGTCCACACCGCCCGCGCCTGCGTGCCGCTGATGCGCGAGCGGGGCGGCGGCGCCATCGTCAACCTCGCCTCGGTGGCCGGCATGGTGCCCCACGGCGGCCTCGGCGTCTACGGCGTCAGCAAGGCCGCCGTGATCATGCTGACCAAAACGCTGGCCATCGAGCTGGCGCGGGACAACATCCGCGTCAACGCCATCGCGCCGGGGCTCATCCAGACGCGTTTCAGCGAGGCCTTGTGGGGGACGCCCGAGAGGCAGGAGCGCGCCCTCCGGTCCATCCCCCAGCGGCGCCTCGGCCAGCCGGACGACATCGCCGGCGCGGTGCTCTACCTCGCCGGCGATGCCTCCCGTTTCACGACCGGAGCGGTGCTGGTGATCGATGGCGGGCAGACGCTGAATCTGGCGTATTAGCCGCCGCGTCCAACGCCTGCTCCAGATCCGCGATCAGATCGTCCACGTCCTCGATCCCCACCGACAGCCGCACCAGGTCCGGCGGCGGTCCCAGCCGTCCGCGCAGCTCGGCGGGGACGCTGGCGTGCGACATACGGCAGGGCAGGCTGATCGACGAGCCGATCGAGCCGAAGCTCACCGCGATCGTGAACAGCCTCGCCGCCTCCACGATGCGCCGCGAGAGGTCGGCGTCGCCGGTGGTGAAGCTGATCACCGCTCCGGGTCCGCTCGCCTGCCGCTCGTGGACCTGCCGCGCGGCGGGCGCGGCGAGGGTGGGGAAGAAGACCTGCCGCACCTCCGGATGGCCCGCCAGGATCTCCGCGATGCGCCGGGCCGAGGCGCACTGCCGCTCCACCCGCAGGGCGAGCGTCCGCATCCCGCGCAGCAGCAGCCAACTGTCGAAGGGCGCGAGGCCCGTGCCTTCCGCGTTGAGGTGAAAGGCCAGCCGCTGATGCAGCTCGGCCTCGCTGGTCACTACGGCACCGGCGCAGACGTCGCCGTGGCCGCAGAGGAACTTGGTCGCCGAGTGGATGACAAGGTCCGCTCCGAAAGCCAGAGGCCGCTGGAGGCAGGGCGAGAGAAGCGAGTTGTCGACCGCCAGGAGCACGCCGCGCGGCCGGACGATGCCGGCGATGCGCTCGAGGTCCACGATGCGAAGCAGAGGATTCGTCGGCGTCTCGACCAGCAGCAGCCGCGTGGCGGGAGAGATCGCCGCGGCGACGGCCGCCGGATCGGTCGTGTCCACCCAGCGGACGGCGATCCCCTGCCGCGGCGCCACCTGCGAGAGCAGGCGGATGGTGCCGCCATAGAGGTCGTCGCCGGCGAGGATCTCCTCGCCGGACTGGACGAGGCGCGTGACGGCGGTGATCGCCGCCATGCCGCTCGCGAAGGCGCAGGCATAGCGGCCGCCTTCGAGAGCCGCGAGCTGCTCTTCCGCCAGGGCACGGGTTGGATTGGCGGTGCGCGAATAGTCGTACTCGCCGAATTCGACGGCGGAGGGCTGGCAGAACGTCGCCGTCTGGTAGATCGGCGGCGAGACGGCGCCGAAGGGATCGCGTCCGTTGGCCGGACGGGCACAGCGGGTGGAGATCTTCATGCCGTCACCTCCGCGAGCCGGAATTCCCGCGGCAACGTGATGGAAGGTCGTTCCTCCAGGAGGTCGAGGAGGTCGGCCATCACCGCCTCGCTCGTGGGCCAGCGTCCGGCACCCTGGGCGGCGAGATCGATGACGGAGCCGTTCTCCATCTCGATCCGCAACGCATTGCCGGCCCCGGCGGCGCGCGCGAAAGAATGATCGGGCGGCAGCTCGACCGGCCGAACGCTCGCCGCCAGACCTTCGCGAGTCCGTTCGCAGGCCGCGATCAGACGGACAACCGTGTCTGCGCGGGTCTTCCCGTCGCGTCCTTCGATCCCTTGTCGTGGGATCCGGTCCCAACGGAGGCTCGCGCCGAAGGCCTCGCGGGCGAGGAGCGCCAGCTTCTGCGCCGCGTCCGAGCCGTCGAGGTCGAGCGCGGGGTCCGCCTCGCAGTAGCCGGCCGCCTGCGCCTCGGCGACCGCCGCGGCGAACGAGCGGCCGGCGAGACACCGGTCGAGCACGAAGTTGCAGGTGCCGTTGAGTACGCCGGAGATCCGCCGCACCCTGCCGCTTGCCGCCGCCTTCCGCACCGCCTCCAGGGCCGGCAGCGCGCCGCCGACGCTGGCGCTGTAGAGCAGGGAGACGCCCTGATAGGAGGCGAGCGCCGAGAGCGAGCCGATCTCGGCGGCGAGGAGCGCCTTGTTCGCCGTCACCACGGAACGTCCGAGGCCGAGCGCCTGGCGGATGAGCCGGCGGGCGGGCTCGCGGCCGCCGAGCAGCTCGACGACGACGTCCGCCTCGCGCGCCATCAGATCGCCCGCGTCCGTCGTGAGGAGGTGACGCGGCACGCCTGGGCCGCGGTCACGGCCGAGGTCCCGCACGAGAACGCCGGTCACCTGGAAACTCTCTGGGCAGGCCAGGAGATGCGACAGGACGCCGCCGCCCACGGAGCCGCAGCCGAGGAGGGTCACCCGCAGCGGCGGGCGCGAGGCATGAATTGCCGCGTACGTTTCCAGATCGTCGCCGCCAGGAACCACCACGACGTCATGGCCGGCTTCGAGACGGCGCGAGAGAACGGGGAGCTGCGAGGGATCGAGGAGCGTAACGGGAAGGCCGGAGCGGTCGAGGGCGAGGGCGAGCAGCGATGCCGGAGTCGCCCCGCTTTGAGGTGGCAGGCCCAACTGCTCGGCCCGTTTCAACAGGTCGTCACCGGCCGGGCCGGAAGCGGCTACGGCGAGGACGCGGCGGCCGGCCCGCCACTCGCGGTAGATCTCATGGACGGCATGGGTCAGGTCGGCGCAACGGCCGAATTTCAAGACGCGGAGCTGCGAAGTCTGCTGCACGATCTCCTCCTTTCTCACGCCGCCAGGGCGCGGCGCAGGTCGTCGATGACGTCGTCGGGGTTCTCCAGGCCCACCGAGAGGCGGACGAGGCCGCCGGTGATGCCGGTCGCGAGCCGTTGCTCTTCAGGGACGGCGGCGTGGGTCATGGAGGCCGGATGAGTAATGAGGGTCTCGGCGGCGCCGAGGTTCTCGGCCAGCGAGCAGAGGCGGACGCGGTTCATGACCCGCACGCCGGCTTCCTCGCCGCCCTCCACCTCGAAGGCGAGAAGGGCGCCGCCGTTCCGCTGCTGCCGGCGGGCCAGCTCGTGCTGCGGGAAGGATTCGAGCCCGGGGTAGAGCAGCCGCGTGATGCGCGGGTGCGTCTCCAGGAAGCGCGCCACCCGCAGCGCGTTCGCCGAGTGGCGCTCCATGCGCAGCGGCAGGGTCTTGACGCCCTGCAGGGTCAGCCAGGCGTTGAACGGCGACTGGATGGCGCCGATGGCGTTGCGCAGGAAGGCCAACCGCTCGTGGAGCGCCGCGTCGCGGGTGATCAGAGCGCCGCCCACCGTGGCGTTGTGCCCCTCGATGAATTTGGTCGTCGAGTGCAGCACGAGGTCGGCGCCGAGGTCGAGCGGGAGCTGCAGCGCCGGCGTCAGCAGGGTGTTGTCCACCGCCACCAGGGCGCCGGCGGCGTGGCCGAGCTCCGCGGCGAGGGCGATGTCGGTCAGCTTGAGCGTCGGATTGGCCGGCGTCTCCACGAAGACGAGCCGGGTCGGCCGGCGCAAGGCGGCTTCCAGACGGGCCGGGTCGGCCGTGTCCACGAGCTCGGCCTCGACGCCGAACCGCGCCAGCACCTGCTGGAAGAGGCGGACCGTGCCGCCGTAGACGACGTCCGAAAGGACCGCGCGGTCGCCCGCCTGGAGAACGGCGAGGGCGAGCGCCGTGGTGGCCGCCAGGCCGGTCGAGTAACAGGTGGCATGCTCGGCTTTTTCGAGGGCCGCGAGGCGCCGCTCCAGAGCGGTCACGGTGGGGTTGCCGGAGCGGCTGTAGGTGTACCCCTTGTGGACGCCGACCGCGTCCTGCACGTAGGTGGTGGACTGGTAGATCGGCGTCAGCAGGGCGCCGGTCGCAGGATCCGGCGAAGCGCCGGCGTGCAGCGCCAGCGTGGCGAGGGACGGATCGAGCTCTACGTCGACAGCAAACGGAATCGTCATCACGTTCTCCCGGAAAAGTTCGGTTGAAAGTCGAAAGACCACCGCGGCTGAGGCCGGGCGGTGGTCTTTTCGCTTGGGAGAACGCCTGTCGTTTAGGGCTTACGAGTCGGCGGACCTCGCGTCGGCGATACGGCCAGCGCCCGGCCTGGGCATGACCATGGCCATTCGCATTCGCCGATCGGGGATGACGCGCGGTTTCATGACGGGAGGAATGTATGGGTGGGAGTGCGAGAAGTCAAGGGGGCACGCCGTTCCAACCGGCACGGGCCCTATGGAGCCGTCGTCATCGCCTCGCCCAAACCCTCCACTTCGCGCAAAAACTCGCCGGCCTTACCGCCGAGCCAGTCGGCTGCCAACGCTTCGAAGAGGCGGTCCCGGCGGGTGCGGTTGAAGCGGGCGAGCGCGATGAGACCTGACTCGTGGGGGCGTCGCCGTTCGGCCCGCAGGAGCTTGTCGTCCGGCGCGTGATCGAGCGAGATCTCCAGCAACCGGCGGGCTCGACCTGCGGCGGCATCCTCGAGCGCATCGGCGATCTCCAGCTCCAGCATGTGGGCGTCGTGCAGGTCTCCGAACAGATCCTGAACGGCCTTGAAGCGCTTGACGACGGCGGCCGCTCCGTCGACCTCGCCGGCGAACGGCTCGAGCAGGTAGCGGACGCGCTTGGCGCTGATCCGCGCCCGGTGGGCCTCTCTCTCGTCGGCGGCATCCGCGATGCGGGCGAGGTGGTCCTCCAGCTCGGCCACCTGGCGGCGGAGGATGGCGGTGGTGGTGTCGCCGAAAGTGGCGGGGGGCTGCGCGGCGTCGAGATGGACTTCGGTGCGGTAGACGGAGAGGCGGGCCCGCAACTCGCTCTCGATCTCCACGAAATCGCGGTCCACCTCGGCGGTCAGCTTGGCGTAGGCGTCGCGCATCCGCTCCTCCAGCCGGTCGAGCAGCCAGGCGAGGCCGGCGCGATGATAGGAGGAGAGGTGGGGCTTCCGGCCGCGGAGCCACTCGATCTGTACCTCCGCGTCCCGTCCCGGTCCGGTGGAGCGGGCCAGCCGCCGGAGCCTTCTGGCGAGCTTCTTGGGAATGGCGTCCGCCAGACATTCGCGGTAGGCGCGCAGGCAGCTCCGCAGCCGCCGCAGGCCGACGCGGAAATCGTGGAGCGCCTCCGCGTCCTCTGGATCAGCCAGGCGCAACCGGGCCGTGGCGGTCTGATCGAGAAGAGAGAGCGCGAGCAGGCGAGCCCCCTCCTCGGGCGAACGGGAGAGGAGAGCGGCGGTCATGACATTGTGCAAGCTATCCTAATCCGCCAGCTCGCGGAGCTGCGCCGGGGTCAAGGCCCAGAGCAGGGTCGCGGCGCCGGCGCCGACTTCACCGTTGAAGTCGAGCAGGCAGGCGCCCCCCTTGCGGAAGGCGATGATCCTTCGCTCGTTGCCGGTCAGCAGCCAGGAGGCCATCAGGCTGAGACTCGGCTCGTGCCCCACCACGGCCAGCGTGTCGGCCCTCTGTTTCCGCAGCCAGCGCAGGAACTCCTTCGGCGTGGCCTCGGGAGAGAGCTCGGCGATCTCCACCTCTTTCAAGCCGCCATAGACCGTGTCGAGAATTGCGGCGGTCTGAGCGGCCCGGGTGAGGGGGCTGGTGGCGAGCAGATCGACCTCCGGCACGATCTCCCGGAGCCCCTTGGCGGCCTGCCGCATTTTCTTTCTCCCCTCGTCGGTGAGCGGGCGCAGGCGGTCGTCCTTGCCGGTCCGGGCGAAGTCCTCCCGCTCTTCGGCGATGGCATGTCGGATCAGGAGAAGCTGCATAGACGCACCTCAAGTCCGGAAAAATACCGCGCTTTGGCGGCGCTGCAAAGAGGGTGCCTGTCTCACTTTACGCAAGACTTCTGCGGGAACCGGCGACGCCCCTGTGGCAGGAATGTGACAGGTGGGCCGGCTCCCGAGAATTGGAAAACGGCGATATCTCGGTGCTATTCTGCCGCCGCGTCTTCGTTACAGCTTCAGGTTCGCTCCGCCCGTTGCTCGCTACGGCCAGCAGGGGCATTTCCGCGGGGGAAGAAAGGATGCCGTCCAGGCGGGTTCTGTGGTCTCTGACGTTGCCGGTCCTGCTGGAGGCCGCACTGATATTGGCCGTGCGGCCGGTACCACCCGTCACCGCCGCGCCAACGGCGGAATCGCTGCCGAAGGAGTGCACGGCCCCGCTGCCGTTGCCGAGCGAGCTTCGCTTCGCCAAGTCGGAGTACGAGCTCATCCTCGGCCGCTTTCTGCAGGCGGAGTGCTATCTGCGGCTGGCCTGGCCCCACGACAAGCAGGTCCGGCCTACCGGCCCCACCGTGGCGGCGCTGGGCGGCGATCCGCACGCCGGGCCCGCCTGGACGACGACCACGTGGGGCACGCACAACACGGTCGTCGTCTATTACTCGCCGGACGTCTACCGTTGGCTGTGCGAAGGGGACGCGGCAGGGGAGCGGAAGTTTGTCGACGAGTGCCGGAAGACCTGCCCGGCCTGCCGGCTGGACGGCCAGGCGGCCGTCCGGCCCATCGCGGACGGCGCGATGATCCTCAAGCTGATGTACGGCAACACCACGGCCGAGCGGCTGCAGGACCCGTCGATTCCCGCCTCGCCGAACATGATCGCTCTCATGGTGCGCGACCGCCGCGGCTCCAAGGACGGCTGGTTCTGGGGCTCGTGGGACCCGCAGGCCACGCAGGCGTCGCAGCTCGACTGGCCGCCGCCCGTCAACCTGCCGTATCCCTGGATGGGCTTCGGCTACTACTGCGTCAACTGCCACGCCTCGGCCAAGGACGAGCTCACGTTCTCGACGCTCAACAACGTACTCGGCGATCCCGACACGTTCCTCAAGTTCTACTATCAGGATGAGCCGCCCATCGTCGGCGCCGCCAAGCAGCCCACCATCGAGACGCTGTCGGTCCACGAGCGTTTCGAGCCGCTCCAGGATCTCAAAACGAAGGCCGAGAGCGGTCCGTGGTGGGACAAGGTCATCTGGCCGAACGAGAAGGTGCAGCGGCTCCTGCAGCCGCAGATCAGCTACCCGCCGGAGTTCCTGAAGACTTTCGGCGCCCGCATCATCGTGCCTCCCGAACCGCGAACGATCACCAAACTGTTCATGCCGCCGGAGGTTTACGATCACGTTTTTCCGGGACCGGACGGACCGCCGCTCTTCCTCACCTCCGATCAGTGCGTCGGCTGCCACGCCGCAGGCTCGACCGGCATGCACTACGACATGACGCTGCAGCAGGCCGGCCAGCCGGCGTATAAAAACCTTTTGAACCTGGCTCCCTACGGCGAATGGCGGGGCTCGCCCATGGGGCTTGCGGGACGCGATCCGATCTTCTTCTCGCAGCTCGAGACGGAGCAGACGGTCCATCCCGCGCTGGGCGCGCTGGTGCAGGATCTCTGCCTCCACTGCCACGGCGTCATGGGACAGCGTCAGTTCTGCCTCGACCAGTTCAAGGACGACCCCAAGCGGGCGGGCGAGGTCTGCGACAACACCGACCTCCTGGGGCTGGACGAGAATTCGCAGCCGATCGTCCCCCGCGAGCTGTTCAGCCGCGCCATGCTCAACGCCATTCCCTATAAGGCGCGGACCGAGCGCGAGCAGCGCGACGCCCGTTACGGCGCCCTCGCCCGCGACGGCGTCTCCTGCGCCACCTGCCACCACGTCGAGATCGACGAGGCCGTCCCCGTCGGCCACACCTTCACCGGCGACTTTCGCACCGGCGCGCCGGAGGTGGTCCACGGACCTTTTTCCGGTCCGCAGCAGGTGCCCATGGATCACTCGCTGGGGGCGAAGCCGTTCGAATATCCCTTGATCCGTTTTTCCAAAGTCTGCGGGAGCTGCCACAGCGTCGTGCTGCCGGTGTTTGACGGCGATCAGCCCTGGGTGCGTCCCGGCGAGACGAAGCCGGAGATCATCATCGAGCAGGCCACCTATCCCGAGTGGGTGTTCAGCGATTTCCGCGACGGCGGGCCGACGCCGCGGTCGTGCCAGAGCTGCCACATGACGACCACCTATCCGGGCCTCGAAGGAACGCTCGCGTCGAAGATCGCCTCCATCCAGGAGGCGAGCAACATGCCGCAGACGGAGCACCGGCAGCCGCAGTCGGCGATCGATCTGCAGCCACGGTCGCCCTTCGCCCGCCACACGCTGGTGGGGCTCAACGTGTTTTTCAATCTGTTCGCTCAGCAGTTCCCCGACATCCTGGGCATCCGGGTGCAGGACCCGATGCTCGGCGGCAAGGGCGTCGCGCCGCTCACCACGACTTATAACTCCATGCTCCAGCAGGCGGACGCCGCCACGGCGAAAGTTTCCGTGAAGAGCCTCAAGATCAGCGGCGGCCAGCTCTCGGCGGACGTCCTGGTGGAGAACCTCGCGGGCCACAAGCTCCCCTCGGGAGTCGGCTTCCGCCGCGCCTTTCTCACCTTCGAGGTGCTGGACGCGGCGGGCAACGCCATCTGGGTCTCGGGCCGCGCCGCGCCGACCGGCGAGCTGGTCGACGCGGCCGGCAAACCCGTTGCGGGAGAATTCATGTGGAAGAGCGACTGCCGGCCGATGACCGCGGCGGAGCAGAACGAGCGGATTCAGCCGCACTATGAATTGATCACACGGCAGGACCAGGTGCAGATCTATCAGGAGCTGGTGAAGGATCCGCGCGGCCGGCTCACCACCAGCTTCCTGTCGCTGGCCGACGAGGTGAAGGACAACCGCCTCCTGCCCCGCGGCTGGAACCCGTCGCTGGAGCTCGCCGAGGTGGCAGGGCTCGGCAGCCCCAAGCTCTCCGCCAGGGATCTGGTGGAGCGGGTGTTGCCCGATCTGCCGGACGGCAAGGGCGGGCACGTGGACGATCCTTTCTATAAGCCGAAGTCCGAGGGCGGCCTGGGAGGCGGCGGCGACGCGCTGACCTATGCCGTGTCCCTGGCGGAGCTGGGCGGCGCTCAGCCGGCCGGCGTGCGCGTGACGCTCTTCTATCAATCGATTCCGCCGTTCTACCTGCAGGACCGCTTCTGCACGGCCCCGACGAAACCCGACACGTCGCGCCTGTTCTTCCTCGCCGGCCACCTCAATCTCGACGGCACCCGCGCGGAAGGATGGAAATTACAGGTGATCTCGAGCGGTGTGGTGAAGCTCGAAACTCCGCGGTCGCCGGGCTAGCTACTTCGCGTACTTGGGCTGATAGAGCTGGACGACGAAGCCCCCCGGGACTTTAATATGCGTGACCAGCCCGTAGCCGCGGTCCTGCACCTCGTCCGCGAACTCGACGCCTCGCGACTTGAGCTCGCGCACCGTCTCGGCGATGTCGTCGCAGTAGAAGGAGAGGTCGGCCGTCCCTGAAGGCACGTCGTTCTCGTCCGTGGGATGGACGCCGAGGTCGGCTTCCGGCGGATCGAAGATCAGCCAGCCGCCGCCCACGTCGCTGCCGCGGAGGCCGAGCTTGTCCCGCAAGAAAGCGCGGAGCTCGTCAGCCTGCGACGAGTAGAACATGGCGTGAAGACCGCGGATCATGGTTGGAACTTCCTCAGTGGCGGGGCGAAGGGCGCCGGCCTCTTTCGTCAGGCGGCACGCCAAACACCGGCAGGTTGAGCGTGCAGTGGGGATCCCTTGCCGGGTGTGCGAAGGACGAGCGGACCAGAGTCAGGACCGCTTCACCAGACACGATGGGTTGGAACAAAACGGTGTCGCCAAGCGGCTCGACCCAGTCGGTGACGCCTCCGGGGGGCAGGCGGAATTCTTCGTCCCAAAAACAAGTCTCTGAGGAACGTTTGGTGATGGCGTACCGAAGGGCCTGCCCTGTAGCGGTACGGAGGTCAGCCGCGAACGGAATGTATCGACAACCGGAGGTCGCGTGCGACGAGATGTTGGTGAGATGCCACAGCATGGCGGGTTCTTCTGGTGCTCCGCTCATGACCATTTCGGCGGTCAGTCGATAAGCGGCCGGGTCGCAAGAATCGTGTTGCCATTGTGCCACCACGGAAGTGCACGCGATAGTGCTTGCACAAGCCACTATGAATATTCCTCGAGTAACGATGGCGCGGGCTCTATTAGAGATCATTGTGACGCCTATTGTAAGCGTAGGGCACGGCTCCGCCGCCACCGCCTGCACAGATCTTCTGCGGCGGCCGGCCAGTCGGGAAAGTCGAAGGAGAATCCGTCCTCCAGCAGCCGACCCGGCACCACGCGCCGGCTCTTCAGGATCAGCTCCGTCTCGGTGCCGAGAAGCAGCGCTCCGATCTCCAGCATCCACTTCGTGGCCGGCAGCCCGATGGCGGTCCCCCAGGCCCGCCGCAAGACCGACATGAATTCCTTCTGCGGCAGCGGATTCGGCGACGCCAGATTCACCGCGCCGTCCAGATGCTCGCGCTCGATGAGCCAGTAGATCGCGCGGACGAAATCGGTTTCGTGGATCCAGGAGACGTACTGGCGCCCGTCGCCCGCCTTGCCGCCGAGCCCGCGACGCACCAGCCCCAGCAGCGTGTCGAAGATGCCGCCGCGGTCCGGGCTCATGGTCATGGCGGAGCGGAGCTTCACCTTGCGGGTTTTCGGGGTCGGTACCTCGTCGAGAGCTCTCTCCCAGGCCGTCGCCACGTCGATGCTGAAGCGCCACGTGTCGGGAGCGCCGGGTTCCGTGCCGCCGATGATGCCGGTCCTCTCGTCGTTGGCGGCATCGTACCGGTGGGCGTAGAGGGTGGCCGTGCTCGCCTGCAGCCAGACGGCCGGTGGACGCTTCGCGTTTTGGATGGCTCGGCCGACCGCGCGCACCGTTGACAGGCGCGAGAGGAGGATCTCCTGCCGGTTCCGCGGCGTGCACCGGCAATTCACCGAACGGCCGGCGAGATTGATGACGACGTCCGCCCCGTCGATTTCTTCCGGCCAGCCCTTCGGGCTTTCAGGATCCCAGCGGACGACTCGCCAGGGTGCGGCCTTTGGATGCCGGCCGAAGACGACCACCTCGTGTCCGTCGCCATGAAATGCTCGGGCGAGCAAGGTCCCGACCTGACCGGTGCCGCCCGGGATGACGATCTTCATCGCGCGCCGCCGGCGAGACTCATGACGATCCTACTCCCCGAACGCTCGTTTTGAACGCGTTCAATTAGAAGATATTCCCGGCATGACGGCGTGTCAAGGGCGCCGACCGGAGCCTTTCCCCCAAAATTGCACAGAATCTTGCGCAATGGGATTTCGGCATCTATAATCCCGGCAACAATTTTTGGACAGGCAAGTACCCGCTACTTGGCTGGCAAATCTCAGGAAGGAGCGTAAGCTGTATGAAGCCGTTCGCTAGAGCCTCTCTTGGAGCCCTCCTGCTCGGTCTTGCCGTAGCGCAGGCCGCGCACGCGGGCGCCGCGTACGTCCCCCTGCCGGGAATCAGTAGCCTGGGCCCTGTTGGATACAGGCCGCAGATCTCGGTCACCAACACCGCCGGGGAGCCGCTCGCCTTGAGCTCCCTGCAGCTGGGGCCTGGGGAGGATGGGACGCTGCGCAAGGGGCTCCGCGCGAGCCGGTTCTCGATCGCGCCCGATCGGACCGTGGTTCTGCGTCCGGAAGCCGGCGTCCGCGGCATGCTGGAGCTCGACGGCGAGCCCGGCCTCCGCTTCAGCGCCCGGCTGGTCGGCACCGACGGCGGCCGCGTCGAGCTGCCGGTGATCACCGCCGAGACCGCGTTCGAAGCCGATGAGATGGCGGTGATCCAGGATCTCGAGGGCTCGAGCTCGCGGACCACTCACATGGTCCTGGTCAACCTCGGCGAGACCGCGGCGAGCTGCTCGGCGAGCGTGTTGCGCGCCGACGGCAGCTACGCCATCGAGCCGGTGGAGATCACGGTCGCTCCGCTCTCGCATCTCCTCTTCGCGGACATCCTGAAGGGCCTCGGCCGCATCAGCGAGGCGCGCGTCGAGGTCACCTGCTCGAACGACTTCTACGCCTATGCCCTGATCGCCGACGCCGCGACCGGCCGGCTGAGCGTCGTCGGGCCGTCGCAGCCGAGCGAGTCGCTGTCGGAGATGAGCGAGGCGGCCCTGACCAAGGCGGCGGCCGCCTGCTCGAACGGTGCCACGCTCTGCACCAAGCTCCTGGGTCCCGAGACCTTCACCGCCACCAAGTCGAACCCCACGCTCGCGCTCACCATGACGCCGCCGGAGTACGCCTATAGCTCGATGGTGGCCCACGTAGAGGTGCAGGTCAACGGCTGGAACCCGAGAAACGTCCACGGCGCCCACGGTGTCCTGTACGTGATCGTCAACCGCAACAAGTCCCTGATCGGCAATGTCTTCCTGCGCGGGCCGGGCAAGAACAACGTGACCCTGCGGCACGGCATCTGCCCGCAGGGCTGCAACAAGACGAAGGTCGAGCGGGGTATCCCGATCGAGCTGGGTGCGACCTACATCTTCGACTACCTGTACGATCCCGTGCACAAGACCACCGACCTGCGCGTGACGCTCAAGGGGCAGTTGATCGCACGGATCCAGGACAAGCCGAACGTCAACAAGATCCACATCGAGAACGGTGACAAGGTGATCATCGGTCTCAGCAATCCGTTCCCCACCTCCAAGGAAGAGCCCTCTTCGCTCGGTTGGAAGTACTCCAACCTGAGGGTGGAGTTCATCAAGTAAGCGATTCGCATGCCTTCGCTGTAGGGGCGGCCACACAGGGGCGCCCCTACAGCCGTTCCGCGTGACAGGTTCCTCCCCCGCATGGCCCGCGTCGTTCACAAGAGCCTGAACGTCCTCCGCCGCTGGCGGGCGGGACTGCCCGTGCGCGGCGGCGTGTCGCCCGAGGTCCCCGACGACCTCTATCAATCGCTGTCCGCCCTCTACGTCTTCGCCGCGCGGTTCGCCGCCGGCAGGCGCGTCCTCGTGCTCAAGTGCGGGACGGGTTTTGGCTGCGTCCGGCTCGCCGCGGCCGGGGCCGCCGAGGTCATCGGGCTGGATCCGGACGAGCGGAGCCTCGCCTACGGGCGGAAGCGTTTCGCCGGCGTCCGATACCTGCAGGGCGAGGTCCCGCCGGGGGAGCTCGGGAGCTTCGGCTTGATCGTGGCGGTGGACCTCCTGGCGCACCTCCAGGATCCCGTGTCCGTCCTGGAGCTGGCGGCGGGCCGCCTCGAGCCGGACGGCGTCTTCTTCGCCTCGGTGCCGCCGATCGTCGACGAGCCCACCATGGAGCGCAACCGGGCGAGCGGGCTGCATCGCCTGAGCCTCTTCCTCTGGAACTGGGAGTCGCTCTTCCGCCGCCGGTTCAGCGACGTGCGGATCTTCGGTGCCTTTCCCCCGGAGGGCGCCCGCCTCGACCTCGCCGATCCGTCTCCCTCGCGGCTGGACGCCGAGGATTTCCACTTCGACGAGGTCCCGCCGGCCCGGCCCGCCGCCGCCGGCACGCTCAGCGCGGTCCTGGTGGGCCGCGGTCAGATCCTCTGATATCCCTGCAGCGGGTCCTGCAGAGGATTGCCGAAGCCCTGGCGGCCGTCCCGCGTGTGGACCTGCTCGGTCTCCAGGATCCGGGTGCGCTCCACCGGCGCACCGTTCTCGCCTGGGATGAGCTCGACGATCCGCTGCCGCCGGACCTTGTAGTTGGCCCGGGTCGAGAAGTGGACGACGAAGCTCTTGCGAGTGAGCCGCGGGTCCTCGACCACGGCGCCGCCGTGCAGGAGCGAGGCGTGCCAGATGAGCGCCTCGCCGCGCTTGCAGGTGAAGACCTGCGGCTCGAGGCCGTGGATCTCAGCCTGGCGGCGGTCGAACTCGGCCATCTGCAGCATGGCCTCGGTCTCCCGGCCGCTGAGGCGGACGCTGTCGAGGCGCCACTCTCCCGGCTCGAACTGATAGTAGGGGAGCCGGTGCGAGCCGGGGACGTAGACCAGCGGCCCGCAGCGCGGTCCAACGTCCTCCAGCGCGATCCAGGCCGCGAAGAGGTGGCTGGGCGGCTGGGCCTGGACGAACACCGGATCGCGGTGCAGCGGCTGCTGGCTGCCATACTCGAAGTAGAGCGACTGGGTGGCGACCGCCGGCTGGCCGAGGATCAGCTCGACGTAGCGGAACACCTGCGGGTCGAGGTAGAGGTCGAGCGCCGCCGCGCATTGGGAGTGCAGGTCGGCGATCCGGTAGGAGGGCTTGCGGTCCCGCGCCTCGTCCGCCTCGGCGAAGGAACGGAGCGGCCCCTGAGACGCCCACGCCAGATCCGCGGGCCGTTCGCGCCAGACCCGGTCCACCGCTTCCTGGATCTCGTCGAAGATCCGGTCGGGGAGCCCCAGGGGGAAGCTGAGATATCCCTCGTCGACGATCCGGGCGAGCCGCTCCGCCTCCGCGGCGGTGATCTCACCCTTCTTCCGCAGGCTCTCGATGCGCGGATGAGCGTCGGGTTGGTCGATCCATAGGTCGCTCGCGAGGAGCCCCTGGTCGGTGAGAGGGCCGGCGGGACGCTTCTTGAAGAGATCGGTGAGCCGCATGCGTACCATTCTACGGGTGAAGTTTTCGGGATGTTTGCCGCTTCCCCAGCCGTTGCCGCAGCCGCCACCAGGCACGCACGGGAGCGAAGGTGCGGGAGCTTTCGATCTGCGCCAACACTCTGGTGACTGTGGCGAGGTCTGCCTCGGCTCTTGCCGACCGCGCCTGCTCTTCCCGGAGATCCGCCTCGGCTCTTGCTGACCGCTTCTGTTCTTCCCGGAGCCCCGCTACGAGCGCCGCGGCCCGCCGGCGTTCTTCGTCGAGATCCGCCTCGATCTGCTGGCGGCCCCGCAGTTCCCTGGCGAGCGCTGACGTCAGCCCGGACACCCGCTCCAGCTCCTTGGTGAGGGACGCCTCCAAGCACTCGCGAGAGATACCCTCGGTTCGGTTCTCCAGCAGCGCATAGAGAAGTCTCTCGCAGGTGTGATGCAAATCGCGCTCGCGCGGCGGTTGCCGATCCTCGGGCGCGGCCTCTTCCTGCGCCGGCAGATCGGCGCTCCTCTCCAGCCGCTGATAGAGGTCCAGGGCCTCGGGGATCAGCTTCGGCCAGTCCAGGTTCCCGGATCGGTGCGGCATCAGCTCTTCCGGGGCGAAAAGCGATGCATCACCGCCGTTGCGGAGCGGCAGGTCGAGCTTTTCACGCAGGCGCTGGATGAGCCCGGCGAAATCGATGGTGAGCGCCGGCACCTGGGCCAGGAAACAGCGATGCGGATTCCGGTCGCGAAACTCGAGCAGGCGGCGGGTATAGATCTCCCAGACGCGCACCGCCAGCCAAGGCTTCCGCCAGATCTCGCGGTCGGTATTGCGGCGCCACAGCGAAAGCACTACGTCAACCGGGTGGCGATAGAGAAAGAGATAGCGGGCCTCCGGCAGGATCGCGTCCCAGAAATCGAGGAAGAGAGAGGTCCGGGGATCTTTCCACCCCCAGAGCGGGAGAGCCTCCCGCTCGGCGATCAACCACCGGGCGCGGCGCTCGAATTCAGGGTCTTTGGGGGGCGCGAAATCATCCCCCACCGTGCACCAGCTCTCGCCGGCCGCGGCGAGCATGTCCTCGTGCAGGTGGAAGAAGTCCCGGTCTTCGAAGTGGCCGCGGGGATTACCCGGCCCCGGACCGTAGAGGTCGCGGCCGATGTCCAGGCCGGCCTTCTGTAGCACGCTCGTCACGAGAGAGGTGCCCGATCGACTCACGCCGCAGATGATCAATTGACGAGCCAGAGCTTCCTCCAAATGAGGCGGTATTATGCCGGAATGAAGTGGTTGTTTCCCCTCGGCTGGCGCTCGGGCATTGCGCCGCCTGCGCGGTGGCGCTCAGCAGATGATGATGCAGCCGGTAGAGGTGATAGTCCTCTGTGACCACGATCGCGCCGCTCCTGACGCCGACCGCCGTCAGCTCTCCCCACATCGGAAGCTCCCGGTTGATGATGAGGATGATATCGCGTCCCTCCCGGCGCGCCAGCTCCCGGGCGGCGCAACGCAGCGCCCGGTCGTCGAGCTCCCGCTGCTTCGGACCCCAATCCGGATAGGTCGTGAAGACACCTCGTGACGGGAAGTACAGCGGCCGGCCGAGAGCGAGCGCCACCGTCGCCGCCGGCGGCTCGCGATAGCCCAGCAACGGATAACGGTCCAATCTCTCGCGGCGGATCAGCTCCGCGGTGGCGCCGCCGTTCGAAAACGGGTGACGCAGATCCATCCAACTCGCGTAGGCTCCGGCCACCGCCTGCAGGACCAACAGGATGAGCAGGGTCCGGTTGCGCCAGGAACCGCGGCCGTCCTCTGAGGCATGGCCGCCGCCCAGCCAGAGGGCCGCCGCGAAGAGCAGCCAGAAGTGGCCCGTGTGGCGCAAGGCGCCGACCAGCTTGAGATAGCCGAAGGCGAGCAGGCCGGCGGCGCCGAGACCGAAGGTCGTCAAGGCCACCTTGCGGCGCCAGAGGAGGGCGACGGCCAGCGCCAGCGTCAGCAGTCCCGCCACCGCTTGCAGACTGGGCCAGGCGTCGAGCAGGTTGGTGTTCCAGAAATGGAGGCCGGGCCGCGGCAGAGGCACGAAGGCTTGCCAGGACATCCTCAACACCTTGCCGGCGTGCATCGGATCCCAGGCGAAGCGCCAACCTGGAGCGAAGCTGGTGCCGGGCTCAGGGATGAGTTGGATGAGCCCGGCCGCGGCGCCGGCCAGGGCCAAGGCCAGGCCGGCTGCCGCGTCGGTCCGTGAGATCGGCGCCAGCTCATTGCGGCGCAACCGGCGGTCGAGCAGCCACCCCGAGGCGACCGCGAGAGCCAGGATGTAGCCGTAGACGGTGGTCTGGCAGAGCAGTCCGAGCGCCGCTCCGAGGGCGAGCGCCGGGCGGGACGTGCGCGCCGCCGCGCAGGCCAGCCAGAGGAGCAAGGCTCCAGCGGCGTAGTGGCGGCTGATCACCGCGTACTCGTAGAAGAAGAAGTAGCCGAGCACGAAGAGCGCCCGTTCGAGGCGGGGGAACGGCGCCCAGCGGGTAAACACGAAAACGGCGCCTGCGGCCAGGACGAGATGCACGAGCTGCATCGCCCTGGTCGACGTCGAAACCTGCCGCGCCAGGAAGCAGAGCAGAGGGAAGAGATAGCCTTGGCCACTCCTTGAGAGGGGCGCAAAGAGATCGGGAAGGGAGCGGCTCTCGGTGACCACCAGCCAGAGCCAGGCTTCGTCGCGCCACAGCTCGTGCAGGAGCAGGCGCGGCACGGTCAGCAGCACGAAAGCCGCGGCGACGAGCCAGGCGGAACGCAGGCGCTCGTCCGGCGACTCTTCGATAGGTGCGTTCATGCCGAGAGGGGGATTATGCTCTACATCATGCGGGTCCTGGCGATCATTGCCACGTACAACGAGGAACGCTTCATCGGCGGCTGCCTGGAGCACCTCTTTGCCCATGGCGTCGAGGCATATCTCTGCGACAACCAGTCGACCGACGGCACGGTGGCCATCGCTTCGCGCTACCTGGGTGCCGGGCTGCGCGGCATTGAGCGGATCCCACGCGACGGCACCTACCGCTGGCGCCGGATCCTGCGCCGCAAGGAGGAGCTCGCGGCCGAGCTTGAAGCCGACTGGTTCGTGCATCTCGACGCCGACGAGATACCGCTGCCACCGATGTCCGGACAGACGTTAGCCGAGGCTCTGGCCGAGGCCGACGCGAGCGGCTACAACGCAGTGGACTTCACAGAGTTCGCCTTCGTGCCGCCGCGCGAGGCGCCTGACCACGACCACCCGGACTTCCGCCGCACCATGCACTGGTACTACCCGTTCGCACCCACCGCCCTTCATCGCGTGATCGCCTGGAAGCGGCAAGCTCAGCCTGTCGATCTCGCCGGCTCTGGAGGACACGTGGTCCGCTTCCCCGACTGGCGCCTCTCGCCCCAACGCTTCCGGCTGCGCCACTACCTCTTCCTCAGCCGTGAGCACGCCATCCGCAAGTACGTGAGGAAGGTCTATGATTCTGAGGAAATCCGCGACGGCTGGCATGGCTGGCGCGCCACGCTCACCGCTGATGCCGTACGGCTGCCGCCGCAGGCCGCGCTGCGGACCGCCTTCAGCGATGACGACCTCGATCCCTCGTCGCCGCGCACGACCCACTGGCTAGTTTGGGAAGATTCACCTTGAGCGCCATGCCAAGCTCGGCTGAGACTCCCCGGCGCCCCATAGTCCTGTGTGTCGTCAATCGGCCCGATTGGGCGCACGACCGCAAGACCGATGCGCTGGCGAAGGCACTCAGCGGCGCTTACGAGATCGTGAAGCGCTATCAGGCGGAGGTCTCTCCCGCCGATATTGAGCGTGCCGACTGTGTGCTCCTCTACTTCTGGCTCCAGGTCGAGCAGGCAAGCCATTTGAGGGAGGTGCTGCGGAAGGTTTGCGACCGTCTGGTCATCGGCATCTGCAGCCACTACGAGCTCAGTGGCGCCTGGCGGGCCCCGGGACTCGCCACGCTCGAAGAGCTCGCGCGTGCCGTGTTCGTGAACAATCGGCTGCTGCTCGAGGAGTTCGGGCCGCTGCTCAGCAAGCCGGTCTACTACACACCCAACGGGGTCGATACCAACTTCTTCCAGCCCGCCGTGCCGTCAGGTCCACCGGTGCCCACGCGCCCTCTGAGAGTCGGCTGGGCCGGGAGCCTGACCAACCATGGAGTGGGTCACCGGGGCGTGCACGAAATTATCGCCCCCGCCGTTGCCGCGGTCGGAGGCGCAGAGCTGCACCTGGCCGCACGTGAGGAGAAGTGGCGAAATCAGGAGGAAATGCTCGAGTTCTACCGCTCGCTCGACGTCTATGTCTGCGCCAGCCGCAGCGAGGGAACACCCAATCCCTGTCTCGAAGCAGCCGCTTGCGGTTTGCCGGTGGTCACTACGCGCGTCGGCAATATGCCAGAGCTGATCCGCGATGGCGCAAACGGCTTTTTCGTCGAGCGAGACGCCGCTGATGTTGCCGCAAAGCTCCGCTGGCTGCGTGACGATCCCGAATTGCGGCACCGCCTCGGCCGGGCCGCCCGCGCTGCCGTGGAACCTTGGGACTGGCGCCAGCAGGCGGTTCGCTATGAGGCGATGTTTCGCGCCATTCTGGAGGATCGCCTCACGCTTCCGCGAGCCCGGCCAGCTTGAGGACGGTGTTCCAGTTGCGGCCGGTGCCGCGGGTGCCGAGCTTCTTTTCGATCAGGGCGTTGGTCAGCTTCGAGCGGCCGATGCCGTCCGGATAGATGATGTAGACGTGCCGGCCCTTGCCGCGCACCACCTCCCGGCCCTTGATCGCCTCCTGGAGGGCCGCCACGTCTTTCGGGCCGGCCTGCTCCTTCAAGGCCATGACCACCAGATGGCCGGGATCGCGCTCGGCTTCCTCGGGAAAAGGATTGCCGTCGATGATGGCTCGCCATTCACTGGCGGTGCGAACCATGAAGTCCGTGTCGAGACCGAGGCGCTTCTTCGCTTCCGTCTCGAGCAGCTCCTCCAACTGCGCGCCCTTGCGGCCCTCGCTGCCGAAGACCAGGTTGCCGCTCTGGAGCAGCGATTGCGCGTCCTCGAATCCGAGATCGCTGAGCAGCTTGCGTAGGTCGGCCATGCCGACCTTGTTGTGACTGCCCAGATTGACGGCGCGCAGGAGGGCGATGTGGCGGGTCATGCCGCGAACGTATCACGGCGCCTCGCGAGCGGGAAAAGGGGCAGACCGCGCCGGCCTGCCCCGTTGATCACTCAGTTCGCGCAGATCGACACGTCGTCGATTCCGCACTCCACCAGGTCGCCGGTGGCCGTGCCGTCCGAGCACTGGAGGCGCAGCCTCACGCTTGCACCCGATGGGATGGCCGCGGTGGCGTTGGTCCAGGCGGCGTTGCGGGTGGAGTCGCCGTTGGAGGCCATCGTGGTCCAGGTGGAACCGCCGTTGGTCGAGTACTCGAGGCGGAAGAAGTCGCCGGCGGCATCGCCCCCGGTGTCGCGCTGGCCGTGGAAGTACCACACCGACAGCGTCGAGGCCGCGGAGACGCTCCACGTCGGCGAGGCGAGAATGCAGTTGCCGCCGTCGACGTCGTTGACCCCGGCGCTGCTGTTCGTCGCGGTGAAGACGGAGCTCGTGCCCGCGTGAGAGCCTCCGACCTGGGTGGTGACGCCGCCGTCGGTGACCAGGGTCGGGTTGGCGCGCACGTAGGCGCCGGTCGTGCAGGTGGAGGCCGCGTCGTTGGACCAGCCCGACGCGTCGGTCTCGAAGCCCTGCTGCACGGCGCAGCTCGGCGGCGGTGGCGGCGTGCCGCTCAATGTAAAGAGCAGCCGGTTGGGCGAGCCGGTGCCGATACCGGTCAACACCCCCGTGGTCGCACGGGCGTTGAGCTCGCTCGTCACCTGAGACGGCGTCCACGTGGGGTGCTCCTGGAAGACCAGGGCCGCGGCGCCCGTGGCGTGCGGGCTCGCCATCGACGTGCCGCTGATGGTGTTGGTGGCGGTGTCCGAGGTATTCCAGGTGGAAGTAATGGACGAGCCCGGCGCGAAGGTATCGACGCAGGTGCCGAAGTTGGAGAACGACGACCGCGTGTCCGAGGTGGTCGTCGAGCCGATGGTGTAGGCGTTGGCGGCGCTGGCCGGCGAGACATTGCAGGCATTCTGGTTTTCGTTGCCGGCCGCCACGGCGAAGAAGACGCCGGCGTTGACGGCGTTGTTGACGGCGGTGTTCAGGCTGGATGAGACCGGCCCCCCGATGCTCATGTTGGCCACCATGGGAACCGAGGGATTCGCCTGCTTCTGCCCCACCACATAGTCGATGCCGCAGATCGAGTTGCTGTTGGGGCACGAGCCGCCGTTGGTGCAGATCTTGACGGCGATGAGGCTGACGCCCTTGGCCACGCCGTAGGTGGCGCTGCCGACGGTGCCCGCCACGTGCGTGCCGTGGCCGTGGCCGTCGCTCTGCGCCTCGCCCGTGCAGACGGTGCCCCAGGAGGCGCGGCCCCCGAAGTTGGTGTGGGTGGTGCGGATGCCGGTGTCGAGGATGAAGGCCCGCACGCCGGCGCCGGTGAAGTTGTAGGTGTAACTGTTGCTCAAGGGCAGGTTGCGCTGATCGATCCGGTCGAGGCCCCAGGTCGCGGGGCTCTGGGTGGCATTGATGGTGAACACGCTGTCCTGCTCCACCAGGACCACGTTGGGGTTGAGCGAGAGCCCGCGCGCCGCGTTCTCGTTCATGGTGAAGACGGCGCCGCTGAACGCATGGCTGAAGGTGCGCGTCACCTTCGCTCCGTGAACGCCGGCGAGCTGCGCCGCCAGGGCCCTGGAGTTGCTGCCCGGGTTGAACACGACGATGTACTGTCCTTCGATCAGCTCACCTCCGGGGGGTTTGTAGATGGTGCCATCGCCCGCCCAAGCGCCGGACGCCGCGAACAGGAAGGCCATGCAGGTGAGAACGGCTCTTTTCATTGCGTCTCCTCCTTCCTCCTGAATGCGTTTAGCGGATTCAGCACGGCGGACTGCACAGCGCCGCACTGCTAAGGGCGTTCACGTGGGCAAACGATGATTTATCCAGGGGGGAGGCTCGGCGGTTTCCATCTGCCCCCACAAACTTCTGGTGTGGGAGACCGCCCGGCCGTGACATCGCGCCACGGGCAGGCCGCTGGCGAGGCCGCCGCGATTGCCTCGGCGGGTCAGCGGCGGTTCGCGGCGACGATCCATGCACGAGAGTCGAGCCACACACCCTGTCCGCTGAGGTGCGCGGCGAGAGTCTGGCGCAGCCGATCGAGAGCGCGCTCCGCCGAGGGGGGATCCAGCCGTTGGAGCAGGTCGTTCACGGACGCGAAACCACGGACCCAATCGAGCGCGGCAGCTACATCGGGACCGTAGTAGACGGGCTCGTGCACGTCGGTGAACGTCGCCTCGACGAAGCCGGCGGTGTCAAGGATCCGGCCTGTGGTGGCCGGATCGGCGAGCGAAAACGCTGAAGATGCATCCGGCACGTCCGTGCCAGCCGCGAGGGCCCGCTCGATCAACACGGACCATTCGTTTCGATCGTGTTCCCGCCACACCATCATCACGAGGCGCCCCTTGGGCCGCAATGCCCGGCCGATGTTGGCGAACGCGGCGACGGGGTCCGCGAAGAACATCGTTCCGAATCGGCTGATTGCGATGTCGAAGCTCTCCGGTGGGAAGTGGTAGGTCTCAGCGTCGGCCTGCTCGAAGTAGACGTTGTGAAGCCCTGCCGCTTCCGTTAGCTGACGGGCCCGCTTGATCATCGGCGCGGCGACGTCCACCCCCACCGCGCTCCCGTCCGTGGCGAAGCGCGCCGCGTCACGCGTCGTCTGCCCGGCTCCGCATCCGATGTCGAGGACGTGATCGTCGGGCCGGATGCCGTAGGCTCGGCGCAGCACCTCG
Source organism: Thermoanaerobaculia bacterium (assembly GCA_036002325.1). Lineage (GTDB taxonomy): Bacteria > Acidobacteriota > Thermoanaerobaculia > Multivoradales > UBA5704 > DATARR01. The sequence continues at coordinate 21,444 of DASYTJ010000068.1, read as the reverse complement.
TTGTGCATCTGCAGCTCGGCATCGTAGTCGACGCGGTGCATCCGTTGTTCGGCTCCGGGGTGCTACCTTGGCCGCTGTCGCTCGAAGAAGGCCCAGATCACTGCCGGTCCGTTCGGCTCCTTGGGCGTCGGACCTTGAATTCGCGGGTAGCGCCGGTACGGCTGTGGCATGCCATGCCCGCCGCCGTGAATGGCAATGAGCTCCACTTCAACTTTGGAGCCGTTGCGCCAGAGCACCTGCTCGACGCGATCTTTGCCGGTCACTTGGATATCCTTCGTTTCAGGCGCAACGGTGATGTGATTGAGGTCCGCAAAGTATTGCCCCGACTCTCGCGACGACCGGACCTTGCCGCGCCTGAACAAGCCGAAGAGCTTGACCTCTCCACCCTCGAACGGATTCAGGGGATCCTTTGTACCGTTCATGATCATGACGGAAGAAGTGCCCTGCCCCGCGGGTTTGCATTTGAAATTCTCCGGCGCCGGCACGTTCGCCGCTACCGCCGCAACTGCGCGAAAGCGGGCAGGAGCTTCGAGCGCAAGTCGAAACGCCATATGACCGCCGCGGGAAGCGCCGGCCGCAAACACGTGGCCCCGATCGACACCGATTTCGGTGATGAGCTTGTCGACCATCCTCGTCAAAAAGCCTACGTCGTCGATGTTCAGCTTGTTCGCGCTGTAATCACCGACAATATTGCACCCGTTCCAATAGCCCTCGTACCCATCGGGATAGACGACCGCAAAGCCATGTTCGTCCGCAAGGCGCTCGAACCCATACCCCGTCGCTCTTCGCATTTGCGCACCGTTCTGACCCGAGCCGTGCATCACCACCACAAGCGGTGCTCCTTCCGGCAGCCCTTGCGGCACGTAGGTCAGGTAAGTCCGCTTCCATCCGCCCGCCTCGAGGGTCCCCTTGATCAGCTTGCCGGACAGCCGTGGAGCTTCGGGAGCAGGCGAGTAGACGAAGTAGCGGAACAGCGCACCACCCAACGCAACTACGACGATCAAGCCCCAAAGGAAGAAGCGCAGAGCTCTTCTCATGGGCTCAACGCCTGACCATCGCCGTTGCGATCATGTGTCCTCCATGGACCCGTCGAGGCGCGGGCGCGCCCGACGCTTGGCTAGTCATGGTGGAAGTAGAATCGGTTTCCGTCCAAATCGTCGACAGTGAACTGCCTCAACCCCCATGGCTTCTTTTCCAAAGGATCAACGATGTTTGCTCCTGACGATTTCAGCTCATTGTACGTGGCATCAACATCTTCAGCGAACACCCAATGAACCGCAGGTTCGAACGGTGGCTCTCTCCTCCGGAAGAAGATCGCAACATCTCCCCGTGAGACAGCTCCAATCTCCTTGCTCGGATCGAGCCATCCGATCTCGAAACCGAGAGTGTCGCGATAGTACTGCTGCGCGCGCTCGACATCCGCAACCGGAAGCTCCGGCACCGGATGAGCGATAGAAGACAAGGGCTCTTTTGTGCTCACAGACGCTCCTTACTCGGCACGTGCCGGTCACTCGCGCGCCGCCCCAACCTACGGAGCGAAGCGGAGCTTGGCGGTCCAATTGTAGCCGCGGAGCTATGCGCGATGCCTCAGGTGTTCGCTTGAGGTCCTTTGCCGGGCGGCTGTCCGGGTACCACGTCTGCTCCTCCAGTAGCTTTGAGGTCCTGATAGTAGGTTCTCACGCTTGCTTTAGCATAAAGATACCAACAAGCAAAGGCAAGAACAACGAAACCCGATGGAATACCTAAATCCAGCGTGAATGGCCCGAACTCGAGTAATTCTGTCCCACCATACCCAAACCACAGTTGCCCGATTGCTACCAGAATCAAGCAGGCAATCAGCAAGTGTCGGCTCCATAGAACTTCTCTCCAAAAGGCGAAGGCTACAGCGAAGGAGATAAGTGCCAGCGCACCGAGAGGGAGAGCCGCTTGGGAAAGAAACTCCCTGCCAGAAATGATCCTTCCAGCTCTTGTAAATGTCCCGACATCAAAGACTCCGATCAGCAAGCCTAGCATTGCTTCGCCACCCACTATGAATGCAAGGTAAGGAATAGCCTTGAGGAGCAGCGGTCGATTGTCCGGAAACTTTGGGATGGTCGGGAATCTTGGTGCCCGGCGCCTCCGCGGCACATTATCGGGCAAATGTTCCACGAGCGGCACCTTGCAGTCGGCACACTCGGTGTAACCTTGCCGGTACTCACTCCCGCACGAGGGGCAATACATCTTCGTTACCGCCTTACCGCCCAACCGTTCACAAGGTGAGCGGCGGAACCGCGCTTTTGGCGGTTTACGTCCGCTCGGCCGCCGGGGGTTAGCTGACACCTGCCACTGAGTGCCGGTGGCTGTCAATCAACCCCGAAGCTGTAGAGATAGCCGATCTGGTCGAGTCCGGAGGGGCTAGACGTGAAGACGCCGTACTCGCCTTGTTCTAGTGGTTGCGAGATGGTCAACAACCAGGAGCCGGGGGACTCCTCCGTGGCCTCGCCCCACGGCACTAGGACCTTGGGGTTAGGCTTGTTGGCTCCCTTCATTCCGAAGACGCCTGCGCCTATCGGAACTCGCCGCAAGTTGTCCTCCGGTTCGGGTTTGGCCTTCACGACAAAGAACTCGCCTCGGGGATCACCCTCGCTTCTGATGACTACCCTTGGCCGAAGGTCGTGCGTACGCACTGAAGCACGAATGTCCGGGAAGGTATACGAGAGACCGGCTCTCCACGTGATGGTTTTTGCCATTGAATTGTCGTACTGGCCGCCAATCCGAACAAGTGGAAACGTTCCAGCATCGCAGCGGATGGAGACAGGCGAGGTGGTGGACGAAGAGGAGGCGGCACCCGCGGCAGCAGTCGGCGCCGCAGAGCGCTTCAGCATGGCGGCGACAACGGTGTCGCTGGCACCGCGCTTCTTGAGCTGAACCAGGGCCTCGGTAGAGACATCAAAGGCCGTCCGTGGCGCTTGCTCGATCTTTGCCACAATGATCTCCGCTCCGAGACCTGCTTGGACCAGCGCGATCACGTCAGCGTTTTGCAGCGGAACTTCGTCTGCGTGGGCGATCAGTGGCATGGCGGCTAGCGTTACAAAGAAGCACCACCTGAGAACTGATTGTGTGGACATCGAGTCACTCCTTTTCTGAAGGGAACTAGGCTGATCGTGAACCTTCAACCGACTTAGTAGCGCTCTCGCAGCGAAGCGACTCCGAGCCCCCAGAAAAATGGTCCGAGTGTCGGCAGTACCACTAGAACCTCCTGAAGTCGCTCTTTGACGGCTAACCTGAAAGCGTCTATCTGAAGTCCTCCCCTGCAATTCCCCCCGAAATCCTCAGGCGGTGCCGGGAGGATTTCAGATAGACGCAGGTTGAACGAAGCCGCGGGCGAGTCCGAGTTGCCCGGTATGGAGATTGAATCCTCCGCAGGAGCCTCGCGCGAAGTTCTTCCCGCTGACGCTTACGCCCTGAGAGCCGCTGGCACGCGTTGGCAACCACCTCCGGCCTCGGGCAAGACCCCGAGCTGCGTCTCTTTGCCAGCGGTTTCGCGCCTGCCATTATACCGCAGAGATCTCGCCGGCGACACGGCTCCCAATCTCCGAGGAGAGCAGCGAGAGAAGGCGGTCCGCGGCGAGCCGTAGATCGAAGGCCGGAAAGTGCGCTATCTTTATAGATCTGGCAGCGCCGCTGAGGAGGCCATTCATGTGCAGAAACATCAAGACGCTCTTCAACTTCGAGCCGCCCGCGAACGAGGCGGAGATCCGCGACGCGGCGGTGCAGTTCGTCCGTAAGCTGAGCGGGTTCACCCGGCCGTCCAAGGCCAATGAGGCCGCCTTCGAGACTGCGATCGACGAGATCACCCGGGCGGCCCAGACGCTGCTCGCTTCGCTGGTCACCAACGGCGCGCCGCGCCATCGTGAGACGGAAGCGGCGAAAGCTCGCGAGAGAACGGCACGGCGGTTCGGCGCGCGGGCGTAACCCCTTAAGGGAAGGGCGAGGAAGAAGGAAGAGGCCGGCGGGGACGCCGGCGCTCCCAGGGTTGACTATCGCGCCGCGGCCGCCATCTGACGTGCGGGCGTTTCTTCGCGAGTGCGGCCAAAGAGACCCGGAGGAACACCGCCGGCCAGGCGGCAGAGCAGGGTCAGTTGGCCGCGATGGTGAACGGCGTGCAGCAGCAGCTTGCGCCTGAGCAGGTCGCCGATCGTCCACATCTCCCCGTCGGCATAACGGATTTCCCGGTCCCAGTCGGCCGGCTGGAGCCGAGCCACTCTCGCGGCGGCGTCTTCGTGCACCAGGCGGAACGCCGGCGCGAGCGCCTCGACGGTTTTGGGGCGCTCGATGTGCGGCGGCTTGACGTCGAACTTGAACTCGCCTTGCTCGATCCCCAGAGTGATATAGGCGTCGACTTCCGCCAGGTGCCACGCGAGCTCTCCCAGCGACCGGCCGCCCGCGTCCGGACGAAAATCATATTGGTTGGGCGGCAGCGCGCGCAGCAGTGCCAGGGTGCCCTCGGTTTCCCGTTCCCAATGTCTCGAGAATTCCTGTAGCTCGGTTCGCATGTTGTCTGTCCTTTTCTTATTGGGCCTTGACGGCCAGGTTGTGGTCCACTGGGATGACGACCACGGAAAACGGCGTTCCGGCGTCGTCCGTCACTTGCGGCAGCGGGCTACCGAGCTCATTGCCGCCGATCATCGAGTTCTCATAGTACGGGGCGAAGATCATCAGGTGCGGATGCCAATGGCCAATTCCCTGTCCCAGGAACTGGTCGGCGGACCACATGTACGCGAAGGTCACCCCGTCTCTCCTCGGCAGCTCGCCTTGAACGTACGCCGCCTGAACACGTTCGGCGATCTGGTCGGGCGTCTTGCCTTCCATCCCAAGCTTGCTCCGCAGCTCGTAATACGGCATCACGGCTCGCGATGCTCCCGGGTCGAAGCAGATAGGCGCGCGGATTTTCGCGTCGTAGACGAAGTCGCGGAACTGTGAAGGGGTATACGTCGGCGCGGCCCACCCACGCAGCACCATACAGACGAAGCCGTTATCGCCTTCATGAGCCACCTGATAGCCGGACGCCGTCAGCACCTTGATCGTGGCCCGGCCCGAGATGTTCGCCGGCGCCGCGCTTCTGGCCAAAGCCGTCTCGGCGTCGCGCGGCATCATGTACTCGCCGAGCGGGGGATACTTGGGACTCTGCGCCATGGCGGGTGCGGCCAGGAGCGCGAGCAGCAGAACTGTAAGGGTTTTCATTTTGGGTTACCTCTCCTTTCATTCCTAGTACGGCTGCCGGAGGCGGGGAGATACGCGGAGGGTCTGCCCTTCGAAGCCTCACCCCCTGTCCCCCTCTCCGTGACCGGAGAGGGGGAACGTATGCAAAGGGCATTGCCGAGCTCGCGCCACCTTTTTAGGCAATCAGGTTGTGGAAGGTCCCCCCTCGCCCGTCAAGCCGGTCAGGAGGGGTCTGAGATCACGACCGAGCTTGCCGCTGGGAGCATCCAGGGGCAGTGCAGGTAATCCACGATGCGATGAACGCGGTGATCCGTGACTTCGAGGCGAACGACCGCATGGGGGGCCCACGCGTCTCCGTCCGGCCGTAGCATGATGACGGCCGGCTCGCCGTCCACCTCCCCCAACGCCAAGCGCCACGGAAACGTCCAGCTCTCGTAGCGGCCGAAGTACGGCGACTCGACCAGCGGGCCCGCGAACCGGTCTGCCACCTGCAGGCGGGCGTCGGCGGCGATCAGCTCGCGGACTCCGTCCCAGTCGCGCCGATTGAACCGCTCGACGTAGAGATGGAGCAGCCGTGTCACCTCCGCGTTGGCGGCATGCGGCGTCCTCGAGGGCTCGGGGAGCGCCGCCAGCTTCGATCGGCCGCGGTTGAGGGCGGCCTTGACGCCGCCCACCGTGGAGCCGACGAGCTCGGCGATCTCTTCCAGCGAGTAGTCGAAGACGTCCTTCAGCAGCACGCAGGCGCGCTCCTTGGGCGGGAGCGCCAGCACGAGATGCTCGACGGCGCGGCCCAGAGCCCGCCCCGGAGGCTCGACGGGAGCTACCGCGGTGGAGTCGAACGCCGTGGCTTCCGTCTCCGCCTCCTCGCGGACCTCGCGGCGCCGCAGGAGATCGATGCACCGGTTGTGGGCGATCCGGAACAGCCAAGGGGCGAGCGGACGGTCGTCCTCGAACGTGTCCAGCTTCCGGTAGGCCTGAAACAGCGCTTCCTGAACGACGTCCTCGCCGTCCAGCACCGAGCCGGTCATGCGGGAGCAGTAACGGTGCAGCTTCGGCCGGAGCTGGACGATGGTTTCCAGGAACGCCAGATAGCGGGCGTCGTAAACGCCGCGGTCATCGATTCCGATCTCGGGTGAGCTCTCCATATAGATGTCTACGCGGCTCGGGGCGTTTGGGATACGAATCGGGTCTTTGCGTGCGGATTGGCCCGTTCGGAGACGCGCTGACGAGCTCGTCGACGCGTCCACGAATTCGTAGACTGACTGGTTCACCAACCCGGAAATGCGTCCACGAGCTCGGAAACACGTTCGCCAGCTCGGAAACGCGCTGACGAGCTCGGAAACGCGTTGACGAACTCGTGGACCGGTCGACGAACTCAAAAACGCGTCCACGAGCTCGTAAACCGGTTTACCAATTCGTAGACGCGCTGACGAATTCAAAAACGGGTCGACGAACTCGTAGACCGGTCCACGAGCTCGGAAGCGCGTTGACGAGCTCGTGAACCGGTTTACCAACCCATAGACGCGCTGGCGAGCTCAGAAACGCGTCGACGAGTTGGTAAACGCGTCCACGAATTGGTGAACGCGTTTACGAATTCGTAAACGGGCCGGCCACTTTTTAGCACAGCTAACTTCTAAGCAATCCGGATCTCGAAAGAGCTTCGCCTGCCGGAGCGTAGATGCTTGAAAGGAAAGGGGATGGCGTCGGACTCCAGGGAGAGGCGGGCGGTGCGGACGGGGCGGGAAACGATCCCCGCCCCGTCGTCTGCCGCTGGCGTCTAGTCGTCTTCGCCGCCGCGGAGCAGCCGCGCCGCCTCTTTCAGGGCTTCGTATTTGGCGAGCTGCTCGGGGGTGAGGATGGCCGAGAACTTCTGGTCGAAGACCTCGATGGCGTCCTTGATCTTCTCCCCGTTCTCGTGCAGGGCGATGGCGGCCGCCCCGGCGTCGCAGGCGTTCGGATTGGTTTCTTCGAGCTCGTTGTAGAACGTCTCGCGGAGCCCCTTGCGGGCTTCGCGCAACGGCTTCACCGTGGCCTCGAGCTCTTTGAAGAGGGCCTGGGTGGTCGTCACTTGCTCCGGCGTCAGCTTGAGGTAGCGGGCGAGGAGCCGCGGGTTGGTAAGAATCTCAGCCGGGCTGCGCTTCCCTTGATTGGCCTGCTGGGCGTCGGCGGCCAGGGGCAGGGCCAGCAGAGCCACCAGGGCGGTCAGGACGAGGAGGGTGGTGCGGGTCTTCATAGCGCTCCTTTCGGGGTCGGGGCCTCACGGCCCGGAATCTTCCTGCTACTCCTCAGGAAGGAACCCGCGAGCGGCGGATTTCCTGCGGCTGCCATGATAGCGTTTCGCGGCTGGAGAGGATCGAGCCGGCGTACCCTTCGAGGCCTCACCCCCTGGCCCCTCTCCCGGACGGGAGAGGGGAACGACGTAATAGGAAGATGCCATGACGGAAGTCCAGACCCTGAGGCGGACCCCGCTCCACGAGTCCCACCTGGAAGCGGGAGGCAAGATGGTGGAGTTCGCCGGCTGGGAGATGCCGGTGCAGTACGCCGGGGTCATCGAGGAGCACCGGGCGGTACGCACGGCGGCCGGCCTGTTCGACGTGTCGCACATGGGCGAGGTGCGCGTGCGGGGGCCCCGGGCCGAGGCGGTGCTGCAGCGGATGACGCCGAACGACGTGGCGAAGCTCACGCCCGGGCGGGCGCACTACAGCGGCCTGCTCACCGAGCGTGGCACCTATGTCGACGACCTGCTGGTCTACCGGCTGGCGCCGGAGGACTTCCTGGTGGTGGTCAACGCGTCGAACGCCGCCCGCGATTTCGCCTGGATGGCCGAGCGGGCGGCGGGCGAGGCGGAGGTGGTGGACGAAAGCGACCGGTTCGCGCTGCTGGCCCTGCAGGGGCCGCGAGCGCTGGAGGTCCTCGCGCCGCTCGCCTCGGGAGAGATCTCCGGGCTCAAGTACTACGGCTTTCTCCAGGGACAGGTGGACGGGGCGCCGGCCATCATCTCGCGGACCGGCTACACCGGGGAAGACGGCTTCGAGCTCTATCTCGCGCCAGAGGACGCGCCGCGGATCTGGCGCCGGCTGCTGTCGGCCGGGGCGATGCCCGCCGGTCTGGGAGCGCGCGACACGCTGCGGCTGGAGGCGGCCATGGCCCTCTACGGCCACGAGATCGACGAGACGACGACGCCTTTCGAGGCGGGGCTCGGCTGGGTGGTGAAGCTCGACAAGGGCGATTTCATCGGCCGCGAAGCTCTCGTCGCCCAGAAGGCCCAGGGGGTGCCGCGCAAGCTGGCCGGCTTCGAGGTGCAAGGCCGGGGAATCGCCCGCCAGGGTCACACGGTTGTGTCGGACGGCGATACGGTGGGTGGGGTGACCAGCGGCACCTGGAGCCCCACGTTCGAGAAGGCGCTTGGGATGGCGTACGTTCCGCCTGAGATGGCCGCGCCGGGCACGCCCTTGACGTTGGAGGTTCGCGGCAAAGCGCTGCCGGCGGTGGTGGTCGAGCTGCCGTTTTACCGCCGAGCTCGATAACTCGACCTCACCCCAACCCCTCTCCCAAAGGAGAGGGGCTTCGCTTCATTCCCCCTCTCCTTTAGGAGAGGGGGTCAGGGGGTGAGGTAACGCAGGCGATAAGGATGGTATAACCAGCCAAAACGGAGGGTGGAAAGAGGCAATGTATCCGACCGAATATCTCTATTCGAGAGAGCATGAGTGGGTGCGCGTCGACGACGACGTGTGCGTGCTCGGCATCACGGAGTTCGCGCAGCAGGAGCTGGGAGAGGTGGTGTTCGTCGAGTTGCCGGAGGTCGGCCAAGTGTTCAACGCCAACGACGAGCTGGGCACGATCGAGTCGGTCAAGGCGGTGGCCGAGGTCTACACGCCCGTGGCGGGCGAGATCATCGAGGTCAACGACGCCGTGGTCGACGATCCGGAGCTGCTCAACGAGGATCCGCAGGGAGAGGGCTGGCTGGTCAAGCTTCGCTTCTCCTCGGCTTCCGATCTGAAGAGCCTCATGAATGCCGAAGCGTACGAGGAGTTCGTGAAGAGTGGCGAAGCCTGAGACCGCGGCCGTCGCCCTCGGCGAACCGGCGGCGGAACCCTCGCCTCGGCCGGCCGGCGCCATCCTGAACCCCACCGATACGTTCGTCCGCCGCCATCTGGGTCCGGACGCGGACGAGGTGCGCCAGATGCTGGAGACGATCGGCGCCGGCTCGCTCGACGAGCTGATGGCGGAGACCATTCCCGCGTCGATCCGCAGGAGCGCGCCGCTCGCTCTGGCCGGACTGCCCGCGGACCGCGAGCTGGGCGAGCGGGAGATGCTGGAGACCCTCCGCGCCGTGACGGCGAAGAACCGGGTGCTCCGGTCCTACCTGGGCATGGGCTATCACGGCTGCATCACCCCCGGGGTCATTCAGCGGAACATTCTCGAGAATCCCGGCTGGTACACCCAGTACACCCCCTACCAGTCCGAGATCTCGCAGGGGCGCCTGGAGGCGCTGCTCAACTTCCAGACCATGGTGGCCGATCTGACGGGCCTGCCGATCGCCAACGCCTCGCTGCTCGACGAGGCCACGGCGGCGGCGGAGGCGATGCACCTCTGCTTCGCGGTGTCGGACGGCGAGCGCAACGCCTTCTTCGTGGCCGAGGACTGCCATCCGCAGACGATCGCCGTGGTGCGGACCCGCGCCGGCGCGATCGGCGTCGAGGTGCGGGTGGGCGATCCGGAGGCGATCGATTTCGCGGCGGGCGACCTGTTCGGCGTCCTCCTGCAGTACCCGACGACGGACGGCCGGGTGCTGGACTATGGTCCGCTGGCGGAGAAGGCCCATGCCGGCGGTGCGCGGGTGGTGGTGGCGGCGGACCTCCTGGCGCTCTGCCTGCTGCGGCCGCCCGGCGAGCTCGGCGCCGACGTGGCGGTCGGCTCCACGCAGCGGTTCGGCGTGCCCATGGGGTACGGCGGTCCGCACGCCGCCTTTCTCGCCACCCGCGACGAGTACAAGCGGCAGCTTCCGGGGCGGGTGATCGGCGTCTCGCGCGACCGCCGGGGGCGGACCGCCTACCGTATGGCGATTCAGACCCGCGAGCAGCACATCCGCCGCGAGAAGGCGACCAGCAACATCTGCACGGCGCAGGTGCTGCTCGCCATCATGGCGGGCATGTACGCCGTCTACCACGGCCCGGAAGGGCTGCGGGCGATCGCGCGGCGGGTGCATGGGCTGGCGAGGATCCTCGCCGAAGGGCTGCGCCGGCTCGGGTACGCGGTGGGCCGCGAGCCGTTCTTCGACACGGTGCGGGTCGGCACCGGCGAGCGCTCCGCCGACGACATCCTGGCCGCCGCCGAGGCGCGGGGGATCAATCTACGCAAGCTCGGCGAGCGGGCGGTGGGCATCGCCCTCGACGAGACGGTGATGGCCGGCGACGTAGACGACCTGCTGGCGGTTTTCGCCGGCCAGACGCCCGGCTTCGCCGCCGCGGACCTCGTGGCGGAGGCCGAAACCGAGGTGCCGGCGCCGCACGCCCGGGCCTCGGCCTACCTGACGCATCCGGTGTTCAACACCTTCCACACCGAGCACGAGATGCTGCGCTACCTGAAGCGCCTGGAGGCCCGCGACCTGTCGCTCGCCACCTCGATGATCCCGCTGGGCTCGTGCACGATGAAGCTGAACGCCACGGCGGAGATGGCGCCGGTCTCCTGGCGGGAGATCGCGTTTCTGCATCCGTTCGCTCCCGCCGGGCAGGTGGAGGGGTACCGCGAGCTGTTCCGCGACCTCGAGGCCTGGCTCTGCGAGATCACCGGCTTCGCCGCCTGCTCGCTGCAGCCGAACGCCGGCTCGCAGGGGGAGTACAGCGGCCTGATGGTGATCCACGCCTATCATCAGCAGCGCGGCGAGAGGGAGCGCGACGTCTGCCTCATCCCCGTCTCCGCGCACGGCACCAACCCGGCGTCTGCGGTGATGGCGGGGCTCAAGGTGGTGGTGGTGGCCTGCGACGCCGGCGGCAACGTCGATCTGGCCGACCTCCGGGCCAAGGCCGCGGCGCATCGCGACCGGTTGGCGGCGCTGATGGTGACCTATCCCTCGACGCACGGCGTGTTCGAGGAGGGGATCCGCGAGATCTGCGACATCGTTCACGAGCACGGCGGCCAGGTCTATCTCGACGGCGCCAACATGAACGCGCAGGTGGGGCTCTGCCGGCCCGGCGACTACGGCGCCGACGTCTGCCATCTCAACCTGCACAAGACCTTCTGCATCCCGCACGGCGGCGGCGGTCCGGGGATGGGACCGATCTGCGTCGCGCCGCATCTGGCGCCGTTCCTGCCCGGCCATCCCGTGGTGCCCACCGGCGGCGGCGAGGCCATCGGTCCGGTGGCGGCGGCGCCGTGGGGGAGCGCCAGCATCCTGCCGATCTCCTGGGCCTATGTCGCCCTGATGGGAGCGGCGGGGCTCGCCCGTGCCACCGAGATCGCCATTCTCAACGCCAACTACATGGCGGCGCGGCTCTCCCAGCACTACCCGGTGCTCTACACCGGCCGCCGGGGGCGGGTGGCGCACGAGTTCATCCTCGACCTGCGGCCCTTCAAGACGACCTCGGGCATCGAGGCGGAGGACGTGGCCAAACGGCTGATGGACTACAGCTTCCACGCGCCGACCTTGTCGTTCCCGGTGGCCGGCACGCTGATGATCGAGCCGACGGAGAGCGAGTCCAAGGCCGAGCTCGACCGCTTCTGCGACGCGATGATCCACATCCGCGAGGAGATCCGGGCCATCGAGCAGGGCCGCATGGACCGGCAGAACAATCCGCTCAAGAACGCGCCTCACACGGCGGAGGACCTGGCGGCAGGGGAGTGGGACCGGCCGTACAGCCGCGAGGAGGCGGTGTTTCCGGCGCCCTGGGTGCGCGAGCGCAAGTTCTGGCCCTACGTGGCCCGGGTGGACAATCCCTGGGGAGACCGCAACCTGCAGTGCGTCTGCCCGCCGCTGGAAAGCTATGCCTGAGCCGCGGGGAGGAGGGTGACGACGGAGACCGCCCGCGGCGAGGTCGGCAGGCTCGAGCTGGCCCTCCTCGGACTCTTCCTGGCCTGCTGGGTGCTGCGAGTGCTGAGCTTCGCGGGGGCGGTGAGCCTGGCGGGGAGCCTGCCGCTGTCGCTCTACAGCTTCTACGGCGTGGCCGTGGCGCTGGGCTGGGGTTTCGGCATCCTCTACGTCGTGCGGACCCGGGACCTGCCGGTGCGGACCCGCCGCCTCTTCCTCCTCATCTACTACCTCGGGCCTCCCGCCGTCCTCAGCCTGCTGCGCGGCATGGCGCCCGCAGCCGATCAGCGCGCGGCGCCGTTCGTGCCGCTCTGGGCCTTCGGCGTGTTCAGCGTGCTGTTCCTGGTGCCGGTGACGATGAAGTTTCCGCTGCGGCGATAACCCTCACGCCTTGGCGTCCTCTGGTTCAGAGGCGACGTGGAGCAGGAGGCGGCGTCCCCTCCGAAACCTCACCCCCTGGCCCCCTCTCCAGCGGAGCTGGAGAGGGGGGACGCCTGCGGAGGATCTTGCTCTCTTTCCCCCTCTCCACTTTGTGAAGAGGGGGTAGGGGGTGAGGTTTCGAAGGGGATGCCCTCTCCTCGGCCTGAGCGCCTTTGGACCGAGACGGCCGGAGGGGGACGCCGTGCTAGCATCCCCTCCGATGTCTGATACGACCTCCATCGACCTCCTCCTCACCGATCTCGCCAGCCGGCAATCGATCCTCGTCGCCTACTCCGGCGGCGTCGATTCCGCGGTCGTGGCGGCGCTGGCGCATCGGGCCCTCGGGGATCGGGCGCTCGCGGTGACGGCGGCGGCGGAGACTCTGGCCGGTGCGGAGCTGGATCATGCGCGGCTCCTCGCGGCGGAGATCGGCGTGCGGCACGAAGTGGTGACCTACAGCGAGCTGGACGATCCCGAGTTCGTGGCGAATCCCAGCTACCGCTGCTACGTCTGCCAGGGGATGCGGATGAGCACCATGGTCCGCCTGGCGGCGGAGCGGGGATTCGCCGTGGTGTGCGACGGCACCAACGCTTCCGATCCGGGGCCGGACCGGCCGGGATTGCGGGCGGTCCGCGAGCGCGGCGTCTACTCGCCTCTCCTGGCGCACGGGATCACCAAAGCGGAGACTCGCGCCATCGCCCAGACCCTGGGGCTCTCCGTCTGGGATCGCCCCGCCAACGCCTGCCTGTCGTCCCGCATTCCTCACGGCCAGGTGGTCACCCTCGGCAAGCTCCGCCGTATCGAGGCGGCCGAGGACGTGCTGGCGGGCGCCGGCTTCCGCGTCGTGCGCGTGCGTCACGACACTGGCGCGGCCCGCGTCGAGGTGGGGCCGGACGAAGTGCCGCGCCTGGCGGCCATCTGGAGCGAAGTCGAGCCGCGCCTCCGCTCCCTCGGCTTCGAACGTGTGGCCTTCGATTCCCGGGGCTATCGCCGGGGCGGCGCGGACCTCGGCTCGCTGCCTGCGTCGTGAATCCCGAGCAGCTCAAGCGCCTCCTCGAAGCGGTGGCCGCGGGCGAGCGGTCGCCGGAGGAAGCCCTCAGCGATCTGGCGGAGCTGCCCTACGCGGATCTCGGATTCGCCAAGCTGGACCTCCACCGTGAGCTGCGCAACGGGCTGCCCGAGACCATCTACGCCGAGGGCAAGCGGCCCGAGGATCTGCAGGCCATCGTCGCCCGCATGCTGCAGGCGCGCAGCCGGGTGCTGGTGACGCGCCTGGGGGAGGAAGGGGCGGCCGCTCTGAAGGAGGCCTTTCCCGCCGCCGTCTATCACGAGCGGGCGCGCGTCCTCACCTGCGGCGGACCGCCCGAGCCGCAGCCGGGGATACAGAGGGGGACAATCGCCGTGCTCGCCGCCGGCACCTCCGACCTGGGCGTTGCGGAGGAGGCGGCGGTCTGCGCTTCCTGGTTCGGGCACGCGGTCGAGCGCTCCTACGACGTCGGCATCGCCGGGCTCCACCGGCTGCTGGGAAACCTCCCGGCCCTCCGCCGCGCCGACGTGGTGATCGCCGTGGCGGGCATGGACGGTGCCCTGCCGACGGTGGTGGCGAGCCTGGTGCCGGCGCCGGTGGTGGCCGTGCCCACCAGCGTCGGCTACGGCTCGAGCTTCGGCGGTTTGGCCGCCCTGCTGACCATGCTCAACGCCTGCGCTCCCGGCATCGGCGTGGTGAACATCGACAACGGTTACGGCGCGGCGGTGCTGGCCAGCCGGATCGCGCGCGGGGCCGCGTTGCACGCCTGAAGAGGCCCGTTGCACGCGTTCAGCGTCTCGTTGTATCGATATCGAGTCACGTTGTACGCCTATTCGACTTCTTGTAAGCGTGCAACGGGCCGCTGCACGCGTGCAACGAGCCGTTGTATCGATGCAATGGCCCGTTGTAGGCATGCAATGAGCCGTTGCACGCTTAGCGCGGAATTTTTATCGATCCGACGTCCCGTTGCACCCATGCAACGGCCCGTTGCATGCGTGCAGCGGCTCGTCGTACGCATACAGAGAGATTTCTAGGCGTACAACGCCTCGTTGCACGCGTACAGAGGCCCGTTGTACGCGTACGGCGTCTCCGGTAGGCGTGCAACGGCTCATTGCATGCCTACAACGGGCCATTGCATCGGTACCATGGGCCATTGCATCGATGCAACGGCGTGTTGCATGGGTACAACGGCCCGTTGTACGCATGCAGCCGATTTTTTAAGCGTGCAACGCGGCTCGCTACGCGTACAACGAGCCCTGAAAGGCTTGCAGCCAGCCTGCTGACCGGAACCGAACGGCGGCCGATCGGTCCTCTGAGCCTGGCTTGCCGGGCAACGGGATTGCGGATCGGCGCGGCGGGATTAGAATCGGGAAAAGGGCGGGAGCGTGCGCGAACACGCTCCCGCGGAAGCGAGGTTACTTCGTCGTCTCAGGGGCGGGCGTCGGGCTGGATGGATCCGGCGCCTCCGGGGCCGGGTTCTCGGGCGGCTTGGAGGCCGCCTTGCGGGCCCGGCCGCGGAACGGCTGCATGCCGAACGCGGCCAGCTTCTCGCTGTCGGCGCCGAAGCGCTCGCGCGCTCCGGTCCGCAACAGATCCACCAGCACCTGTCCTCGGCGGAGGGTCTCCTGCAGCGTCTTGGAGACCTCCTGCTTGCGGGCGGTGAGGGCGTTCTGCTCGTTGGTCAGGCTTCGCGCCTGCTCGAGCAGTCCCACCAGCTTGGTGAGAGAGCCCTCCATGTGCTGGAGCTCCGCGGCGTTGGCCTCCTGGGCCGCCACCACCTGCTCCCAACCGTTGAGGAGGTTCAGATACCTGCGTAAAACGGCCATACACGGCTCCTTTCGCAGAATCCCGGCGACCGTCATGGGCACCGGGAAGCGCCCTTCACGGGCTCTGCGCGATTCAACTCACGGAGGCAGGGCGTATTCCCAGGTGTCTCAAGACGCCTCATTTACGCCCACCTTGAAGGCCGCTTTCGGCTAGAAATTGTCGAAACGGGCTACGAATACGTGCAACTCGGCCTCATACGCCCGGTTCACGCCGGGCGCCGACTGCGCGCGCTCGCACTTTCCAATGCATCGGCAAGCAGGGGTTACCTGACCAGCTCAGGCGTGACGGAGATCCGCCGCTTCGAGGCTGAGCAGGGCGGTCTCGTCGAGGAGCCCCGGTCACGTTCCGTGCTGCGGGAAGCATGAGGCGTGCTGCGCGAGGGCCCGCCCTCTGCAGCGTCATCCCCTCCTTCTTACCTGATCATCGCTGAGTAAGGCGCGGCGGCATTCAATGGTCGCCGGTGCCAACACCAAGCCGTACGAAATCTTGGAGCGCCGCCGCGACTCCGCGAATCTCTGCCACGCAATAGAGGATCTCCGCCAGATCGGGGTCGACTTTCCCATACTCCGCTCGGAGAAAGGCGCACACGCAAAGCCGATCCTCTGGAGAGATCATGGGTCACTCAGCCTTCTTGCTGGACCGCCGCCTCGATCCTGGGGATCACCGCTGCGTTGAGGAGCCCCGGATCGCCGGCGGCTCCAGCCTCCCAAAGCTGCAAGGCGCGGGCGAGGGCCTCTCTGGCTCCGGGGAGATCGCTGCAAACCCGCCGGGCGTTGGCAACGTGCGCCCGGGCGTAGCCCTCGAGGCGTGCCTGCGGGACCTCCGTCTCCGGGGTCAGCTCCGCGATCAGCAGGGCCAGCTCGGCCAGCTCCAGCGCCTCCCTGGGTTGATTCGCCGCCTTCTCGATGCTCTCGGCCGCCACCCGCACACATAGAGCCCAGCCCCGGTATTCCTCCAAATCCTCCACCAGCATTCGGCGCTCGGCGGCGTTGCAGGGCTCCAGCTCAGCCCAAAGCGCCTCGGCTGCGGCAAGCTGGCCGGCCGGCGCCACCCGGACGCCGGCAGGCCGCTCCGGAGGGTAAGGACCGAGGAAAACGTCGGCCGCCAAGCGGATCAGGGCGATCAGCTCGGTGCTCACCCCGTCGGCGAACACGCGGCCGGCCCGCGACCTCCCCCGCGCCGCAGCCCGGAAGGAGCGGATCGTCCAGAGCAGGGCATCGAGCAATTCGACGGGGAAGTGGGCCGCGGCGGCGGCTTTCTCCAGCACGGGCCGCGGCGTCGGGCGCTCGCCCCGCTCGTACACCGAAAGCTGACTCGGGTGGATGCGGGCCAAGCGCGCAAACGGCCCTTGGTCCATCAGGAGGGAATGCCGAAAGAGAACCAAAGCAAGCCTGGACTCGGGATCGCGTGCCTCGGGATCGTTCCTTTCTGCGTCCATATCCTCTCCTTCCGTGCTGTGGCATCGCTCCACCGGCTGGTTTCTCCCCCCGCTTCAAGGCACCATGTCTACCGGAAGAGGTCCGGCTCGGCGGCCATGGAGGCCGCCCGCCAGCCGCCTCCCAAAGGAGCCGGTCATGCAAGCCCTTCGCAGAGCAGCCGTTTTGGCCCTCCTCGGGCTGACCCTCGCAGCGCCCTGGGCCGCCGCCGCAGAGGCCCGTACCGCGACCCCGCCCCAGGAATCGACATCCGCGGCCCGAGCCGCCTTCGATCTCGTCGCCTCCTGGGGGCGCCTGTTCACGAGCTTTTGGGTGAAGTCGGGTTGCACCGCGGACCCCCTCGGCTTGTGCTCGCCGCAGACGCCAACCACGAAGGAGGGTTGCACCATGGACCCGCTGGGCGCTTGCGCAACGGGTAGCCAGAGCGGAACGCAGGCGCCAACGTCGGACTCGGGATGCACCGCGGACCCGTTGGGTGGTTGTGCGCCGGGTCACTAGGCGGCGAAATCCGCTCAGGGGCCGAAGCGCCTTCATTGGGCTTTGGCCCCGTTTTCCGCCTCGAAGGGCAGCTCGGAGTCATACCGGGCGCGGTAGAGATACCGGACAACTCGCTGCGCAAGATGCACTGTTGCGGTTTCCCGCTGAACGGCATTGCAGAAGATCCGCAGCGCCGCCAATGCTTCCTGTGCGACCCCCTGTGCCCGGAAGACCCACAGCATCCCCTTGGCCAGCGTCCTCACCTCGGCGGTCCGTCCCTGCTCCAGAAGAAGAAGGGCCAACTCCAGACTCACCAGGGCGAAGTCGTAGGCCAGCTCGCGCTCTCGGAATACTCGCCGCGCCTGCTCGAACGCCTCCTCAGCCTCCTGAGACCTCCCAAGCCCGGCGGCAGCCTTCCCCTGCAACCATACGGTCCTCACGACATCCAGCTCATCGCGGTGCCGTTCAGCCAGAGCCCTCACCTCTGGAAGCCGCTGTTCGACCTCCTCGTAACAGCCTTGATGCGCGAGGTCCACAAGGAAGTTGAACTGCAGAACAAAAGCGAGCCGCGGCTCGCGCTCAGTGTCGATGAGAGGCGCCGCCTCGGAAAGCGCTGCGGCCGACCCCTTCGGATCCTCTAGAATCTGAAAGATCGCCGACTTGCTGAGGAGAATCTTTCCCCTCAGTTCGCCCGGGTCGAGCCTCAAGGCGTCGTCGATCCGCTTGAGGGCTTCGGCGAACCGCCGCTCCTCTCTTCGGACCGCGGCCTCGATCCAGGGCACCACCGCGGCGTTGAGGAGCCCCGGATCGCCGGCATCTACAGATTCCCAGAGCTGCAACGAGCGGGCGAGCGCCTCTTTGGCTCCGGGAAGGTCGCTGCAAACGCGCCGGCCGTTGGCGACGTGCGCCCAGGCGTAGCCCTGAAGGCGTGCCGGCGGGACCTCCGTTTCCGGCGTCAGCTCCGCGATCAGCCGGGCCAGCTCGGCCAGCTCCAGAGCTTCACGGGGTTGATTCGCCGCCTTCTCGAGGCTCTCGGCCGCCACCCGCACGCACAGGCCCCAGTCGCGGAACCTTCCACCCTTCTTCACCAGCAGCATCCGGACTGCGGGCGGCCGGCGTCTCAGCTCGTCCCAAAGGAACTCGCCGCGCTGCCGGGCCGTCAGCGCTTCGCCTTCGGCCAGCATCAGCGAGAGGACCGAGCGGACGAAGCCGGCCATCAGATTCGCGCCCCGGGCGGCCACCACCTCGACGCGGCGGCGGCGAGCCGCCGTGCGCTCGCCGGCCGTGTTGCCCGGCGGCCGTCCTGCGGCGCGGTTGGAGGCGAGGCAGGCCAGGGTGGAGTCGATGGTCTCCGGCGGCAGGCCCATGAAACCGATGAGGTGCTCCAGCTTCTCGCGGGTGAGCCTCCTCCAACCTCGCTCGTAGTCGTTGATGTGCTTGGCCGGCTCCCCGGAGACCCCGGCCAGCCGCGCCTGGGTCCACCCCTGGCCGGAGCGGAGGAACGTCAAGACGATGCTCAGATCGGACAGCGGCTCTGGCGGCATGGTTTAGCTCTCCGTTGTGATCCTTCTTCATAAGCTAGGTTGCCGCTGAAGCGTCATTTGTGACATCGAAGGGGAAAGAAATTCGCTGGAAGCTCCTCAGGAGCGGCGTTTCCACGGCACTGCCTCCGCAAAAGCGTCCTCACAGGCTTTGCGAAGTAACCACTACCCATTACCGTCATCCTCCGCCATGAGGAACGACCGACCGACCGGGGCCGACCACCCCTGCGAGGACGACCTAAGACTTTTCTTTCTCGGCGAGCTGCCCCGCGAAGACGTGCCCGGCATCGTCCGCCACCTTCTTACGGGTTGCCGAGAGTGCCTTTTCACTACCCGTAAGTTCTGGCGGCTCGCAGAGTGGCCGCCCAGCATCAGAAAAGATCTGCTGGAAATGGCGGCGCTCGTCCGTCCGCGGCGTGTGCATGACGAACCGGGATTGATCTGAGGGAGGAAAGACGCAGCCGTGAGCGAGCCTGAACAGAGGGTGCAGGAGCACAGCAGTGCATCAAGTATCCCGGCAGCAAGACTCCCTGACTTCCTCCGGAATTTAGGTTCATGAGCGATATTCGAGAGCGGCTAGCGACCCATCGAGCATCAAGGATCAAGAGCCCTCTGGAGGTGCGGGGTCAAGCTATGACCGAGGTCGAGATCGCCGCTCAGAAGGAAGTGCAGCAGATCGTCCAGGAACTGGACGCGATTCAAACTCGCCTGGAGACCATCCATGCACGGCTACCCGTGCCTGCTGATGAAGCCGCGATGCTCGAAGGCGAGAAGGAGCCGGACTTCTCGACCGAGATGCGCTCGGTCATCGAATGCATCCTGGCCGACTATCTCCGGCCCACCATCAGGGACCTCGCCGCGGCGGCAGCGTATCGGCCCACGGGGAGGGCGTAAGGATGAACGGCATTCGGCAACGCCTCGAGGCCCATCGCGATGACGTTTTGGTCCTCCTGGAAGAGACGACCCGGACTGCCAGACTTTACGAGGGTTTCCGGCTGGCCGGCGCCGTCAGCCACCTCGCCCGGGCTCAAGCACTGCTCGGGGAGGAACTGGAGGTCCTCGTCGGCGGGTCTAAGCAAGAAGAGGCAGGGGAGCCACCTGCCGTGGCGAACGAGGATGCCACGCCCATCGACGGGATTAGCCCTGCACAGACGCCAGGGTCGAGGAGATTGACAGATTGACAAGACTCGAAGGCATTGATGCCGTGTTTCAGTCGCCGCTAGTCTTGGTCCGTTTCGCAAGACGTGCAGGCAGATCAGTCCCACACGGAGGGAGATTGGCTGATTCACGACATTCGAAGTAATTTGACAGTAGCCGCCGCTAGTCTTGCTCTGTTTTCCAAGACTTGCAGGCAACGCCTCTCAGCGGTACAGGGTCGCTCTATCTTCAGGAGGACTTGTGGACGCCAAGAAGAGTCTTTTGAGCTGGTTGTTGCTGGGGTCCGGGCTGGTTTCCGTGGGCCAAGGGCAGACCATCATTCTGCCTCCGGCGGAGGATACCTACCTGTCGCAGACGGCCCCAAACCAGAATAACGGCAGCGCTACGGTCCTCTCTTTGAGCAGCGGCCGGGCTCTGCTGCGCTTCGATCAAACTACCATCACCTCGTCCATCGGCACCGGTCGTCTGGTCTCGGCCACGCTGGAGCTTTCCGTCAGTGGCCTATGGGAACAGGGAGGCCCGCCTGTTGAGGCTCACCGCCTGACGGCAGATTGGACCGAGGCGGGAGCGACGTGGAACTGCGCGATCGATACGAAGACCACGAACAACAAGCCGGACTGCGCCACGCAGTGGAACGGCGGCACCTTCGCGGCCGAGCCTACGAACACGATCGAGCCGCCGCTCCCCGGAGAGAAGGGGCGCTTCGACGTGACCGCCGACGTGGCCGCGTTCCTGGCGGGCACGCCGAATCGCGGCTGGCTGCTGACGACCCCGTCCTATCAAGCCGGCACCGGCCAGCCGAGCTTCACCTCGCGAGAAGGAGCGGTGGAGGAGCGGCCGCGGCTGATTCTCCTGGTCTCCAACGACCAGACGCCGCCGGCGCTGGCGATCCTCGCGCCTGCCAACGGGAGCGTCGTGACTACCGCCACGCCCACGATCTCTGCGACGTATTCGGACGATGGCTCCGGCATTGACGTCGCGAGCGTCCGCTTGCTCCTCGACGGTGCGGACCGCGCGGCGGAGGCGCAGGTGACCGCCGCGGGGCTCACCTTCACTCCCTCGGCGCCGCTGGCCGCGGGTGCCCATACAGTCGAGGTGACCGTTCGCGATCTGGAGGCCAACGAGAGCCGGGCAACCGCGAGCTTCACGGTCGATCTCGGCCCGGCCCTGCCGCCCGATCCGGCCACCGTGGCTCCGCCGCTCGACCCCACGGTGGCGGCGGACCCTGGCAAGGCGGTGGAGTTCCTCTACACCGGCGAGGATCCGATTCAGACCGGTGTGACGCCTGGGACGATCGACGCCCGCAGAGTCGCCGTGCTGCGAGGAAAG
>DASYTJ010000067.1:5000-136373 GCA_036002325.1 Thermoanaerobaculia bacterium | reverse complement strand
GCTGGCGCAGCCGCGCCCGGTGGCCTTCGCCGTCATCCACGCTCACACGCCGAAGGACACGGCGCATCCGGACTGCTGGTACCCGGCGCCGCGCGCCCTCGCCTGCCCTTGCGCCGCCGAGGAGGCGTGCGCGACCGCCGATCCCACCTGGGTCGCGCGCCTGGCGAGCCACCGTTTCCACCCGGAGTGGCCGGCGGCCCTGCCCGACGACGCCGACTACGGCGTCGCGCGCCAGCTCTGCCTGCCCCCGCCGCTGTGGCAGGGCGAGGCGGCGGCCAAGCTCGCGGCCGTACGCTCCTACGCCTCGCAACGCGGCACGCTGGCGCGCGCCGGCAGCCATCCGGCCGGGCTCGAAGGGATCATGGACTGCAACGGCTATCTCGGCTCCTTCGTGCGGCGGACCGAGGCCTTCGTCCTGGTGGACCCGCAGGCTGCGGGCGAGTAGTGGCTCAGTTTGGATGTCTTGCCCTTGCGACCTCGCCCCAACCCCTCTCCTAAAGGAGAGGGGGCTTGAGAAAGCTCGTTTTTCTCCCCTCTCCTTTAGGAGAGGGGCCGGGGGTGAGGTCGTGCGGGCAATTCGGTTCGAGTCGCCGGCCGTCAACTCCGCCAGCGGATGCCGGCGAAGAAGTACCGTCCGTTGTCATAGACGGCCCGCGGGCGGAAGCGGTCGGTTGCGAACTGCGTCACCTCCTCCTCGGTCAGGTTGACTCCGTCGAGCGTCAAGGAGATGTTGCGGAACACGTTGTACGCCAGGGAGGCGTCGAGCGACTTGAGCTCCGCCTGGTTTAGCCGCGTGGAGCGGTCGAAGGTGACGAAGAACTCCGAACGGTAGCTGTAGGCGAGGCGGGCAGCGAACCGCGGGTTCTCGTAGAAGGCCACCAGGTTGCCGGAATTCTTGGAGTTGCCGGGGATCTCGAGATCGGGATCGTCCGCCTCGGCGTCGGAGTACGTGTAGTTGGCCTGGATGCCGAACCCCGCTCCCAGCGGCTGCAGTAGGTTGAGCTCGAGGCCCTGAATCGTGCCGCCGCCACCGTTGGTGCGCTGGTTGATCGTGAACAGGCAGCTATAGCGGTTCGGGAACTCGGACGTGAACGCGGGCTGGCACAGAGAGGTGTTCGGGTTGTCCGTCTGGATCAGGTGGCGCTGCTGCACCGGCCTGTCCGTGATGAACGACTCGATGTCCTTGTAGAACACGGCGGCCGAGAGGATGGAGTCTTTTCCCCGGTACCATTCGAGGGAGACGTCGGCCTGGTTGGCCCGGAAGGGGTCGACCTCGGGGTTGCCGCCCTGCCCGGTGAGAGCACCCTCGTTCAGCGTCACCCGCGGCGCCACGTCGGTGTAGTCCGGGCGCGCGAGGGTACGAGCCGCGGCGAGACGCAGGACCAGATCGCTGGCGAGATCGAAGGAGAAGTTGAGGCTGGGCAGAAAGTCCGTATAGCTCCGGTCGATCGTGACGCGGCTGAAGTTGCCGAAGGCGTTGGAGATCTCGCCGGCGCTGCTGACGACGTTGCCGGTGGATTCCTGGTCGGTCACCACGGCGCGGAGGCCGACGTTGCCACGCCACCTCTTTCCGCCGCTTCCCGCCAGCTTCGCCATGACGAACCCGCCATAGGTCGCCTCCGAAACCGAGAAGACCTCAGGGGGGTTTGGAATGCGGGTCCCGCTGAAGCTGCCAAACAGGATGGATTCGACGCGCCGCCTGTCGACGGACCAGTAGTTGTTCAGCGTTCCCGGTGCGCCGATGCCGCTCAGGAAATCGTTGGGTGTCCTGCCGCCGGCGAAGTCGGCGGGCGTGCACACATGTCCGTTGCAACCCGTTGCAAGGAGCGGCAGGAAGAAGCTGCCGTAGGTGGTCGCCTGGAAGTCGGTCTTGCGCTCGTGATCCGTGTACTTGACGCCGAACTTGATCGACTCCAGCGTGCCCGTATTCAGGAATGTCTCGGCATCGAGGTAGGAATAGAACTCGTCGTCGTCATTCGTGATGTTGTGCAGGGACGCGAAGTCGAATTCCAGGTCATTCGGGCTTTTGGGATCGACATTGAGGAATGTTACCTGAGGTGTGCTGCCCCGAAGATCGTAGCGGAAGGCGGCCGGCGCTCCGAACTCGACGAAGGGCTGCGACTCGGTGTCACCTTCGGCTTGGGTATAGCCGGTGTCGAAATGCACCAGCCACTTGTCGCCCGCATGGTAGGTCGCGTCCACATCGGCGTACATGGTTTCTGCAAAGGCGAAGCGGTCGATGGCGTCGAACACGACGCCGCGGTCTTCGGTGCCGCCATTCCTGGAAGAGATGACGCCGGCTACGGCGGTGTCCCCCTGCACGACGGCGTTGCTCAAAGTACCGCCGCCACCCAGCGCATGGGAGCCCCAGGCGAGATAGTTCTGGTTGATGTTGTCGGCCTCGAAGCGGGAGTGGAGGCCGTTGATCCTGACCTCGAGCCGGTCCGTGGGCCGGAGCTGCACTTCCGCGTTGAACGCTCTCCGTTCCCGTTCCTGCTGGAAGAGCGCCGAGCCGATCAGGTCAGGGACCTTAAGCCCCGTCGCCGGATCCGTGAAGTAGCCGAGCACCTCGACACCGTCGCGTCGGATGTCACGCTTCTGATACACGCCCGAGAAGAGAACTCCGACCTTCCCATCGCGATTTTTCCAACTGACCAGGGCGGAGGCGTTGGGATCGTTGGAGTCGGAGTTCTCCGTGTACGCGTCCTGCAGCGAGCCGAAGAAGGAAAAAGACTTCAGGTCGAGCGGTTTGCGGGTCTGGACGTCGATCGTGCCGCCGATGCCGCCTTCATCGAGGTCCGCCGTGGGGCTCTTGTAGACCTTGAGCTGCCCGATCATTTCCGAAGGCAGCAGGAGGTAGTTGAAGCTGCGCGTGGCGGCCAGTTGCTCGAGCACGAACCAGTCGGCGACCGCCACATTGTGGCCGTTCACGGTGGTGTGGACGAGGTTCGGGGACACGCCCCGCAGGGAGACCCGCTCCCCTTCGCCGAACTCGCGGTTGATGACGACGCCGGGTACGCGCTGCACCGCTTCCGCCAGGTTCTTGTCGGGCAGCTTGCCCACGTCTTCGGCGACGATGGCATCGACGATCGCATCGGACTCGCGCTTGAC
The DNA here is from genome assembly GCA_036002325.1 of Thermoanaerobaculia bacterium. Classification (GTDB taxonomy): domain Bacteria; phylum Acidobacteriota; class Thermoanaerobaculia; order Multivoradales; family UBA5704; genus DATARR01. The sequence continues at coordinate 133,262 of DASYTJ010000067.1, read as the reverse complement.
CTCCACCGCCGCTTGCAAGGCCTCTGCGATCCCGACCACGGTGATGGTCTCGGTGATCGTTTCGGTGGCTTCCTCAGGAGGCGGCTGCTCGGTGCCTTCGGGAGGCTTTTGAGCCGGCTCCTCCTGGGGTGGAGCGGGGGGCTGGGCCGCCACCGGCGCGGCGCAGCAGAGCAAGATGGGAACTAGCCATACCAGCATGTTCCGAACGCGCATGACCACCTCCTCGATAGAGTTGGGCCTGGTTCAGTGAATCGATTCACTAAATCGATAGCACAGAGTTTCCGGCGCTGTCAAGAGTTTCCGCGCAACTAGGGGGCCGCCAGCTCGGACTGCCGGCGCGGACGCAACAGCTCGCGCAGCGGCACCGTGGCGTTGGCCACCAGTGGCCGGGCCCAGAAGCCGACGCTGAGGATGTAACCGAGGGTGAGGAAGAGCAGGCCCATGCTGGCGCGGAGTCCGAAGCGGTCGCCCAGCCAGCCTACCGCCAGCGACACCACGGCGCCGCCGACGATGCCGGTGCAGAGAATGCCGGAGAACGAGCCATGGTGGCGCGGCACCGAGTTGAGCGCCAGCGAGAAGATCACCGACCACATCACCGAGAGGCAGAAGCCCACCAGCATGAAGGCGTAGTAGGAGATCCGCGCCGGGCCGGCCAGCGCGGTGGCGAGCGTCGCGATGGCCGCGAGGGAGAAGCCGATCAGCACGCGCCGCGAGTCGAACAGCTTGAGCAGGAGCAGGCCGAGCAGGCAGCCGGCGGTCATCAGACCCCAGAAGAACGCTACCGCCCGGGCGCCCTCCACCTGTGGGTCGAGGCCGTGGTAGGTGGCCAGGAACTTGGAGATCCAGTTCGCCACGCCCTGCTCGCTGCCGACGTAGCAGAAGATGCCGACGAGGTACAGCCACACGGTGCGGTCGGCGAGCAGCTCGCGATGGGTCTGCCAGGCGCCGGCGCGCTCGTCCTCCCTGAGCTCGAAGCGCGGCAGCCGGACGGCGGCGAGCAGCGCGACCATCAGCAGCGTCACCGCCGCGAACAGCCAGTAGAGCGACACCCACGGCAGCTCGCGCGGCACCTGACGGGCGAGCAGAGCGACCAGCGCGCCACGCCCGCCGATATCGCCCTGGAGGCTGGTCACCAGGTAGGAGTAGACGAGCGGGCTCAGGAACGACGCGCTGCCGAAGACCAACTGACCGAGCACCGAGAGGAAGGCGAAGTGCTCCTCGCCGCCCGCCGCACGCAGCAGCGGGTTGATCGCTACCTGCAGCATGGTCATGCCGATGCCGATGAGGAACAGCGACGGCAGCGCGGCGGCGAAGGTGGGTTTCGAGGCGAACAGCAGGGAGCCGGCGAAGGCGAGCGCGAAAGCTCCGGCCATCACCCGCTTCTCGCGGTAGCGCTCGAGCAGCATCCCCGCCGGGATCGACATGACGCCGTAGGCGACGAAGAAAGAGAACGGCAGGAAACCGGCGAGGCCGAGGCTGAGATGGAAGCCCTCGATGAGGTCGGGGACCAGCGGCCCCAGGATGTTGGTGAGGAACGAGATGACGAAGAAGACGAGGAACACCAGCAGCACGATGAGCGGGTAGCGCCGGGACATCGGTTTTCTCCTTTCCTCCTCGTCAGGGTCCCGCGGGGACGTTGATGCCCTGCCAGCGCAAGGCCGGCTGGTCGCCGCCTAGGGCGTGCGCCGGGATGATCGCGCGCAGGGTGCGGCGCTCGCCGGGCAACAGTGAGATGTAGTTGTCGTCCCATCGGATCGGCACCGCGAGCTCGCCGCTCCGCGCACGGACCACCGCGAGCTCGACGAAGAAGGCGAGCGTGGAGCCGGGGTTGTGGAGCGTCACCTCCAACTCGTGCCCCTCGGCGCCGCGGCGGAAGCGGTGACTGACGACGAGCGGCGCCGGCGGCAGGTGCGTCAACGCCGTCAGATCGGCGAAGCGGCTGGTCGGCGTGTAGAACCACTGGCTCTTCTCCCAGTCGAGCACGTCGGGCTCGGCGGGCAGCCAGTAGAGGTTCTGCGCCAGCAGCGCGCCGTCGGCGCCCTCCAGCCGGGCGTCGACGAAGTGCACCGGCGAGCCGGCGGGCAGTGCGCCGAGGAGGACGACGTCGCGCCGCTCCCCGGCGGGCACCGCGAGCCGCCGCGACTCCTGCCGCACCACGCGCGACCCGGTGTCGAGCACGCGCACCACCGCGGTGGCCCGCAGCGGCTCGGCCGTGTCGTTGACCGCCACCACCTTTCGCTCGCCGTAGTCGTACGCGATGTTGAGCGGCCGGTTGGCGTTGCGTGCCGCGTAGTAGGCGCCGGTGGGCACGAGGTACCAGTCGTAGAGCTGCCAGAAGAGGTCGGGCCAGGCGGAGTTGAGCATCCACTGCACGACGCCCTTGGCCAGCGGGCGGCGGAGCGAGAACGCCTCGAACATCGGCCGCATGGCCTCGAAGTTGGCGAGCTGCGCCTTGCGGGCGAACTCCTCCAAGCTCGCCGAAGGTCCGTAGCGGGCGTCGAGGGCGGCGCGATAGCGGTCGAGGTTGGAGAATTGGTGCCGGCCCGAGTGGTAGGCCCACATGTCGTCGATCGGCCACCAGTGCTCGCGCGGCAGCATGCGGCGCAGGCTCTCGACCACCGGCGGTTGGGCGCCGGGGCCGGTCTCGGTGTTGAAGCCGAAGGCGCCGCCGCGCTCGCGGTCGACGTACCAGTACTGCGGCGGCACCCACTCGTAGGGTCCGTTCATCTTCACCCCGCTGGGACCGCTCACTTCGCTGGTGCGCACCGAGCACGAGGCGAGCGGCGGCCGCGTGGGATCGATCTCGGCGAGCAGGGCACGGTAGCGCCGCTCGAGCTCGGGGCGCGGCAGCAGGTCGCTCGCCAGATTCCACACCACGACGCTGGGGTGGTTGCGCAGCCGCAGCACCTGGTCGCGTAGCGAGGTGGCGACGAGGTCCATCTCGGCGGGCGTGTCGACGCCGCCGTAGGTCTCGTCGACCGGGGCTCGCAGGTAGTCCTGCCACTCCCACTGGCAGCTCCAGCCCACCCAAACCATGAGCCCCAAGCGGTCGGCGAGCTCGTAGAGCCGCTCCGTCGTCCCCCAGAAGCCCTCGAGCCGGATGGTGTTCAGGTTGAGATGGCGGGCGTAACGGAGCTGGTCCTCGAGGCGCTGATCGTCGTCGGCGAGCAGCAGGTCGTCGACCCAGCCGCCGCCGCGGATCAGCACCGGCTTGCCGTTGATCGTGTAGCCCCTATAGCCCTGCTCGTCGAGGTAGTCGCCGACCTTGCGGATCCCGAAGTCGACCGTGCGTTGGTCGCTGAGCTCGCCGCCGCGGCGATGGAGCCCCATCTCCAGCCGGTAGAGGTAGGGCTCGCCGAGGTTGTTGGGCCACCACAAGCGCGGCGCCCGCAGCCGCAGGGCGGGCACCTCGGCGGGCGTCAGGCGCAACTGCCGCTCGCCGGGCGCGAGCTCGACCGGGTAGGAGAAGCCGACGCCGTCGGCGAGCTTTCCCACGAGCAGCGCCGGGAACGGCGCATCGCCGTGGTTGACCAGCCGCGCCTCGATCGTCAGGTCGGCGGTCGCCGGATTGGCGACGTCGAAGCCGCTGCGCACGAAGACGTCCTCCAGCGAGGCGGCACCGGTGCGGCGCAGCTCGACCTCGCGCCAGATCCCCATGCTGCGGTCGGGCGGCTCGGGGTTCCAGTCGACGAAGCCGAGGGTGAAGTCCCCCGGCTGCGGCGGATGGACGAGCACCGCCAGGGTGTTGCTCCCGGGATGCAGGCGGCCGGTGACGTCGAGGTCGAAGCGCCGGAAGGCGCCGGCGAGCTGGCCGCGCCCGGCGATCCGCTCCCCGTTGAGCCACGCCTCGGCGCTGTAGTTGACGCCGTGGAAGACGAGCCGCGACGAGGCGGTCGCATGCTCGCGATCACCGAGGACGATCTCGCGGCGATACCACCAGGGCACCGCGAACCGGTCCACCGGGATCTTCTCGAGGTTGCGGCCATGGTAGGGATCGCGGTACTCGCCGCTCGCCACCAGCGCCGCGAGCACCGTCGTGGGCACGGTGGCGGCCGTCCAGCCGGTGGTGGGGTAGCCGGGGCGCGAGATCTCGGCGCCGCCGGCCATCACCTCCGCCGAGCTGCGGAGCTGCCAGCCGTTGCGCAGGCTCTCCGTTGTCGTTGTGGGGTGAGCCAAGAGCGGCCGCGCCACGAGGGCGCCGAGCAGGCAAGCGAACGCCCGGACGGCCTGGTGACCCGTCATCAGCGTTCTCTCTTCGCCCGGCGCCGCGGAGCCGGAGCCGTCGAGCCGCGCACCACGAGCTCCGGCGCGACGGTGACGAAGGGCTGGGCACCGGCCTGCTCGCCGCCGATCCGGCCGAGCAGGATGCGGGCGGCGATCTCTCCCATCCGGCGCAGCGGCTGGCGCACCGTGGTGAGCCTGGGGTTGTGGTAGGCGGCGCTCTGGATATCGTCGAAGCCGACGACCGAGACGTCCTCGGGAACTCGCAGCCCGGCGTCGAGGAAGGCGCGGATGGCGCCGATGGCGGAGACGTCGTCGAAGGCGAACAGCGCTGTGAACTCGACTCCGCGCTCGAGCAGGGTGCGGCCGAAGGTGTACCCCTCCTCGTAGCCATCGGCGGGCGAGAAGGTCGCGAGCGACGGCTCACCCGAGAGCTGGACCGTCAGCTCCGGCCGGACGACGAGCCCCAGCTCCTGCGCCGCCTCGGCGATGGCGCGCCAGCGGTCGTCGGTGTCGGCGCTGCCCGGCTGCCCCTTGAAGAATGCGATCCGGCGGTGCCCCAGCGCGGCGAGATGCCCGAGGGTGTCGGCGGCGGCGCGGTCGTGGTCGATCACCACGTTGGTCACCCCGGGCAGCGGCACGTGTCCGGACACCACGACCGCCGGCAGCGCCGGCGGCTGGCGCAGCTCGCTGGCGACCAGGATCAGGCCCTCCACCGCCCGGTCGCGCATGAGATCGATGTACTCGTGCAGCAGGCTGGCGTTGGAGCGGCGGTGGCTCGCCACCAGGTAGTGGTAACCGGTCTCGAGCAGGTGCCCTTCGATGCCGCTCATCACCTCGGCGGCGTAGGGCTCGCTGATCTCGGGCACCAGCACGCCGACGGAGTAGGTGCGGCGGCTGCGCAGGGAGCGGGCGAGATAGTTGGGCCGGTAATTGAGCTCGCGGACGGCGGCGAAGATCCGCTCCTGGGTCTCGCTGGGAATGGCCGCGGCGGCCGGGGCCTGGTTGAGCACCATGGAGACGGTGGCAGGCGAGAGCGCCACGCGCTCGGCGACGTGGCGCAGCGTCACCGCGCCGCCCTCGCTTCGTCGCGGGCCGCGCTTCCTCACCGGCTTGACGTCGCTGTCGCCCATCGTGACATCTACCTCCGCAGGTCCCGTATGCTTGACACCCTCGATGGCGGCATGTTATCACTAGTAAAACGATTCAGCAATGGGCCGCGGATCTCTGGATTCCGGCCCCTCCAACCGCCAGAGAGGACCGCCTTGCCCGAGCCCGAAGCCCCTCAGCCGCGTTCGAGCGGACCGCCGCAAACGGCGGTGGCGGGCGACGGCGCGGCGATCCTCGGGGTGGACCTCGGCGGCACTCAGGTGCGCGTCGGCAAGGTGCGCGCCGGTATCGTGGAGCGCAGCGCCGCTTCGCCCATCTCCGGCCGGAGCTCCGCGGAGGTGGTCGCCGGCGAGCTCTACCGCGCCATCGACGGCCTCTTCGACGCCGAGGTCGCCGGCATCGGTTGCGGCGTGCCGAGCGTCGTCGATCTCGAGCGTGGCGTCGTCTACGGAGTGGAGAACATCCCCTCCTGGCAGGCCGTGCCGCTCCGGGAGCAGCTCGAGCGGCGCTACGGGGTGCCGGTGCACGTCAACAATGACGCCAACGCCTTCGCCGTCGGCGAGCTGCACTTCGGCGCCGGCCGCGGCTGCCGCCATTTGGTAGGCTTGACGCTGGGCACAGGCCTCGGCGCCGGTGTGGTCATTGACGGCAGGCTCTACAGCGGCGCCAACTGCGGCGCCGGCGAGCTCGGCGCCATGCCGTACCGCGACCACACCATCGAGCACTACTGCTCGGGAGCCTTCTTCCAGCGCGTGGCCGGCATCCGCGGCGAGGAAGCCTTCCACCGCGCCAAGGCCGGCGACGCCGCAGCGATCGAGCTCTTCGGGCAATTCGGTCACGAGCTCGGCCACGCGGTTATGATGGCGCTCTACGCCTACGACCCGGAGCTGATCGTCCTCGGCGGCTCGATCAGCGCCGCGCTGAGGTTCTTCGAACGCTCCATGCGAGAGCGCCTGCGGGAGTACCCCTGGCCGCACGTTGTCGAGCGGCTGCGCATCGCCGCCAGCGCGGTGGAGAATGCGGCGATCCTCGGCGCCGCCGCCCTCTGGATCGACGCCACCGACGGCGCCCCTGCTTGAGCCCCTTAGACCATGAGCCTCTGGTCGGAGATCCACGAGCAACCGACGGTGCTTGAGGGGCTGCTGCGCACCCAGACGGATCACGTTGCCGAGGTCGCGGCGGCGATCGCGGCGCGGCAGCCGGCCTGGGTGCTGGTGGCGGCACGCGGCAGCTCCGACAACGCCGGGCTCTACGCGCAGTACCTCTGGGGGGCGCGCAACCGTCTCGCGGTGGCGCTCGCGACGCCGTCGCTGTTCACTCACTACGCGCGCCCGCCGCGGCTCGCCGGCGCGCTGGTGGTCGGCATTTCGCAGTCGGGCCAGTCGCCCGACATCGTCGGCGTGCTCGCCGAGGCGCGGCGCCAGGGCGCGCCCACTCTGGCGATCACCAACGACCCGGGATCGCGCCTCGCTGCGGCGGCGGAGTGGGTGCTCCCCACCGGCGCCGGCGAGGAGCGGGCCATCGCTGCCACCAAGACCTACACCAGCCAATTGCTCGCCGTGGCCCTGCTGTCGGCGGCGCTGCCCGGCGGCGAGGAGGATCGCGAGGCCCTCACCGGCGTGACGCAGGTGGTCGCTGCGACGCTGCAGCTCGAGGAGGCGATGATGGCGGCGGCATCGCACTATGCGCCGATGACGCAGTGCGTCGTCCTCGGTCGCGGCTTCCACTACGCCACCGCCTGTGAGTGGGCGCTCAAGCTCGAGGAGCTCACCTACATCGTGGCGCAGCCCTACTCAGCGGCCGACTTCCGCCACGGGCCGGTCGCGATGGCGGCGCCGGGATTCCCGGTGCTCGCGGTGGTCCCCGGCGGCGCCGTCTACGCCGACGTCGTGGCGCTGCTCCGCACGCTCGTGGAGGAGCGCGGCGTCGATCTCATCACCCTGTCGGACAAGGAGGAGGCTCTTGCCCTGGCGCGCACGCCGTTGCGGCTGCCGGGCGGCCTGCCCGAGTGGCTCTTGCCGCTCCCAGCGATCGTCGCCGCTCAGTTGTTCAGCTATCACTTGGCGCGCGCCATGGGCCGCGACACCGAGACGCCGCGTGGGCTGAACAAGGTGACGCTGACCTGGTGAGCAGCGGCCCTCGCCGCCAGACCGCTGAAAATTCACAGGCTCTTGGGGGCCACGGCGCGGCGATGGCATGGGCATTGTACAATCGTCTCTGGCCGCAGTTTTCAGTGGTTCCCATGCAGCGCGCCCCATCCACGAGCCCTCGGCCGGCATTCCGTACACCGGCCGTCTTCGATCCAATCTTCGACCGAAGGAAAGGAGATGAGATGAGAAGAACGCTCCTCGCCGTCCTGGCGCTGGCGGCGGCGCTGGCGCCCTCCGTCCTGCAAGCCGTGGATCTCTCGGACCTGCGGCCCCAGGTGTCCAGAGCGGTCCGGCACGACGTTTCGCCGCCGTTCCGTGACCTGCAGCACCTGACGCTCAAATCCGGCGCGCCGCAAGCCGAGCGGGAGATCCCCTACCGGCTGCCCGACGTCGCCGGGCGGTTCCATCCCACGCCCGAGCTCCCGGATCCGCTGATCCAGAGCGGCGCACCGGTCGCGGCCACCCCTTCGCCCACGCTGACTTTCGAGGGTCTCAGCGCCGACGACGACGCGGCGGTCCTCGGTGGCCGCGTGGTGCCTCCGGATACCAACGCCGACGTCGGCCTGACCCGCATCGTGCAGACGATCAATACCCTGTACGCGGTTTACGACAAGGCCGGCACCAAGCTCTTCGGCCCGGTGCCGATCCAGAACCTGTGGGCCGGCTTCGGCGGTGACTGCCAGACCCACAACGACGGCGATCCCACCGTGGTCTACGACGACGCGGCGGACCGCTGGGTGATCAGCCAGTTCGCCCTCGGCTCCAACGGCCACCAGTGCGTGGCGGTCTCGACGAGCAGCGATCCGGCCGGCTCGTTCTACCGCTACGACTTCGTGGTCAGCCCCGGCCGCACCAACGATTATCCGAAGATGGGGGTCTGGCCGGACGGCTACTACATCACGGCCAACGAGTTCACCAGCGGCTTCCAGGGCGTGATCGCCGTGGCTTTCGAGCGCAGCCGTATGCTGGCGGGCCTCTCGGCGCAGATGGTGAAGTTCGGTCCTCTCGGCTGCGGCACCGAGTGCTACTTCAGCATGCAGCCCGCGCACTTCGACGGCGGCACGGCGCCGGCCTCCGGCGCTCCCAACACCTTCATCCAGGCCTGGGACGACGAGACCTGGGGCACCGGCTCGGGGCCGGACGGCTACCGCCTCTTCGCCTTCAGCGTCAACTGGACGAGCCCCGGCAGCTCGACCTTCATCTCGTTGTCGCAGGTCACCGCGCCCGAGTTCGACGCCGAGCTCTGCCGGTTCAACAGCGCCTGCGTGCCGCAGCCGCGTCCCGGCGAGAGGCTCGACGTGCTCGGCCAGTTCACCATGTACCGCGCCATGTACCGCAACTTCGGCACCCATGAGAGCCTGGTCATCAGCCACACGGTCGACGTCAGCGGCCACAGCCTCGCCGGCGTCCGCTGGGCCGAGCTGCGCAACACCGGCGGCGGCTGGTTCCTCCAGGACACCGGGACCATCTCAGCCGGCAAGGACCACCGCTGGCTGCCCAGCATCGCCATGGACAAGCAAGGCGCCATCGCCGTGGGCTACAGCGTGTCGAGCCGCGACGTCCAGCCCGCCATCCGCTACGTCACCCGCGCGGCCGGCGATCCGCCCGGCACCATGGGCGCCGAGGTCACCCTGCAGGCGGGCGCCGGAGTGCAACAATCCTCGTTCAACCGCTGGGGCGACTACTCCGCGATGAGCCTCGATCCGGCGGACGGCTGCACCTTCTGGTACACGACGGAGTACTACGCCAACAATGGCAGCTTCGACTTCAAGACCCGCATCGGCAGCTTCAAGCAGCCCGGCTGCAGCTAGACCTCAGCCCGACCCTTTGAACGTCGATTCCCTCCCTCTCCTTTTGGAGAGGCGGAATCAATTTCTCCTCCTCTCCCTCGGGGAGAGGAGGGCCGGGGAGCTGAGGGGGCCTATCCCTTCAGCCCCTCCGGCACGCCTTGCGGGAACCGCTTCTCGATCGCCGCCTGAATGGCGGTGACGCGATTGGCCGGGTTGGGATGGGTGCTGAAGAACTCCGGCTGCCGGCCGCCGCCGCCGGCCTGCTCGAGGATCCGCATCAGCTCGATCATGGCCCGCGGGTCATACCCCGCCTCCGAGGTGAAGCGCACGCCGAGGCCGTCCGCCTCCAGCTCGTCCTGGCGGCCGAAACGCATGTTCACCAACTGGCCGATGAGCGCCGCCACCGCGGCGTTGCGCCGGCTCGCCGGATCGTTCGGATCGTAAGTGGCGATGACGGCGGCGCCGGTCAGGCCCTCGGTGAGGCGCGCCTTGGCAATATGCTCGGCGCCGTGCCGCGCCACCACGTGGCCAATCTCGTGGCCGAGCACCCCGGCGAGTTGCCCTTCGGTCTGCAGCTTGCCCATCAGCCCGGCAGTGATGAAGACCTGGCCGCCGGGCAGCGCGAAGGCGTTGATCGTCTCCTCGTCGGCTAGCACGTGGCAGTCGAACTCGTAGGGCGTGTCCTTGGCGGCCGTACGCATGATCAGCTCATGGCAGACCCGGTCGACGAGCTGCTGCGCCTGCTGGTCCGGATGCAGGCCCCCGAACTGCTGCGCCATCTCGGGCGCGGCCTGCAGCCCGAGAGCCACCTCCTGCTCCGGCGTGACGTCGACGTGCTGCACCTCCTCGGTGACGGGATTGAAGCTGCGCGTTCCGTAGTATCCCGCGATCGCCAGCACAGCCATGACGAAAGCGATGATCAGACGGCCTCTGCCGCCGCCTGACGACCGGCGTTCGTAAACGGGTTGCATCTCAGGCTCCTCTCTCCGCGCGCAGCCGGAAAGGCCGCTGCCTTCCTGGCGAGCAAGAACCGTACCGCGCCGCGACGAGGCGTCCAGCATCTGGACGCAGTCCGAACAGCAGACGCGCCAACTCTCTTCTCCACTGAAAACAAAGGGTTTATGGGCTGGCACCGCCCTTGCCCTAAGCGGCCGGGCAGGAACGAAGACACGCGAAAGGGAAAAACCCATGAACGCCAAGAGAATCGCCGCCACCTGCCTCCTGATGCTCGCCGCCGTCTCGGCGGCGTCGGCCACGACCTACGTCCCGGTCCCGGATTCCACCCTCGCCAGCCAGGCCGCCGCGGTCGCCCGCGTCACCGTGATCGGTAGCGAGGCGGGGCCCGCCAACCGCGCTCCGGCGACCGACTACCTCGTCGAGGTGGACGAGCTCGTGCAGGGCTATCTGCCGGGCAGCACCGTCGTGGTGCGGGTTCCCGGCGGCCTGCGCGCAGACGGCGTGGGCTTGAAGGTGTGGGGTGCTCCCGAGTTTCAATCGGGAGAGGAGGCCCTGCTCTTCCTCGCGCCCGGCGCCGACGGCACCTTCGGCATCCTTCACCTGATGCTCGGCGCCTTTCACGCCCGCCTTGCCGGCGGCGCGGTGATCGCCGAGCAGGACCTCGCGGAGGCGCACCGCCTCGGCGCCGCGAGCGCGGGGAAGGCCGTGCGCGACCTCGGCCGCTTCGCCGCCTGGCTCGCCGATCGGGCGGCCGGGATCGAACGGCCGGCAGACTACTGGATCGCGCGGCCGGCGGCTGCCTCGCGCCCGCTCGCCAAGGCCTTCACGCCGCTGCCGACGCCCGACAACGTGCCGGCGCGCTGGTTCAACTTCGACGCCGGCAAGAGCGTCGCCTGGAGCGTCCATTCCGCCGGCCAGCCGGGGATGGAGCTGAGCCAGGCGATCGCCAGCTTCCAGGCGGCGCTCGACGCCTGGACGAACGATTCCACCAGCTCGATCCTCTACGCCTACGCCGGGACGACCGGCGCCGGCGGCGGCCTGGGCACCAGCGACAAGGTCAACGCCCTCCTGTTCAACGATCCCAACGGCCAGGTGCCCGGCACCTACGACTGCAAGACCGGCGGCGTGGTGGCCCTCGGCGGCGCCTACTTCTACGCCTCGACCCGCACCTTCCGCGGGCAGGCGTTCCACGAGAGCTTCGAGGCCGACGTGGTAACCAACGATGGCACCGAGTGCTTCTTCCGCAACAATCCGGAGGGAGCCGCGGAGGTGTTCGCGCATGAGCTCGGCCACACCCTCGGCTTCGGGCACGCCACCGACTCGCAGGCCCTGATGTTCGCCAAGGCGCATAACGACGGCCGCGGCGCCCGGCTGGGGAACGACGACCGCATGGGGGCCTCGACGTTCTACGGCGACGGCAGCTTCCAGCCCGCGCCGCCGCCGGCGGCGGGCGGCGACCTCAAGCTGCAGGCGAGCCCCGCGCGGACGGAGGTCCGGCTCTCGTGGACGAGCTCCTTCTCCGGCATCGATTCCTTCCGCGTCGAGCTGCAGAAGAAGAAGGGGCTCTTCCAGGCTCTGCAGACAGTGCCGGGGAGCGACACGGAAGCGACGATCAAGGGCCTCAAGCCCAACCAGAGCCTGACGCTGCGCATCACCGCCCTCGACGCCGGGGGAGCGGTAGCCGGCACGAGCAACGTGGTGCGCGTCCGGACTCGCAAGTAGGCGCGCGAGCCCTCCCACGCCGGGAGGGGTTTTCTCCTGTTGTTCTTCGGACCGGTCCAGCGCCGGTCCTTTTTTATTTCTGGCGGATTGCCCGCTCTAAAGGAGAGGGGGAACGAAGAATCAATCAGGCCCCTCTCCTTCAGGAGAGGGGTTGGGCTGAGGTCGCGTGAGGCAGGACCGTGAACTGAGCTGGGCTTATTTCGGCCACCCGTTTCTCTGAAAGCTTGCCTGCACCTCGAAGATTTCGTCGAGGTGGGCCAGGAAGACATCGAAGAGGCGGGGATCGAACTGGCTGCCGCGTCCCTCGCGCATCAGCTCCAGAGCCGCCTCGTTGGTGAGCGCCGGCCGGTAGGGCCGGTCGGAGGTGAGCGCGTCGAAGACGTCGGCCAGGGCGCAGATCCGGGCCGGGAGCGGGATCTCCTCGCCGCGCAGCCGCTTCGGGTAGCCGCTGCCGTCCCACCGCTCGTGATGGCTCAAGGCGATGACCTCGCCGGCCTGCAGGAGCTCCGACGGCGAGCCGGCGAGCAGGCGTGCGCCGATCACGGTGTGCGAGCTCATGACCTGCCGCTCCTCGGCGGTCAGCTTCCCCGGCTTGAGCAGGATGGAGTCGGGGATGCCGATCTTGCCGACGTCGTGCATGGGAATGGCGTGGCGGAGGATCTCGATCTGCGCCGCCGGCAGCCCCAGCGCCCGCGCTAGCACCAGACCGAACTGGCTCATGCGCTGGATGTGCTCGGCCGTGTCGCGGTCTTTGCACTCCGCCGCCCACACCAGGCGCTGGATGGTGTCGAGGTGGGCCTCGTAGGTCCTGTGCTGCGCCTCCGCCGCCGTCTGCAGCGCCAGGCGCAGGGCCTGGGTCCGCTGCTCCACCTTCTGCTCCAGCTCGGCCTGCGAACGCCTGAGCGCGTCCTGGGCCTCTTTGAGCCGGAGCTGCGAGGCGAGCCGCACCAGCAGCTCCGTCTTCTCGACCGGTTTGGCGATGAAGTCGCTGGCCCCCGCCTGCACGGCGCGCACCCGGTCCTCGCGGCTGTCGAGCGCCGTCACCATGATGATCGGCAGGTCGGCGAACGCCGCGTTCGCCCGCACCCGCTGCGCCACCTCGTAGCCGTCGATGCCGGGCATCATGACGTCGAGCAGGATGAGGTCGACGTCCAGCGGCAGCTTGGCCAGCGCTTCCATGCCGTCGGAGGCTGTCTCCACCTCGTAACCGAGCGACTCCACCATGCCCTCCAGGAGCATGCGGTTCTGATCGACGTCGTCGACCACCAGGATGCGTTTGGCGTCGCTCAAGGCATCGATCCGGGGATCTCGACAATAAAGGTGCTGCCCTTGCCCTCGCCCGCGCTCTCCGCCCAGATGCGGCCGCCGTGCATCTCCACCAGGCGGCGGCTGAGGGCGAGCCCCAAACCGGACCCCCGCTTGCTACGCGTCGACGAGGAGTCGGCCTGCTCGAACACCTGGAAGAGGCGCTCCCGATCCTCGGGCCGGATGCCGATGCCGGTGTCCGCGACGGCGATGCGGAAGCCGCCATCCCGGGCACCGGCCCGCACGGTCACCCGCCCGCCTGCGGACGTGAACTTGAGCGCGTTGGAGAGCAGGTTGTAGACCACCTGCTTGATGCGGCGGGGATCCGCCCATACGACGGATAACGCCTCCTCCAGCTCGAGAGCGAGGCAGATGCCCTCCTTCTCGGCCAGCGGCGCCATGGAACCGACGAGATCACCGATCAGCGACGACAGGTCGAGTTCGGCCGGCTCCAGGTGGATGCGCTCCGCTTCGATCCGCGCCAGGTCGAGCAGATCGTTGACCAGCGCCAGCAGGTGCCGGGCGCTCGCCAGCATGTTGTCGAGGTAGCCAGCCTGCCGCTCGTTCAGACCGCCGAAGGTGCCGTCGGCGAGCAGCTCGGAGAAGCCGATGATCGAGTTGAGGGGCGTGCGCAGCTCGTGGCTCATGTTGGCCAGGAACTCGCTCTTCGCCCGGTTGGCCCGCTCGGTGGCGAGCTTGGCCTCCCGCAGCGACTCCTCCTGCAACCACCGCTCGGTGACGTCCTCGGCGAAGCCGATGACCCGGTGGAGCCGGCCCTCGCAGTCCAGGATGGGAAAGCTGCGCGATCGCACCCGGCGCACCGATCCGTCCGGCCGTACGACGCGGAACTCCGCGGTCCAGTGGCCGCCGATCTTCTCCGCGCTGTCGCTGAGCCAGCCACGGTCCTCGGGATGGATCGCCTCTATCCAGCCTCGGGGCCGCTCGGCGAGGCTCTCCCGGCCCAGGCCCCAGATCTCCTCCCAGGCGGCGTTGACGTAGAGACCCTCCATCGCGGGCGAGGAGATGAACGCTGCGTCCCGGCTGTTCTCGACCAGGAAGAAGAAGGGATCGACGGCCACGCCGGCGAGGACGCGGTTCAGCGATTCCTGCTCAGGTGTCACCGGTGCCAAAGTTCGCGCTCGGGACAGGAAAGACGGCATCAAAGAAATGATAATATCGCGTTTCAGTCCTCTTGTAGCAGAAGGGAAGGATCCGGCAAATCATTGCCGGACAGGTATTTAAGCAATGATTCACCATGGCGTGAACGGTGCCGATACAGCCGGCGAGCCTCCTCGCAGCGGGAGCTCCGAGGCGCTGCCCGCCCTGGCCGGCGGCCTGGCGCACGACCTGAACAACGTGCTCTCGGCGGTTCTGATGATGGTGGACCTGCTCGGCGAGAGCTGCACCCGCGAGCGGGAAAAGAGCGTCCTGGCCGCCCTCGAGGAGTCCGCGCGCCGCGGGGTCGCCCTCGGCCGCCAGCTCCTCTGGCTGGCCCGGGGCCGCGAGGAAGAGGCGACGGTCTTCCAGCCGAAGTACCTCCTGTGCGACCTGCAGCGGACCGCGCGCGCCATCTTTCCGGCGTCGATCGGCATCAGCAGCCAGTTCCCTTCAGATCTCGGGATGCTGCAGGGCGATCCCCTGCGGCTGTACCGTCTTCTCCTCGACCTCTGCCTCGACGCCCGCGACGCCCTGACTGCCGCGGGCGGCGAGCTGAGCCTGGGGGCGTGGAACGACGCCCTCGACGGGGTCTCCGCCGCTCAGCGCTCCGGCGCGGTGGCCGGACCGTACGTGGTGCTGGAGGTGGCGCGCAGCACCGGTGTCGGGGCCCTCCCGCCGTCCGTGGCGGCCGCCGCCGCGGCCTGCGGCGGCTTCGCCGAGGCGGTGGCGCCAGCGGACGGGGGCCAGGCTTTCCGGGTCTATCTGCCGGCGGTCCACTCCCCGAGCGTGCCGCAGTCCACCGCCGCCGCGGCGCGTCAGGGGCAGGGCGAGCTGATCCTGGTGGTGGACGGCGACGCCGCCGTGCGCGAAGCCGTGGCGGGCATTCTGGAGAGCCAGGGTTACCGGGTCGAGACGGCCGCCGACGGGGTTGAAGCGATCGCCCTCTTCGCGCGGGATGCTCCGGCCGTCGCCGCCGTCGTCCTCGCCGCCGACCTCGCCTATCTCGACGGCCCGGGAGCTCTGCGGGTGCTGCGGCGATTGCGTGAAGGGGTTGCCGCCGTCCTGACCGGCGAAGCCGCCGCGCCCGCCGCTGCCGCCGAGGGCTCCGCCGCGGTCGTCCTCGCCAAACCGTTCAGCGGCTCCGCGTTGCTGGCGGCGGTGCGGCAGGCGCTGGAGCCCGGCGCTTCCGCACCGGTCTAGCGAGACGTCGCCTCAGGGCGATTCGCTCCGAAGGAGCGACGTTTCAGCCCGGTGCGGAAGCGCCGGGCCAACTACGGTCGGTCCAGGTCCAGCTCCACCACCGCTGCCGCGATCTCGCGCAGCGGATCCTCATCCCCTTCTTCAGCGCCGAGGTCCGTCAGGTCGGCGGTGACGTCACGGACGAGATCGGAGAGGAGGTCCTCTTCCGGGTAGGGAGCGAGGGGAGGCACGGCACGGAAGGGGCGGGCGCCGGTCTCCACGACCTCGCGGAGGAGCTCGGCGTAGCCGCGGGCGGAGCCGGCGAGCGAGTGATCGGCGGCCGCGTGCCGGCGAGCGTTCTCGCCCATGCGCCGGCGGAGGGGCTCGTCCGCGACGAGCCGGCGCAGGTAGGCGAAGAGGAGCTCTTCCTCCGCCTCGTCGACGCCGACCTTGGCGCAGCAGTCGTCTGGGATCTCGGCGAACGCGCCCGTGTCGTTGACGATCAAGGGCTTGCCCAGGCCGAGCAGGCGGATCACGGTGCCCGAGGTTTCGCCGGCCGTGGGATGACGCAGGTTCACCGCCACGTCGCAGGCCTGCATATAGAGAAGGAAGCGATCGAGGCCGAGCCGGCCGGTGACGGTGACGCCCTCCCGCAGCTCGGGCGCCAAGACACGGTCAAAGTCGAAATGGGGCGAGACCTCGCCGGCGATCAGCAGCCGGGCCTGCGGGAGCTCCCGCCGCAGCCGCGCGAAGGCGCGCAGCAGCACGCCAGGTCGCTTGGCGGCGGTGAGAAAGCCGAACGTGGCGACCGCGAAGGTTTCCGGCGCGAGTCCCAACGCCGCGCGCGCGGCCGCGGGCGACTCCTCGGGCAGCGCGCCGAGGCTCAGGTGGTGAGGCACGACGGCGACGCGGGCGAGCGGACGGCTCGCCAGCACGCGGTCGCGGGTGAAGCGGTTGTGCACGATGAGGCCGCGGCTCGCGTCCACGGCTCGCTCGAACAGGGGATAGCTCCAGGGATCGAGCGGCACACCCGTCGCCACGCACCTGCGGGCCATGGCCTCGCCGGTCCGCCCGTAGGCGTAGCGCAGCTCGCGGACGTACGCCTCCGGATCGCCGGCGTAAAGGGTGAGATCGCGCACCAGGTGGTGGAGCACGGCCTCGTGCAGCACCACGACGCCGGGGTGATCGAGCAAAGCACTGTAGATGCCGGCGTGATAGTCGCGGTTGTTGCCGAGCTGGTAGAGGACGGCGTCGAAGCGGCCCCGCGCCAGCAGCTCCGGCAGCGCCCGCTTGCCGTGGACGGGAAAGCCGCCGGCCACCCCTGAGTCCGGCCGGAATCCGTCGTCGACGATCAGCTCGATGTCGCAGTGCGCGGCGAGCGCGGGCAGCAACTCGGCGCTGTAGTCGGCGATGCCCGACCGCATCGGCGGCAGCGGGCTGTAGAAGGCGAGGCGCATGGGTGGAAGAACCTCCCGATCCTAGCGCAGCAGCGAACCGGTGTGCCCCTCCGGCGCGGAGGAGCGCAGATCCTATCTGGCATCTGGACGTCCCGTCCCGATTTCAGACGCCGCACTCTCAACGGGTCTGCCTTTCCCTCTGCGAGCAGGCTTTTCGGGGGTGGCCCGCGCCTTGCTCATCTCTGGCGGACCTTTTCCGAGAGGAGCCGGCCGATGAGCGAGGAGGACAGCATTCTTGCAATGGCGGCGAGCGCCGAGGAGCGCCGGCAGTACCGGCGCCTAGCGGCAGGAGTCCGCGTACGGTTCAACGAGCTGAGCCTGGGCCGCACCGAGCGGGAGTACCTGAAGGGGGTCGCCGCCGACGTGAGCCTCGGCGGCATGTTCATCGCCACCCGCCATACCTTCCCGGAGGGGACGCCGATCGCATTGGAGTTCCACGCGCGCGATGAGAGTGGCAGCGCGCCGGTGCGCGCTCATGCCGTCGTCTGCTGGCGCCGCCGCTGGCGGCAGCCGCGCGGCATGGGCGTGCAGTTCGTCGACTTCGAGTTCCTGGGACAGCGGCGCCTGGAGGTCTGGCTCGACACCATCCTGGACAAAGAATCGATCAGCGCCTGAACGGGGTCTCCAGAATCCGGAAGCTTTCCAGACAACGGACAAAAAACCACTGAAAAAACCTCTAACCAAGACGCCAAGAGCCATGTTTTCCGCTAGTTACAGCATTTTATCTCCTCTGGCATCGGCCTTGCCCTTCTCTCCCGGCAAGACCGATCAAGGAGGAGATCATGAGACAGCTCGCGGCTCTGTTCGTCATCATCACAATGCTTTCCGGTTGCGCGACGGCGGGCTCTCGGTGGGAGGTCGCGGCGGTTGGAGCGGCGGTCGCGGACCTTGCCAGCACCCAGTCCGCTCTCGGCTCGAGCAACGGCCTGCAGGAAGGCAATCCAGTCATGGGCCGGCAGCCTTCGGCGCAAAAGATGCTGGCGCTCAACGCCGGCCTCTACGGCGGCCTCTGGCTCTTCAGCCGCCATATGCCCCCCGTGCAGAGGCAGAAAATATGGCGCACCGTAACCATCGTGCGCGTGCTGGCGGCCGGCTGGAATCTGAGCCAGAACGGTTGCGCCTGCTTCAAGGTCAGCTTCTAGAGAAGGAGCGCGGCGGTGCTGTTCGCCGGCCGCCGCAGACGTGCCTTCCCTCTTCTCATAGGGGGCCGCAAGGCCCCCCCTTTTTTTATCTTCCGGGCCGGCGCTGGCCCGTGGCCATTGGGTATCGGTTGCAGTACTATTTCTTAATTCCTGAGTGGTACGTACCGTGATGCCGGCAAAAATCGGACCGACGGACAACGGAATTTCCGCTTCGCTGACCGACTGGCTGGAGAAGGAGCGGGAGCTGGCGCTGCGCGACGAGTGGCATCAGCTCGTGCTGGCGAACACCTCGGACCTGATCTCCACCCATACGCCCGACACCGCTTTCGTCTTCGTCTCCGGAGCCTGCCGGCGATTGCTCGGCTACGAGCCCGAGGAGCTGGCGGGGCGCTCCATCTTCGAGTTCATGCATACCGATGACCTGGAAAACGCGGCGCGGATTCACCGCGCGCTGCTCGACTCCTCGGAGTTCCAGGTGCTCACCTATCGCTTCCGCTGCAGCGACGGCCGTTATCTCTGGACCGAGACCACCTTCCGCGTCATGGGGCGACCGCTGGGCAACGGCCGCGAGTATTGGGTAGCGGTGACGCGCGACGTCAGCGGCCATAAAGAGGCCGAGGAGCAGCAGGTGCGGCTGCGGCGCGCGCTCGAGCGGGCCGCCTTCGAGTGGCGGTCGACGTTCGACGCCATCCGCTCGCCGGTGCTGCTGGTGGGCCTCGACGGCTGCGTGCAGCGGCTCAACCGCGCCGCCCGCGACCTGCTCGGCCAGGACTACCGCGAGATCCTCGGCCGCGCGGTGGAGGAGCTCGGCAGCGGCCAGCCCTGGGCCACGGTGGCGGCGCTGGCGCGCCGGGTGCTGGAGAGCTTCGTGCCGGAGGTCTGCGAGGCCACCGACGAGAGCCGCGAGAAGACCTGGGAGGTGGAGGCGGTCGCCTCGTCGGGCAGCGAATCCAAAGTCATCGTCCAGGTGCGCGACATCACCAAGACCGCGCGCCTGCAGGAGTCGCTCCGCCGCTCCGAAACGATGGCGGCGCTCGGCGCCGTCGTCGGCGGCGTCGCCCATGAGGTGCGCAATCCGCTGTTCGGCATGAGCGCCGTGCTCGACGCTTTCGAGAGCCGGTTCGGCGACCGCGACGAGCACCGCCCCTATCTCCCCATGCTGCGGACGGAGATCGGTCGGATGACAGAGCTGATGCAGGCCCTGCTCGACTACGGCAAGCCGGCGCGGTTCGAGATGGCGCCGCTTGACATCTCGGCGGCCGTCGACGGGGCCCTCGAGCTCTGCCGTCCGCTGGCCGAGCGCCAGGGGGTCTTGTTGGAACGTCGCGCTGAAGCGGCCAGCCCGCCGGTGCTGCTCGATCTGCATCAATTGACGCAGGCGCTCAAGAACGTCGTGGAGAACGCCGTCCAGCACTCGCCGGCCGGCGGGCAGGTGACCATCGAGTCCGTCCCGTT
The DNA here is from genome assembly GCA_036002325.1 of Thermoanaerobaculia bacterium. Classification (GTDB taxonomy): domain Bacteria; phylum Acidobacteriota; class Thermoanaerobaculia; order Multivoradales; family UBA5704; genus DATARR01. Next base: position 113,616 of record DASYTJ010000067.1, on the reverse strand, counting down.
CACCGTCGAGGACGGGCCCTGGGTCCGCCTGTCGGTGCGGGACCGGGGTCCGGGTTTCCCGCCGGCGGATCTGCCGCGTGTGCTGGAGCCTTTCTTCTCCCGCCGCAGCGGCGGCACCGGCCTGGGCCTGTCCATCGTCTCGCGCGTCGTCGAAGGGCACGGCGGTCGGCTGCGGGCCGCCAACCATCCCGAAGGAGGAGCCGTGGTCGATCTCGAACTTCCCTGCCTGCGGCAGGCGGAGGAACCTTAGCCGTGTCCAACAGAGACCGCATCATGCTCGTCGAGGACGAGCCGATCGTCCGTTTCGGTATCCGCGACTTCCTGGAAGGGCGGGGCTTCGAGGTCGACGAGGCGGAGAGCCTGGAGCAGGCGCGCTCGGTGTTCCAGCGCACCCGCCCCGACGCCGTCGTGCTCGATTACTTGCTGCCCGACGGCAATGCCCTCGACCTGCTCAAGGAGCTGCACGAGACTGATCCGCAAATGCCGGTCATCGTCCTCACCGGGCACGGCTCGATCGACCTGGCGGTGCGGGCGATCAAGGAAGGAGCGGAGCACTTCCTGACCAAACCCGTCGAGCTGCCGGCGCTGTCGGTGGTGGTCGAGCGCGCTCTGGAGAACCAGCGCAACCGCCGGCGCCTGGCGGCGCGGCAATCGAGCGGATCGCGGGAGGAGATCGACCCGTTCGTCGGCTCCAGTGCGGCGGTGCGCGAGCTGGCCCGCGAAGCCGCCGTGGCGCTGCGCTCCGAAGGCCCGATCCTCATCCAGGGCGAAACCGGCAGCGGCAAGGGAGTGCTGGCGCGCTGGCTGCACGAGCAGGGGCCGCGCCGGGACGAGCCGTTCGTCGACCTCAACTGCGCCGGCCTGACGCGGGAGTTCCTGGAGAGCGAGCTCTTCGGCCACGCCCGCGGCGCCTTCACCGGCGCGGTCAACGAGAAGAAAGGGCTGTTCGAGGTGGCCCACCGCGGCACCCTCTTCCTCGACGAGATGGGAGACCTCGACCCGGCCGTGCAGCCCAAAGTGCTGAAGGTGCTGGAGGAGAAGCGCTTCCGCCGCATGGGCGAGGTGCTGGACCGCCAGGTGGACGTGTTCCTCATCGCCGCCACCAACGCGGACCTGACGCGGCTGGTGCGCGACGGGCGCTTCCGCAGCGATCTCTACTTCCGCATCAGCACCTTCCCTCTCGCCGTGCCACCGCTGCGGGAGCGGCGCGAGGACATTCCCCTGCTCGCCCAGCGGCTGCTGCAGCAGCTCGCGCGCGACCTCGGCCGGCCGGGCCGGCGGCTGACGCCCGAAGCCTTGGAGGCCCTGCGCCGCTATACCTGGCCGGGCAACGTCCGCGAGCTGCGCAACGTGCTCGAGCGGGCGGTGCTGCGGGCCGAAAAGGACGAGATCCACGCCTCGGACTTCCGCTTCACCCCCGTGCTGGCAGAGAGCCAGCCCGCCGCCGCCGGCGGCACAGGGCAGACCTTGGCGGACCTCGAGCGGCTGCAGATCGAAAAGGTGCTGGAGGAGGAACGCGGCCGGGTCGTCCAAGCCGCCCAGCGCCTTGGCATCCCCCGCAGCACGCTCTACCAGAAGATCAAGGAGTACCGGGTGGATCTCTCCCGGTTCCAGGCATGAGCCTCCCCCACCGCCTGCTGCTCGTCGACGACGAAGAGGCCATCCTCTTCGCCATGGGGGACTTTCTCGTCCGCTCCGGCTATGAAGTCGACCGCGCGCGCAGCCGCGAGGAAGCCGAGCGTCTGCTGGCCGTCGCGCAGCCGTACTCGCTGGCCATCGTCGATCTGCGCCTCGGCGCTACCGAGCCGCGCGGCGGGCTCGACCTGCTGCGGCGGATCCGTGAGTCCAGCCCCCAGACGCAGACGATCCTGCTCACCGCCTACGGCAGCCCCGACGTGGAGGCGGAGCTGGCCGCCATCGGCGCCGACCGTCTCCTTTCCAAGCCGCAGCCGCTCGCCCGCCTCGCCGAGGAGGTTTCCGCGCTGCTCGGCCGGCGGGCGGCGGGGTCAACCTGACATCGCAACCACGCGGGGACCGAACACGACATCTGACGTCAGGCTCACCGGCACCGAACTCGCACGTCCACTTCCGCTCCCGCCTGCACCTCGCCGAGCACGCCATCAACGAGAGACTCCCCGTTGACCGTCACTTCAACGCTCCCATCCTCCAGCTCCGCCGCGCGCTCGATTTCGACGGTCAGGCGCGCGCCGCGCCAGGGACGCTTCATCGCCGCCTTCCGCCAAGCCGGCGGCAGGCATGGATCGAAGCGGAGGCCTTCCCAGGTGGGACGGACTCCCAGCACCCACTCCGCGATGACCCGGGGGAGCCACGCGGCGGAGCCGGTATACCAGCTCCAGCCGGCGCGGCCGTGGTACGGCGAGCTGGGGCCGTCGACGTTGCCCGGCAGCACGTAGGGCTCGGCCCAGTAGCGCTCGGGATCCTTGTTCGCGGGGTTGATGGCGGTGAGCAGTCGGCCCACCAGCTCGGCGTTTTTCATCTTCGCGGCGGCGGCGATCGCCCAGGTGGCGGCGTGCGTGTAGACGCCGCCGTTCTCGCGCAGCCCCGGCGCGTAGCGGGTGATATAGCCGATGGTCTCGTCCGGCACGCTGTAGGCCGGCGCCAGGAGCAGGGCTCCCGCTTCGCTCACCAGGTGCTGCTCGACCGCGGCCATGCAGGAGGCCGCACGGTCCGCCGGCGCGACGTCGTTGAGGACGGCCCAGACCTGCGCGTTGAGGAAGATGCGGCCGGCCTCGCACTCGGCACCGCCGATCCAGGAGCCGTCGTCGCGGGTGGCTCGGCGGTACCAGCCGCCGTCCCAGGCATGCTCGTTGACGGCGTTCACCAGCGCCTGGCGGCGTTTCGCCAGCTCGTCCGCCCGCGCCGTCTCGCCGCGGCGGCGGTGGATCTCGCTCCAGTCGGCGAGCAGGCCGGCCAGGAACTGCGCGAGCCACACCGACTCGCCGCGCTCCTCCAGACCGAGGGCCGAGAGACCGTCGTTCCAGTCGCCGCCGCCGATGAAAGGGAGGCCGCGCGAGCTCGTGCGCGAGAAGCTGCGGGTGAAGGCGCGGGTGACGTGGTCGAGAAGAGAGTGCGGCTGCGGATCGTCGAGATATGGCGCCGCGTCGTCCAGGACGGTGAAGTCGCCGGTCTCCTTAAGGTAGTTGGCGGTGACGAAGGCGAGCCACAGCAGGTCGTCGGTCATGCGGGTGACGTGCCCCAGCTCGGAGAGCGGGTGCCACCAGTGATAGACGGAGCCGTCGGCGAACTGGTGGGCGGCGTGGAGGGCGATCTGCTCGCGGCAGCGCCGCGGCTCGATGGAGAGCCAGACCTGCGAGTCCTGGAGCTGGTCGCGAAAGCCGTAAGCGCCGCTCTGTTGGTAGTAGCCGGCGCGGCCCCACAGGCGCGCCGAGATCGCCTCATAACGCAGCCAGTCATTGGTCAGGACGTCGAGGAGCGGCTCGGGGGTCTGGATGCGGTGCGCGGCGAGGCGTTCGCGCCAGCCGGCGACGGCGGCGGCGAGGGAGGCGTCCATTGCTCCCGGCGTGGCGAAGCGCCGGGCGAGGGCCGCCGCCCCGTCTCGGTCTTCAGCCGTGGCTAGCGCGAAACCGAGGTCGGAGGCTTCTCCCGACGCCAGCTCGACTTCGCAGAGGAGCGCGGCCACGGGGTCGTAGTGACGGCCGAACAGCCCCGGCCACGGCACGTCGCGCTGCAGGGCGGCGGGCCGGCTCCAGTCGCCGCAGCGGCCGAGGAAGGCGCCCTTGTCGCCTTCGGCCGCGGCCGGCTGCGAGGAGGACGCGAAGGCGCTCCAGAAAGGAAAGCCGCGGTTCCAGTGCCCCCAGCGCTTGGACGGCACGTCCCACATATGGCTGCCGGCGGTGATGACGCCGCTGGCCGAGTCGCAGCCGGTTTCGAGAAAAAGCTTCTGGAACTCGCGCCGCGGCGAAGGCGCCACGCCGCAGTTCCACTCGAGATAGGCCACGACGGCGAGCCGACGCGGCCGGCCGGAGATGTCTTCGAGACGCAGCCGCCAGAGCTCGACCGCCGCCGCGGAATCGACCGATAGAGTCCAACGCGCGCGCAGGCCGCGGTACTCGGTCTCGAACGTGGTGTAGCCGAAGCCGTGCCGGCAGGCGAAGCGATCGTAGGCGGGCCAGCAGGGAGCGGGCGCCAGCGACCAGACGTCGTCGGAATCGCGGTCCCAAAGATAGAGGAAGCGGCCGGAGCGGTCTTCGGCGAGGTCCTGCTGCCAGCGGACGATCACCGCAAGCTGCGAGTTGTCGATCCACGAGAAGCCGCTGCCGGTCTGCGAGACGGCGAGGCCGGCGCGCGGATTGGCAATGAGGTTGATCCACGGCCGCGGCGGCCGGGGATCGGTGATCACGTATTCGTTGCCGTCCGGCGAAAAGTGGCCGTAGCGGCCGGGTTGCATCACATTTCTTTCCGTCTTCATCGCATCCTCACACCCAAGATTCTTCGTTTTAAAGCCCCCTCTCTCCCGGTGAGGGCGGGAGAAGCCAGATCGACCGTGGCCGGCAACTGCCGCACCACCGGTAGGCCGCCCGCTGGCTGTCCAGGGAGCGGCCAGGAAAGCACGATGCCTCCCGGCGGAATCTCGATGCCACTCGAAATCGAATAGCGTACGCCCTCCCCTTTTCGCGTCAACGTGTAGCTCAGAGATCCCCACGGCGTCCGTAGATCGCGGACGGCGATACCTTGCGGTTCGGACAACCACTTCTCGGGCACTCCCGCGGCCAGCACCAGCGCCTGATCGGCGTCGCGCTCATAGGCGAAGAAATCGAGAAAGGAGCGGATGAAGTCCGAGCCGACCCAGGTATGAGGGAGGTCGCCCTGGAAGCCGGGAGCGCGCGGGTCGCGGCGCACCACCTCGGGCCATTGGTTCCAGCCGGGCGGCCGGCGATCTTTCATGAAGAAGTCGAGCAGCTCGTGGGCGCGGTCCCTCCAGCCGAGGCGCACGAAGGTGCCGACGACGCGCAGCTCGTAGGGGGTGTACGCCTCCCAATCCGTGGCGCTTCGGCGGTGGACGAACTCCCGCCAGTAGCGCTCGAACGTGTGCTCGAGGACTGGATGCGGGAGGTTCGCCAGCTCGCCGCCGGGGCTGACGGCGGTGGTGGTGGAAGTGGCGTCGAAGTCCGCCAGGTCCGCGGAGCCGGGGATGTAATCGATGCCGGCGCCGGAGATGACGCGGTCGAGGGAGGCGTAGAGGTCGGTGCGGAACTCGTCGCGGCTGGCGCCCCAGCGCTCCGCTTCTTCCGTTTTCCCGAGAACCCGGGCGAGATCCACCGCGTCCTTCAGACCCTTGAGGGCGAAGAAGTCGTCCCAGTAGGAGTGGACGGGATGCGCCGAGTAGCCCTCGTGGCTGATGGACTCGGGGAGGAGGCCGAAGAACTTCAGCTTGTCACCCTGCCGGTACTCGTCGGTGCGGCGCTGGCGGCGGAGCTCATCGATGTAGGCCACCGCCTTCTCGACGTGCGGCCAGACCTTCTCCACCGTCGCCCTATCGCGCGTGTAGCGCCAGTACTCGGCGACCAGAAAGATGAATTCGCCGTGGCTGTCGTTCTCCGGCACCGGATCGGCGCCGCGGGAATCTACGCAGCAGGGGATCTTGCCGCTCGCGAACTGGTACGGCGCGAACCACTCGATAAAAGCGCGGACCTCGTCCGGATGGCCGGCGCGCAGCAGTGCCGAGGATTCGAGGGCGCCGTCGCGGATCCACGTGCGGGCGTAGGACCGCGAGCCCGGCTGCAGCGCGGGGCCGTCGCGATTGATCAGGATGTGGGCGACGGCGGTCTTGAAAGTCTTGACGAGCGGGTCCGCCGCCGGCGGGAGACGGAGGTCGACGCGGTCGTGCCAGGAAGCCCTCACTCCCCCTACCCCCAGGGAGGTGAGGGCCAACGGTACGGTGATCTCCACCGCCTTCTCCCCCTTCCCTGGCACCTCCAGGTCCCACGCCAGCGCCCCCGACGCATAGCCGAACGAATCGGTTATTCGAGTCGCCGCGGGAAGTTTCCCCTGCCGCAGATGCTCTACGATCTCGCCCCCATCGAAGGAGGTCGCACCGAAGGCGGCCGGCGCGGTGCCGGGCATGACGCTCCGCTGGTTGTTGACGACGGCGCGGCGGCCGTCCCAGGCGATCTCGCGGACCGCTGCGACGCCGCCCGTCGTGCTGAGGAACTGCGTCGGCGGATTCACCTGGAAAGGACGGATCGCCAAGAAGAGGCGGACATGTCGCCGCTCGCCACCGTCATTGCGGACGCGGTAGCGGGCCCGCAGCAGCGAATCGCCAGGCGTTCCCTCGGCAAGGGCGGTGATCTCCATCGAGAGATCGCCTCGTTTCCAGACCACGGTGGGGATGGGCAGGTATCCCTCAGCCAGGCTCTGTTGTGTTTGAACGTCGCTCCAGGTGACCAGCTCGCCGTCAATAGAAAGGAAGGGCTCGATCGAGAAGGCTCCCTGCCCCACCTCCAGGGCGCCGTCCTCACCGAGGAGCCCCTCCTCGAGGTCACCGTCGACGCCCACCACCGTCCAATAGGCTTGCTCGCCGGAAAACGCGCGGGGGTAGGAGCCGCGGGGTGCATCCTTGGCAATCTGTTCGAAAAACGCATTGATCGCCGGCGCCCAATCCAGAGGCTTGACGTCGATATTGCGCGGACCGCCAGCGGAGTTTCGAACGCGCAGATATCGTGATTCCGTTTCCGGCGCGTAGATGTAATCCCGGCCGCCGTTACCGCCTTCCACCTGACGCAGCGTCGTCCAGGTCTCGCCGTCGTCCGAGATCTCGACGGCGTAGCGCGACGCGTCGGCACCCGGTTTCCAATCGATCACCAAGCCGCCGTACTCCCTCGATTCGAGGAAGTCGAGAGCGGTCCAGCCGGGGCCGGAGGTGACGGCGGGCGTGCGGTCATAGGGGTGCTCGGGCGGCAGCTCGGTGAAGGTGAGATCGTCGATCCAGACGGTGCCCTTCCCGCCCGCTCCCGCCGTGATGGCGAATTCGATCGCGGCCACCTGTTTCATCTCACCGCCGCCGATCGGACCCCAGGCGAACTCGACCTGCCGCTTCTTATTTCGCAGCTCGCGCCAGTCGTGAGGAAACTGGAAGTTCCGGCGATTGAGCCACCAGACGTTCTGGCCGCCGGGATCGATCAATTTGAATTCGAGGTTGTTCACCGGCGCGTCGCCGCGAATGCGGAAGGAGATCTGCCAGTTGGCAGGCAGATCGACGGCGAAGGCTTTGCGAGCCACGGCATAGCCCGCGCCGCCATGGAAATCGAAGTCGAGGCGGAGAGCGCCGCCGTCGCTCGCCAGCGTGAGCCCCACGCCGTCCGACGGCGCGGCGATCCACTGGGAGACGTCCTCGAAGTTGTCGAGAGTTCGGGGCTGTGCGAGGAGAGGGACTGCGGCAAGGACAAAAAGGACGGCAAGGACAGCAAAGATTTTCCTGAGCTCCCTCTCTCCCGGTGAGGGGGGGAGGGAGGGGTCGGTAGAGAGGGGGTTGGGGGAGTGAGGGCTCACTCCTTGATGCTCCCCATCACGATGCCCTCGACGTATTGCCGCTGGAGCGCCAGGAACACGAGCAAGCCCGGCAGCACCGTCACCACCGCTCCCGCCATCATCAGCTCGGTGTCCAGCACGTGCTCGCCGGAGAGGTTGGCGAGCGCCACCGGCAAGGTGTATTTGCTCTGATCGGTGAGCACGATGAGGGGCCACATGAAGTCGTTCCATGAAGTGAGAAACGTAAAGACGCCCAGGGTGACGAGGATCGGCCGCAACAAGGGCAGCACGAGCGTCCAATAAATGCGGAGCTCGGAGGCGCCGTCGAGGCGCGCAGCGTCGAGCAACTCGTCCGGGATGCCGACGGCGAACTGTCGGATGAGGAAGATGCCGAAGACGGTGGCGATCGCCGCCACCAGAATGCCGCCGAAGGAGTTGACGAGGCCGAGCGAGCGGATCTCCAGGAAGAGCGGCAGCACGGTGACCTGCGGCGGCACGATCAGGGTGGCCAGCAGGATGGCGAAGAGACGGCCGCGGCCACGGAAGCGCAGCTTGGCGAAGGCGTAGCCCGCCATCGAATTGCAGAGCAGGGAAACGGCCGTGATGGTGGTCGCCAGGAACAGCGAGTTGCCGAAGGTCCGGCCGAGGTCGAGACGGGAGAAGAGCGTGCCGTAATGCTCCAGCGTCGGCCGCGAGGGCAGCAGGCGCGCCGGCAGGGACATCGCCTCGCCGGTGGGCATGAAGGAGGCGGAGATCATCCACAGCAATGGGAACGCGGTGAGCAGCGCGAGGAGCAGCAGCACGCCGTTGACGACGGCCATCGTCACGCGCCGGCGGATCACGCTCTGCGTCTCCCGCGGAACAACACTTGTAAAGCGGTAGCGGCGATGATCAAAGCGAACAGCACGAAAGCGATGGCCGCGGCATTGCCGAGGTTCCACCAGCGGAAGCCCTGCTCGTACATCAGCAGCGTGATGGAAGTCGTCGCGTAGAGCGGACCGCCGCGCGTCATCAGGTAGGGCTCGGCGAAGATCTGGAAGAGGCTCACGGTGGTGATCACCGCCACGAACAGGGTGGTGGGGAGCAGCAGCGGCAGGGTGATGTCGCGGAGCTGACGCCAGGCGCCGGCGCCGTCGAGTTGCGCGGCTTCATAGAGCGACTGGGGGATCGCCTGCAGACCGACGACATAGATGACGAGGGCGTAGCCGAAGCTGCGCCAGACGGCGAGCAGCGTTATGGCCACCGTCGCCCAGACCGGATCGCCGAGCCAGTCGATCGGCGGCACGCCGAGCAGGCCCAGCATCTGGTTGATGAGGCCGTATCGTGGATGGTAGAGGTAGCGGAAGACGACCGCCACGGCTACCAGCGTGGTGACCACCGGCGCGAAAAAGACGGTGCGGAAGAGGCCGCGCAGCCGTGCCAGCCGCGAATGCACCAGCAGCGCGCCCCCGAGCGCCACCGCCAGCGTCAGCGGAACGCCGAGAAAGACGAAGACGAGGGTATTGCGGAGCACCTTCCAGAGCAGGGGATCGCCCAGCAGACGCAGGTAGTTCTCACCGCCGACGAAGCGCACGTTCCGGATATCGGCCAGGCCGTAGATGTCGAAGTCGGTGAGCGAGAGGAGCAGCGCGGCGATGAGCGGCACGGCGAAGAACAGCAAGATGGCGCCGAGGGCGGGCGAGAGCAGCACCCAGGCGGCCCACCGCTCCGCGCGCGAGCCGCGCCGCTCCTCGAGACGCTCGTCTTGAGTCAATGCCGTTCCTCAGCCGCCCGGTCGAGCATCCAGCGGCGCTTCTCCAGCATGCGGTCGACGTCGGCGTCGAGAGAGGCGAGCGCGGAGTCGAGGTCGCGAGCGCCGCGCATCACCTGCTCGGCGCATTGGGCCACGCGGGTGGCGATCCTTTCCCATTCGGGAACTTTGGGAGTCGGGGCTACATGCTCGAGTTGGGCGAGAAAGGGGGCCGCCCGGGGGTCCGCGGCGAGGCCTGCCAGCTTCCATGCCGAGCGCCGCCCCGGCAGATCCCCCGAGAGCTCATAGAAGCGCGCCTGCTGCGCCGGCTCGGAGAGGTACTCCATCCACTTCCAGGCCGCCTCGGGCTGCCGGGCATGGCGGAAGAGGACGAGGCTCGAGCCGCCCGCCAGGGAGACGCCGGGATAGGGCATGCCCTCCTCCGGCGGCGGCAGCGGTGCCGTGGCCCAGCGGTCCTGCATGTCGGCCGGCAAGCGGCTGTGGAACTCGCCGAGGTTCCAAGGACCGGTGATCACCATCGCAAAGTAACCCTCGGCGAGCTGCTGGTAGAGGTTGGCCACGCTCTGCAGGTCGAGGGCCGGCGCCAGGCCCGAGGTGTAGAGGTCGATATAGAAGGCCATGGCGCGGCGGAAACGCGGATCGCGGAAGGCGCCGTGCCGGCCGCCGCCGGAGAGGAGCTCGGCGCCGGATTGCAGGCCGAAGATGACCGGCTGCGTCCACTCGTCGACGGGCAGCAGGATGGCGAAGCGGTTCGGCCCGCCGCGCTGCTTGATCCGCGCCATGACCTCGCGCCATTCGCTCCAGGTCCGGGGCGGCCAAGGCCCGCCGGCGGCGGCCACGAGATCGGTGCGGTAGAAGAGCAGGCGCGTGTCCACGTACCAGGGCAGGCCCCAGGTCTCGCCGTCGACGACGTTGGTGTCCCAGATGCCGGAGAAGGAGTCCTTCCGGTAGGGTGCGGGAGACCGCGCGATGCGCCCGTCGAGAGCGGCCAGAGCATGCAGCGAGACGAACTCCGGTATCCAGGTGTTGCCGAGCTGCGCGACGTCGGGAGTGGCATCGCCCACGAAGCCGGTGAGCAGCTTCTCGTGCGCTGCAGTCCATGGGATCTGCTGCACCTCCACGTGAATGTCGGGATGACGCTTCTCGAACGCCGGCACCAGCTCGCGCACCACTTCTCCCTCGCGGCCGAACCCCCAGAAGCGAACGGTGGTGCGCCCGTCCGCGCCTCCCTGGCCACAGCCGACCGCGAGCAGCGCGGCGGCGATCGCCAGCGGCCCTCTCACGGCGCCGGTTCCTCCAGCCAGCCGCCCGTGAAGCCGGCGCGGCGCAGGCCGCGGACGATGTGCGGGTTCTTCCGCATCATCCGCCAGACGAGACCGCTGCGGTGGTTCTCGATCATGGCCACGATGGGCCCCTGATCGATGCCGAGATAGTCGCCGTCGAACCAGCCCACCCCGGGCACCACCCGGCCATGGTGCGTCGGAATCGCGATGTTCAGCGTGGGATTGAACGAATCGAGAAACCCGTACTTCGCGAACAGGTGCTCGCCCCAGCGGCGGTGCATCTCCTCGATCGCCGGTATGGATACCTCCGGCGTGAAGGCGATGGACGAGGCCGCGGCGGTGGGCGCGATGGTGCCGTCGTCGCGAATGTCATCGAGGGCGGCGCCGCGCGCCGCATAGGTCATGAAGTGGACTCTGCGGCCATGCACCGTGAGGTCCTCGTCGAGCGGACCGTCGCAGGCGGTGAGCCCCCAGACGTTCTCGCCGTAGTCGCGGAACCCCCCGGGGTTGGCGATGGCGTAGGCGCGCTGCGCGAGGGTGGCGCGGCGCGAGTTCTCGAAGTAGTCGATGCCCCGCTCGCGCATGTAGGCGTCGCGGATGCCGCGGCCGTCGATCCAGACCAGCGAGAACTGATGGCCGAAGAGCGGTGCGAAGTTGACGTGCTCCTGGCCGTAGAAGGTTCCCCACTTATAGGTGCTGGTGTACGCCTGCCAGCCCTCCGGCGCGATGGGATGCGTGGGCGAGCCGAGGGCGAGCACGTAGAGGATCATCGCCTCGTTCAAACCCCGCCAGTCGTAGGTATGGAACTCCTTCTCGGGAGTCCAGCCCATGGAGACCAGCGGCGTCCGCGGCTGGATCCAGCTCCAGTCGGCGCGCCGGTAGAGCTCCTCGGCTTTCGCCCGCACCGCCGCCTCTCCCGGATCGTCGCGGTCGAAATAGGACTGGCAGAAGAGGGCGCCGGCGAGGAGCAGGGTGGTATCGATGGTCGACAGCTCCACGGTCTCGAACCGCTGGCCGGTCTGCATGTCGAGGAAGTGGTAGTAGAAGCCGTGGTGCCCGGTCATTCCCCTGGCCGCGGGGCCGTGGGGCGCGGTGAGGAAGAAGTCGAGGGTCGTCAGCACGCGGTCGCGAGCCTGCTCCCGGGTGACCCAGCCGCGCTCGGCGCCGATGGGATAGGCGGTCAAGGCGAAGCCGACGGCGGCGATGCTGGAGAACGACGGCGTCGGCCAGCGGTCGGGCACGAGGCCGTTCCGCGGGTTTGCCAGATCCCAGAAGTAGCGGAACGTCCGCTCCTGGAGGTCGTCGAGGAGAGGCTTGCCCTGCTCGGCCATGACCGGTGGGGGCGGTGCGGGAACGGGCGGCGCTCCGCAGTCTGCGAGCAACAGCGCCACAAGAACCGCGGCCGGAATCAGCCGATGGCGAAGAGCTTGAAGGACGGCGCGGAAGCGAGGGTCCATGGCGGAGTGTAATCGCTTACATCGCGCGCACCGTAGCAGGGAAAGCGGCGGGATGTCAAAGGGATTCGCTCACCCGCGCGGCTTCAGGCGGTAGTGCTCCCGCGCCGCCTTGTGGAGGCTCTTGTTCTTCCTTTTTTCCTGCAGGCGGGCGAGCGCGTCCTGACGGAGGTGGACCTGCCGCAGTTCGCGCTGGAGCTTGCGGTAGCTCTCCAGGCGTTCCGGAGACAGCACGCCGCTCTCCGCCGCCTCCTCGACGGCGCAGCCTGGCTCGCCGTGGTGGCGGCAGTCGGCGAAGCGGCAGCTCTCCGCCAGCGACTCGACGTCCGCGAAGGCGGACTCGATGCCCTGGTCTCCCTCCCAGAGCTGGATCTCCCGCAGCCCCGGCGTGTCGATGAGCAGGCCGCCGGCGGGCACGGCGAACAGCTCGCGATGGGTGGTGGTGTGCCGGCCGCGGTCGTCGTCCTCACGGACCTCGCGCGTGCGCTGCACTTCCCGGCCGAGCAGGCGGTTGATGAGGGTGGATTTGCCGACGCCGGAGGAGCCGAGGAGGCTGACGGTCTGCCCCGAGCCGAGATAGGCGGCGAGCTCCTCGCAGCTCTCTCCCGTCAAGGCGCTGACCCGATGGACGGGCACGCCCATGGCGATCGACTCGGCCTCGAGGAGGCAGCCGTCCGGGTCCTCGCAGCGGTCGAGCTTGTTGAGGACGACCACCGGCCGGGCGCCGCTGTCCCAGGCGGCGGTCAGATAGCGCTCGATGCGCCGCGGATTGAAGTCGCCGTCGAGGCCGGAGACCAGGAAGATGGTGTCGAGGTTGGCCGCGACGACCTGCTCGTCGGTGCGCTGGCCGGCCACCTTGCGCGAGAACTTCGACTTGCGCGGGAGGACGGCTTGGATCAGTGCCCGCCCGTCGCCAGTGGGAGGACGGAGCGCGACCCAGTCCCCCACCGCCGGATAGCCGGAAGCTCCGCCCGGTCCCTTGAGCTCGTGGCGCAGCTTGCCGGCGAGATCGGCGTAATGCTCGGCCTCTCCCGTCGAGACCTGGAACAGACCCTTCTGTGCCACGACGCGGGCCGGGACGAGGCCCTGCTCCGCGAGCGAAGGAAAGGCGGCGGCGAAGAAATCGTCCCAACCGAGATCCTGAAGGCTCATGAGACTCAATGCGGCTGAAACGTCCCCGCGTTCAACTGCTCGGCCCTCTTCCGAGCCACGGAGAGTGGCGGCACGTCCCACCGCACGCGCTCCTCGTCGCTGATGGAAGGGTCTACCTCCCACAGAATCCATTTCGCGGCTGCCTTCTCCAGCAGGGCGAAGGCAGCGTCCTTCTCTCCCTTCGCCGTGGCGCACGCCGCTGCAGTGAAGTACGCCCGAGCCGCCTGGCGCTCCGTGGGGGCCATCTCGGCTGCTTTCACCAGGGTCGCGGCGCAACTGGACCAGTCTTCGGCGCCGTAGGCGGCGGAGCCCTGGACGAAGAGCGTCTCGTAGCTGGGACCCAAGGTCTGAGCGGCGACGGCCGCGGTGAAGGTCAGGACCCCTGCAAAGAGCGCGACGGGAAGGAAGGAGTCGCGATGCATGACTGGATATCTCCGCTCAGAGTTGTCGCGACCATTATAGAGAGGAAAGAGACCCTGGCTTGACCTCTCGCCGCCGTCGCCGAGGGCGAGCGCAGCTTCGCCTAGATAGGCACGGTCGCCGAGCGCGGCGATGGCGAGCGCCAGCAGCGCCGCCGGCAGCACGTGGAAGAGCAGCCGCGCCCAGCTCGAGGAGATGAGCACCACCGTGTCGACGGGCTGCGCGGCGTAGCTCCACATGTACATCGCCACCTGCAGCAGCAGCACGGTGGCGATCGGGCGCAGCCGGCGCCAGCGGAGGAGCAGCGGCACGAGCAGGAGCAGCCACGGCGCGTAGTGCCACGAGGGCGTGCTGGTGGCGCCGACGAGCACCGGCAGGCCGCGCTGCACGTGCTCCCAGGTCGGGGTGCCGCGATGAAACACGGCCTCGAGATGATGGCGGATCACCTGCAGGCGCCAGTGGAGCACCACGGCGCCGGGCAGCAGGCAGAGCGCCACGAGCGACGGCAGCCCGGGCCACCGGCGTCGCAACAGGTGGCGGCCGAGCTGCACGAGGACGAGGAAGCCGCCGAGCGCCACGCCCTCGAGCTTGCTGGCGGCGGCGAAGGCGGCGCACACGCCGACCTGGAGATCGCTCTCGGGGTCGGGGTCCCGCAGCAGCGCGGGCAGCGCGGCGACGAGCGTCAGACCGAGCTGGCACTCCGGCCCGCCGGCGAGCCCCACGACGATGGCGGCTGCGGAGCAGAGGAGCGCCATCGTCGCTACCACCGCGTGTCGCCGCTGTGTCGACACGCCGGCCATGGCCAGTGGCTCACGCAGCCCGATGAACAGCAGGAGGAGGCAGACGGGAGACCAGGTGAGCTGCTCGACCTCGCGCCAGCGGCCGGCGAGCATGGCCACGCTCGCCGCGAGCTCCGGGTAGAGGTTCGGGTAGTCTGGAACATAGATCCAGTTCCACGGCCGGGCGAGAAACGCGTAGTCGACGTGGCGCACGGCGAGGAAGCGCTGCGCCTTGATCCCCCAGTGCCAGATGAAGTCGGACTGCAGCGACACCATGGCGACGCCGTACCAGGCGAAGACGGAGAAGCCGGCGAGCGCCACGGCGTCTCCCCAGCCGAGCCGCGGCGTCGGCGGCGCCGGCGCCGGCCGCCGCCAGCCGAGCGCGGCGATGGCGAGGAGCCCGAACACGAGCAGGGGGACCGACCACCGGATGCCCACCAGGTCGTAGAAGGTGAGCAGGAGATGCAGCGCCACCGCGCCGCCGAGGACGGCTAGCAGCAGCCGCTGCGGCGCGCTCGCCGGTACGCGTACGGCAACGCCGGCGCCGGCGGCGACGAGGAGCAGCAGGAGAAGCAGCAGGCCGATCGGCAGCGCGCTCATGGCAGGCGATAGAGGCCGCAGGCGCGGTTACCGCGCAGCCGTGTGCCGTCCGGCGGCACCTCGCGTAGCCCGACGGCGAGCCGTGGCCCGGAGGGCGGCACCAGCGGGGGGACGACGTCGTAAGCGGGTAGGAAGTACGCCGCCCACCTGTAACGGAAATCCTCGTCGGAGGGCGCGTAGAGGACCAGCCTCGTGTCCTCGGGAACGTCGCGCACGAGCCGGCGCAGACAACGCTTGAGCCGCCTCGGCTGCACGTCGGTGGGGCGCCAGAGGAACGGCCGCCGGATGTTGTGGCCGCGGGGCTGCCGCGCGCGGTGGTGTGCGATGGCGACATCCTGCAGGAAGCCGTAAGCGGCCCAGGCGAGGGCGGCCACGAGCAGCAGATCGCGCGCGCCGGAGCGTCGTCGGCGCGATCGCGCCTCGTTGGGTGTGCGGTCGCTCGGCATCGGGGGGGGCGGAGTCGACATGGCCGGCGCGCTGCGCGCGCCGGCAGGTTGATCATTATAGAGAGGAAGAAGGTCGGCTTGACCTCGCTCCACGCTCGCGGGCAGAGTTGCGCCGTGAACGTCGTCGCGATCCACTACGCGCCCGGCGCCGGAGAGTCGTTGGCGCGCCCTTTGGCGGAGGCGCTGGACAAGACTCTCTATGAAGCGCGGGCGCGGCTGAGCGATCCGCAAGGGGGGCCGGCCGTGGTCGGCAACTTCGCGGAGCTCGAGCCGGCCTGGGCTTTCGCCGGCCGGCTGCGGGCGAACGGGATCGATCCCATCCTCCTGACCCCGGAGGACGTAGAGTCGGACGCGCAGAGATTTCTCGTCCATGGCTTCCGACTGGGCGAGCAGGGAATCACCGCTGTCTCCCGTCGTGGCCGGACGGTTGAGGTGGCCTACAACGAGATCGAGCTCGTGCTGCGCGGCGTGCGGATCGAGGAGCGGACGGGGATCCAGCGGACCGAACAGACGAAATTCAGCCCCGGCCGGGCTCTGATCACGGGCGGGATGGTGCTCACCAAGACGATCCGCAAGGCCAACCAGGTGACGACGGAAACCCGCGAGGATTTCCTCCACCTTTACGCCGATGGACGCCCGCCTCTCGCTTTCCACGCCGCCGCGCTGAACTACCAATCGCTCGGTCCGGCTCGGAAGCCCTCGACGGCGGAGAACTTCGCCTACCTGGTCGAAGCTCTCCGACAGGTCCTGCCGCATGCCCGCTATGACGAGCGGCTGACGAACCGGCAGGCCCGGGCGCGAGTGCTGGGGCCGTCGCTGACGGAGAACCACCTGGACGTGGCGGTCACACTGCTGGCAAGAGTGTTGCGACGCTAATCCGCGGGAATCACCATCACCGGAATCTTCACCTGGTGGCGCAGACGCTCGACCGAGGTGCCGTGGACGAGGTCCCCCACGCCGCGGTGGCCGTGGCTGCCGAGCAAAATGACGTCCGGGCGGTGGTGCTCGACGAGCCGCGCCAGTTCGCCGGCGGGATCGCCGAAGCCGAGGTCGTACTTCGCTTCCACTCCATGTTCGGCCAGCTCGCCGGCGTAGAGCTCCAGCCGCTCCTGGTCTCCCCGCGCCTCGCTGTCGCGCAGCTCCCCGCCCATCACCAGCGCGCCCCCGGACTCGACGACGTGGAACAGGAGCACCCGGGCGCCGCGGTTGGCGGCGCGGGCGAGCGTCACGGCATACGAAAGAACGGCCTTGTCGGCGCGGGAAAAGTCCACCGCCGCGGCGATGGTTCGAGGAGAGCGGGGCGGCTCGATCTCGGGAATCGTCCTCGGGCCGTGGACGCCGGCCGGTACCCTCAGGGGCTGGCCGCGCCAGCGCTCGAGGAGAGGCACGACTACGACATAGATCAGCAGCCCGACCAACCCGAGCGCCAGCGGAACCACCGTTGCCAAGAGGACCCAGGCGTGGCTCTCCGCTCCCCGGATGGCGCCCACAATCGCGTCGAAGACCAGCTTCAAGTTGAGCGCGGCGATCGCGCCCGCGACCACCCAGCCGGCGAGCTGCAGCCACCGGTTGATGGCGTACTGGCCCATCCAGCGGCGGTCCGAGACCATCTGGATCAAAGGGATCACCGCGAAGGAGAGCTGCAGGGAAAGGATCACCTGCGAGAGCACCAGCAGGTCGCCGGTGGCCCGCTCGCCGAACGCGACGATGGTGATGACGGCGGGAATGATCGCCAGTGCGCGGGTGATGAGCCGCCGCGCGATCGGGCGCAGGCGGATGTTGACGAACCCCTCCATCACCACCTGCCCGGCGAGGGTGCCGGTGATGGTGGACGACTGCCCGGCGGCGATCAGCGCAATCGCGAAGGCCATGGGGGCGATGCGGGCACCCAGGAGAGGCTCGAGAAGCCGGTGGGCGTCCTGGATCTCCGCCACGTCGAACATCCCTGCGCGGAAAAACGTGGCGGCGGCCATCACCAGCAGGGCTGCGTTGACCAGCAGCGCGCCGTTGAGAGCGATCACCGAGTCGATGGTGTTGAAGCGGATGCCGGCGCGAATGCCCGCCGGTGTGTGCTGGAGACGGCGGGATTGCACCAGGGCCGAGTGGAGGTAGAGGTTGTGCGGCATCACCGTAGCGCCGAGGATGCCGATCGCCAGGTACAGCGCCCCTTCTCCCGGCAACGAAGGCGCGAGACCACTCGCCATCGCTCCCCACTCCGGGCGGGAGAGGAAGACCTCGATGGCGAGGCAGACGCCGATGGTGAGGACCAGCGTGAGGATGAACGCTTCCATGAGCCGCACGCCGCGGTGGTGCAAGAGCAGCAGCACGAACGTGTCGAGCACCGTGATGAAAACGGCGAACAGCAGGGGCATGCCGAACAGGAGCTGCAAGCCGATCGCGGAGCCCAGCACCTCCGCCAGGTCGCAGGCCGCGATGGCGATCTCGCACAGGATCCACAGCACCCACGTGACTTTGCGCGGGAACATGGCGCGGCAGGCCTGGGCCAGATCCATGCCGGTGGCAATGCCGAGGCGAGCCGAGAAGCTCTGCAGGAGGATCGCCATCAGATTCGACATCACCAGCACCCAGATCAGGGCGTAGCCGAACTTCGAGCCGGCGGCGATGTCGGTGGCCCAATTGCCCGGATCCATATAGCCGACGCTGACCAGATAGGCGGGCCCGGCGAAGGCGAACAGACGCCGCCAAAACGAGAGCTGGCTGGGGATCTCGACCGAGCTGTGGACCTCGGAGAGAGATCGGGTGGGCTCCGCCCGGGGCTCCGAGGCGCGCATGATCGCAGCATTCCGAAAGCGACTCGGGCTGTCAAGCGCGGCGGGTCGCATCGGCCGTCCCGCTTCTAGTAAGGTTGCCGGCGGAACTGGAGGCCGGAGAAGGCATGAAGAGGATCGCCGTCTTGACCAGCGGGGGAGACGCCCCGGGGATGAACGCCGCCATCCGCGCCGTGGTGCGGGCCGGAGTCCACCGGGGCTGGGAGATGTTCGGCGTCCGGCGCGGCTTCAGCGGGCTGATCGCGGGAAACTTCATCAGCCTGGAAGCGCGGGACGTGGGGGGCATCCTGCAACAAGCCGGAACGATGCTGGGAAGCGCCCGCTGCCCGGAGTTCCGAACCGAGGAAGGCCGGATGGACGCTCTGCGCCAGATCGGCCAGAACGGTATCGAGGCCGTCGTCGTCATCGGCGGCAACGGCTCGCAGACCGGGGCCGAGCGGCTTGCCCAAGCAGGCGTTCCCGTGGTGGGCGTCGCTTCCACTATCGACAACGACCTCTATGGCTCGGAGATCACCATCGGCGTCGACACGGCCCTCAATATCGCTCTCGAGGCGATCGACCGGTTGAAGGTGACCGCCTCCTCGCACCAGCGCGCCTTTCTGGTGGAGGTGATGGGCCGCGACTGCGGCTATCTCGCCCTGGCGTGCGCCGTGGCCGGCGGCGCCGAAGCGGCCATCATTCCCGAAATGGAGATGGATCCGGAGGCTCTGGCGGAGGAGCTGCGCGGGGCCTATCAGCGCGGCAAGCCGCATGCTCTGGTCGTGGTGGCCGAGGGGGCAAAGTTCAACGCCGACCGGCTGATGCATTACTTCAAGGAGCACCGCCAGCGGCTGGGCTTCGAGCTGCGGGCCACGATCCTGGGCCACGTGCAGCGCGGAGGCACCCCCGGCGCCTTCGACCGTCTGCTCGCCACCCGGCTCGGCGCCGCGGCGGTCGAGCGCTTGGCCACTGGCGAAAGAGGAGTGCTGGTCGGCCTCCTCCAGGGGCAGATCACCACGACTCCTTTGACGGAGGTAGTGGCCAACAAGAAGCCTCTGGACTTGACGCTCCTGGAGCTCGCCCAGGTGCTGGCCCGCTAGGCAGAACTACGGCGGCGGGCTCTTCGGCTTCTCCTCGGGCGAATCCGCTTTCCCGTCCTTGCCGAAGAAGTAGTCGAAAGCGTCGCGAGTTTTTCGCCCGGACGGATCCTTCGCCTTACCAGCCGCGGCACCTGGTTGAGCGCTGCGTCCGAAGAAATACTGGAACGCATCCACCTTGGGCTCCGCCATTGCGGCCGCTGTAGGCGCCGGGGGAGCCTCGACCTTGGACCTCGGCTGGGGCTCGGGCCGGATCTCCTGAAGCGGCACCGGAGCTGTGGGAGGCTCCGGCGCTGAGGTCTCCACCGTGGCCGCTTCGGTCGGCTGCTCGATCGGAACGACCTCTGCGGCTGGCTCGGCAGCTTCGGGTTCCTCAATCTTCTCCGGTATCGGCGCGGTAGGAGCCGCCGGCGCAGGCTCGGGAGACTTCTCGGTGGAAACCTCCTCCTTCTTCTCTTTCTTCTCTTTACGGCCGAAGAAGTACTGGAAGGCGTCCGGCTTTTTCTTCGATGGCTCGGAGGGCTGTGCCTCAGGTGTTTCGGACGGCTTGGGAGTCTTCGCGGGATCGGAGTTTTCCTGGGCCTGAACAACAGTCGCCAGGAGCAGGACGAAGGGAACAAGGAGCAGGAAACGCTTCAGCATGGCGACCACCATTCTACTCCCTTGGCGCGGAGGGAATAGGGGGAGGGGGTATATTGTTCTGGTCAGCGAGGAGACCAACATGCAACACCTGACGCTCAAAATCCAAGGTATGAGCTGCGGGCACTGCGTGGCCCGCGTGGAGAAGGCCCTTTCCGGATTGGAGGGGGTGAACGTTCGCCGTGTCGGCGTAGGCTTTGCCGAGATCGACTATGACCCTGCCCGCACTCCTTTCGCGCGCATCCGGGAGGCCATCGATGACGCCGGTTATACGGCTCATCCGGCGGAGAGAACGGAGGCGCAGGCGTGAACGCGTTGGACTGGACCGTGATTGCCGCGGGTCTCGCGGCCATCGCTTGGGTGAACTGGTGGTTCTTCCTGGCCCGGCGCCCTGCCGCCACCGCGGTGGTCGGTGCGGGTGGCGCGCAAGAGGTGACCATCACCGTCCAGGCAGGTTACGCGCCATCCGAGGTGAAGGTGAAGCGCGGCCGGCCCGTGCGCCTGACCTTCGACCGACAGGAGACCTCCGGCTGCTCGGAGGAGATCGTGATTCCTGAGTTCGGAATCCGCAAGTTTCTCCCCGCCTTCCAGAAGACCACGATCGAGCTGACGCCGGCGAAAGCGGGTGCGTTCGAGTTCACCTGCGGGATGAGCATGCTGCACGGCAAGCTCATCGTGGAGGGTTGACGGCCATGACAACGATGACCGAACCGGCAGCCGGAGCGAAGATCGACATCCCCGTCCAGGGAATGACGTGCGCGGCCTGCCAGGCCAGCGTCCAGAAGGCACTGCAGCGACAGCCGGGTGTGCTCGACGCTGCGGTGAACCTGATGTTGCACAACGCGGCGGTGACCTACGACCCCGCCGTCACCCGGCCGGAGGCGCTCATCGAAGCGATCCGCCAGACCGGCTATGAGGCGGAGCTGCCCCGTCCGGAGCAGACCGCGTTCGAGGAGCAGGAGGCGCGCGACCGCGCGCAGGAGGCGGAGTTTCGCTCGCTCCGCCGCAAGGCCCTCTTCAGCAGCATCGCCGGCGTCGTCGCCATGATCGCTTCGATGCCGCTCATGACCACGAGCGCCCAACATGGGCCGGTCGCGGATCCGTTCATGCGTTGGGCCATGCAGTCGATGAGGCCGGCCCTGCGTTCCGTAATGCCGTGGCTGTACCGAATCCCTCCGGCGTTCCTCTCCTTCGGCCTGCTCGCCCTTACCGTGGCGGTCATGGCCTGGGCGGGAAGGCACTTCTATACGCGCGCCTGGTCGGGATTCCGCCACCACTCGGCGGACATGAATACCCTGATCGCCGTGGGCACCGGAGCCGCGTTCCTCTACTCCCTGCTGGCCACGGTGGCGCCCGGCTTCTTCCTCGCGCGAGGCGTTCCTCCCGACGTCTACTACGAGGCGGTGGTGATCATCATCGCCCTGATCCTCGGCGGCAACGCGCTTGAGGCGCGGGCCAAGAGCCGCACCTCGGCGGCCCTGCGTTCGCTGGTGGCTCTGCAACCCCCGACGGCCCGCGTGCTGCGCGGCAGCGAGGAAGCGGAGGTACCGGTCGAAGAGGTCCGGAGTGGCGACACCGTCGTCGTCCGCCCTGGCGAGCGGATACCCGTTGATGGCGAAGTCATCGCGGGAGCGAGCGCCGTGGACGAATCGATGCTCACCGGCGAATCGATGCCCGTCGAGAAGAAGGCAGGAGACCGGGTGATCGGCGGCACGATCAACCGCACCGGCGCTTTCCGCTTCCGTGCGACCACCCTCGGAGCGGACAGCGTGCTCGCCCAGATCGTCAAGCTGATGCGCGACGCCCAAGGCTCGCGCGCGCCGATCCAGAAGCTGGCGGACCGCATCAGCGGCATCTTCGTGCCGGTGGTGATCTCGCTCGCCATCGCCACCTTCGCCGTCTGGTTCGTGGCGGCCGACGCGGCTCCGGCCGTGCGGGCTTTCGCGGCGGCGGTGGCGGTGCTGATCATCGCCTGCCCCTGCGCCATGGGGCTCGCCGTGCCCACCGCCGTCATGGTGGCGACCGGCCGGGGAGCCGAGCTGGGCATTCTCATCAAAGGCGGCGAGGCGCTGCAGCGGGCCGGCGACGTCACCACCGTGGTGCTCGACAAGACCGGCACCGTCACCGAGGGGCGGCCGGCGGTCACGGATGTGATTCCGCCTCCGGGTGCCTCCCGCTCGGCGGACGAGATGCTCCGGCTCGCCGCCTCGCTGGAGGCATCCTCCGAGCATCCCCTGGGAGATGCGATCGTGCGCGGCGCTCGCGAGCGGGGGCTCAGCCTGGCAACCGCAGAAGGATTCCAGTCCGTCACCGGCCAGGGCGCAGTGGGGATCGTCGGCCGCTCCTTCGTCGCCGTAGGCAACGAGAAGCTGATGACGGCGTACGCCGCCGACGTCTCGCCGCTCCGCGGGGACGCCGGACGGCTGGCCGGCGAGGGCAAGACGCCAATCTATCTCGCGGTCGACGGCGCTCTGGCCGGACTGCTGGCGGTCGCGGATCCGATCAAGCCCTCGGCACGCCAGGCGATCGAGAAGCTGAAGGAAATGGGTCTCGAGGCCGTCCTCCTGACCGGCGACCACCGGCGTACCGCCGAGGCCGTGGCTCGCCAGGCGGGGATCGACCGCGTGGTGGCCGAGGTGCTGCCCGAAGGAAAAGTCGCCGAGATCCGGCGGCTCCAGTCAGAGGGCCGCGTCGTCGCCATGGTCGGAGACGGCATCAACGACGCTCCGGCCTTGGCCCAGGCGGACGTCGGCATCGCGGTTGGCACCGGCACGGACATCGCGGTCGAAGCGAGCGACGTGACGCTGATGCGGGGAGATCCACGGAGCGTGGCGGCGGCCATCGCCCTTTCCCGGCGCACCATGCGAACGATGAAACAGAACCTCTTCTGGGCGTTCATCTACAACGTGGTGGGGATCCCGATAGCGGCGGGCGTTCTCTACCCCGTCTTCGGCATTCTGCTCTCCCCCATCCTGGCGAGCGCGGCCATGGCCTTCAGCTCGGTTAGCGTCGTCGCCAACAGTCTCCGCCTGCGCCGAGCGCGGGTGGCATGAGGAGATCGATTCGATGAGTGAACCCCTTCAGCACGCCGGCTGCGGCTGCGGCGTCGAGACCACCGCCGAAGGGCGCAAGGCGGTGGGCGTCGACCCGGAGATCAAGGATCGCAACTTGAAGCGCCTGCGCCGAATCGAAGGGCAGGTCCGCGGTCTACAGAAGATGATCGAGGAGGACCGCTACTGCCCGGACATCCTCACGCAGGTCTCCTCCGTGCAGGAAGCGTTACGCGCCGTCGGCCGCGAGCTGATGCGGAACCACCTCAAGCACTGCGCGACCCAGGCGATCCGCTCAGGCGGCGCGGACGCCGAGGCGACTTACGACGAGCTGATCGAGCTGATCTACAAGCACAGCCGATGATCAGGACAGCGGCAAAAGGCAGGAGAGGCCAGCCTGGACAAAGTGGCGGTCATTTGTGAAGGCTTCGTCGATCCCTTCCTTTTCCATCACCACAAAGCTCGCACAATCAACGAGACCCCAGGTCTTGTCAGATCGCTTGGAATAAAGCTCCAACGCTTCCAAGAAAAGCCGCTCTGAGATGGTAACGATCCGGGCATGCGAGCTCGAGCGGACGGCCTCCCTACTCCCCAAACGGCGCCCAGATGTTCTTGACCTGGATCGCCTGCCGCAGGAACTCCTCACCCATTCCCTGCTCGGGATCGCTCCAGTCGCGGGCGTGGCCGTAATCGACCCAGGTGCGCTTCAGGTTGCCGGTCGAGGCGCGCTCGACGGCGGCGCTCCCTTCAGAGGTGCCGAAGTACCAGATGGAATCGACATCGTCATGCGCGGCGAGGGCGCCGGCGAGGGAGTCGCGGCTGCCGGTGACGATGTTGATCACCCCCCCGGGAACATCTGAGGTGTCGAAGACCTGGTAGAGATCCGTCGCGGCGAGAGGCCAGCGCTCGGAAGGAACGGCGATCACGGCGTTGCCCATCGCGACCGCCGGAGCGACGGCGGCGATGAAGGCGAGCAGCGGATGTTCGTCAGGACAGACGACAGCCAGCGTGCCGATCGGCTCGTGGACGGCGAAGGTGAAGTTGCGCAGCGGCGTCGCCTGGACCGTGCCGGCGTACTTGTCCGCCCAGGCAGCGTAGGCGAAGAGACGGTCGATGGAGAGGTCGATTTCGGCATGGCCGGCCGCGATCCCGGCGCCGGTCATCGCGTCGAGCCGGCGCGCCATCTCCTCGCGCCTGGCGGCGAGGTTCTCGGCGATGTAATAGAGAATCTGCGCCTTGTTGTGAGCCGTCGCCTTCGCCCATCCGGGCGCCGCCTTGCGCGCGGCCTCGACGGCGTTGCGGATGTCCTTGCGGTTGCCCTCCCCCACCTCTCCGATCAGTTTTCCGCCGGACCCCAACACCTTGCGGACGTACTCGGCGTCCGGCCGGCTCTGCTTGCCGCCGATGTACATCTTGGCGGTGCGGTCCACCGCCGGCAGTCCGGCCGGAGCAACGTGTTCGTCGTCCTCTTCGTCCTTTTGGTCTCTGCTGTCCTTTTCGGTCCTTATCTCTGTGGCCTCAATCTTCCACCGCGGCTGAACGTACTCCCAGAGCCCTTCTTTTCCTCCCTCGCGACCGAAGCCGCTCTCGCGGTAGCCGCCGAAGCCGGAGGCGGCGTCGAAGAGGTTGGTGCTGTTGATCCACACCGTGCCGGCCTTGATCTTCGCCGCCAGATCCAGCGCGAGGTTGACGTTCTCGGTCCAGATGCTGGCCGCGAGTCCATAGCGGGTGTTGTTCGCCAGCTCGATGGCCTCCTCCGGCGTGCGGAAGGTCATGGCCACGAGCACCGGGCCGAAGATCTCGACCTGGGCGATGGTGGCCGACGGCGCCACCTCGGTGAACAGGGTCGGCGGGTAGAACCAGCCGTCGCGCGGGCAGCTCCAGGACGGCTGCCAGAGCTTCGCGCCCTCTTCGACTCCCTGCCGCACGAGGCGATCGATCCTTTCGAGCTGCACCGGAGCGATGATGGCGCCGATGTCGATCGCCTTGTCGCGGGGATCGCCCACCCGCAAAGTCTCCATGCGGGCGCGCAGGCGCGAATAGACGGTCTCCGCCACGCCTTCGTGGACGATCAGCCGCGAGCCGGCGCAGCAGACCTCCCCCTGGTTGAACCAGATGGCGTCCACCACGCCCTCGACGGCGCCGTCGAGGTCGGCGTCGTCGAAGACCACGAAGGGTGACTTGCCGCCGAGCTCTAACGAGAGCTTCTTGCCGGTCCCCGCCGTGGCCTCGCGGATGATGCGGCCGACCTCGGTGGAGCCGGTGAAGGCGATCTTGTCGATCCCCGGATGGCGGACGATCAGCTCGCCCGTGCGGCCGTCGCCGGTGAGGATGTTGACCACGCCGGGAGGCAGGCCGGCGTCGCGGCAGATCTCACCAAACGCGAAGGCGGTCAAGGGCGTGAACTCGGCCGGCTTGAGCACCACCGTGTTGCCCATGGCCAGGGCGGGCGCGATCTTCCACGCCAGCATCAGCAGGGGGACGTTCCACGGGATGATCTGCCCTGCGACGCCGACCGGCACGTAGCCGGGGAGCTCGCGCTCCATGAGCTGGGCCCACCCGGCGTGGTGGTAGAAGTGGCGCGCCACGAGAGGCACGTCGATGTCCCGCGTTTCGCGGATGGGCTTGCCGTTGTCGAGGGTCTCCAGCACGGCGAGCAGGCGGGCGTTCTTCTGCACGTGCCGCGCAAGGGCATAGAGGTGGCGGGCGCGGCCGTGGCCTCCCAGCTCCCACCAGCCGGGCTGCGCCGCCCGCGCCGCGTCGACGGCGGCGTCCACCTCCGCGGCGCCGCACTGGGCTACGCGGGCGAGGGGCTTGGCCGTCGCGGGATTCAGGGTATCGAACCACTCGCCGGAAGCCGGCCGGCGGAAGCCGCCGCCGATGAACGGCAGTATCTCGCCTCCGCGCTCCTCCAGCCAGGCGAGGGCCGGATCGGCGCTCTCCGGGGCCGGGCCGTACTCCAGAGTCTCGAAGATCTCGGCGATCGTCGCCATAGCTGCCCTCAGGCCATGGGATGGCGGAAAAAGGCCGAGTAGCGGCCGGTGGCATGGTGCTCGAGCTGACGCTCGAGGTCGGCGAGCAGGCTGGAGGCGCCGAGCCGGAAGAGATCGCGCCGCATCCAGGCGTCGCCCAGCTCCTCTTTCATCAGGGCCAGCCAGTCGGTGGCCTGCTTGGCGGTGGCGATCCCTCCCGCAGGTTTGAAGCCGACCCGGAAGCCGGTGCGCTCGCGGTACTCGCGGATCGCTCGCACCATGACCAGCGAGACGGGAAGCGTGGCGTTGACCTTCTCCTTGCCGGTCGAGGTCTTGATGAAGTCGGCGCCGGCCATCATGGCCACACGGCTCGCCCGCGCCACGTTGCGCAGCGTGCCGAGCTCGCCGGTGGCGAGGATGGCCTTGAGGTGCGCCGGCCCGCAGGCATCGCGGAAGGCGCGGACCTCGTCGTAGAGCGCCCGCCAGTTGCCGGTGAGCACGTGGGCGCGGCTGACGACGATGTCGATCTCCTCGGCTCCCGCCGCGACGGACTCGCCGATCTCGGCGAGCCGCTGGCGGAAGGGGCTCTGGCCGGCCGGAAAGCCGGCCGAGACGGCGCAGACCGGAATGCCGGAGCCCGCCAGCGCTTCGCGGGCGGCTTCTACCAGGGCGTGATAGACGCAGACCGAAGCCACCCGGATGTCGAGATTCCCGGCGCCGAGCGCCTCCAGCAGGTCGCGGCGCACGGGCTGGCGCGCCTTGGCGCAAAGCCGGCGCACCCGGCCTGGGGTGTCGTCTCCCGCCAGGGTCGTCAGGTCGATGCAGGTGATGGCCCGGAGGTACCAGGCGGCCTGCCACTCCTTCTTGACCGTGCGGCGCTTCGGCAGGGTGGCGGCCCGGCGCTCGGCCGCGCTGGTGTTGACCCGCACCTCGCGCACCCAATCCAGCTCCAGGGGCGTCCCCGGATTGCGCTCCGCGTGGGGCTCGGAAGGCCGCGGCACCAGCGAGGGCCGCTTGGGAAGATCTTGGACGGCCATAGGAGAAGGCTCCCGATCAAAATAGGGACTTTAGCATGCCTGATTTCTTGAGGCGTCCGTCAGTGCGCCGGGGCCGCGCCGGCCGCGACCGGACGGCTGTGCGAGCGCACCCGCCCCAGCTCGACGCCGGTGTAGTAGTGGGTGAGGATCTCGCGGTAGTCGTGACCCCGCTGCGCCATGCCGTAGGCTCCCACCTGGCACATGCCGACTCCATGGCCGAAGCCGCGGCCGGTGAACAGCCAGCCCGCCTCCTGGCCCTTGGGCGCCAGGCGCTTGGCGGTGAACAGGGTGTCGGGAATGTCGAGCGTCCAGCGTACGGCGAGACCTTCGACGTCCACCTGCTGGCCGGCGTCGCCATAGATCCGGATCTTGCCGGCGCGGCCCGACTCTCCCCGCGAAAGGACCTCGAAGCCGGTGAATCCGAGCCCGGGGAAGCGGGTGTTCACCTGGGCCGCGATCTGCGAGTCGGTGCGGAAGCGGGTCCAGGAGCTGTAAGGGCTGCTGCGGTCGAACGCCACGCCGTCGAGGTCCACTTCCTGGGTCGCGGCGACGACGTGGTCTCCCTGCCAGAACAACGTCAACCGGTCGCCGGGCACCAGCGCGAGCCCCGAGCTGTAAAGGTCCTCTCCCTGGCGGCGGAAGGTCGCCACGTCGGCCGGCAGCTCGTAGACCTTGTCCTCCTTACCCGAGCGCACGGCGAGATGGCCGTCGCCGATCGAGAAGAAGGAGACCTCCTCGCGCCGCACGACCCGCAGCAGCTCGGCCACGGCCAGGAGCATCCGCTCGACCTCGTCCTCGGAGAGCGGCTGGTCGACGGGGCCGGTCAGCAGGCCGCTCTTGATCAGGTAGGCCGCGCGCCGGCGGTCCTCCTCGCTCCAGTCGGGCGGCGGCTCGTTCAGCAGATAGTTGACGTCCTCGGGAGCGAGGAACAGACGGGCGTCCAGGGCCAGATCGAACGCCGAAGCCACGTACCGCTGCACCTCGCGCCGATCGAGAGAGGTCAGCCGCTCGTGAGGAGCGGGCAGTCCGGCGAGAATCGCCAGATGCTCCAGCCGGGCGGCGAGGGACGCGGCGGGCGAGGCCCCCGCGGCCGGCGGCAGCAGCCGGCGCGTGAGGCCTGCCGGAAACAGCACGCCCGGGGGGAGGTTCCCCTCGATCCGAACGATGCCCACCTCCATACAGGGGACGCCTTTCAGATAAGGCTCCTGATTCAAGGGGAAGATGACACGGCCGTCTTCCGTATGACCGCCGCAGGTGGAGCTGTAGAGCGTGTCCGCCAGCTCACTCTGATAGAGCAGCACCTGGCCGGCCGTCTCCGCCACCGCGCGGTCCGAGAGAGGGTGCTCGACGGCCATGCCGCCGTAGACCTGGCAGCGGGGCGTGGCGCAGATGTCGTACCCCTCGCGGGCGAAGTCTCCCAGGTTGCGCAAGGTGTAGGTGCGGGCCGCCACCGCCTGCGCTTTCAGGGCCTCGAGCTGGTTGTACTGCTCGGGCCCCATCTCGCTGGGCACCACGCCTCGGAGATATTCCTCGACCGGCAGCTCGTTGATCAGGTTGAGAGAGCCGCGATCGTTGAGATAGACCAGGATGCGTCCCCGATACCGCTTGCCCCGCACCCGCACGCTGGGATTCCCGACCGGCGAGACCGAGAGCCAACGGCCGGGATAGACCGTCGAGCTCTGACCCTGCTCCACCCGCAGGGCCGGCTCGCTGACGCCGCCGCCCTCGTTGACGATGAAGGCGCCGGTCACGCCGATGGCGGCCAGCCGCCGCAGGTCGGCCTCGGCGGCCTCGCGGGTCGGATAACGGCCCACGCGCACGCGATAGAGATCGATGCCGGCGTCGAAGAAGGCCTCGCCGGGCTGGCCCGAGTCCCGCTCCAGCCGGCGGGCGAGGTTGCGGGCCTGCTGCTCGTCGCGCAGAGCCGCCACTTGCAGTCGGTAGTAGCCCTGCTGCGCCGCGCCGGCGGCCGGCTGCACCTTGATGGCCAGCGAGACGGGCAGCGCCTGGCCCTCGACCGCGACGTCCAGCGGCTCCTCGCAGCAGGGAAACGCCACCGCATCCAGATCGCTCGCCAACCCGACCTTGACCAGCAGAGGCTGCTTCTGATCGGGGCCTTCGGATTCCGGTTCCGGCGCCACCGGCTCCTGCGGAACCGCCGGCGGCGGTTCCGCAGGGGCCGCTTCGACCGGCGGCGGCGTGCTAGGGGCGGAAGGCACCCGGCCGGTGCGGGGAGAGGGCTTCGGCGTACAGCCCCAGACCAGGAGCAGGAAGCCGAGGACGGCGACGGACTTCGGCTTCACGCGGCTTGCACCTCGGGTCCCAAGCGGCGCGTCTCACTGCGGACCAGCGCCACCAGCGAGCCGGCGAGCCCCATGGCGAGCAGCGTGCTGGGCAATGCCTGCAGCAACAGCAGGAGCAACTGCACCAGCGCGCGGACGCGGGGCGCACCGGCGAGCAGAGATTCGGCGGCGGCCGAGAAGGGGAAGAAGGCCAATGCGACCGCGCACGCTCCGCCCACACAGAGGCAGGTGAGGCCGATCACCGCTCCCAGGCGGCGGCCGAGCACCGCCAGCCCGCGACGCGCGGAGGCCCGCACGCCCGAGCCCTCCCAGGCCAGGCCGGCCTGCGCCACTTGGAACCACAGAAGCATCACCAGGAGCAGAAATCCCATCGGCAGCGCTCCCCCGCAGCCGATACCCAAGGCCGCGGACGTTCCCCAATGCAGGCCTCCAGCGCCCAGAAAGACCAGCCAGAGAACGACCGCCATTCCCATCAGCAGCGCGAGTCCCCAGAAGAGGACGAGCAGACCGAGAAACCGCCACACGTAGAGGCCGCCCCAACCGCAGAAGTCGCGCAGGCTGAAGGTGCGGAACAGCAGCCGATGGCGGCGGCCGCCGGGCAGGGCCTGGCGGTCGGCCGCGGTCATGACGCCGTAGGTGCCCGCCTGCAGGAAGCAGTGCAGGAGGAGAGTCAGCAGCCAGACCGACAGCAGGGCCGCGAGCGCCAGCGGCAGCGCCGGAGAGGAGCCCGCCAGCCGGCGCAATGCCTCAGCGGCCGCTCGCGCGGTCCACTGGTCCGAGAGCGGCGCGTTCATACCCAGGGCCAGCAAAGCAAGAACGAGACCCAGGGCCATCAGCAGCGCCACGAGGAAAGACTCCAGCCACTGGATGACCACCAGCTCCCAGTTGGCCGAGAGGTTCGTCCAACCCCGGCGCAGGCAGTCGGCGGCGGAGAGGCTCACCGCAGATGCGCTCCGTGCACCGCCTGCTCGCGCCGGAAATCCTCGACCGCGTCGAGCACCACCGGCTGGGCCATCTCGTAAAGCCGGCTGACGAGCATGGCGGGCAGACGGGAGGAGAGGAGCGTCACGTCGTCGAACGGAACGCTGGGCTCGGTGTCCCGGCCCCGATCCAAGGTGGAAACCTTGGCGGGCTTGGCCGTCGCCTGGATCGGCGCCAGCCGGTAGTTCGTGGTGAACAGGGTAGGCAGCCGGCGGGTATAGCGGTTGTTGATGATCAGGTAGAGGATGTCCCGCACCCAGGGGGTGGGCTGCTGAGCGCCCAGCTCATCGAGGACGAGCAGCTCCGACTCGGACAAGGGGTCGAGGACTTGGCGCTTGGATTCCGGCGAGTCGGGATCGAAGGTCGACTGGAGCTGATGGATCAGCGAGGTGAACTCGACGAAGCGGCCGCGCACGCGATAGCGCTCGATCAGCTCCACCAGAACCGCCACGGCGAGGTGGGTCTTGCCGACGCCCGGCGGACCGACGAAGAGGAGCCCCGACTGGCGGAAGCCGACCCCCTCCTGGATGAACTCGTCCACATACCGCTGCGCAATCTTGCGCGCGGAGCCGAGCTGCGGATCGTGGCGGGACTTGCCGCTCGCGACGTGGAAGTTGGCCAGCCGGCAGTGCTTGTATCGTGAAGGGATTCCGGCCGCCGCGATCAGCCGGGGAACGACGTCGCGCCGGCGGCAAGGACAGGGCAGCGCGGTGCCCGCGCGGCCGTCGGCGACGACGACCCACCCACGGCCGCCGCATTCAGGGCAGGGCTCCTCGAGCACTTCGCTGACCGGCATGCGGAAATGGTAGCACGGGGCGTTCGGCCCCGAGGCGGGAGAGCGCTCGGCATGGCGAGCTGCGAGGACGCGAGTGGCGCAATCGCCGGGCGGCCCACTACGATAGCGTGAGCTCGAAAGGGAAGCCCATGTCGTCCGTGATCGCCAACCAAGTGTACACCCCTCAACTTTCACGCAGGCCGGTTACGTCGTGGGGCGGGCCCGAAAGGCACGGTACCCATCTTGGGCGCTCACCTGCGGCGCGACCTAACCATCGAGCCGCCCGGACTCGCGCAAAATCGGTGGCTTGAGTTGAGTCCACCCTCAAGACCGATCCAGCCGGGGAAGGTACTACGGAAGCGGTAGAGTGGCATCGATGAAAGTGGAGCCGACCTCGCCATCGTCGATCCGGCGAAGATACGCGACTACCTTCTTTCCCCTGAGCACCCAATCGGCCGCTCCAAGGCGGTCTTCTTCGGCGCACTCGGCTACATGAGAGAGGACTGGTGGTGGCTTCAGCAGGACTTCCTTGCTCTGGTCGCGTCGGAAGAAGCAGTACTGGGTCAGTCGAGCGGCTTCGGACAGAAGTACGAGGTGCATGGTACGATTCAGGGGCCTTCGGGGCGGCGCGCTGAAGTCGTGACCGTCTGGATCATTCTGACAGGCGAACGCTCTCCTCGCTTCGTAACAGCGTTCCCGGGAGAGAAGCGACGAGGTTCAAAGAGCTGGATACTGTAGTTCTTGATCGCGACCTACCGGAGCAGGGCCTGCGCAGAGGGGACCTCGGAGCGGTCGTCCAAGTCTACGAGCCGAACGGACTCGAGGTTGAGTTCGTCACCGCCTCCGGCCGGACGCAGGCATTGTTGACGCTCAGAGTGGACGACGTTCGCGAAGTACGCGACGAGGACCTTATTGCGGTTCGCACGTTCACCCGCGGCGCGGCCTAGCCGTCGAGTCGTCACGTCGATACCGAAGAGGTACTGAAGCAACTGCCGGGAGCACGTTCGGCTCCAAGACGAGCTATCCCAGTCGCGTGAAGCCCTGCTCCCGGGCGAGCACCCGCTCAAAGGTGTACGTCGTCCGCGCTCCTCTGGCACGCGCCTTGGCTCCGATGAGGCAGTCGGAAAAATCGGCTCTGCTTTTCCTGGTATCTCGCGATTGCCTGGCGAAGGATCTCCCGATCCTCAAAGAGGAAGAGATCTCCCGCGAGCAACTCTTGCATCGCTGCCAGGATATCCCCTCTCCCGGCCCGATAGCTGGATTCGAGCACCCACTCCACCTCGCAAAGCACCGGATCGCTGAGGAAGCATTGCTCTCCAGCATCCGCCGCTTCCTGAAGGAGCCGTTCCGCGAGAGCCGTTTGACCAGGGTCGTCCCTCACCAGGAGGCGGACCAGAATGTTTGTATCCAGGGCGATCACCGCCGCACGGCCTCCTTGAACCGCTCAGCAGCCCGCCCTTTGACCGCTTCGTTCATCTCTTCGACCGTGACCGGCCGCTCTCCAGCGAGATGGTGAAGAAGACCGGGCAGCCGACCGAGAGGACTCCGGGCCTCCGGCCGAACCAGGAGGTTGCCCTGATCGTCGAATCGGAAGACCAGACGGTCGCCCTCCTTCAAGCCGAGGCGCTCGCGGACTTCCTTTGGGATGGTGACTTGTCCTTTCGAGGTCAGAGTGCTCGCCGACACGGGGCCCTCCTTACGAAGTTACAGCATACACCTTCTGGGTAAGGAACGCCCCATGAAGCACGCGCCGATTCCGGGATCTTGGATCCTCTTGAATCCTCTACGGTCCGCCTGACTGCATACCGATATGCAGTCCAATGCTCGGCCGCCAAACCCAACCGAATCTGTGACTTGCATGAGGTAGGAGGGCTCTCTTTGGGCGGCCGCGAGGCCCAGAACTGAATACGCGTATGCACTCTGGGAGAAAGCCCATAAGCCCCTATTTCTCGGGGAGTTGCGGGGGGAAACGTACGGTTATCGGCCCTCCCGAGGGCCCTGGAACTGGATACGCGTATGCAGTAGGCAGGAGTTTTGGTTGCAATATATGGTGGACCTGCTGCGTTATCCGTGCTACGATGCCGCGCAGTAGACGGACGAGGTCACCAGGGAATAGCGGCATCCGGGTCGGTCCGGCGCAGGCGTTGGCGGTACGGCGAAGCCAAGTTCCGGCGTCCAATATCGGCCGTCGGATTCAAACGGAGGTGATGTATGGCCAAGTTGCAGCGGTATCTGAATGTCCTCAACGGCTGGGAGAAGGTGGCGGCGGCCCAGGAAGACAATGCCGAGGAGCTTCCGCAGATGGAGTCGTATCGCGCGAAGCTGCAAGGGTTGCTCGAGCGAGCGCGAAGCCTGAGCAACGACCACCACGTCCTCACGGCCAGCAAGCAGGAGGTCTTCAAGAACCTGCAGGAGACCTTCCGGCAAGGGCAGAAGCTGGTGGATCTGATGCGGACCGCCGCGGTCGAGCGCTTCGGCGCCGACAGCGACAAGCTGGTCGAGTTCGGCGTCAAGCCGTTCCGCGGCCGCACCAGAAACACGAAGACGCCGGACTCCCCGAGCCCGGCGCCTTCCCCTGAGACGACGGAGTAACCTCCGTCCAGCGGGGGCGTGTTCGCGCACGTCCCCGCCTTTTTCCATTCTAGCCTCCTTGGTACCGATCCGCAAAGAACCCCCAAGCGCCGCCAAAGAGCCTGTACGCGTTCCGCTCGGCCCTGTACGCGTACAGAAAAACTTCGCACGCGTCGAGCTCGAAGCCTTACGCGTACGGCACGACGCTCTACGCGTAAAAGTTTTTTGGCAGGCGTGCGATAGAAGGTCGTACGCGTAAAAATATTCTTGTACGCGTAGAGGAAGACCTCGCATGCCTGCAACGGAAGTTTTAGGCGTGCGGGGAGACTCTTTACGCGTTCAGCCCGGCCTTGTACGGCTAAAAAATTTTTCTGGACGCGCTCAAGAAGACCGCGAACGCTTACAGGAAAAGTTTTACGCGTACGGAGAGGTTCTGCACGCGTGCGACGTGGAGCTCTACCGGTAAAAGTTTTTTGGTAAGCGTGCGAAGAGAATCTGTACGCTTACGGCAAGGAGCCGAACGCGTTCAGCCCGGACCTGAACGCCTAAAATTTTTTCTGCACGCGTACAGGGTGGAGCGATAGGCCTACCGCGCCGTCCGGCAGGGATTCGGCGAGAAGCTGCACGCATGCAAGAAGGACTACGCCTCCTCGCGCCCCCACGGGTACGGGTTTCTCGTCCCCGGGTTACACTACGCGACCATGCGTAGCCTCCCGATTCCGGCCCTTCTGATCCTTGCCGCTCCGGCCTTTGCCGCTCCACCCCCTCACGCAAAACCCACCGCCGCCGACCTCGCCGCTGCCGTCGAGCGGATGGCGCGGGTCAGCACCAGCTCGTCGCCGAGCCTCTCGCCGGACGGCCAGCGGGTGGCGTTCGTCTCCAACCGCAGCGGCGTACCGCAAGTATGGATCACGACCGCGGACGGCGTGGGCGAAGCGCGGCGAGTGGGCTCGTTCGATGATCCGGTGACCGGCGTCGACTGGTCTCCCGACGGCCAGTGGCTCGCCCTGTCGGTGGCGCCCGGCGGCGGGCTGAACGAGCAGATCTACCTCGTGCATCCGGATGGCAGCGATCTCAAACGCATCACCGACGGCGGCAAGGAGAACAACCGCCTCGCCGGCTGGAGCGGCAAGCTGCTGCGCTTCAGCTCCAGCCGCAAGGACCCCGCCTCGCTCGACGCCTATCTCTACGACTCCGCCACCGGGGCGACCCGCTTCGTGGCCGCCAATCCGGGCGTCGGCACGCTCACCGACGTCAGCCGCGACGGCAAGCGCGCCGTCGTCTCCCGCGTCCTCAGCCGGGGCGACAACAACCTCTTTCTGATCGACCT
Organism: Thermoanaerobaculia bacterium; assembly: GCA_036002325.1. Classification (GTDB taxonomy): domain Bacteria; phylum Acidobacteriota; class Thermoanaerobaculia; order Multivoradales; family UBA5704; genus DATARR01. Next base: position 78,700 of record DASYTJ010000067.1, on the reverse strand, counting down.
CGCGACCGGCAAGGAGGAGCTGCTGACGCCCCATGATCCGCCGGGATCTTTCGGTGGCGGCAAGCTCGCTCCCGATGGCGCGACGGTCTACCTGACATCCAACAAAGACACCGACAACGAGTATCTCGCCAAGGTGAACATCGCTCCCGACGGCAAGCTCTCGCCCCTGCAGAAGCTCACCTTCCGCGACGAGGCCGAGGTGGACGACTTCGATCTCCGGCCGGCCGGCACCGGCGCGGCCGTGGCGTTCAACGTCGCCGGCCGCTCGGAGCTCGCGATCGTCGATCTGCTGTCGCTGCAGCTCTATCCCGTGCCGAAGCTGCCCGGCGAGATCGTCACCGGCCTCGACTTCTCGGAGGACGGCAAACGGCTGGCGTTCACCGCCGGCGGCGCCAGGCTCCCCAACGAGGTCTGGGTGCTGAACATGGTCAGCGGCAAGCTGCGCCAGGTCACCTTCAGCCCGCACGACGGCGTGGACCTGGCGGCGCTGGTCGCGCCCGAGCTGTTCCGTTTTCCGGCCGCCGACGGCCTCGGGCTCTCCGGCTGGCTCTACCGTCCGGCCGGCGGCTTTCCAAGCGGCGGTGGCCCGGTGGTGATCAGCTTCCACGGCGGCCCGGAAGGGCAGGAGCGACCTTCCTTCCGGCCCGAATATCAGGCGCTGCTCGCCAGCGGCATCGGCGTCTTCGCGCCCAACGTCCGCGGCTCGGCCGGCTTCGGCAAGCGCTTCGTCAACCTGGACAACGGTCCGCTGCGCATCGAGTCGTTGAAGGACATCAAGGCCTGCGTCGACTTCCTGGTGAGCCGCAAGATCGCCGACCCGAAGCGGATCGGTATCATGGGCGGCTCCTACGGCGGCTACATGACGCTCGCCGGACTGACCGAGTATCCGGACCTGTTCGCCGCCGGGGCCGACCTCTATGGCATCGTCAACTTCGAGACCTTCTTCGCCCACACCGAGCCCTGGATGGCCGCCGTCTCCACCAAGGAGTACGGCGACCCGGTCACTCAGAAGGACCTCCTGCGCCAGCTCTCACCGCTCTACAAGCTGGAGCGGGTGAAGGCCCCGCTGCTCGTGCTCCACGGCGCCAACGACACCAACGTGCCGCTGGTCGAGGCGCAGCAGGTGGCCGAGGAGCTGAAGAAGCGGGGCGTGCCGGTCGAGTCGGTCATCTTCCCGGACGAAGGGCACGGCTTTCGCAAGATCCCCAACCGCGTCCGCTCGACGGTTGAGATCGTGCGCTGGTTCGAAAGGTATTTGAAGGCGACAGGCGGATAGATTTGACGATTGTGCCCGCACGACCTCACCCCCTGACCCCCTCTTCTGAAGGAGAGGGGGAAAAGACAAGCTTCAAGCCCCTCTCCTTCAGGAGAAGGGTGGGGGTGAGGTTGCGCGGGCAATCCGTTCTTCTGTTTCTTTCTCTCCTCCTCGTAATCCAGCCGGGCCTCGCCGCGCCGGAGACGCCACTGGAGCTCGCCGTCGGTGCCGAGGTTTCCCGGGCGCTCCGGGACACGGCGACGATGGGGGTCCATATCGTCGAGCTGGACACCGGCGAGACGGTCTACGCCCTCAACCCGGACGAGCCGCGGGTCATCGCCTCGAACACCAAGCTCTTCACCACCGCGGCGGCCCTCGACGCCCTCGGGCCGGGTTACTTCTTCGAGACCCGCCTGCTGATGCGCGGCGCGGCGGCCGGCGGCGTGCTGCGGGGGGATCTCGGAGTGGTGGGAGCCGGGGATCCGCAGATCTCCGGCCGCGAGTTCGGCGGCGACGCTTACGGTCCGTTCCGCCCCTGGGCGGCGGCGCTGCGGGAGCGGGGGATCCAGCGCGTGACCGGCGATCTGTACCTCGCCCATGGTCGCTTCGAGCCGCTCCGTATCCATCCCGACTGGCCGCGGGACCAGCTCACCGAGTGGTACGAGGCGCCGGTGGACGCCCTGTCGTTCGAGGACAACTGCATCCTGGTGCGGGTCTGGCCGGGCAAGGCGGGTCATCGGGCGGTGGTGGAGACCGTGCCGTCCGTCTCCCTCTTCCAGGTTGACAACCGCACCACCACCACCAGCAGGCGCCGCGGCTCGCGGCTCTTCGTGGGCCGCACCGGCACTGTGCTGTCGGTGAAGGGCTCGATCGACGCCGCCTCGGGCCCCTTCGAGACCTGGGTCACCGTGCCCGACCCGGTGCTCTACTTCGGCGCGGCGCTGCGTTCGGCTCTCGCCGAGGAGGGGATCGCGGTGGAAGGCCAACTGAAATCGGTCTCCGAGCTGCCGGGCGCGGTGTGGGAGCGGGTGGCCGTCCACCGCAGCGACCTGGTCACCGCCATCCGCACCACCAACAAGCGCAGCCAGAACTTCTTCGCCGAGAGCCTCGCCAAGGTCCTCGGTGCCGAGCGCTGCGGTGAAGGGAGCTGGCGCGCCGGGGTGCGCGCCGTCGAGGAGTTCGTGGTGTCGACCGGCGTGCCGCGGGGCAGCTTCCACATGGTGGACGGCTCGGGGATGAGCCGCACCAATGAGTTCCCGCCGCGGGCGGTCACCACCGTGCTGCGGCACATGTTCTTCCACCCCGCCGGAGGGGAGTTCGCGCAATCGCTCCCCTACTCGGGCGAAGAGGAGATGAAATCGTGGAAGCGGCGGCTGGCGGCGCCACCCTACCGGGGTAACGTCTTCGCCAAGACCGGCACCCTGGACGGCGTCTCCGCCCTCTCCGGATACGCCAAGGCAATGTCCGGCAAGATCTACGCCTTCTCGATCCTCATCAACCGCAGCCGCGGCGACGCCCATGCGGCCCAGGACCGGATCGTGATGGCGCTGATCGACAACGGGTGACAGGATCGAACCGGCCTGCCCGCTGAAACCCTCACCTCCCCGGCCCTCCTCTCCCGACCCCCCGCCGGGAGTGAGGGCTTCGCGGGTATCCGGGTTAGAATCAGTCCGCAGCATCCTGCGCCTCGAGCCTTTCCAGGAGACAACGCTTTGATCACGTCCGAAGTCCGTGCCACCGACTACCGGGGGCTGATGAAGAAGGTGGAGCAGGTCGTCGCGGCCATGGACCGCGAAGACGACGTCGGCACCACCATCCATTCCCTGATCGAGAACATCATCGACAAATTCCACGACGAGCTGGGGATCTACGGCGGCCGCCTGTATGAGCGGCGCGGCAGCTACTACGCGCTGCAGCGCACCTTCGGCGACGCCAAGGAGGTGCCGCAGGGGCTCAAGATCCCGCTCTCCTATCCGCCGGTCCAGCTCCTGCTGGAGCAGGGAACCGTCTACATGGATCTCGAGGATCCCCAGGTCGACCGCAATCTGGAGAGCCTCCTGGGAGTGCAGAGGTTCGCGGCGATCGAGGTCGGCAACGAGGAGTACCTCCTGGCCTTCAACGTCGCTTCCGGCCACGACCGGGACGACATCCTCTTCTCCCTCGGCATCCTGCGGCACAGCATCAACCAGAAGATCCGGCGCGACCGCATGGAGGGGATCTTCGAAGAGGCGCGGAAGATCCAGGCCTCCATTCTGCCGCGGCGCGTGCCGCAGTACGGCGAGTTCGACATCTTCGGCCGCTCCGAGCCGATGGAAGCAGTGGGCGGCGACTTCTTCGATTACATCCCGGTGACCGACAAGATCCTGGGCCTCGCCATCGCCGACGTCTCCGGCCACGGCCTGCCCGCCGCCCTGCAGGTGCGCGACATCTACATGGGGCTGCGGATGGGGCTCGCCCGCGACTTCAAGATCGTGCGCACCGTCGAGCGCATGAACAAGATCATCCACAAGAGCACCCTGACCAGCCGCTTCGTGTCGATGTTCTACGGCGAGCTGGAGCTCAACGGCGTCTTCATCTACGTCAACGCCGGCCATCCGCCGCCGTTCCACATCTCTGCCGACGGCACCGTGCGGTATCTCGAAGAAGGAGGCCCGGTGCTGGGACCGCTTCCGGACGCCAGCTACGCGCGCGGCTTCGTCATCATGAAGCCGGGCGACATGCTGGTCTTCTACACCGACGGCATCGTCGAGGCGCAGGGGCGGGACGAAAACGGCCGGCTGCTCGGCGAGTACGGCATCGAACGCCTGCTGGAAGTGGCCCGCGAGCACCAGGGCGAGACCGCCCGGGAGGTGGTGGAGGCCATCTTCGCCAGCGTGGACTCCTTCGGCAGCAACTGCCCGCGCGAGGACGACCGGACTGTCATGGTGGTCAGCCAGCCGGTGATCGATACGACGGTCACCCAGGCGTTCCCGCGGCCGGGATTGCTGTAGGGGCGGCCCTAGGTGGCCGCCCTTAGGCGGTACCACCCTCGACCAGGGCGGCCACCTAGGCCCGCCCCTACATCTGGGGCACCACCTCGATCTCCTGCTTCAACTTGACGATGCTCCTCTGCGGGTAGATTCCGGGGCGGAGCTGGACACCGGGATAGATCTGCGTCTCCCGGCCGACGACGACCCCCGGATGGAGGACGGAGTTGCAGCCGGTGAGCACGCCGTCGCCGAGGACGGCGCCGAGCTTGCGCCGGCCGGTGTCGATGCGGCGGCCGTTCGCCGGGATGTGGATCACCCCGCCGTCGTGCCGGAAGTTCGAGAGGATCGTCCCGGCCCCGAGGTTGACGTCCGCGCCGAGGATCGAGTCGCCCACGTAGTTGAGGTGCGGGGCCTTGGCATGGCGCAGCAGGATCGCCCGCTTGATCTCGGTGTTGGCTCCCACGACGCATCTCTCGGCGATCCAGGCGCCGCCGCGAATGTAGGCGCCGGGACGGACCTCCGCCTCCGGGCCGATGAAGACCGGCCCTTCGATGACCACCCCGGGGTGGATGCGGGCGCCGGCGCAGATCACGATGCGGTCTCCCACGAGGTGGACCTCGGGCGAAAGCTGGCCGCCGAGGTCGCTCGACGGCAGCCCGGCGAGGACCTCGTCGAGAGGCTCCCCCAGGAGCAGCCAGGGTGCGCAGGGGTCGAAGCGCCGGCTGAAGACATCCGGCAGCTCGGCGAAGAGGGAGGGGATCCCGGAGTCGGAAGAGCTCATCGAGGGGATGATAACGTTCCTCCTCCGCCGTGAGCCGTTTCCGTCCCCTGCCGCCGTCATTCTTCCGCCGGCCCGCCGAGACCGTGGCCCGCGATCTCCTGGGGCGATACCTCGTGCGCGAGCTGGACGGCGAGCGGCTGGCATTGCGGCTGGTCGAGACCGAAGCCTACCTGGGAGCTCCCGACCGTGCCAGCCACGCCTGGGCCGGCCGCCGCACGCCGCGCAACGAGAGCCTGTACCTGCCGGGCGGGCACGCCTACGTCTACTTCATCTATGGCATGCACTACTGCCTGAACGCCGTCACCGGCGAAGCGGACGCCGGCAGCGCCGTTCTCCTGCGGGCCGGCGAGCCGGTCGCGGGAGAGGAGCGGATGCGGGAAAACCGGGGATGGACCGCGAAGCCGCGGCCGGGAGACCTCGCCGGCGGTCCGGGAAAGCTCTGCCAGGCGCTCGCCATCGGCCGCGAGCTCGACGGCGGGCCTCTCGACCGGTCGCCACTCTACCTGGCGAAGGGTGAGCCCGTCGCCGAGGAACAGGTCGTGACCGGCCCGCGCATCGGGGTCGACTATGCCGGCGAGGCGGCGGGCTGGCCGCTGCGGTTTTCGGTGCGGGGGAACCTGCACGTTTCGAAGCCGCGGCCTCAATAGGGAGGTGGTGAAGCGGGCGGCATGCCCTACCGCCGGCCCGCCGCGCCCTTGGCCGCCCTGCCCGGCGCGGTGCGGGGCGGGACGAGACGGATGAAGCCGCCGCTGGCGAGCTTCCAGAAGAGCATCAGGGCGTCGAGCTGCTGCATCGGCGTGATCTTCAGGATGGACTGGATGTCGTAGGTACCGTTGACGCGGGTGAGCATGAAGCCCTCCTGGGGAGAGAGCTGCGAGGATGTGAGCTGCTCCATCGTCGCCGTCACCTGCGGGATGGAGCCGAGGCTGACCCCCGCGCGCTCCAGCTCGTCGCGGATCCTCTTCTCGCCCCGGACCAGCGCCTCCTGGGCGTCCCGGTCCTCCGGCTCGAGATCCCGCGCGGCGCGCAGGTGGCGGAGCGCCCGCTCGAAGTCGGCGCGCTGTAAGTAACCCTGTCCCGCCGCCATCAGGGCAGCGCCGGTCACCGCGCCTGCGCCCGGCGCCTCCGCCGCGGGGGAACGCCCGCGTAGCTTGATCAGCTTCAGATGGCCGAGCTGCCACTGGGCGAAGAACAGCTTACAGGCCTGGAATTCGGTGGCATGGGTTTGGAGCCGGATCTCCTCGATCGTGCGCTCGTCGTCCACCAGGCTCAGCATGCGCTGCTCGCCGGGCTCGAGATCGGGGACGGTCGCGAGGTCGACGATCGCCACGGGGATGATCTGCTCGTGGGGGATCACCTTGCGGACCCGGCGCCACTCGTCGACCCGCCGCACCCCTTCCATGACGATGCCGGTGACGTCCACGCGCATCGGCACCATGGCGCCCTCGGGAAGAACGTCGTCGAGGAAGCGAAATTCCCCCTCGTCCCAGGCGAAGATGTCGTAGATGCTCTCCTCCGCTTTGAGGCGGAGCATGCGGGTCAGGTCCTCCTCGGCCAGTGCGCCCTGGCTGACCAGGATCATGCCGAGGAGCATGCGGCTCGTCTCCTGGAGCCGGACGGCGCGGATGAGCTGGTCTTCGGTGATCAGCCCGTGGCTCACCAGGAAGCTTCCCAGGTACTCCTCGGGCTTGTTGGAGGCGGAGGAAAGAATGCGCCCTTCCTTGAAAAAGATCTTCTTCTCGGTCTTGCCGTTGACGATCTCCAGGGTGCCGTTCTTGTTGCTCTGAGAGAGCCACTGCAGCAGCTCTTCGAGCTGCATCGTTCTGAGATTCCCGACGATGCCCATGATGACGGGGGCCGATTATAGTGCCTTGCGAATAAGAGACTCAGCCGTTTTGCCCACGCGACCTCACCCCCGGCCCCTCTCCTGAAGGAGAGGGGAGAAAAACACGCTCTTCAGGCCCCTCTCCTTCAGAGGAGGGGTTGGGGTGAGGTCCCTTCATCTGCGGGCCGGAGTGGTGCCCCGCTGCCCCTGGTAGTGGCTGGAGGACCCCGGCTCGCCGTAGGCGACCTCCGGCTCGGACTCCATGGCGATGAAGATGAGCTGCGCGATACGCCGCCCCGCCTCCAGCGTGAAGGGCTGAGGACCGAGGTTCTGGAGCTCGAGCGTGATCTCGCCTTCGAACCCAGGGTCGCACCAGCCGGCCAGCGAGTGATTGATCCACAGCCGGCCGAGGGTGGACTTGAGCTTCAGGTCGCACGCGACGTCCCGCGGGATGCGCACGTACTCCATCGTCGAGGCGAGCACCACCTCGCCGGGGAAGAGCTTGATGAGGGGAGCGCGGAACTCCTCGGGATCGCGGGTGGGGCAGATCCAGTGGTCGGAGACCCGCACGTCGTAGCTGGCGGAGTTGACCTGACCCTCCTCAAAGGGAGTGACGCCTCCGCTCCGTCCCCATTCACGGATCCAGCGGTCCGGTTTAATCATGCTCGCTCGTTTGTCTCCCTCCTCTCCCTCGGAGAGAGGAGGGCCGGGGAGGTGAGGGGTTCATGCGCTACAGGAACCGCACCGGCGTCGTCAACTGCTCGCGGTGGATGGTGTCCACGAAGCGGATCATGTTGCGCGAGAGGGACATGAACAGGGTCGAGGTGCGCGAGCCGCCGCCGAAGAAGCGGACGCCCCGCAGCAGCTCGCCGTCGGTGACGCCGGTGGAGCTGAAGAGGATCTCTTCGCCGGGGGCGAGGTCCTCGGTCTGGTAGATCTTCGCGAGGTCGTGGAAGCCGAGAGCCTTGAGCCGCTCCTCCTGCGCCTCCTTCTTCTCCTCGTCCGCGTCGTAAGGCTTGAAGCGGGCCTGGATCTCGCCGCCCAGACAGCGCATGGCCGCCGCAGTGATCACCCCTTCGGGAGCGCCGCCGATCCCCATGACCGCGTGGACGCCGGTGCCGCGCACGGCGGCCGAGATGCCGGCCGAGAGGTCGCCGTCCGGAATCAGGCGGATGCGGGCGCCGGCGGTGCGGATGTCGGCGATGAGCTGCGCGTGGCGGTCGCGGTTGAGCACCACCACCGTCAGATCGCTCACCCGGCGCTCGAACGCGGCGGCGATGTTGCGCAGGTTCTCCGCGACCGGCGCGTCGATGTGGACGCTGCCGCGGGCCGTGGGGCCGACGACGAGCTTCTCCATGTAAACGTCGGGCGCGTGGAGCAGACCGCCGCGCTCGGCGGCGGCGAGCACGGCGATCGAGTCCGGAGCCCCGGTCGCGCAGAGGTTGGTCCCCTCCAGGGGATCGACGGCGATGTCCACGCCGGTGGCGCCGTCGTGGCCGCGGTGGGCGCCGACCTCCTCGCCCACGTAGAGCATCGGCGCCTTGTCGCGTTCGCCCTCGCCGATGACCACCCGGCCGTGCATCGGCAGGGTGTCCATCTCCCGCCGCATCGCCTCGACCGCCACCTGGTCGGAGTACTTGCGGTTGCCGAAGCCCATGGTCTTGGCGGCTGCGATGGCCGCCTGCTCGGTGACGCGGATGAAATCCTGCTCGAGCAGGCTGTCCATGGCGACCGGCATCAGCGGACGCTCCCGGCGGCGGCTGGCGCGGCCAGCGGCTGCTCCTTGGGTGCGGCGGAGCGCTCCGGCGGGTTGTAGGCCGGAATGCCGGTGATCGCCTCGCCGATGATCAGGCCATGGATGTCGTGGGTCCCCTCGTAGGTGTAGACCGACTCGATGTTGAGCATGTGGCGGATGACCGGGTAGTCATCGACGATGCCGTTGGCGCCCAGGATCTCGCGCGCGAGACGGGCACACTCGCGGGCCAGCCAGACGTTGTTGCGCTTGCCCATGGAGACCTGCCAGTGCTTGAGCCGGCCGGAGTCCTTGAGGCGGCCGAGCTGCAAGGCGAGGAGCTGCGCCTTGCTGATCTCGATAGCCATCCAGGCGAGCTTCTCCTGGACGAGCTGATGGCAGGCGATCGGCTGGCCGCCGAACTGCACCCGCTCTTTGGCGTACGTCAGAGCCGTGTAGTAGGTCTCCATGGCGGACCCGACGCCGCCCCAGGCGATGCCGTAGCGCGCCTGGTTGAGACACATCAGGGCGTTCTTGAGGCCGGTGGTGCCGGGGAGCAGATTGGCGGCCGGGATGCGGCAGTCGTGAAACCCCAGCTCGGAGGTGGTGGAGGCCCGCAGCGAGAACTTGCCGTGCTGGTCGGAGGAGGTGAAGCCGGGGGTCCCCTTCTCCACCAGGAAGCCGCGGACGCCGTCCTCGGTCTTCGCCCAGACCACCGCCACGTCGGCCAGGGTACCGTTGGTGATCCACTGCTTGGAGCCGTTGAGCACCCACTCGTCGCCGACGCGCCGGGCGGTCGTGCGCATGCCGCCGGGATTGGAGCCGAAGTCGGGCTCGGTAAGGCCGAAGCAGCCGATTGCCTCGCCGGTGGCGAGGCGCGGGATCCAGCGGTCCTTCTGCTCCTGGGAGCCGAAGGTGTAGATGGGATACATGACCAGCGAGCTCTGGACGGAGACGAAGCTGCGCAGGCCCGAGTCGCCGCGCTCCAGCTCCTGCATGATGAGGCCGTAAGCCACGCCCCCCAAACCCGGCAGCCCGTATTCGGAGAGGCTGGCGCCGAACAGGTTCAGGGCGCCCATCTCGGGCACCAGCTCCAGCGGAGTGCGGGCCTCGCGATGGCACTCCTCGATGATCGGCTTGACCTTGTCGTCCACGAACGCGCGAACCGTGTCGCGCACCAACCGCTCCTCCTCGTTGAGGAGCGAATCCAGCTCCAGCAGATCGACGCCTGGAAAACGGCTCAAGGGGATTCCTCCTTCGTGTACCAGCACACGCGCGGAATTCTTTGCGGACGGCGCGCGGATCGCAGGTGATGAAATGAAAAAACCGCGCGCGGCATGATATCACGGGGGCCGGGACGGACCGGCCCCGTTTGCTTGCCGGCCGGGGAAGGCTTTACCATTACCTTTTCAGGTCGAGCTGAACCATCCCTGCTGTCGCAAGGAGTGCACCATGCCCAACCGTCTCCTTTCCGTCGCCCTCCTCGCTCTGGCGGCTCACCTCGTGCCGGCGGGGCCCGTTTTCTCCCTCCCCCTTGCCGCGGAAGGGCCCGCGCGGTCGGTCGACTCCGAGCTCGTGCGGATGGGCCGGGAGATCCCCGGCTTCGGCGGCCTCTTCTACGACGGGCAGGGCCGGCCGACCGTCTATCTCCTGCATCCTGAGGGGGCCACGGCCGCCGCCCTCAAGCGTCTGGGGCCGCAGCTCCAGGTCCGCCAGGGCGACTACGAGTTCGAGCACCTCCTCGCCTGGCGTCACGAGCTGCGGCCGCTCCTGGGGCTCCCGGGGGTCGTCCTTCTCGACGTCGACGAGACGAGAAACCGCGTCGTCCTGGGGCTCGACTCCACCTCCAGGAACAAGAGCCTGGACCGCGACCGGGTGGAGCGGCAGCTCCTGTTCACCGGCGTTCCGCGGCAGGCCGTGCTGCTGGAGGAAATGGGCCCGATCTCCGAGCTCGTCAGCTTGGAGAGCAAGATCCGTCCGGCGGCCGGGGGCGTCCAGATCGCCTTCCCCATCGACCCTCCCTCGTACGGCGTCTGCACCCTCGGCTTCAATGCCTACAGCGGCAAAATCTTCGGCTTCGTCATCAACGCGCACTGCACGGCCGAGCGGGGCGCGGTCGACGGCGTGCGCTACGTCCAGAGTATGCCCTCGGGCGGCGCCATCGGCACCGAGATCCTCGATCCCGGCTTCTCCACCGATCCGCCGTGCCCGGCGAACCGGCGCTGCCGCTTCAGCGACAGCGCGTTCGCCAAGTACGACAAGAAAAATCTGGGGGCCCTGGGCAAGATCGCCCGGCCCACCTTCGGCGGCAGCGACTTCGGATCGGTGACCCTGAACCCCGCGTCGGCGCGGTTCACCATCACCGGCCGCCAGGCCTCGCCGTTCGTCGGCGACACCGTCCACAAGGTGGGGCGGACGACGGGCTGGACCTACGGCACCGTGGTCGCCACCTGCACCGACATCAGCAGCTCGAGCTCGGACGTCACCGAGTTCTGCCAGTCCGTGGTGCAGGCCGCGAGCGGAGCCGGCGACAGCGGCTCGCCCGTGTTCTACCGGATCGGCGGCAAGAACAACGTCAAGCTGGTGGGGATCCTCTGGGGCGGCGGATTCAGCTCGGCGCTCGGCAACATCTTCGTCTTCAGCCCGCTCGAGAACATCGAAGACGAGCTGGGCCCGCTGAAGGTCAATTGAGACCCGTGACCTCACCCCCTGGCCCCCTCTCCTAAAGGAGAGGGGGAATGGTTTCAGAGCCCCTCTCCTGCGCACCTTCGACTCCGTTCGCGGATATGATTGCCGTCCGATGGGCTTTCCGGGCGGCAGCGCGTACGCGATGGCCAGAGACGTGGCCGAGGGCTACCTCCTGATCACCGAGCGCGTTTTCAAGACCATGAGCGGATCCGACCTGGACCAGCTCACCTTCGAGCTCGACCGCCACCTGCGGGAGCTGCGCGGCGGGCAGCCCGCCCTGGACGACACTCCGGCCTTGCAGATGCGACAGCGGCGTATGCAGCGGCTCAACACTGCGCTCATGATCGTCCGCGGCTATCGCACCAGGCAGAAGATCTGATGACGCCAGAGCAGGCCGTGAGGGTCGCCATCGCCCTGGGGCTCGGTCTGGCAGCCGCTCTCGTCTTCGATCGCCTGTGCGCCGCCCGCGGCCTGCTGCCGCCTGGTTTCCGGGTGCCTTGGCGCCGGTGGCTGGCCTTGGCCGTGCTGGCCGGCCTCCTCGCCGTAGGGGTCTTCGCGCCGGTCGCCAGCCTCGGCGTCGGCGCCGAGCCCGATTTCTCCAAGATCCGCACCCCTCAGCTCTTCGCACTGCACATGCTGATGCTGATCACCATGGCGGCCTGGTTCCTGCTCGGCTTTGCCGGCCGCGAGGCGTGGCCGCGCGCCCTGCCGGAGGCCGCGGAGCCGGCGTCCTCGCCGCCCGGCGGGGCCGAGATCCTCGACCCCGAAGGCATGCCCGCCGAGCCGCTGGGTCCTCCGCCGCTTCCGCCCGCGCCACCGCGGCCTTCACTGGGACGCCAGCTCCTGGCGCAGTTCGGTCTGCTGGCCCCCAACGTGCCGCGGGAGATCGGCGTCGGCCTCGTGCTCGGCCTGGCGGCCTGGGTGGCGGTGCTGATGGTCCTGATCGGCATCGGCGTGGTGCTCTGGGCACTCGGGGGCGAAAACGCCGTCCCCAAACAGCCGCCGGCCCTGGTGCCGTTCATCGCCGGCCTGCCGATCGGCATCCGCGTGCTGATCAGCCTGTCGGCCGGGGTGTTCGAGGAGGGCTTCTTCCGCGGCTTCCTGCAGCCGCGCATCGGCATCGGGCTCTCGACCGCCTTCTTCGCCCTCGCCCACCTCTCCTACGGCCAGCCGTTCATGCTGATCGGCATCACGCTGCTGTCGCTGATCTACGCCTTCCTGGTGCGCTGGCGGCAGAACCTGTGGCCGGCCATCGCGGCGCACGCCCTCTTCGACGGCGTGCAGCTCCTGGTTGTCGTGCCCGCCGCGCTGCGGTTCATTCAGGGGGGGAAAGCGGCGGCGGCCTTGCTGTTGCCCTGAGGTCGCGCCCGCAGGACGCCCTCTGCTAGACTCCCGCCGAGGATCGCGTCGATGCCCGAGGAACACCGCTTCCATCTCGCCATCGGCAGCCGATTCGAGAACATCGAGCTCGTCCAGGTCGTGCTGCGGGACTGCCTCGAACGGCTGGGGATGGAAGAGGACGCCCGGCATTGGGTGGACGTCGCGGTGCGCGAGGCCCTGGCCAACGCGATCAAGCACGGCAACGAGCAGAACCCCTCGAAGCAGGTCCGCGTCGACCTGGCCGTCGAGGGGGAAGAGCTGGTGATTCGGGTCGAGGACGAGGGCGGGGGGTTCGACCCGGCGCAGCTCGGCGATCCGCTGGCCCCGGAGAACCTGCTCCGGCCGAACGGCCGGGGTATCTTTTATATGAAGAGCTTCATGGACGAGATTCAATACAGCGCCGGCCCCGGTGGCGGAACGATGGTGACGCTGCGCAAGCGCCTCACCGGGTCGAAAGCGGATTCCCGGCACGACTAGGAGGAGGAGGGACTCGAATGAATGTGAACGTGCGGCATCGTGACGACGTGACCATCCTGGATCTCAAGGGCAAGATCACCATCGGCTCCGGGGACGTGGCCCTGCGCAACGCGGTGCAGGAAGTGATGAACAGCGGCGCCACGAACGTCCTGATCAACATGAAGGACGTCTCGACCATCGACTCCTCGGGAATCGGCGAGCTAGTGAGCGCCTACACCACGGCCACCAACCGGGGCGCCAAGCTGCGCCTCTTCGGCCTGCCCGAGAAGGTGACCGACATCCTCACCATCACCCAGCTCATCACCGTCTTCGACGTCTACGACAATGAGGACGAGGCCGTCCGGTCCTTCGCCTGACGCCGTTGTGGGCCGGACCTCATGATTCCCGGCCCGCTCCAGTCCTCTCCTCCTCACCCCACGGTGCTAGGCGGCAGGTTGGCCGAGTGGGCGGCGCGAGTGGATCGCCGCCTGCCGGAGCTCCTGCCGCCGCCGGGCGCCCGCCCCGAGCCGGTGCACCAAGCCATGTACTACGCCCTGACCGGCGCCGGCAAGCGGGTGCGGCCGGTGCTCACCCTCGCCGTGGCGGAGCTCTGCGGCGCCCGCTCCGGGCCGGTGCTCGACCTCGCCTGCGCCGTCGAGATGGTGCACGCCTGCTCGCTGGTGCTCGACGACCTGCCGTCGATGGACGACGCGGCCCTGCGGCGCGGCCGTCCCACGGTGCACCGGGCCTTCGGCGAGAGCGTCGCCCTGCTCGCCGCGCTGGCGCTGCTCAACCGGGCCTACGCCCTGGTGGCCGAGGCGGCCCATCGCCTCTCTCTGCGCCGCTACACCTCGGAGGACGTGGTGCATCATCTGGCGGCGGCCATCGGCAGCGACGGCTTGATCGGTGGCCAGGCCCTGGACCTCCTCTCCCGGCCCGAAGAGATGGACCTCGACGTTCTGGAGTACATCCACAGCCACAAGACCGGCGCCCTCTTCATGGCCGCCGGCGAGCTCGGAGCCATGGCCGCCGACGCCCGCCGCCGCGATCTCGAAGTGATCGCCCGCTACGCCAAGAACCTGGGGCTCGCTTTCCAGATCTCGGACGACCTGCTCGACGTGCTGGGCACGCCCGAGGAGACCGGCAAGGACACCGGCAAGGACACGGGGAAGGTCACCTTCGTCAAGCTCCTCGGCGTCGAGGGAGCCCAGGCTTTAGCCGCCGAGCTGCTCGGCTTCGCCGTCGATTCCCTCGCGCCCCTGGGCCGCAAGGCCGATACGCTGCGCGAGCTGGCTGTCTTCGTGCGGCATCGGTCGCGGTGAAACTGGATCTCTAACTGCCGAAGCAGTTTCTTGCTCAGGATCCGCTGCGCGTCGAGCGCTTGCGTTTTGCAGTCGGCGGTGTCATTATGACAGCATGACGGTCCAGATCACGATCCGCGACGTTCCCGAGCCCGTGCGGGATGAGCTGGCGGCCCGGGCGGCCCTGCAAGGCAAGTCAATGCAGGAGTACCTGCGTGGCGAGTTGGAACGTCTGGCAGCACGCCCACCGATCGAGAAAGTGCTCGAGCGTATCCGCGAGCGCAAGGCGACGGTAGGAACCAGGCTCTCCCCTGAAGAAATCCTTGCCCACCGGGACGCCGACCGCCGGTGAGCGCCGTTGTTGACGCCTCGCTTCTGGTCGCCGCCACTACAGATGCGGGACCAGAAGGAGCTTGGGCGGAAGAAATCTTGCGCGCCGGCAGCCTCATCGCGCCCCACTTGGCCCTGGTCGAGGCGACGAATATCCTCCGCCGGCTCGAGCTGGCGGGTAAAGTTAGTCGGGCGGAAGCTGGTGCCGCTGCTCGTGATCTCCTTCTAATCGAGCTCGACTTGGTGTCCTATGTCCCATTCGCGGAACGAGTCTGGGAGCTGCGAATGAACGTCACGAGCTACGATGCTTGGTCCGTAGCGGTAGCCGAAACGCTCGATCTCCCCCTGGCGACCCTCGATCACCGGCTCGCTGCAGCCAGCGGACCTCGTTGCCGATTCCTCCTGCCGCCTCTGTCCTGACCAGCGCGATCCAAGAAGTCGACGGCAGCCCGCCGAAGTTGACGACGGCCCACAGAGGCCACAGGCGGCATGGATAGGACTCCGGCATTCCAAGAGGAGCTGACAGCAGCCCGCGAGAGGCGAAGCGTTCCGGCGGAACCAAATCCCGCCCCACCCCCTCTAAACCAAGCGAGGGGAGCGCTCCCGATCCGACTTGAAGGGGCCGTCCGGCAGCGGTCGGCCCGGGTTCGAGGTCCGCATCGGATCTCATGGCCTGCGGGCGGAAAGGAGCCCTCGTGAACGGTTCTGTCGAGCTCTTGGGTGGGGCCGGGAAGATCAGCGCTACCGGCCTGGTGGTCATCATCATCCTCTCGCTGCTGTCGGTGTGGTCGCTCGGCGTCTCGCTGGAGCGGCTGTTCGTGCTGGCGCGGGCGCGCCGGCAGTCGCTCGCCTTCGCGCGCTCGGTGAGCCCGCACCTCTCGCAGGGCCGACCGCTGCCGGCTATCGAGGCGGCGCGGAAGTTTCCCCACAGCCATCTCGCGCGGGTGGTCTCCGCCGGGCTCTCGACGTTCCAGCAGAAGAGCGCCCGGGGGCTCTCGCCGGCCGAGGTGATCGAGGCGACCGGCCGTGCCCTGCAGCGCACGGCGGTGCAGACCACGACGGAGTTCAGCCGAGGCGTTGGCAGCCTGGCGACCATCGCCACTACGGCACCGTTCATCGGCCTCTTCGGCACGGTGATCGGCATCGTTCACGCCTTCCGGGACATCGCCGCGGCGGGCGGCCAGTCGAACTTCGAGATGGTCTCCCGCGGCATCGCCGAGGCGCTGGTGACAACCGCCCTGGGGCTGGTCGTGGCCGTGCCGGCGGCCTGGATGTACAACCTGCTCAGCCAGCGGATCCAGCGGGTCGGATTGGAGATGGAGAGCTCGTCCTCGGAGCTGATCGATTTCTTTCTGGAGCGGGAAGGGGCGGGGTAGAGCGTCGGGTACACTACCTGCGATGGCGTCCCAGGCCCAGGATCTTGAAGGGGTCCGTTCCGAGCTGCGCCGGCTCGGCTATCTCGACCACCGGTTCGAGCGTTTCCTGCTGCAGGACGCCTTGCGGCCGCGGCAGCCGGCGCGGACGCTGCTGCTGCTCACCGCCAAGGTGGGGCTGCTCTCGGGCCTCGCCCTGGCGCTGGTTCTGGCGCTGGCCCTGGGGGTGGCGAACGGCAACATCACGGCGAGCCCGCTCGACCTCGCGGCCCTCTTCCTGCACCTCTTTCCGCCGATCTCGGTGGTTACCGGCCTCGCCTTCCTGGCGCTCTGCGGCGTGATCGTGCTGGTGATCCGGCTCTACCACGTGCGGCGCATCGAGACGCTGTCGCTGGTGGTGGCCCTCGCGGCCGGGGCGGTGCTGCTGATCTTCGCGCTGCGCATCGGACGGGAGGTGCTGGCCGAGGGGCGGCTCTCCCAGGTGGCCGTGCTCGTCCTCGCCACGCCGCCGGTGGTCTATGCGCTGATCAAGCTCATCTATCAGGGGCTGCTGACCCTGGCGATCCGCTTCACCGACTCGGCGCCGCTGGGGCGGCTGTTCCCGCGCCGCTGGCTGGGCCTGGCGGTCCTCCTGGGAGTCGCTCTCCTTACGGTGCCGGCCGTGGTCTCGGCCCGCCGGGCGCCCGTCCCGGCGCCGGCGGCGCTCCCCACGGCGCCGGGCGAGCGGGTGCTGCTGATAGGGATCGACGGCGTGCTGCCGGAGGAATCGGACTACCTGATCGCCCTGGGCGAGCTGCCGGAGCTGGGACGATTGGCGCGGCAGGGGCGGGTGCTCAGCTATCGCCGCAAGGCGGAGCCTCCCGCCTCGTTCTGGACCGCGGTGGCGACCGGCGTGCCGGGGCCGGACCACGGCGTCTCGTCGCTCGACAGCTTCCTGCCGCTCGGGGTGCGGACGCCGCTGGCGCGGAGCGGTCCGCTGCGCGCCTGGTGGAGCCGGATCGAGGTGCCGCTGGGGCTCGCCGAGTACCGGCCGATCCTGGCCAACCGCCGGCGGGCGTTCACGTTCTG
Source organism: Thermoanaerobaculia bacterium (assembly GCA_036002325.1). Lineage (GTDB taxonomy): Bacteria > Acidobacteriota > Thermoanaerobaculia > Multivoradales > UBA5704 > DATARR01. The sequence continues at coordinate 61,542 of DASYTJ010000067.1, read as the reverse complement.
GGAGCTGGCCTCGCGCGGCGGCGATCCGTCGCTGGCCGTGAACTGGTGGGCCACCTACCCGGCGGAGCCGCTGCCGGGTCTGGTGGTGGCGCACGGCGCCTATCAGCTCCTGCGGGAAAAGGCCGAGGGCGCGGTGGCCCCGCCGGCGGCCCGCGACGGCATCGCGTTGCTCGCCCAAACGGTGGGCGCCTCCGGACCGGACTCGCGGCTGGCGGCGGCATTGGCGCCGCCGGCGGCCGCGTCCGTGCTCGAGCGCGCCCTGCTCCCCGACCGCTTCTATCGCCAGGTCTTCTCGCGCGCCCTGGCGGCGGGGCCCAGGTCGGCCGCCCTCTACCTGCCCGGCCTCGACATCGCCGCGGACGGCTGGCGGGGGGGCGACGTGGCGTTCGCCGATCTCGTCCGCTCGCAGCTCGCCGAGACGGACCGCCTGCTGGCCGGCTCGCTCGCCGGGTTCGGCACGGTGGCCGTAGTGCTCGATCCCGGCCGGCGGCGGCCGGGAGGCGAGGGGCGCGTGCTCCTCTGGCGCGCCGGCTGTCATCCGGGACGATCGAGGACCGCGCCCGAGGCGGTGGCCTCGGCACTGCTGCGGGCGCTCGGGCTGCCGCAGAGTGAAGAGCTGCCGCCGCCGCCGGCGGGATGCCGCTGGGCTCCTCCGCCGGTCGTCGTCGCCGGCTACGGCGAGCCCCGCCGCGGCGCGCCGCGCGGCCTGGAGAGCAAGGAGTACCTGGAGAGCCTGCACGCGCTGGGCTATCTCTGATCCCGGAATGTCGACCCGCTACGGACTGTTGGAATCGCGGTCCCTGAAAAGGGGTCGGCGGCACCCATAAAGAGAAGGAGATCCCATGTCCAGCCGGATGGTGCTGGCGCTGCTCGCCCTCGCGGCGGCGCCCGCTCTTGCGGAGAAGATTGCGGAGAAACCCGAGGTCCCCATGCACACGTCGGTCGAGAGCCCCGCGGGAAAGCGGATCGTGTACCCCGAGTCGCCCCGCGTGGAGCAGGTGGACGATTATCACGGCGTCAAGGTTGCCGATCCCTACCGCTGGCTCGAAGACCTCGACTCGGAGCAGACGCGGGCCTGGGTGGAGGCGCAGAACCGGGTGACCTCGGCCTATCTCGCGGCGATCCCGGAGCGGGACGCGATCCGCCGGCGGCTGACCGAGCTGTGGAACTACGAGCGCTACGGCGTGCCGGAGCAGCACGGCGGGCGGTACTTCTTCACCCGCAACGACGGCCTGCAGAATCAGAACGTCCTCTATCGTCTGGATTCGCTGGCCGGCGAGCCTCAGGTGGTGCTCGACCCCAACACGCTGTCGCAGGACGGCACCGTCGCGCTCTCCGAGATGAGCGTCAGCGAGGACGGCAAGCTCCTCGCCTACGGCCTCTCCTCCGCCGGTTCGGACTGGCAGGAATGGAAGGTGCGCGAGGTCGACTCCGGCCGCGACCTGCCGGACCACCTGCGCTGGGTGAAGTTCTCCACGGCCGCCTGGACCCACGATGGGAAGGGCTTCTTCTACAGCCGCTACGACGAGCCGAAGGAAGGGCGGCAGCTCGAGGACGCCAACTTCTACCAGAAGCTCTACTACCACCGGCTCGGCACGCCGCAGTCGGCGGACGAGCTGATCTACCAGCGGCCCGAGAAGAAGGAGATGGGCTTCGTCGGCGCCGTCACCGAGGACGGCCGCTACCTGGTCATCCACGCCTGGCTGGGCACGGAGACCGAGAACGGCATCTTCTACAAGGACCTCGAGACGCCCGGCTCTCCGGTCGTCGAGTTGCTGGGGAGCTTCGACGCCGCCTACCACTTCATCGGCAACGACGGCCCGATCTTCTGGTTCCAGACCGATGGCGGAGCGCCGCGCGGCCGGGTGATCGCCGTCGACTCCCAAGCTCCGGCCCGCGAGCGCTGGCGGGTGTTGATCCCCCAGGCCGCGGAGACCCTGCAGAGCGTCGCCTGCCTCAACGACACGTTCGTCGCGCTCTACCTCAAGGACGCCCACTCCCAGGTGCGGCGGTTCGACCTCGGCGGCAAGCTCCTGGGCGAGCTGGAGCTGCCGGGCCTCGGGTCGGTGGAAGGCTTCACCGGCCGGCGCCACGACCGCGAGACGTTCTACGGCTTCACCAGCTTCACCACGCCGGGAACGATCTATCGCTACGATCTCGGAACGGGGAGGAGCACGGTCTTCCGCGCGCCCCGGATCGAGGGCTTCGACGCCAGCCGCTACGAGACCCGGCAGGTCTTCTTCGCGAGCAAGGACGGCACCCGGGTCCCCATGTTCCTCACCTACCGGAAGGGGCTGAAGCTCGACGGCTCGAACCCCACCTTCCTCCACGGCTACGGCGGCTTCAACATCTCGCTGACGCCCGAGTTCTCCGTGCAGCAGACCGTATGGATGGAGCACGGGGGAATCTTCGCGGTCCCCAACCTCCGCGGCGGCGGCGAGTACGGGGAGGAGTGGCACCAGGCCGGCAGCAAGCTGAAGAAGCAGAACGTCTTCGACGATTTCATCGCCGCCGGCGAGTGGCTGGTCGCCAACGGCTACACCTCCCGCGGCAAGCTGGCGATCGACGGCAACAGCAACGGCGGCCTGCTCACCGCCGCCTGCATGGTGCAGCGGCCCGACCTGTTCGGCGCGGTGATCGTCGGAGTGGGCGTGCTCGACATGCTGCGCTTCCACAAGTTCACCATCGGCTGGGGCTGGACCTCCGACTACGGCTCGCCGGACGATCCTCAGGAGTTCCGGGCGCTCTACGCCTACTCGCCGTATCACAACCTGCGGCCGGGGACCGCCTACCCGCCGACGCTGATCACCACCGCCGATCACGACGACCGGGTGGTGCCGGCCCACAGCTTCAAGTTCGCCGCCGCCCTGCAGCGGGCCAACGGCGGGCCGAACCCGACGCTGATCCGCATCGAGACCCGCGCCGGCCACGGCGGCGGCAAGCCGGTATCGAAGAAGATCGAGGAGGCCGCCGACGAGATCTCGTTCCTCCTCCATGAATTGCAGGGGGATAAGCCTGGAGGTGAGGAGAAGGCGTCGGGGAGGTAGCATTACTCCGGTGCCTTCGCCACGGATTCCAGCCCCGAAGGGGTGCAGGAATAAAGCCTGGGGCTTCAGCCCCAGGATGGAGGCCTCTGACGTCTTCCGAAGCCCCGAAGGGGCGGCGGCAGACCCGCCGAATCCGCCTGCGCCCCTTCGGGGCTTGAATTTGTTTTTTTCCGCCTCTCTCCTGGGGCTGAAGCCCCAGGCTTTATGCCTGCGCCCCTTCGGGGCTGGATTAGCGGCGCTCGTCACGGCCCTGCTGCTGGCCGTTTCCCTTCCCGCTCAGCAACCGCCCTCGCGCGAGCGGGAGCTGGCGGCCTTGCGCGCCGAGATCGCCGAGCTGACCACGCGCCTGGAGGCGGCCCGACGCCAGCAGACGGGTCTGCAGGGGGAGGTGGCGGCCGCCGACGTCGAGCTACGCCTCCAAGAGGCGCGGCTGGCGGAGGCGGCGGCCGCACGGGACCTCGCGGCGCGCCGGGTCGAGGAAGGTGAGAGGGAGGTGAAGCGCCTGGAGGAGAACCTCGAGACGGCGCGGAGCGGCCTGCGGCGGCGGCTCGCTGGCCTCTACCGGCTCGGCCGTCAGGGTTATTTCCGCCTCTTTCTCTCCCTCAAGCCGGACCGGCGGCTCCTGCCCTCCATCCGCCTCATTCGGTACCTGGCGCGGCGGGACCGCGCGGCGATCGACCGCTATCAACTGGCGCAGGAGGATCTGGCCCGCGAACGGGGCCGGCTGGTTGCCCGGCGCGAAGAGACCGAGACCTGGATCCGCCGCGAGCAGGTGCGCCGGGAGCAGTTGGTGGCGGTACGCAGGCACAAGGCGGCGCTGCTGGCGAAGGTGGCGAAGGAGGGTCAGGCCCTGGCGGCACGCACCACCGAGCTGGCCGACCGCGAGCGCAAGCTGGCGGCCTTCCTCGACTTTCTCTACGGCCGGACCCCCGGCTCGCCGGCGGGGACTCCGATCCAGGAGTTCCGCGGCGTCTTGGACTGGCCTGCCGAGGGGCGCGTAACCTCCGGCTTCGGCTCGATCCTCGACCCCCGTTACAAGACCCGGGTGCCGCACAACGGCGTGGATCTGGCCCTCTCGCCGGGGGCCGAGATCAGGACGGTGTTCCCTGGCAAGGTGCTCTTCGCGGCTCCCTTCCAGGGTTATGGCAATACCGTCATCGTCCAGCACCCGGGACGGGTGTTCACCCTCTACGCCGGGCTTGCGGCCATGCAGGTGGGCAAGGAAGATATGGTATCGTTGGGCGACGCAGTGGGACTCGCTACGGATCGGCTGTATTTCGAGATCCGCGTCGAGAACCGTCCCGAAGACCCCCTGAATTGGTTACGGTAAGGGGTACCATGAGCCGCAGTCGCATCGTCTTCTTTCTCATCTCCGCCGTCCTCGTCTTCCCTCTGCTCGCGGCGACGCTGCTGCGGGCCGCCGATGCCACCCAGGCACAGCCGGAGGAAGATTCCTTCTACAAGTACCTCGCCGTCTTCAGCGAGACCCTGGGCCTCGTCCGCCAGGCCTACGTGGACGAGCCGGACATGGATACGCTCATGGCCGGCGCGCTCGACGGCACCACCGACGCCCTCGATCCGTTCTCGCTGTACGTGCCGGCCTCCGAGGTCTCCGGTTTTCTCCAGGCCGAGACGGTGGGCAGGCGTCACAGCGGCCTGACCCTGCTCAAGGAGCGGGGCGTGGCGTACGTGGTGGCGGTGGAGAAAGGGAGCCCGGGCGATCAGGCCGATGTGAAGGCGGGGGACATCGTCGCCAAGATGAACGGCCGTTCGACCCGGCTGATGCCGATCTGGGAGATGCAGGAGGTGCTCGCCGGCAAGCCGGGCACCAAGATCGCCATGGAGCTGATCCGCATCGGCGAGCCCGTGCAGATCGCGTTCGAGCTGAAGCCCTTCAGCGCGCCGCCGGTCAGCCTGGAAGAGGTCGAGGGCGTCCCCATGCTCCGCATCCCCACCTTCGACGAGAAGACCGCGGCCGACGTGAAGGCCGCGCTCACCCGCGAGCCCGGCCGCGTCAAGGACAAGCTGCTGATCGACCTGCGGGGCGTCTCCTCGGGCGATCCCGAGGTGGCGTACGCGACGGCGCGGCTGTTCACCACCGGCGATCTGGGATCGCTCAAGCGCCGCGCCGAAGAGCTGCAGACCTTCCGCGCCGAGGACCGTCCGGCCTGGCAGGGCAAGACCGTGATCCTGGTGGACCGCGGCACCCTGGGCGCCGCCGAGGTCTTCGCCACCGTGCTGCGGCAGAAGGAGAAGGCCGAGCTGGTGGGCGAACGCACCTTCGGCCACGCCGGACGCCAGGGCTCGGCGGAGCTTTCCACGGGCGGCCGCCTGCTCTTCACCGAGGCGTTCTATACCGGTCCGGACAAGAAGCCTTTGAACGAGGCGCTGCGGCCGGACCTGCTGGTCGATGACCGCAGCCGCACCTATCTCGAGAAAGACACCCCGCTCGGCGAGCTGATCCTGCGCCGCGGCGTCCGCCGCCTGCTGGGCCAGGAGCCCGAGACCGAGGCCCGGGCCGCCTGAGACGGAACGGCAGGGCGGACCCGCCCGACCGGTCCGCCCTCTGAATCCTCCATTCCAGCATGGCGCGACAGCGACCCCGCTCCCGAGGATCGAGCCTCTGGCTCTTCCTGCTGGGACTTCTGGTGGGAGCGGGCGCCCTCTACCTCTTCCTGCAAAGAACTTCGCCGCACCCCGAACGCGAGGGAGCTCCGGCGGCTCGCGAGAAGCGGCCGGAGGAGAAAAGCGCACGCCGCCGGGCCCGCGCCAGCGACCACGTGGAACCTGAATCGCACACCGCTGTGACCGTCCCACCGCCAGCGGCGGGGCCGGTTCATGGCGTTCGGGTGGCCCTGGTCATCGACGACCTCGGGCGGAGCGTCGAGGACCTGCCGGCGCTGGAGGGGCTGGGCGTTCCGGTTTCCTACGCCGTCCTCCCCTACCAGGAGCAGACCCCGCAAGTGGTCTCCGAGCTGCGAGAGCGGGGGGCGGAGATTCTTCTCCATCTGCCGATGGAGCCGAAGAACGGCGAAGATCCCGGCCCGGGGGCGCTCCGCCGTGGGATGAGCGACGACGAGCTGCGGGAGAAGACGCTGGCCGCCCTGCGGGCGGTGCCGGGCGCGGTGGGAGTCAACAACCACATGGGATCGGGCTTCTCCGCCGAGCAGGGCCCGATGACCACCGTCCTCGGGGTCCTCGCGGCGCGCGGGCTGTTCTTTCTCGATTCCCGCACCAGCGCCGAGAGCGTCGGCTACCGGGTGGCGAGAGAGCTGGGCGTTCCGGCAGCCGAGCGGCAGGTCTTCCTCGACGGCGAGCCGACCCCGGAAGCCATCGAGATCCAGTTTCAGCGCCTCCTCGGTCTGGCGCGGGCCCACGGCTCGGCCATCGCCATCGGCCATCCCCATCCCGAGACGCTGGCAGCCCTGGAACGGGAGGTCCCCAAAGCGAAGGCCGACGGCTACGAGTTCGTGCCGGTCAGCTACCTGCTGGACCGTTCCAGCGACGAATAGGACTCCTCACTCCGTCCGCAGCACCTCGATCGGCCGCCTTTCCAGCGCCCGGAGGCTCGCGGCGAGTCCGGCGAGGACCGCCAGCGCTACGCTGGCAACGAGCGCCACGGCCAGGGAGCCCGGATCGAAGCGCCAGGGGATCTCGAAGCCGCGGGTGACCACACCCCACGCGAGCACGGTGCCGCCGGCGGCGCCAATGACGCCGGCGACGAGCCCCACCAGGGCGTACTCGACCGCGAACGTCGCCGCGACGCCGCGCCGGGTCATACCCAGCGTCTTCAGGAGGGCGACCTCACGGCCGCGGCGGGCCGCGCCGGCGCTGATCGCGCCGGCCAGGATGGCGATGCCGGCGACCACGGTGAAGCCGCCGAGGAAGCGGATGCCGAGGCTGATCCGGCGCAGCACCTTGAGGATCTTCTCCAGGATCTCGCGAATGCGCAGAAGAGTGACGTTGGGGTAGTCCGCCGCCAGCAGATCCTGCAGCCGCTGCTCGCCGCCGCGCGCCACGTGCACGGCCGCCAGCCGCTGCTGCGGCGCCTCCTCCAGCACTCCCGGCTCGACGACCAGGAAGAAGTTGATGCCGAAGGTCCCCCAGTCCACGGTGCGCAAGCTGGTGACCTTGAGGTCGAGCGGCACGCCCTGCACGTTGAAGCGGAGGGTGGAGCCGAGCCGCACGCCGATGTCCTGGGCGAACTCCTGCTCGACGCTCACCTCCGGGTGGTCGGGATCGCCCCAGAGCTTTCCCGCGACGATCCGGTTGTCGGCCGGCAGCTCCTGCATGTAGGTGAGCCGCTGCTCGCGGGTGAGCGCCCAGCGCCGCCCGCCGTTCTCCTCCCCCGCCCGATCGACCAGGTTCTCGGAGCGGACGCCGTCGATCACCGCCAGGCGGGCCATGACGACCGGCACGGACTCGACCCGGCTGACGCCGGCGCGCCGCAGCAGCCGTTGGACGCCGGACCATTGCTCCGGGCCGATATCGATCAGGAAGGCGCTCGGCGCGTCCGCCGGGAACTCCGCGGCGAGCTGGCTCGTCAGGCGCCCTTCGACGAGCGACATGGCGAGCACGACGAGGACCCCGAGGCCGAGGGCGACGATGGCGCCGCCGGCGGCGGCGCCGGGGCGGGCGAGCGCCGCGAAGCCGTGTCGCAACCACATGCGGGCCCACCGGGGCGGAGCGTCGCGGGGCAGGCGCCGCACCGACCAGGAGACGAGGAAGGCCGCGCCGGCGAGCGCCGCGGTCACCAGCGCCACTCCGCCGGCGAACTGGAGGCCCAGCCGCGGCGAGCCCGACTGCAGAGACGCCATGCCCCAGATTCCCAGGCCCAAGGCGAGCACGGTGGCCGCCGCGACCCAGCGGTGGCGCGGCAAGGGCTCGGCGTCGCGACGCAGCACCCGCGCCGGCGAAACGCGCAGGACGGCCGACAACGGCGGCAGGCTGAACAGCACCGCCACCCCGACCCCCAGAGCCAGCCCGCGCAGGAGGGCGGCCGGCTGCCAGGGGCGGATCAGCTCGGCGGGGATGAGATCGGGGAAGAGTGTCGGCAGGGCGAGCTGGATGGCCGCGCCGGCAAGGATCCCCGCGAGACTGCCGGCGAGCCCGAGCAGCGCCGTCTGCCCCAGATAGAGGGGGAAGATCTCCCGCGGGCGGAGGCCCAGGCACTTGAGGACCGCGATGGCGTCCAGCCGGCCCGCCAGCCAGGAGCGGACGCTCTGGGCCACGCCGATGCCGCCCACGAAGAGCGACAGCAGGGCCACGAGACCGAGGAAGCGCTCGACGCGGAAGAGGTTCCGCCGCAAGGCCGGCTGCGCCTGCCGGTAGGTCTCGACGCGGAAGGACTCCGTCCGCGGCAGCAGCTCCTTCAGGCGCTCGGTCGCGGCCTCGAGCCCCGCCGGCGAGGTCGCCGCCGGCAGCTTGATCAGGGCGCGGTAGCTGATGCGGCTCCCCCGGCCCTCGAGCCCGGTGCGGGCGAAGCCGGCGCCGGAAAGGAACACGCGCGGACCGAGGGTGAGAGAGATGCTGACGTGGTCCGGCTCGGCGAGCACGACGCCGGCGATGCGGAACGGCTGCCCCCCGACGCGGAACGCGTCGCCTCTCTTCAGTCCCAGGCGCGACAGCAGCTCGGGAGCCACGACGGCCGTATCGGGTGTAAGCAGCTCGTGCAGCGGCCTCCGGGGCTCGAGCTCCAGCTTGCCGTAGAAGGGATAAAAGCCGTCGACCACCTTGAGCTCGACGAGCTGGCTGGGTCCGGGCCGGCCGCTGCGGCCGGCGGCGGCCACCACGGTGACCGTCTCGCGGACGTCCGTGCGGCGGGCTTTGGGGAGGGCAGCGATGGCTCGCGAGGCCTCCGGCGGCAGGGGTCGGTTGCCCTGGACCACGAGGTCGGCCGCCAGGAGCTGGCGGGCCTCGTGGCGGATGCCGTCGTCGAGGCTCGCCGACATCCCGGCCACGGCGACGACGGCGGCCACTCCCACCGCCAGGCAGGCGATGAAGAAGGCCAGCCGGCCGCGCGAGCCACGCGACTCGCGCAGCAGAGTCCGGAGGTAGAAGCCGGGGCTCACGCCAGGGCGCCCAGAGGATCAGTCGTCGCCAGGGCGGGCTCCTGGCGCTCGACGCGGCCGTCGCGCAGGTGGATCAGGCGGTCGGCCAGCGCCGCCACCGCGGGATCGTGGGTCACCAGCACCAGCGTCGTCTTCTCACGGCGCCAGAGCCCGGTGAGCAGCTCGAGGATCCGGCGGCCGGTGGCGCCGTCGAGGTTGCCGGTCGGCTCGTCGGCGAGCAGGATCGGCGGCCTGGCGGCGAAGGCCCGGGCCAGGGCGACCCGCTGCTGCTCGCCGCCGGAAAGCTGGCTGGGATAGTGGTGGCCCCGCTCGCCGAGGCCGACGGCGGCCAGCAGCTCGTCGGCGCGGGCTTGGGGGTCGGACTGCCCGAGCAGCTCGATGGGCAGCAGGACGTTCTCGCGCGCGGTGAGGTTGGCGAGGAGCTGAAAGCTCTGGAAGACGAAGCCGATCTTGTGGCGGCGCAGCAGCGCGAGCTCGTCCTCCGACAGCGCCTGGATCGGCACGCCGTCGATCCGCACCTCCCCGGAGGTCGGCCGATCGAGTCCCGCCATCAGGGCGAGCAGCGTCGACTTGCCGCTGCCGGAAGGGCCCAGGACGGCGATGAACTCGCCGGGCTCGACGGCCAGGTCGACGCGATCGAGGATCGTCAGCTCCCGGTCGCCGGAGGGGAGCTTACGGGTGAGTTGCCGGAGCTCGATGCGGGGCGGGATCATGGGAAATAAGCGGACGGGATTTCGGTTTTTCTCTCTTGACAACGCCGCGGAGCGCTCGGGATTAACAGGAGGTAGCGGTGTCTGGACATGAATTCAGGTGGGGTCGTTTCTCTATGTGGCGAAAGTTGGCAACTCTCTCCCTCGCTCTGGTTATTCCCGTAGCAGTAGGGGCCTGCGGCGCGCAGGTCTCCGACGACTCTCCCGCCTCCGCCCGGCAGGTCCTCCCGGCCCGCGTCGCGGTCCGTCCCCCGGCGGCTTCGCCGGCCCTGGCACCGGCCGCGAACGCGCGGCGGATCGTCTTCCTTGGCGACAGCCTGACAGCCGGCCTGGGGCTCGACGAGGAGGAGGCCTATCCGGCGGTGATCGAACGCGAGCTCGCCGCGGAAGGGACGCCCGTTCAGGTGATCAACGCGGGAGTGAGCGGCGATACCTCGGCCGGCGGTCTGTCGCGCCTCGGCTGGCTGCTCGGCCAGCACCCGGACGTCGTCGTGGTCGCCCTGGGAGCCAATGACGGCCTACGGGCGCTGCCGGTCGAAGAGACCGAGAAGAACCTACGGGAGATCGTCCGCCGCTCCCAGGCTGCCGGCGTGCGCGTCCTGCTGCTGGGGATGAGGATCCCGCCGAACTACGGCCCGGACTACACCGAACGGTTCGCGGCGATGTACCCGCGCCTCGCCGCCGAGCTGCAGGTCCCGCTGGTGCCGTTCCTGCTGGAAGGCGTCGGCGGGGTCCGCTCGCTGAACCAAGCGGACGGCATCCACCCCACGGCCGAGGGGCAGGAGATCCTGGCGAAAAACGTGCTGCCCTATCTGGCCACGGTGCTGCATGAACCGGCGGCCAAGGCCGTCGGCGCCGCGGGCGCGGGCTAGAAGCGCGTCACTTCTCCCGCTTCGCCTCCTCCCACAACGCGTCCATCTCTTCCAGGGTCGCCTCAGCGGCGGTCCTGCCTTGGGCCGCCAGCCCTTCCTCGATGCGGGCAAATCGCCGGCGGAACTTGCGATTGGTGCCGGCGAGAGCCGCTTCGGGATCGACCTCAAGCTTGCGGGCCAGATTGGCGATCGTGAACAGGAGATCGCCCACCTCTTCCCGCACGGCATCCTTCTCCCCCGCGGCCAAGGCCTGCCGCAGCTCGGCGATCTCCTCCTCTGCCTTGTCGATCACCGAGCCGGCATCCGGCCAGTCGAAACCGACGCCCGCCGCCTTCTGGGTAAGGCGATAAGAAGCCAGCAGCGAGGGAAGCGACGTGGGGACGCCGGAGAAGAGAGACTCTCGCTTCGGCTCCTGGCGGAGCTTGCGCCGCTCCCAGGCCTGGCGGACGGCCTCGGAGTCGGTCAGCACCTCGTCGCCGAAGACGTGCGGGTGGCGCTCCACCATTTTCTGGTGGACGCGGTCGATGACCTGTGAGAGGCTGAAGGCACCGGCTTCCTCGGCGAGACGGCCGATGAAAGCGACTTGAAAGATCATGTCGCCCAGCTCCTCGCCCAGCTCTTCCCAGTCGCCGCCGTCGATGGCTCCGGCCAGCTCGTGCGCTTCCTCCAGGAGGTAGGCGCGGATGTCCGGCAGGGTCTGCTCACGGTCCCAGGGACAGCCGTCCGGAGCGCGCAGGCGGGCGACGAGGTCGACGAGCTTCTGGAGGTCGGGCGTCTCAGGCATGATGAAGCTCCGGAGCTTCCGGGGCGAGTGGATCGTCGGCCGTTCCGCTTGCCCGGCGTGAGAGGCGCTTGCTACGATTTTTCAAGAGCTCGGTGCAAGCGGCCAGAAAGGAACAGGAGTCCGCGGTGTCGAACGAAAAGAAGGAGATCAAGGTTACCGACAAGAGGATGTTCACGCCCGACGGCGAGCTGCGGGAAGAGTACCGTTTCCTCAAGGAAAAATCGACTTCGGCGGGGGCCACGGAGAGCGCGTCAGCGCCCCTGCCGCGAGAGGAAGATCGCAGCGAGCCGTCACCGCAGGAGGCGCCGCGCCCCGCCGCCGCGCCGCCGGACACCCGAGCCCGGGTCGACTTTCCCGAGACGCCGCCCGAGCTGGGCGGCCCGAGCTTCTTCGACCTCGTGGCCATTCTGGCCGAACCGGTACCCATCTATCTCGGGGACGCCCCTCTCCCGGACGGACAGGACGCGTCGAACCTCGAAATGGCCCGCCTGCACATCGATCTGTTGGCCGTCCTGCGGCAGAAGACCGCAGGCAACCTGACGGCCCAGGAGGCGGCCTTCCTGGAGGACCTGCTGTATCGGCTGCGGGTCCGTTATGTGCAGAAACGGGGGTAACCGCCGGCGGTACGCAGCGCTCGCGCTGTCGCTCCTCCTGCTTCCGGCGGCGGCCGGTGCCGTCACCGTGTCCTCTCCGCAAGTGACGGGAGTCGAGATGACCCCCGCGCTCCGGCAGTCGCTCAAGCAGCTCGAAGAGCAATGGTTGCAGTGGATCGTCCAGAACAACCGGCAAGGGGCGGAGCGCGCCGTCGACGACCTGCTCGATACCGCGCGCCGGCTCGGGATGAGGCGCCTGCCGGACCTCTCCGCCGCAGCCGTCGCGCGCGCGGTGCAGGCGGCGAAGCAGCGGGATTTCGGCCGGGCCGCCTGGGCGCTCGAGGCCGCGGAGCGCCTCGATCCCGGCCGCCCGGAGACCGCGTTCGCCGAACGCTTCGTAGCGCGGCGGCAGGGGAACTACCTCGCTGCGGCCGTGGCCGGCCTGCGCGCTTATCCCCGCATGCTCGCCCACCCGCTGGAGCGCTATCTGTGGTTCCAGAATCTGCTGTTCTGGTTTGTCGCCCTCGTGCTGGTGACCGGCGGCCTGTTCCTCGCCATGCAGATGCTGGCCAAAGGCGCCGCGGTCTACCGGGATCTGGCGGACCTCATCGGCCGCAAGCTGCCGCGGCCGGTCGCCTTGGCAGCCGCCGCGCTGGCTCTGCTTTGGCCGCTCGCGTTTCCTTACGGCGCGCTGTGGCTGCCGTTGTATTGGTCCATCCTCCTCTGGGGATATGCCTCGCCGAGCGAGCGCGTCGTGCTGGTGGCGCTCTGGTTGCTTCTGGGCGTCTCGCCCCTGCTGCTCGACGCGCAACGGCGGCATATGGCGGTGGCGCTCTCGCCGCCGGCCCGTGCCATGCAAGGCCTGAAGGAGCATCGGCTCTACGGCAGCCTGTTCTCCGACCTCGGGGTGCTGCGGTCTGTCTTGCCGGAGAGTGTCGCCGTCAAGCATCTGCTGGCTGACGTCCACCGCTCTCTCGAGCAATGGGAGCTGGCCCGCTCGCTCTATCGGCAGGTCCTGGAAGCCGAGCCGGAGAACACCTCGGCCCTCCTCGACCTCGGCGCCTACTCCTTCAACAAGCTGGATTTCGGCGTCGCCATACAGAGCTTTCAGAAAGCTGCCGCCATCGATCCGGCCAGCGCCGCCGCCTTCTACAACCTGAGCCAGGCCTACTCCGAGTCCTACATGTTCGACGAGCAGAGGGCTGCCTTGAAAAAGGCCCAGGACATCGATCCCACCCTCGTCAACACCTGGTTGGCCCAGCAGCACCGGGTGGTGACCGTCTCGGGCGGCATGGCCCGCATCCCCGAGATCCGGCGCCAGCTCCTGTTGAGCTGGGGGCGCCATGAAGCGCGCTCGGGCCGCCTGGAGCTGTTCCGCCGGGGGCTCTCGCTGCTCGTTTCCCTGAGTCTCCTTCTGGTCGCTCTGGCCCTGCACCTGGCAAGGCGGCCGCTCGGCTATACCGGAGGATCCGCTGAGATCTTTCCGGAAGGCGCCCTCGACCGTTGGGGCCGCGTCCTGTTGCCGGGAATCACTTCGGCTGAGATCGGCGACGGTGGCCGAGCCTTCCTCGCTCTCCTGGTGCCTACGGCCCTGCTCATGCTGCCGTCCATGGGAAGGCTCGGAGTGCCCATCCCATGGAGGTATGATCCCGGAAGCTCAATGTCCTGGGTCATCGCGATCCTGGGTTTGTCGCTCTATTTCGGGGTGCGGCTCCGGCGGGAGCTGCGCGGCGAAGCCTGAGATCGCCCCGACGAGCGGCTGAGGGTATCTATGGCGGTTGAGGGCACCCTAGACCTTTTCAAGCTCCCGGAGATCCTGCAGTTGATCTCCCAGCAGAGGAAGACCGGCATCCTGACGGTCCAGGGCCAGCAGGACATCGTCGCCATCTCTTTCCTGAACGGCCGTATCGTCGCCGCTGACGCCCTCAACCAGACGCTGGAGGAAGGGCTCTCCCAGGTGCTTCTCAAGGAGGGTGTCCTGCGCCCTCAGGACCTCGCCCGCGCCGCCTCCGAGCATCAGTCGGCGGGCGGGCGGCTGATCGATCTTCTGGTCGAGCGGCGGTTCGTCGAGCGCTCGCAGCTCCTGGAGGCGCTGCGGCTCCAGACTTTCCGGCTGCTCGAGCAGCTCCTACGCTGGAATCAGGGAGACTTCAAGTTCTATAGCGGCGACGAAGTCTCCTATGAAGATGGGTTCGCGCCGATCGCCGTCGAAGAGCTGCTCATCCAGGCGGCGCAGAACGCGCAGGAGTCGATGCGGCCCACGGCGCCGGCCCCCGCAGCGCCTCGACCCGTGCCGGCTCTACCCGCGACCGCACCAAGAGCCGGCAGCCCACCGCCGGTCGCCATTGCTGAGCCCGCGCCGCCCCATTCCCCGGCGCCGGCGAGCCCTCGCCCGGTTGCCGTCGCCAAGCCTGCCCCGCTGTACGCCCCGGCCTTTCGGCCGCTGGAGTCCGAAGTCTCCGGACCGTTCCGCAAGATGCGGGTGGAGCCACGGCTCGCGACACCCGCCTTCCCCGCCCCGAGCTGGCTGGGCTGGATCCTGGCCGCCTTGCTTGCCGCAATCGTAGTAACCGCTCTCGTCACCGTTCCGGACTCCCTGATGCTCCCCTTTCCCTGGCAGGAACGCGAGCGGGCAGGCCTGGCGCGGGATCAGCGCGCGGCGCTCTACCTCAAGATCGATTACGCCGCCAAGACCTGGTTTCTGCTCAAGGTAAGCTTCCCCGACCGCCTGCAGGAGCTGATCGCCGCCGGTCTCCTTTCTCCCGAAGACCGCGAGGACTCGGAGGGTCACCGGCTCCTGTATGCGGCGAGCGAGGACAGCTATACCCTCGACCCGCTCGAGCGAGGCCGGCCTGTCCCCGGAGCAGGAGCCACCGAGGCGATCACCGGCAACTTCCTGCTCGATCCCGAGTTCCTGAATGTGCCCTCGGAATCGTCGGTCCAGCCGCTGGTGCTCCTGGACTGAGCAGTCCTGGGGTCTTGGGTCCTCCTCACGCCACGCGCGAAGAATTCCCGCCTTTTCCCAAGACTCAGGACCCAAGACCCTGGACGTCTTCCCGGAATAAATCTGCGCTCAGCTTTGTCAGATATGGTGCGGCGCAAAATTGACACCGCGCCGCTAAGGTTCTAAACTGGAGATCCCGGCGGAGCCGACCTTTCGCGCTCCGCCTGAAAGAGATCCCCGAAGGAGGAGAGCCAGTGAGCAAGATCATCGGAATCGACCTGGGGACCACCAACAGCGTGGTCGCCGTGATGGAAGGCGGCGAGGCGAAGGTCATCCCCAATGCCGAGGGCAACCGCACCACGCCCTCGGTCGTGGCCTTCACCAAGAGCGGCGAGCGCCTCGTCGGGCAGGTCGCCAAGCGCCAGTCCGTCACCAATCCCAAGAACACCGTCTTCTCGATCAAGCGCTTCATGGGGCGGAAGCACCAGGAAGTGAGCGAAGAGATGAAGATGGTGCCCTACGAGATCGAGCGGGCCGAGAACGGCGATGTCCGCATCATCGTCGAAGGCAAGAAGTTCTCGCCGCCCGAGATCTCGGCCATGATCCTCGGTAAGCTCAAGCAGGCGGCCGAGGATTACCTGGGCGAGAAGGTAGACCGCGCGGTCATCACCGTGCCCGCTTACTTCAACGACGCCCAGCGCCAGGCCACCAAGGACGCGGGCCGCATCGCCGGCCTCACCGTCGAGCGGCTGGTCAACGAGCCCACCGCCGCGGCGCTGGCCTACGGCCTGGATAAGAAGAAGGACCAGACGATCGCCGTCTACGACTTCGGCGGCGGTACCTTCGACATCTCTATCCTGGAGGTGGGCGAAGGCGTGGTCGAGGTGAAGGCGACCAACGGCGACACCCACCTGGGCGGCGACAACATCGACCAGCGGATCATCGATTGGCTGCTCGAAGAGTTCCGCAAGGATCAGGGCATCAATCTCGGCAACGATCCGATGGCGATGCAGCGTCTCAAGGAAGCCGCCGAGAAGGCCAAGATCGAGCTGTCTTCGGCGCAGGAGACGGATATCAATCTGCCCTTCATCACCGCCGACGCCTCCGGGCCGAAGCATCTGAACATCCGTCTGGCGCGGCCCAAGCTGGAGCAGCTCATCGAGGATCTGGTCCAGCGCTCGATCGCGCCCTGCCGGCAGGCCTTGAAGGATGCGGGCGTCGAGCCCAAGGACATCGACGAGGTCGTGCTGGTGGGCGGTCAGACCCGCATGCCGGCGATCCAAAAGCTGGTCAAGGACTTCTTCGGTAAGGAGCCGCACAAGGGAGTCAACCCCGACGAGGTGGTGGCGGTGGGCGCCGCGATCCAGGGAGGTGTCCTCGCCGGCGACGTCAAGGACGTGCTGCTGCTCGACGTGACCCCGTTGTCGCTCGGCATCGAGACCCTGGGCGGCGTGTTCACCAAGCTGATCGAGCGCAACACCACGATCCCGACGCGCAAGAGCGAGATCTTCTCGACGGCGGCGGACAGCCAGACGTCGGTGGAGGTGCACGTGCTGCAGGGCGAGCGCGAGATGGCGCGCGACAACCGCACGCTCGGCAAGTTTCACCTGGTGGGCATCCCGCCGGCGCCACGCGGCGTGCCGCAGATCGAGGTGGCGTTCGACATCGACGCCAACGGCATCGTCCATGTCTCGGCCAAGGACCTCGGTACGGGCAAGGAGCAGAAGATCACCATCACGGCTTCGAGCGGCCTGGCCGACTCCGACATCGAGCGGATGGTCAAGGAAGCCGAGTCGCACCGCTCGGAGGACCAGGAGCGCCGCCGCCAGGTGGAGGGGCGCAACCGGCTCGACGGCCTGATCTACTCGACCGAGAAGACCTACGACGAGCACAAGGAGAAGCTCGGTCCGGACGAGAAGGGCGAGTTGGAGAGGGCCCTCACCGATGCCAAGAAGGCGCTGGAGAGCGAGAACACGTCCGAGATGGAAACGGCCACGGAACGCCTCACCAAGGCTTCGCACAAGCTGGCGGAAGTGATGTACCGCCAGCAGCAGGGCGCCGGAGCGGGACCTGAGCCAGGCGCCGGCAGCGGTCCAGGCGGCGCCGCAGGTGCCGGCGACGAGGTTATCGACGCCGAGTACGTCGACGTGGACCAGAAGCGTTGAGCCGCGAGGTGAGCCATGGCGCCTCTCAAGAAGATCTACCTGGAAGAGCTGGCCCGCATACAGGACCGCATCAACAGTCTCTTCGAGCAGGCGCTGCTCACCTCGGATTATGAGGATCGAGAGGGAGGAGGCCTGCCGGGCACCTGGGCCCCTTCGGTCGACATCCTGGAGACCGAGGACGCGTACCTCATCTTCGCCGAGCTGCCCGGCGTTCGGCGTGACGATATTCAACTGTCAGTGAAAGACCGGCGGCTGGAGCTCTCCGGCCGCCGCCATCCCCTCGGTGAGAACCGCAACTTCCTCCGCATGGAGCGGAGCTATGGGCCTTTCCGCCGTACCTTCGATCTCGCGGTCCCGGTCGAGGTCGACAGCATCACGGCCGGCTTCAAGCAGGGCGTTCTGCGCGTCGAGGTGCCGAAACGGCGGAACGGTGCGGCGGAAGTCCGGATCATGGAGGAGGGAAGTTGATGGTCCGCCGCAAGGCCGATCGGAAATACGTGATGATCAGCGTCGTGGCGGAGCGCTACGGCATCCATCCCCAGACGCTGCGGCTCTATGAACGTGAGGGCCTCCTCAAGCCGGTGAGGAGCGCCGGCAACACCCGCCTCTACGACGACGAAGCCATCCGCCGGCTTGAGATCATCCTCACCTTGACGCGTGATCTCGGAGTCAACCTCGCGGGCGTCGAGGTCATCCTCAACATGCGCGAGCAGATGGAGCGGATGCAGGGCGAAGTGGACCGCCTGCTCGAGTTCGTGCGGCGGCAGGCTGAGGAGCGCCGGGCTGACCCTTCCCGTCAACACGCTCTCGTCAAGCTCCAGAGCGGACCGCTTAGCAAGGTCCGCTGAGCACTTTCCTCGAGCTCACTCATGTACTGCCCCCGGTGCGGTAGCCAGAACGCCGCAGGCAACCTGCGGTGCTGGAGCTGTGGTTTCGAGCTGCAGAGCCCAACGGCGGCCGCGCCACCGGCGACCTCCGCCCCAGGCAGCGGGATCGAGGTGCTCATCCCCTACAAGAACACCATGGCGCTCACGGCCTACTACCTCGGGATCTTCTCCATTGTCTGCGGTCTCGTCTTGGGATTACCGGCGCTGGTCCTGGGTATCCTGGGCTTGAAGCACGCCGGTCAGCACCCTGAAGCGAGAGGAAAGGTGCACGCCTGGATCGGCATCATCCTCGGCAGCTTCACGACTCTGGTCAGCCTCGCCGTAATCGTCTTCATCGCGCTCGCCGCGACGCAGCACTGACCTCAGTCGAGCTGAACGTCCGTGAGCGTGATCCTCTGCCGCTGAAAGCCGGCGTCGAGGACGTATTGCGTAGGCCGGGGGACGCCCTCGAATGGACGATACTCACGGAAGTACGTCTTCACAGGAATCTCGCCGAGGGGCGACTGCATCATGCCGGACATTCCGGCGAGCAGCTTGGTCCGCGCGTCCACGAACACGGTGAGCGCCGAGCCTGAGGCATCCCGCAAAGACAGCCGGAAGCACGGCCGTTGATCGAAGAGCTCGAGGGATTCGACGAGAATCTCTTCGAAAGCTTCCCGGTACTGCAACGGCCCGTAGAAGAGCGCCCGCAAGCGCACCGCGAGGGCCTGCTCGCCGGACAACTTGCTGCGCGGCGTCGATGGCGAGGTCTGCCATGCGTCGTGTCCATCGAATTCGGTCTCGACGATTCCCACCGGCCCCAGCGAAGCCCGCGAAACCAGCCGCATCGGCGCCTTCAGCTTGAGCTCGAAGGTCCCCTCGACCGGGGTGTCGACGATGGCGATGGTTCCCCGGGCGATCAGGTGTGAACGAGCTCGCAGCGCTTCGCCGCCTCCGAGCGCGAGAACCATTTCGTCGAGCAGCGCCTCCATCGTCGGCAACGGGAACGCGGCGGGATCGAACGCCACCGGTGGGCTCGACTGAACCGGCATCGCCAATGGCGCGGGCTCGAGGCCGCGAGTCAGCTCGAGAGCCTCTCGAATACCTGCATCGAGAATAGGATCCAGCCCTGCGCTGTATGGTCCTGCCCGCTCGACGTGCACATCGGGCGCTGTAGGCTTCAGCTCCAGCAACTCGGTGTACCTGGGCAGCGAAAACGAGGGGAACATCAATACGGTCTCGGGGCCCACGTCGGCGAATGCGGCCGGGAGCACGGCGCCCGCCGTTGGCTCGCCTACCAGCAGGGCCCGTCCCGAGACCTTGAGCTCATAGGCCAGAGCATCCTTGCCGCTGCGCGATTGCCGGTCCACGAGCGCCACGACCGGTCGGGTCCAGACCGCCTCCGGACCGTTCAGGAGACGCATGACTTGTGCGACAACAGGGGCGTTGCCTCCCCTACCACGCAGGTCGAGGAGGAGCGCGTCGCACTCCTTGAAGTGGCCGAGCAAAGCTTCGCGCAGCAGCTCGGGGACTCCCGTCATGTGCAGCAGCCAGAAATGGATGTAACCGAGATGCCGTCCCTCACACTCGATGACTCGGACGCTGCGCTTCGCGGCCTCGAAGGACGAGTCCTCGACCGCCTGTAGCTTCACCTCGCGGATCTCACCGGGACGGCGCTCGAGCGTCAGCGTCAACGTCTCACCCGCTTCGACGAGCAGCAAGTGGATCGGTGGATCGCGCTCGTCGTCGAGATGCGCGTCATCGATCCGCCAGTCGAGACGAGTGCTGCCCTCGACCGGCGTGCCGTCGATGCGAAGAACGCGATCCCAGGACTTCACTCCCGCTCTTTCAGCAGGACCTCCTTCGAGGATCATGCTTGCGAAGTAGCCGCCGTCCTTTCCCAGGAGCTGCATTCCCACGGTAGGAGCCCGGCGACCGAACAGCTCGTCGACGAGGAGATCGCGTCCGCGGCGCGAGAGCAGACCGAGATGCGAAGCGGGAATGCGGCTCAGAAGGGCATGCACAACCTTCCGTTCCTCTGCCAGCGACTTTGCCTCGCAGGCCTGTTCGCGGAACGTCTCGGCAAGCTTCGGCAGATCCTGCTCCCGAAACCGCTGATCGTAATAATGCGCCGCGAGCGTGCGGACGACCTTCTCGAACAGGTCGCCGCCTCTGTAAGAAGAGGTCTCCCCCGGAGATGCGGAGAGGCCAGCAAGGACGCTCAACGCTCTTCCTCCCCATTGGCGGCGGGTTCGGCACGCCCCAGAACCTTCGTCGCCTTCTCGCGAAGAACCCGGCGAGCCTCCTGTACCTGAGCGAGCGCCTCGGAGAGCTCACGCAATTCGGAGGCGCGCACCTTCAGGCCCTCTTTCAAGAACAACGCGGCGGCCTCGGAGCGGCTGCGGGCGGCGCCCGTCTCGACCCACGCATCGAGCAGATCGATCGATTCTTTATCGACGCGCACCATGAGCACTTGATCGCGCGGCGCCTGGAGGAGCTCGACGAGGCTGTCGCGGAGGTCGGCGGGGAGACAAACGATCTTGACCGCTCTCTCGCCAAGGCTTTCCCTTGACCAGAGCTTGTCGAGATCGACACCTTGAGCGCTGAGCTGCCGGACGACCTCCGCGGCAAGCTCATCCGGCAGGGAAGGGGTAGTAGTAGGCTTCCTGGTCATGATACGCGTAATCGTATTACGCGTATCGCGACCTCGTCAATACGACCCGCCTTAGCGGGTTGGCTGGTTCTCGCCGACGACCACGATCTGCTCGGCGAGCAGCCGCCCGCCGGAATCGCGAATGTCGATCTCCACCTCGTCGCCCTTCTCGAGGTTCTCGGGTTCGTAGTTGCGGCCCTGGTACTCGACCGTCGTCTGGGAGTCGTAGTGCACCACGACGACGTCACCCGACCGCCCGGTCGAGAACCGCGAGTCGTAGCGCGAGGGCTCGATCTCCAGGGTCTGGCTGCGGGTGTCCACGTAACGCACGACACCCCGCAGGTCCGAGCTGCCGAGAGTACCGCGGTCGTCCACGGTGCCGCCGTAGTCGCCGGTACCGCCGCTCACGTCGTACAGCACCTGAATGTCCCGGGCGTAGAGGCGGCTGCTCGACTCGTCCACGTTTGCAGTAATGCGGTCGCCGCGTTCGAGGTCCTCCGCTCGGTAGGACTTGCCCTGGTAGTCGACCCGCGTGCTGTCGTCGTAATGGAGAACGACTTCATCAGAGCCGCCGTCGCGCAGGTAGCTCCCGGTTCCTTCCTGGTCCACGACAATCGTCCGGTCGCGGGTGTCCACGCTGGTGACAGTCCCCTTCACGTCGCTGTAGTTGCTACGGGAGCCGCCGCCCAGGACGTCGCCGACGCCCGACGAGCCGCAGCCGGCGAGGAGGGCAGCCGCGACGAGCGCCGTCAAGATGAAGAG
Source organism: Thermoanaerobaculia bacterium (assembly GCA_036002325.1). GTDB lineage: Bacteria > Acidobacteriota > Thermoanaerobaculia > Multivoradales > UBA5704 > DATARR01. The sequence continues at coordinate 40,075 of DASYTJ010000067.1, read as the reverse complement.
GATGGTTGGGGTTCTTCTCATGATGTACCTCCTAGATGAGTTTCTCCCCTCAGGAGGTCGAGGTTGCAGGACCCGTGCCGGCCGCACGGCGCAAATCAGGCGAATTGTCGGGCGAATCGAATCGACTACTACCGTTTCTCCTGATACGGAATCCCCAGTGCTCGCGGCGCCCGCGACTGGCCGATGAAGCCGGCGAGGACGACGATCGTCAGCACGTAGGGAACGATCTGGATGAACTGCACCGGCACCTGCGAGACGCCCTGCATCTGGATCGACAGCGCCTCGGCGAGGCCGAAGAGCAGGCAGGCGAGCATGGTCTGCACCGGCCGCCACTTGCCGAAGATCAGCGCCGCGAGCGCAATGAAGCCGCGGCCGGCCGACATGTTGCGGGCGAAGAGCGACGACTGGCCGATGGAGAGATAGGCGCCGCCGATCGCCGCGAGAGCCCCGGAGAGCATCACCGCCAGGAAGCGCACCCGCGCCACGTCGACGCCCGCCGTGTCCGCGGCTTCGGGGTTCTCCCCCACTGCTCGCAGGCGGAGGCCGAAGCGCGTCCGGTTCAGCACGTACCAAGTGACGGGCACGAGGAGAAAGGCGAGGACGATGGGTGTGTAGGGCATGAGCTGACCTTGCGGCAACTGCGGCGTGGCCCCGGTCGATTCGAAGAAGGCTCCCGAGAGGAGCGCCGGCACGCCGAGGAAGAGGATGTTGATCGCCGTACCGCTCACCACCTGGTCGGCCTTGAACTTGATGCAGGCGACGCCGTGGAGGAGCGCGACGAGGATGCCGGCGAGGATCGCCGCCGCCAGTCCGATCCAGGGGCTGCCGGTGTAGTGGGTCGCCGTCGCGGCGGTGAACGCCCCGGCCAGCAGCAGGCCCTCGAGCGCGATGTTGATCACCCCCGAGCGCTCCGAGTAGAGGCCGCCCAGCGCCGCCAGCAGCAAGGGCGTGGCGAGCCGGATGGCGGACAGCAGCAGGATCAGGATGATGCTCATACGCCCTTGATCCTCCTTCCCAACGGCCCGCGGAACAGCGCCTCCGCCGCCACGAACAGGATGATGATTCCCTGCAGCACCATCACCAGATCTTTCGAGACGTGCTCGGTGAAGATGTCCACGAAGAGACCGCCGCGCAGCAGCGCACCGAAGAGCAGCGAAGCCAGGATGACGCCGCCGGGATGGTTGCGTCCCAGCAAGGCTACGGCGATGCCGGTGAAACCGTAGCCGGCAGAGAAGCCGTCATAGTAGCGATAGCGGTAGCCGAGCACTTCGTTGATGCTCACCATGCCGGCCAGCGCGCCGGAGATGGACATGGCGAGCACGATCTGCCGGCCGGTGGCGATGCCGCCGTACTGTGCCGCCGCGGGGTTGGCGCCGGTGGCGCGGATCTCGTAGCCCCAGCGCGTGCGCCAGAGAAAGAGATAGACGAGCAGACAGGCGAGGAGGGCCAGCGGGAACGCGAGGTTCAGCGGGATGCGCTCCGGAAATCCGGGCAGGAACCGGCCGAGCCGCGCGATGTGGGCGCCCTCGCCGATGGGCACCGTCTCCAGGATCGGATCGCCCTGCGGCTTGTAGTGATACTGCGTGAAGTAGCTGGCCAGCGCCACGGCGATGAAGTTCATCATGATCGTGGTGATGACCTCATGCGCCCCGAAGCGCGCCTTGAGCACACCCGGCACCGCGCCCCAGAATCCGCCGGCGAGCAGCGCGGCGAGGAAGCACAGCGGCACCAGCAGCACGGCCGGCAGGCTCGCGAAGGTGATGCCCACCCACGCCGTGATGAAGGCGGCGGCGTAGAGCTGCCCCTCGGCGCCGATGTTGAGCAGACCGCAGCGGAAGGCCACCGCCACCGCGAGGCCGGTGAAGATGAGCGGCGTGGCGTAGAAGAGCGTGTAGCCGATGCCGTCCGGCCAGGTGAGCGCGCTGCCGATGAGCAGCGTGTACGTGGAGACGGGGCTGTCGCCCACCGCCAGCACGACGAGCGCGCCGACGGCGAACGCCGCAGCCACGGCGGCGAGAGGAAAGAGCAGGTCGCGCAGGAGCTTCATGGGTTCAAGCTGCTTTCATGCAGCCGCTTCTATGCAGCAAGATTGCCTCCCGTCATCAGCAGACCGATCTCTTCCATCGACGTCCTTTCAGGATCCACCTCGCCGACGATCCGTCCCTGTCGCATCACCAGCAGCCGGTCGGCGAGCGCGGTCACCTCTTCCAGCTCCGAGGAGACGAGCAGCAGCGCGCAGCCGGCGTCGCGCAGCTCCACCAGTTGGCGGTGAATGAACTCGATGCCGCCGATATCCACGCCGCGGGTCGGCTGGGCCACCAGCAGGAGCCGCGGTCCCTGGTCGAGCTCGCGGCCGAGCACCAGCTTCTGCTGGTTGCCGCCGGAGAGCGACCGCGCCAGCAGTTGCGGATCCGGCGGCCGCACGTCGAAAGCCTTCAGGATCTTTTCCGTCTTGCGGCGGATGGCGTCGAGGTTCAGCCACAAGCGCCCCGGCCCCACCGCCACCGGCGGCCGATCGTCGGCGCCGAGGATGGAGTTCTCCTTGAGATCGAAATCCAGCAGCAGGCCGCGCCGGTGGCGGTCCTCGGGCACGTGAGCGATTCCCCGCGCCCGGCGTTGCCGGGCGGAGAGCGGCGCCACGTCCTTGCCTTCCAGCTCGATGACGCCCGCGATGGCGTCGGAATCCGCGAGCCCCGCCAGCGCTTCGATCAGCTCCGTCTGGCCGTTGCCCTCGATCCCGGCGATGCCGACGATCTCGCCGGCTCGCACCTCGAAGGAGACGCCGTCCAGCCGCCGCTCGCCGTCGGGCGCCGTCAGCGAGAGGCCGCGGACGGCGAGCACCGGCCCCTTCGGCTTCGCCTCCGGCTTGACGACGCGCAGCAGCACGTCGCGGCCCACCATGAGGCGGGCCAGCTCGGCGGCGGTGGTCTCGGCCGTCTTGCGGTGGCCCACCACGCGGCCGTCTCGCATCACCGTCACCTCGTCGGAGATCTCCAGCACCTCCGACAGCTTGTGGGTGACGATGACGATCGTCTTGCCCTGGGCCCGCATCCGCCGCAGGATGGCGAACATCTCCGCCACCGCTTGCGGCGAGAGCACCGCCGTGGGCTCGTCGAGGATCAGCAGCCGCGCCTCGCGGTAGAGGGCCTTGAGCAGCTCGACGCGCTGCTGCTGCCCCACTGAGAGATCCTCGATGCGCGCCGCCGGATCGATGGCCAGTCCGAGCTCCTCGGAGAGGGCGCGGATGCGCGCCTCGGCGGTCTTCAAGTCCAGCGCCAGAGCGGAGCCGGGCTCGATCCCGAGAACGATGTTCTCCGCCACCGTCATCGGCTCGACCAGCATGAAGTGCTGGTGAACCATGCCGATACCGAGAGCGATGGCGTCGTGCGGGCTCTCCAGGCGCCGCGCCTGCCCTTCCACGACGATGTCTCCCGAATCGGCGGAGTAGAAGCCGTAAGCGATGCGCATCGCCGTCGACTTGCCGGCGCCGTTCTCGCCGACGATGGCGTGAATGGTGCCCGGCGCCACCGTGAGGTTGACGCGATCGTTGGCCAGCACGTCGCCGAAGCGCTTGGTGATGTCGCGCAGCTCGAGCATCGCCCTCCCTGAGCTACTTGGCCATGGCGTCCGTGACTTTGATCTCGCCGCGGATGATCCTGGCCTTCGCGGCCTCCACCTCGCGGATCACCTCGGGTGGAATGAGCTTGGCGTTGTACTGGTCCATGGCGTAGCCGATACCGCCGTCCGGCAGGCCGTAGACGTGAATGCCGCCCTTGAAGCGGTGATTCACCAGGTCTTCGATGATCCGGTAGACGGCGTTGTCGACCCGCTTGACCATGCTGGTGAGCACGTGGCCGGGCTTGACCCAGTTCTGGTTGGAGTCGACGCCGATGACCAACTTGTCGTACTGCTCGGCGGCGTCGAAGACCCCCAGCCCTGAGTTGCCGGCGGCGGCGAAGACGACGTCGGCGCCCTTGCCGATCTGCGCCACCGCCAGCTCCTTGCCCTTGCCGGGGTTGTTCCACGCCGCCTCGGTGACGCCGACGTAGTTCTGGATGACCCGGATCTTGGGATTGACGGCGCGCGCTCCTTCCTCGTAGCCGACCTCGAACTTGTGGATCAGCGGCACGTCCATGCCGCCGACGAAGCCGATCGTCCCCGTCTTCGTGGCGCGGGCGGCGATCATTCCCACCAGGTAGCTCCCCTCGTGCTCCTTGAAGATCAGCGAGGCGACGTTGGGCAGGCTGCTGACGCCGTCGACGATGGCGAAGTTCACCTTCGGGTAGTCCTTGGCCACCGACTCGACGATGGGGGTCTGCGCGAACCCGATGCCGATGACGAGGTCGTAGCCCACCTCGGCGAAGGCGCGCATGGCGGGCTCCAGCGACGCCGGATCTCCCGGCTCGGCGTCGCGCAGAACGATCGGAAAGTCCTTCGCCGCCCGCGTCACGCCGCGGTAGGCCGCGGCGTTGAACGAGCGATCGTCCTTGCCGCCGCTGTCGAACACGATGCCGACGTGCATCTTCTTGGGATCGCCGGCAGCGTAGCTGAGATCCCGGCAGCCGGCGGCGACAAGGCCGAGCGCAAGGACCAGCAGGAGGCCTAGTAATTTGAACTTCTTGCAAGGCATAGCTGTGCGGGGAGGGTATCTCGGGAAGGGGCGGAAGGCAAGGCGACGGGGGAGCCGGGGAGGTAAGGACCTGGCCCCCTCTTTGCAGTTGAATTTCATCGTCGAAGCTCCGGCCTGCGGTTCAACCACGACAAGGAGACCACACCATGGCTGATGATCGATATTCGACGATAGGCAAAACCACCACGGCCGAGCTGGAGGAAGAGGCGCGGGAAGAGGCCAAACATGATCCCATCACCGGCGAGCCCGGCGCGCATCCGGTAGGTACCGGCGTCGGCGCTGTCGGCGGCGCCGCTACGGGCGCGGCGCTCGGCGGCGCTGTCGGTGGCCCGGTAGGCGCGATGATCGGCGCCGCCGTGGGCGGCGTGGCCGGCGGCCTCGCCGGCAAGGGCGTCGCCGAAGCGGTGAATCCCACCGAGGAAGAGGCCTACTGGCGCGAGGCCCACGCCTCCCGGCCCTACGCCGCGAACCGCACGTACGACGAGTTGGCTCCCGCCTACCGCTATGGCTGGGAGTCGTGCGTGCGCTATGGCGGCTGCGACTGGAACGACGTGGAAGGGGATCTCGAACGCGGCTGGAACACCGCTCGGACCGGCTCGCCACTAGGCTGGAACGAGGCGCGCGGCGCCACCCGCGATGCCTGGGACCGCGTTTCCGGCCGCGTCCGACGCGCCCAGGAGACCGAGCCGCGGCACACTACGGCGGGGCTCGGTATGTACGAGCGCGTGAGCAGTGTCGCGGGCAGCACCAGCGGCTTCGGCATCTCGCCGGGCCTCGGCGCCGCGACCCCCAATGTCCGCACCACCGTGACGCAACCCGGAATCACCGGAGTAGACCGCGACTACACGGCGGGCGAGCCGGGCACCACTCACGAGACCCGTTTCACCGAGGAGGAGGACAGCTACTGGCGGGAGAGCTACGCCTCGCGACCCTATGTCCGTAGCGACAGCACCTACGACGAGTACCGACCGGCTTATCAGTACGGCACCGATGCCGCCCATCGCTATCGAGGACGACGCTGGGAGGACGTGGAGAGCGATCTCGAGCGCGGCTGGAACAAGGCCAGGGGCGACTCCGGGAGCGCCTGGCAGCACATGAAAGAAGCCGTACGCGACGCCTGGCACCGGGTCGAGCGGGCCCTGCCCGGCGACGCCGACCGCGACAACCGGTAGGAACCCGTCGTTTTACATAGAGAGCCCGGGCGCGAGGAGCGCCCGGGCTCTCACATTTCCTGGATCGCCCGTGCTCCCAGGAAACAGGCGGCAGTGCGCCGTATAATCCTTCAGGATGCCCCCTCGTTTCGACTCCGAGAACCTCACGCTCGACCTTTCCGTCGCCGATCTGCTGGAAGGTCCCATGCTGCGGAGCCTCGGCTTCTCCAGCCGCGGCGGCTACGAGCGGATGTGGCTCGGGCAGGCCATCCACGGGCGGTATCAGGAGCAGGCGCTGGAAGGAGATCCTTCCTACCGGCGCGAGGTCGCGGTCTCCTACACCTTCGATCACCGGGGATGGAAGGTCACCGTGCAAGGACGAGCGGACGGTCTGCGGCGCGAGGCGGACGGCACCCTCGTCGTCGAGGAGATCAAGTCCGTCCGCCGCGGCGGCAGCCTGCCGCCGCCGGTACGCGAGAGCTACCAGCGACAGACCCTGCTCTACGCCTGGATGCTCTCGCAGATCGAGCCGAAGCCGGTGCGCGCCGAGCTGGTGCTGATCTCCATCGGCAGCGACGACATCGAACGCGAAGCCCTGGAGCCAGACTTCCGCTTCCTGGAAGCCTCCGTCCGCCGCCGCATCAACGCCCTCCTCCATGCCTGGGAGGCCGAGCGGCGCCGCGCCGCCGATCGCCACGCGGCAGCCGAGCGGCTGGTCTTCCCCTACGGCGAGCCGCGGCCCGGCCAGGAGCTGATCCTCGCCGCCGTCGAGACCGCCGTCGCCAACCGCGAGCACCTGCTGCTGCAAGCGGCGACCGGCATCGGCAAGACCGTGGCCGCGCTCTTCCCCGCCCTGCGCTATGCCCTGGCCCACGACAAGCGCCTCTTCGTCCTCACCGCCAAGACCACGCAGCAGGAGATGGCCACCGCCGTGCTCGCGCTCCTGAACCGCGAGCGGGCCTTCCGCTCGCTGCGCCTGCGGGCCAAGGCGAAGATGTGCGCCAACGATCAGATCCTCTGCCACGAGGAATACTGCCGCTTCGCCAAGGACTACGGCATGAAGCTGGCCACGACCGGCGTCTTGGGCAGAATTTACGAGGAGCACGCGGCCATCGAGCCGGACGACGTCTTCCGCGCCGCCAAGGAAGCCGAGGTCTGCCCGTTCGAGGTCAGCCTGGAGCTCTCGGGCCGCGTGCAGGTGACGATCTGCGACTACAACTACGCCTTCGACCCCTACGTCTCCCTCACCGACTTCGCGGCGAGCGAGGACCTCTCCGACGTCATCCTGGTGATCGACGAAGTGCACAACCTGGTGGACCGCGGCCGCGGCTACTACAGCCCGGAGCTCTCCTCGCAGCGGGCGCGCCGGGCGGCCGCGGCCATCGGCAGTTGGGGCGAGCCGATCCACAAACGCATCGAGATCCTCTGCCTGGAGCTCGCCGCGATGATCGACGAGACCGTCGCCGACGCGCTGGAGGAAGGGCCGCCGGGAGACCGCGCCGTCGAGTGGCCGCTGCCGGAAGACGACTTCTGGCGCCTGCGTCCGGAGCTCGACGCCGCCTTCGTCGACTATCTGGAGCACCAGCGCGAGACGCGCACTTTCCGGCCTGACGATCCCTTCGTCAACCTCTACTTCGATGTCCTCCGCTTCCTCAACGGCCTCGCCGTCTCCGACGCCGCCTTCAGCCACTACGTCGAGTACCGCAACGGCGACGGCCGGCTGAAGATCCTCTGCAAGGACCCCAGCCGCTTCCTCGGCGCCGTGATCCAGCGCACGCACGCGACGGTCGGCCTCTCGGCCACGCTCTCGCCGCCCGAGTTCTACACCGGCCTGCTCGGCTTCGAAGCCGGCCGCACCGCCTTCGTCGAGATCCCCAACCCCTTTCCCGCCGCCAACCGCCGCATCGTCATCGATCCGACGGTGGCCACGGCCTACCGCGTCCGCCCGGCCAACTACGACCGCATCGCCGAGCGCCTGGCCACCTTCGCCGACTCGGTGCCCGGCAACTGCCTCGCCCTCTTCCCGAGCTACGCCTTCCTCGCCGAGGTCACCGGCCGCATGAAGCTGCGGGTCAAGCGCGTGCTCGTGCAGCGCCAGGCGGACAGCGATCAGGAGCGCGACCTTCTCCTCCAGGCCCTGCGCTCGGCGATCTTCGGCGACGTCCTTCTGGTCGCGGTGGCCGGCGGCGTCTTCGCCGAAGGCGTGGACTACCCCGGCGAGGTGTTGAAAGCCGTGGCCGTCGTCGGTCCCTGCCTGCCGGCGATGACGCTGGAGCAGCAGCTCCTCAAGGAGTATTACCAGGACCGTTTCGAGCGCGGCTTCGAGTACTCCTTCGTGGTGCCGGGCATGACCCGCGTCGTCCAGGCCGCCGGACGCCTCATCCGCTCGCCGCAGGACACCGGCGTCATCGCCCTCTTCGACCAGCGCTTTTTACACGTCCCCTATCGCCAATACCTCCCCGGCGACTGGCTCCCCGAAGAAGGCGCCGGCGCGCTGGTGGGCGATCCCGCGGCGGTGGCGGAGGAGTTTTTCCGGGCGCTGGCGCTGAAAGAGTAAGCTTCACCCATGGCCCGACGGCACGCGATCATCCTCGGGCGACCGAAGTCATCCTCAGCGAGAGTCTCGGGGCAGTGGCTGCCCACCACGTCGTGGTCAAGTTGACCGAAGTCATCCTTAGAATGACCGCGGTCACCATCAACATGACCGAGGTCATCCTCAACATGACCTGAAGGGCAATGACCGCCCTCCTTGTCCTCGTCAACATGACCGGAGTCATCCTTAGAATGACCGCGGTCACCGTCAACATGACCGAAGTCATCCTCAACATGACCTGAAGGGCGATGACCGCCCTCCCTGTCATCGCCAAGATGACCGAAGTCATCCTCAGGATGACCGCCACCGTCAACATGACCGAAGTCATCCTCAACATGACCGAAGTCATCCTCAACATGACCTGGAGGGCAATGACCGCCCTCCCTGTCATCACCAAGATGACCGAGGTCATCCCCAGGATGACGGCGGTCACCGTCAACGTGACCGAAGTCATCGAGAGGAGCTACGTCACGAGGACGACTGCCGCCGCTGCGAGGCTCGCTCTGCTAGCATCTTCTGAAGCAATGCCCAACAGCGCCGAACCCCGTCCCGAGATGGAAAACCGCCATCTCCTCCTCGATGAAAGGCGTTCCGCGCACGCCTCCATCCGGGGGTATCTCTACCAGACCTGCCTTGGCGTCCTCCGCTGGCTCGATCTGAAGCCGGACGAGGTTCTGCTCTGCGAGGGAGACGAGGACCTCGACCGCTTCCTCCTCGGAGGCGGCGCCGTCAGCGAGCAGGTCAAGGCCTACACCGGCGGGCTGAGCATCACGGACCGGGTCGTCCGCGACTCCCTCCGCAACTTCCTCCGGAGCTACGTCACCCTCCGTCAGCGCGGGGAGAGCCGCAAGTTCGTCTTCACCACCACCGCCTACGAGAAAAAACGCCGGGATGGTCTGGATTTCAGTCTCCTAGAGGCGTGGAAGGAGGGGAAACGCACGCTCAAGGTCGTGAAGAGGGTCCGTTCCCTCATTCAGCCGTCCAAAGAGGACCCGAACCGCAAAGCCATCGAGGAGGCGCGGATTTGGCTGTACAAGGACGCCGAAGGCTGGAAGGGGTTCATGGATGCCGTGGAGTGGAACTTCGACGCGCCGGATCTCGATGCTCTACGAGGTGAAATCGAACGGAAATTGCAGGCGGAGCGGTCCGCCCTCTCCTCTGTCGTCCTTCTAGACCGCTTGATCGTCGCCGTCCTCGAGGCCTCTAGCCAGAAGGAAGTGGAGAAGCGGATTCTCACCAAGGCGGATATCGATGCGCAAGTCGGAGCCTTCCTCGCTGACCTTGGAAGGTCGGCCTCGTCCGAGGCGGTCAGGATCCGGTCTGTCTTCGAGGAAGTCGACAACCTCCGCGATCTCCTGGACGAGGGCACGCGTGAGCTCCCGGAGAACCCGACGCCCGGCCAGATCCTGACGGCCGCGTTCGAGGTGATCCCCTTCGACGAGGCTGGCCGTCGGGAGGAGCTGGACTTCCTCGCGTCCTGTTGCGGAAACGCGGAGCGCCGCAGTGTCCTGCTCCTGACGGGCGAAGGCGGCTCGGGCAAGACGCGCCTCATGCTCGAGTGGTGCCGCCGGCTTCGGCATCAGGGCTGGCACGCGGGTTTTCTGAAGCGGAACCGCGAAAACGACCAAATCCTCCCTCTCGTCAAGGGTACCGCGCCGCGTTTGGTGGTTATCGACTATGCGGAGACCCGCTTGGGGATCGTGGAGCAGTTGCTGATCGAGATGGGCCAGGCGCCGCAGAGTGAGGGTCCGAAGCTGCGGGTGGTCCTGCTCGCTCGCCGAGAAGGGGACTGGTGGACGAACCTTTCGTTGCTCTCCGGCGATGTCGCCGAGCTGCTGGCGCGGTCTCATCCACGACAGATCCGGCCGCTGATTCCTCAGAACCTCGCAGAACGCCAACGGGCTTTCCGGACTGCGGTCGAGGGATTCGCCGAGAACCTCCAGCACGAGATCCCGAAAGACCTCCACATCCCGGACCTCACGGATATCCAATTCGATCGCGCGCTCTATCTTCACATGGCTGCCTTGTCAGCCCTTCAGGGAGAACGGATCGAGTCGGCTGAAGACGCCCTGGACCACACGCTTGAACACGAGCGCCGGTTCTGGCGAGGACAGGTCCGAGGAATTCTGGTCAACCGACACGAGCAGAACCTCCTGTACGAGCAGACCGAGATCGCTGTGGCCGTGGTGACGCTCGTCGGCGGAACGGCCGATTTCGGGGAGACGTACGATCTTTTGGGTCGCGCTCTGCCAAAGCTCCGCTCGCTGATCTGGGGCGTTCAGGGAGCAATAGCGGACCAGCTCTCGATCCTCTACCAGGGCTCGGACCCAGAGAAGGGACGCTTCATCGAACCCTTACAGCCGGATCTTCTCGGCGAGGAGTGGGTCGCCAGAGTCCTCGCGCATGACGAGAGTTTGATCGGACGGATTCTCGATGGCGGGAGTCCCAAGGAAGCCTATTCGACGCTGACGGTGCTGACCCGGATCGCCCGGCGACGACCAGACATCCAGCACCTGGTGGGGATTGCGCTCCATGGGCGGCTCGAGCAGTTGGGTGAGCTCGCACTGAACGTGGCCGTCGAGACGAGAGATCCTATCGGCGTGGAGCTGGCCAAAGAGCTTCAGGCCAGCGGGTCGCCGGAGTTGGTGGCTCGTCTTCAGGAACAATGTGACAGTGAGAGGTATCGCGCCTCCGTTCCGCTGAGGGAGGTGGCTCAGGTCACAACGGAGAGGGCTCTCTCGAGCCTTCGCGCACTGGAGGCTCCTACCGAAGCCCAACAGGTCGAGTTAAGCAGGCTCGCTTTGCACCTGGGCAATCGCCTCAGCGACCTCGGCCGACGCGAGGACGCCCTCGTCGCCACACGCGAGGCCGTCGAGATCTATCGACAGCTCGCGCAGCTCCGCCCCGACGCTTTCAGACCCGATCTCGCCACGAGCCTCAACAACCTGGGCAACAGGCTCAGCGATCTCGGCCGACGCGAGGACGCCCTCGTCGCCACACGCGAGGCCGTCGAGATCTATCGACAGCTCGCGCAGCTCCGCCCCGACGCTTTCAGACCCGATCTCGCCATGAGCCTCAACAACCTGGGCGCCAGGCTCAGCGCGCTCGGCCGACGCGAGGACGCCCTCGTCGCCACACGCGAGGCCGTCGAGATCAGGAGACAGCTCGCGCAGCTCCGCCCCGACGCTTTCAGACCCGATCTCGCGGGGAGTCTCGGAAATCTCAGCCGAATCTTCGGTGAGTTAGGACAGACAGAAGAGGCCTTTCAAGCAATCGACGAGGCAGTCCGCATCTACGCTCCTCTTTTCCTGCGCCTCCCCGCAGCGTTCGCGCCATGGATGTCCATGATGGTTCGCGCCTACCTCGCTCGGGCCGAAGCCTCCGGCAAAGAGCTGGACGAGATGCTCCTGACGCCCATCGTCGAAGCACTACGGTCTCTGCCCGGGAAATCAGATGCCCTGAGCGATTAGGTCGGCTCCCGAGTCACGGTAGATCTTCGCGAAGCCGGTCAACAAGCGCGGCACTTACTTTCGGCGACTGCGGGCTGAGGCGAGCGACATAGAAGCCACTACGATGCTGGCGGGCATCGGCCAGCTTCTTGTAGAACATCGGATCGGCGGCACGCTCCGCCGCGCGCTGGGCTTCGTAGGCGCGATCCGCCTCACGAAGATACGCGTCAATCTCGACGCGGTGAGCGAGATAGTAGGTGATCGCGCCATAGACCTGCTCGAGGCTGAGGGTTGGAAACGACTGGGCGATGCTCTCGGCGGTCTGGCCGTTCAGGAAGGCGTAGACAATGGAAGCGAGGGAGACCCGTGAGCCGGAAACCCAGTAGCCTTCATCGCGCTTCTCGACGTATTCGGTCTTCATTGCGGCCTCCCCTCAAAAATATCATAGCGCGGCCGCGTGCCCGGAAATTACCGCTTCAGCAGGAAGACCAGCCCATCGGATAGCGTCCCCTGCCAGTTGGCATAGCTGTGTCCGCCGATGTACTCGGCGAAGAGGAGGTCGTAACCCTTGGCGCGCAGCGTTTCCTCCATGCGGTGGTTGGCGCCGTACAGGTTCAATCCGGTGGCACCGGGCCGGGCCTCCAGCGAGCCGACGTCGAGATAGAAGCGGAGGGGTAGCCGCGGGCGGGCGGCGAATTGACGGACCAGCCATTCGAACTCGGAGTCACCCTCCGGCTTCCACCAGAAGGCTCCGGATTGGGAGAGCACGTTGCCGAAGAGATCCGGACGCTCCAGAGCGGCGCAAGCGGCGGCGAGGCCACCCATGCTGGAGCCAACGAGAACCACGCCGCCGGGCGCACGGCCGAAGCCCTGTTCAATGTGGACGACTACATCAACTTCGTCCACGTGCAGAGCGAGTCGGCCATCCGCAACCTCGCCACGCACTACGGGACCTTGCAACCCCCGAGCCTGTAAGATGAGGTGGGAGGGAACGGACGGATGGCTGACACTAGACGGAGCGGAAGTGGCGTAGCCCGGCTGGCGTTAATCCTGGCGATCCTCGCCTTGGCGGTGGCCTGGGCGGCCTATCGGCGTCAGGGAGGAGAGCTGCGGACGTTGTGGCGGGACCTGACTCGCGGTTCGGATGGCCGGGTGCACATCACCTCTGATGCGGACGGGGATCTCCGGACTTGGCTGGCCGAGACTCAGGCCCGGCTGGAGAAGCGCCGGCCCGAGGTGGCGGGAGAACGCAATCTGCAGCAGGTCCGCGAGGATGTGGCGAAGGCGCGGAAGAACCTGGAGCGCGCCTACCGCAACGCCAGCGCCGGCGCGAAAGAGAGGTGGAAGTCCCTCGACGCCGATCTCGAACGCCTGGAGACCCAGCTCAAGGAGGGAGGCTCCAAGGCGCTCGCCACGCTCGACTTGGCGCTGGCGAAGCTCAAGAAGGAAGCGGGGAGGGAGGAGGAACGCTGATCCCGACCCCGGCCGGTGCTACCGCAGCCATTCCTCCAACTGCACCCTCTCGTCCGTCGAAGCATCGCGATACTTGACGATAACGGGGGTATAGAGAGAGAGCCCCCAGTCCTTTCCGGCGCCGCGCGAGACGGCGCGGGAACCGGGGACGACGACCGCCTCTTCGGGAATCACCAACGGCAGCTCGTCCGTGGCGCGGTGGATCGTCTCGCGGACGAGGTCGTAGACGGGGGTGGAGCGGGTGAGGATCGTCCCTGCCCCGAGCACGGCCCGGCGCTTGACGACGGTCCCTTCGTAGACGCCGCAGTTGCCGCCGACGAGGACGTCGTCTTCCACGATGACCGGCGAGGCGCCGACCGGTTCCAGCACACCGCCGAGCTGGGCGGCGGCGGAGAGGTGGACGCGTTTGCCCACCTGGGCGCAGCTCCCCACCAGAGCGTGGGAATCGATCAGCGTGCCGTCGTCCACCCAGGCGCCGGCGTTGACGTACATCGGTGGCATACAGATGACGCCCCGGCCCAGGAAACAGCCGTCGCGGACGGAGGAGCCGCCGGGGACGAGCCGCACGCCCGAGCTCGCGTCGAGCGGCCGGAGAGGATAAGTGTCCTTGTCGACGAACGGCAGCCGGAACCCACGGCGAGGGTAGCCCACTGACATGTCCACGACCTCGCCCATGCGGAAGCCGACAAGGATGCCCTGCTTGACCCAAGGGTTCACACGCCAGCCGGTGGGCGAGGCAGCGTCCGGCTCGGCGGCGCGGATCTCGCCGCGGTTGAGGGCGACCTTGAAACGTTCGAAAAGCTTGCGATGCTCCGGACCGTAGCGCGCCGGCGGCTCGGCGTAGAGACGCTCGATCTCCTCGCGCAAGGCGTCTACGAGCTCAGCCGGCAAGCCGGGTCTCCACGGCAGTATCGGACTCGGACTCGGCGTTCTCGGGAATCAGCCCGAGCCCAAGGAGGATCTTCTCGATCTTCTTCAGGTTCTCCTCCTTCGGCGGCACCATGGGCAGGCGGAAGACCGGCTCGATCAGTCCCATGAGCGCCAAGGCCGCCTTGACGGGGCCAGGGTTGGCCTCGATGAAATTGATCTCCATCAAGGCGTGCAGCCGGCGTTGCATCTCGCGGGCGGCGGGAAAGTCGCCTTCGAGGCAGAGCGAGGTCAGCCGCGCCATGGCGAAGGGCACCTCGTTGGAGACGACGGAGATGATGCCGACGCCGCCCAGCGCGATCAGCGGCAAGGTGATGGCATCGTCGCCAGAGAGCACGGCGAAGCTCTCGGGAACGATCTGGAAGATCGCCGCCATCTGCGAGATGTTGCCCGAGGCTTCCTTCACCCCCACCACGGTCTCGATCTCCGCCAGGCGCGCCAGGGTGGCCGGATCGACATTGCTGCCGGTGCGGCCGGGAACGTTATAGACCACGATGGGCAGCCGGGTCGCCCGGGCGACGGCGCGGTAGTGCTGGAAGAGCCCTTCGGGAGTGGGCTTGTTGTAATAGGGGGTGACGACGAGCAGGCCGTCGGCGCCGAGGCCTTCGAGATCGCGGGCCAGCTCGACCACTTCCTGCGTGTCGTTGCCGCCGCAGCCCGCGAGCACCGGGGTTTTGCCGCCGGCCTCCTCCAGGGTGATCTCGACCACGCGCAGGTGCTCTTCACGCGTCAGGGTGGGGTTTTCGCCCGTCGTGCCGCAGGGGACGAGGAAGTGGATCCCGCCCTCGATCTGGCGGCGCACCAGCCGACGCAGGCCTTCCTCGTCGAGCGACAGGTCGGAACGGAAGGGAGTCACCAGGGCGGTGCCGCATCCTTGAAACATGGGCTTTCTCCAGGGTTAAGGGCTCAATTCGGATTCACCCGGGTCCGTCGCAGGGTGAAGGTGCCTTTATTGTAGATCCTTCGCACGCTCGTTTCGTTCCTGCACGATCTCTTCCCAAACTTCGCTGAACTCGTAGATACCGCGGCGGCCGACCATCCAGCGGGCGGCGCGGAGGGCGCCGTGCGCGAAGCCCGCACGGCTGCGGGCGCGATGCTCGAGGAGGATGGTGTCCGCGTCGGAGTCGAAGCCGATCTGATGGGTGCCGGGGATCGCCCCGGCGCGGTTGCTCGCCACGTCGATCGGCCGGCCGTAGCCAGCCGCCTCCATGACCTTGCGGAGCTGCAGCAGCGTGCCCGACGGGGCGTCCTTCTTCATCCTGTGGTGGATCTCGTAGGCCCAAGCGTCGTAGGCGCTCTCCTCGGCCAGCAGCCGGGCGGCCGCTTCGGCGAGCCGGTAGAAGACCTGCACGCCCACGGAGAAGTTGGCGCCGTAGAGCAGGCCCCCGCCCTGCCGCTCCACCGCTTCGCGCACCCGCTGCAAGTCGCTCGCCCAGCCCGTGGTGCCGACGACCAGAGGGACGCCGAGAGCGGCGATCCTCTCCGCGTTGGCCGCCACGGCAGCGGCGGTAGAGAAGTCGACGGCGGCGTCGATTCCCTGAAGGCTCTCGGGCGAGATCCCTTCGCCGCCGGCGTTGGACCGCCCGTCGAGACGGAGCGCCACCTCGAATCCGTGGGCCGGAGCGAACTGCTCGACGAGCCGCCCCATCCGGCCGTAGCCGAGAAGCGCCAGCCGATTCATTCGACCACCTCGTCCGGTTCGCCCGCCAGGAGATCGCGGTGCAGCTTTGCCATCAAGTCGGAGAGCTGATCCTCCTCGGTGAGCAGCCGGACGACGGGCGCGGCGACCCCCGAGAGCACGAGGCGCGGCTCGAAGGCCTTCCCCGCTTGCAGGGCGCGTTCGACGAGCTCGGGATGCGTGGCCAGATCTTCGGAGACCAGGGAGACGACCGTCCGGCCGCGGGTGACCCACAGCTCGGCCGTCTGCCCCACGGCCGAGAGCAGCGCCGAGTGGACCTCCGCTAGGCGGTCGTGGCGGTCAAGGGCGAGGTCGCCGTGGGGCCCGATCACCATCAGCGAGGGGCGGAAGCGGTCGCAGATCTCGAAGATCTCGCCGAACAGGCCGTCGCCGGCGGCCGCCCCCATGGCCTGGGTGCAGATCAGGTGGTCGTTGACGCGGCAGGCGATGGACTTGATCGTGGGCGGCGCGTCCGGGTTGCGGCGACCGATCACCGTGCCCTCGGCCTCGGGCTGCCGGGAGTCGAGGATCCGGATCGGAACGCCCGCCCGGCTCGCCGGGCCCAGGGTGCCGAAGTGGGGCTTCTTGGCGCCCGAGCACGAGAGCTCCAGCGCCTCGGCGAAAGAGAGCGTGCGGATGCGCCTCGCGCCGGCAAACAGGCGGGGATCGGCGGTCCGCATGCCGTCCACGTCGGTCCAGATCTGCACTTCCTTGGCCCCCAGGGCGGCGCCCACGATGGCGGCGGAAAAGTCGGAACCTTCCTTGCCGAGGGTGGTCGTGACTCCCTGCATCGTCGCGCCCACGTAGCCGCCGACGACGGGCACCCGGCCGGCGCGAGTGAGCGGCAAGAGAGTTTCCCGCAGGCGCGCGTCGGTCGGACCGTAGAGCGGCCGGGCACGAGTGAAGTCATGGTCGGTCACGATGACCCGCCGGCAGTCGACCCAGGCGGCGTCGACACCGTTGTGGCTGAGGGCGAAAGAGAGGATGGTGCTCGCCAGCAGCTCGCCGTAGCTGGCCACGGCGTCGGCCATCCGCGGGGTGAGAGCGTGGGTGGCGGCAATCTCGTCGAGCTGCGTCCGCAGCCCGTTGAAGTAGGGATCGAGCGCCACGTCCAGGCCCGGTCGGCCGGCGGGCGGAACCACGCCGTGCGACTCCTGGCGATGGTAGGTCTCGATCTCGTCGAAGGCGGCGTGGGCCGCGACTTCATCGCCCGCAGCGGCGGCCGCAGCGGCCTCCAGCAGGCGGCGTGTGGTCTTGGCCATCGCCGAGACCACCACCGCGGGTTGGCTGGCGAGGCTGCCGCGCACGATGGCCGCCACCCGCTCGATCGCCGCGGCGCTGTCGACCGAGCTGCCGCCGAATTTCATGACGATCATGGGCCAATCAGCCCTTCGCTCCGCATCAGCTCGGCATTGAGCAACGCCGCCCCGGCGGCGCCGCGCAGCACGTTGTGCGAGAGCGCGGCGAACTTCCAGTGGAGGATATTGCACTCGCGGAGCCGGCCGACGGCGGTGGCCATCCCTTTTTCCAGGCCGGCGTCCTTGCGGGGCTGCGGGCGGTCCGGCGCGTCCATGAGATGGATCGGCCGCCGCGGCGCCGAGGGGAGCTCCCGCTCCTGCGGCACGCCGGAGAACTCGCAGAGCGCCCGCAGCAGCTCCTCCCGCCCGGGACGCTGCTCCAGCTCGATGCTCGCGGTGACCAGGTGGCCGTCGATGGAGGGCACCCGGTTGCAGCTCGCGCTGACGGTGAACGGCAAGGGTTCGATGCGGCCGTCCGCGAGCTCGCCGAGGATCTTCTGCGGCTCGCTCTCCACCTTCTTCTCTTCATCGCCGCCGATATAGGGAATCACATTGCCGAGGATGTCGAGGGACGGCACGCCGGGATAGCCGGCGCCCGAGACCGCCTGAAACGTGGTGACCATCACCCGCCGCAGACCGAACGGGCGCAGGGCGGCGAGCGGCAGCACCAGCACGACGGCGGCGCAGTTGGGGTTGGTGACAATGGCACCCTCCCATCCTCGCTCCCGCTGCTGAACCGGTAATAGATCCAGGTGACCGGGATTGATCTCCGGCACCAGAAGGGGAACGTCCGGCGCCATCCGGTAGTGGCTGGAGTTGGAGACGACGAGATGCCCGGCGGCGGCGAACTCGCGCTCGATATCACCGGCGAGGCTGGAAGCCATCGAGGAGAAGACCAGCTTCGGACCTTTCCCCGGCACGCACTCCTCGACGATGCACTCGGCGGCCTCGGCGGGCGGCGGGCCTTCGAGCTGCCAGGAGCAAGCCTCGCGGTAGCGCTTGCCGGCGCTGCGGTCGCTGGCCGCGAGCCACCGCAGCTCGAACCACGGATGGTTCTCCAGCAACTGGACGAACCGCTGCCCCACCGTCCCGGTGGCACCCAGGATGCCGACTTCGATTTTCTTCGTCATAGGCCCCACAGTCTAACGGTCCTGCAACCGGCAGACCATCTCTTTATAGAGGCGCACCGCTTCCTCGAGCTCCCGCTTGGCGACCCGTTCCTCCGGCGTGTGGGCGACGTGAATGGTGCCGGGACCGAGCAAGAAGGGCTCGCCCCAGGCTCCGAGACGGGGGATATCGGTGGTGAACTTAACGATCGTGGTCTCGAAGCCCGGCAGCGATCCGAGGTGCATGGCCGGAGTCTCTCGGATCTCGGCGATCCGTACGCCCGCGACGACATGCACCGCCGCTGCCGCCTTCCACCGCAGCTCGGCCCCGGCCGTCTCGCCGACGGTGCGAAGCGTCACCTCGGCCCGGGCATGGTCCGCCACCACATTGTGCGCGCGGCCGCCGGAAAGCGTGCCGATGTTGAGCGTCGTCTCGCCAAGGATGGGATCGGAAGGGAGCGGCAGCGCTCGCAGCCTTGCCAGGACCTCCAGGAGTCTGTCGATCGCCGAGTCGCCCAGCTCCGGGTAGGCGGAATGTGCGGCCCGCCCCTCCGCTTCCAGGGCGAGATAGAGCAGCCCCTTGGAGCCGAGGGCGAGGCGGTTTTCGGTGGGCTCGCCGTTGACCAGGTAGCGCGAGCCGCGGGGCTGCCGGTTGGCCGCCTGCGCGCCGGCACTGTCGGTCTCCTCGCCGACCACGAGAAGCAGGCCGAAGCTCCTGCGGCCCGCCGCAAGAAGATCCTCGATCGCCCGGATCATCGCCGCGATCCCACCCTTGGTGTCGCACGCGCCGCGGCCGTGAATGAAATCGCCATTCTCCGAGGAGGGGAAGAACGGCGGCACGGTATCCATGTGGGTGGAGAGCACCACGGCCGGCTCTCCCCAGGCGGCGAACAGGTTGAAACGGTCCGCTTCGACCGGCATGCGCTCGACGGTGCCGCCTGTCCGTCCGGCGATCTCCTCCAGATACCGGAACAGGAAATCGCCGACCTCTCGCTCGCGCCCGGTCGTCGAATCGATGTCGATGAGCGAGCGGGTCAGCTCGAAGAGGTGCATGCGGGATAAGATACCTCGCCATGATCCAGATCGATCTTCAAGGCAAGCGGGGCCTGGTGATGGGGGTTTCCAACGCGCGCAGCCTCGGCTGGGCGATCGCCGAGCGGCTGCACGCGGCGGGAGCGGAGCTGGCCTTCAGCTACCAGGGGGAGCGTCTGCGGGAGGATCTCGAGAAGCTCACGCAGGGCTGGCAGGGAGCCATTCTCTCCCAGTGCGACGTCACCAACGAGGCGGAGCTTACCGCAACGTTCGAAGGCCTGCGGGAGGCCTGGGGAGGCCTCGATTTCGTCGTCCACTCCATCGCCTTCGCGCCGCGGGCGGCCATGGACGGGCGCTACATCGAGACGACCCGCGACGACTGGCGCACGGCGCTGGAGATCTCCGCCTACTCGCTCGTCGCCGTCGCCCGCGAGGCCGAGCCGCTCCTCAAAGAGGGCGGGGCGCTCGTCACGCTCACCTACTACGCCGCCGAGAAGGTGGTGCCCAAATACAACGTCATGGGCATCGCCAAGAGCGCTCTGGAGGCCTCCGTCCGCTATCTGGCCTATGAGCTGGGGAAGAAAGGCGTACGGGTCAACGCCGTCTCGGCGGGCCCGGTGCGCACCGTGGCCGCCCGTTCCATCCCCGGTTTCATGAAAATGTACAGCAAGGTCGCCGGCATGGCGCCTCTCGGGCGCAACGTGACCCACGAAGAGGTGGGCAACCTCGGCCTCTTCCTGCTCTCCCCGCTCGCCGCCGGGATCACCGGCGAGACCGTCTACGTGGACGCCGGCTTCCACATCATGGGCATGGAGCTGGGCGAGGAGTAGGAACCCGTTTTCTGGGCGGATTCAGCCCGCCCCGGAACCGTCAGGCGAGGGCTCCGTCACCTGGTTCGTGCCGGTGGGAGGCGCAGGCGCGGGCTCACCGTTCGGATCCATGCCGATGCCGTTTTTCTGCAGATCCTCCGGGCCGTTCACGAGCCGGCCCCACCAGCCCTCGAGCCTCTCAAAGAAGCTCGCCGCCGGCACGGAGAGCGAAGTCCAGAACCGAGGCGCGGCCGGGGACGGCTGGGGAACGAGAATCGACACCAGTACGACAGCGGAGGCTGCCGAGGCAAACCTTTTACTCATGACGGTTGCTCCTCAAGTCTTCGATAGGAAACAAAAGAAAGGCAAAGGCACCTTTGCCATAGTGCCGTCGAGGAGTGAAACCGTGGCAGGTCCTGCCGGCGATCTGGGTATACTCCGCGGCGCCATGGCCGAGACGAGGCGAAAGTACGGCATGAGAGGTGCGGCGTGCAGGCGCTGATCCTGGCAGGCGGGAGCGGCACGCGGTTCTGGCCTCTCTCGCGCAAGCGGAGGCCGAAGCAGCTCCTGGCGTTGGAAGGGGAGCGCAGCCTGCTCCGCGAGACGTTCGAGAGATTGCGGCCCTTGGTCGCGCCCGAGGCGGTCTGGGTATGCACCACGGAGGCCCTCGCGGCGCCCGTCCGTAGCGAGCTGCCGGAGGTGCCTCCGGCGCAGATCCTGCTCGAGCCCGAGGGGCGTAACACCGCGCCGGCCATCGGCTGGTCGGTGCGCTCGATGCCGGAGGAGGCACGCCGCGGCGCGGTGGCCGTGCTGCCGGCCGACCACCGGGTGGGAGAGCCTGCGGCTTTCCGGCGGACCCTGGAGCAGGCGGCGAAAGTCGTGGAACGGGAAGACCGGGTGATCGCCCTGGGAGTCGTTCCCCGCTGGGCCGAGACCGGCTACGGCTATCTCGAGCTGGAGCCCGACGCCGGCCCGGACGGCGTGCGCCGGGTGCGGCGCTTCGTCGAGAAGCCTTCGGCGGAGAACGCAGCCCGTTTCCTGGCTTCCGGCAACTACCTCTGGAACGCCGGCATCTTCGTCTTCCGCGGCTCGACTCTCCTAGATCTGCTGGAGCGGCTTCAGCCTGAGCTCGCCCGCGGGCTCGAGGAGATCGCCGCCGCTCCCGGCCGGCTGCGCGAGCTCTACGGGCGGCTTCCCGCCGACTCGATCGATTACGCGGTGATGGAGAAGCTCGACGGAATCTCCACCCTCCCCCTCGACTGCGGCTGGAGCGATCTCGGCTCCTGGGAAGCCCTGGACGAAGTCCTGCCAAAGGACGCCCGGGGCAACAGCGGCCGCGGCGAGCGGCTGGCGGTCGACGCCCGGAGCAACCTCCTGTTCGCCGATCAGGGAACGATCGCGGTGCTGGGCGTCGAGGGTCTGGTCGTCGTGCGTACCGGCGACGCGGTGCTGGTGTGCCCCAAATCCCGCTCGCAGGAGGTCAAGAAGCTGGTCGCGGAGCTCACGGCCCGGCAGCGCGAGGACCTCCTGTGATCCAACCCGTGGTGGTCTCGACCGCGGCCGGAGACCGCCCGCTCGCCGACTTTCCGGCGCCTCTTCCCCTGGACGCGCTGGTGCCGGGAACGGGCGACTGGGAGGTGGAGATCGGCTTCGGCAAAGGCCGCTATCTCCTGCGCCGCTGTCAGCAGGACCCGGGGCACCGGTTTCTCGGCATGGAGCTGGCGGGCGAGTACCACGACGTCTTCGTCGAGCGTGCCCGGCGGCGGGGGCTCGCCAACTGGATCGCTCTCCGCGGCGAGGCCCAGTACCTGATCTCCTCCGTCCTGCCCGCCGGCTTCGCCGCGGTCCTCCACGTCTACTTCCCGGACCCCTGGCCCAAGGGCCGCCACCACAAGCGGCGGCTCTTCGATCCGGAGACGGTCGACCTGGTGATCGGCTTGCTGCGGCGGGGAGGCCGGCTCTACTTCGCCACCGACTTCCTGGAGTACGGCGAGCTGGTCTTCAAGCTGCTGTCCGGCTATCCGGGCCTGCGCCTCGCCCGGCGCGACCGGCCGTGGGACGAGGGTCCGCGCACCAATTACGAGGCCAAGTACGAGGTCGAAGGACGCCCGATCCTGCGGCTGGAAGGCGTTCTGGAAATGGATGGCCGGGCCGCGCCTCTCCATCCCGGCGGCGCGGAAGCCGTGCTCGCCGCCACCTGGCACGAAGCGGATTGAGATGGCGGAGCCCCAGCCGCCCGCGCCCGTCCCACCCCCTCGGATGAGCTGGGGCGCCCGCTTCTGGTTTCTCGTGACCGTCCTGATCGGACCCGCTTACGTTCTCTGGATGACAGGCGTCGAGGGGCGCCGCATCTGGGTCGTGGTGGGGATCATCCTGCTGATCGCCGTCTGCGCCGGCCTCGCCCACCGGCTGATGGCGATGGCGCGGCGCGGCGGCTGAAGCTTCCTACTTCCGCTGCCCCCGGCGTGCCCGCTCGATCAGCCGCGCCGAGTCCTTCATGCACTCCATCATCTTCTCCTGGAGCGCCTCGCCGCGTTCGCCCATGGTGCGGGCGTGGGCGAGCACGGAGCGGGCGCGGTCCTCTTCGCCGAAGGCGAGCAGCGCCATCCCCAAGTGCGTGAGAGTGGTGGGAGAGGGTCCCAGCTCGCTCGACTTGGAGAGGAAATCGATCGCGCGGTCGAACTCCTTCCGCTTGTAGTGCACCCAGCCGAGAGCGGCGAGCGGGAACTGCTTGATCTCGTCGGGCGCCAGCTCGACCGAGCGCCGGGCGTAGTCCAGCGCCTGGTCGAGATCCTCCTCGATCTCCGCCAGGTTGTACGCCATCTCGTAGTAGGCGATGGACTTGGTGAAATTCGAGCTCCCCTCGTCGAGCAGACGCTCGCCGATGCGGTTGCCTTCGCGGAGCTTCCCCTGGCTGCGCATCGCCTCGATCAGAGCGGCGTAGGCCGTGGCCTTGAGCATCTCCCCGGGGTTGAGGTCCAGCACCTTGCGCGTCACCGCCTCGATTTCCTGGTTGCGGTTCATGTGCAGGCACAGGAGGGCGTAGGACATCAACAGGGTCGGATTCTCCGGATCGAGCGCCAGGGCGCGCCGGTAGCACGAATGGGCCTGCTTCAGGTTGTCCCGCGACCGGAACTCCTCGCCCTTGCGGAACCAGGCCGCGGCTTCGCCGTCGACCTCGGGCAGCGGCGTGCCGGAGTGGCCGGAGAGATAGCGCACCAGATCCTGGTACTGGAGCTTCTTCGGGTTGAGCCGCTGCGCCTGACGGAAGGATTCGAGCGCCTTCCGGGTCCAGTGGCGGTCGAGATAGGCGAGGCCCAGCAGGTGATGTGCCTCCTCGAAAGCCGGATCGTGCCGCACCGCCTCCTGCAAAAAGTGAACGGCCGAGGAGAGCTTGCCCATCTCGTAGTAGCAGCTCCCGAGCAGAAAGAGCGCCTGCGGCACGGCATCGACCTGCACCGCCCGCTCCAGGAAAAGCACGGCCTTGGCGAGGTTGCCTTGACCGGCGTAGACCGCTCCCAGGCTGAAGTGCGGCAGGAAGCTCTCGGGATAGATGGCCACCGCCCGCTTCAGGAACTCCTCGGCGCGCCCGTGGTCGCCGCGCTCGTAGTGAATGACGCCGCTGTAGACGAGCCCCTCGTAATGGTCCGGCTTGACCTCGAGAACACGGGAGAAGTACGCCAGGGCCTGCTCGCTGTCGGCCTCGTTGAAATGGGTCTCGCCCAAGAAGTAGGCGAGCTCGTAGTTGCCGCGGTCCAGCTTGTAGGCGGCTTCGAGAGCGACCACCGCGCGCTCGATATCAAAGGCGAAGAGGGCGTACTCGGCGTCCTCCAGGTACTGCAGGAAGAGCTTCCGCTTGTCGCCGTGATAGAGGCCGGCGATGCGCTCCTTGGTGGCCAGGAAACGCTCCCGCTTCTCCAGGGCGAGAAGCTGATAGTCCATCTTGGACTCCCACAGCTCGCTCCATTCTTCCCAGCCGATGAACTTCTTCTGCTCCAGCAGCTCGCGCAGCGCGGAGACGCCGGTCTGGTTGATCAGGATGTTCTTTTCCTGCTTGTGCAGAGCGCCCAGGAGCTGGCGGACGGTCTCGGCCGTGCGCTTGACCGCCTCCTCCAGGATGGAGATCCGCTCCAGCAGATGCTCGTCGAAGGAGAAGCTCTCCTCGGAAGTCTCCTCGTACGACTCTTCCTCTTCACGCAGGGAGCCCGAGAGCACCAGCAGCTTCTGGTGGCAGCGAACGCAGAACTCGTGATCATCCCGGTTGGGGGCGCCGCAGACTTGGCAATACATGATGATGCCGAATGGCGAAGCGCTCAGCCTTCGCCGCAGCTCCTTTCGAAGAAACCAGAATGGCGGGGTGATTTCATACGCAAATCGCTATTCGACATTCGCCATTCCTCGCTACTCGTAATTGTAGAACCCTTTTCCCGATTTGCGGCCAAGCCGGCCGGCGTCCACCATCCTGACCAGCAGCGAGCAGGGCCGGTACTTGGGATCTCCGAATCCCTGATGCAGCACCCGCAGGATGTCGAGGCAGACGTCGAGACCGATCAGATCGGCCAGCGCCAGCGGCCCCATCGGGTGATTCATCCCCAGCTTCATAACCTCGTCGATGGCCTCCGCCTTCCCGACTCCCTCGTAGAGGCAGAAGATCGCCTCGTTGATCATCGGCATGAGCACCCGATTGGAGACGAAACCGGGCGCGTCGTGTACCTCGACCGGGGTCTTGCCCATGCGCCGCGAGGCCGCCTCAACGGCGTCGTAGGTCTCCTGACTGGTCGCGAGGCCGCGGATCACCTCGACGAGCTGCATCACCGGCACGGGGTTCATGAAGTGCATGCCGATCACCTTTTCGGGCCGCGAGGTGGCGGCGGCCAGCCGAGTGATGGAGATCGAGCTGGTGTTGGAAGCGAGGATGGCCTGCGGCGGGCAGGCGCGATCCAGCTCGGCGAGCACCTGCTGCTTGACCTCGAGCTTCTCCACCACGGCTTCGACGATGAGGTCGGCTCCCGCGAGCGCGGAGAGATCGCCGCCGGTGGAGATGCGGCCGAGTGCCCGGTCGCGGTCCTCGGCGGACAGCTTGCCCTTGCTCACCAGACGCTCGAGCCCCTTGCCGATCTGCGACGTCCCGCGCGCCAGGGCGTCGGGAATCGCGTCCACCAGCACCACTTCGTAGCCGCTCTGCGCAGCGACCTGCGCGATGCCGTGGCCCATGGTTCCCGCGCCCACAATTCCGATGGTTCGGATCGACTCCATGCGACAGATCCCCCCTTGAGAGGGTGACTTTATCAGCCTCGGAGGCCTGAGCGCCGTATTTGCGGCGAACCATCGCCATTCGCGGCGAAACGCCGCCCTATTTGCGGCGAACCGCGTTCCAGTTGCGGTGAAGCAGCCCAGTTGCGGCGTAGCAGCGGAGACGCGGTGTAGGGAGCTGCTTTGCCGCAACTCCTCACCAGCAATATCTATAGGACGCGTTCGCATCGTGCGCTATCCTAGGAGCCGAGGTTCCACCAATGGACGCTAGCGGCACCGCTGAAGTCGACTCCCTCCCTCCGCCCTCGAAACGCCTTGCCCTGCCCGCCCGGCTGGGCCTCGCGGCTCTTGCGGTCTGCGCCCTGGCGGCCCTCTTCTGGCCGCGCGGCGACGGCACTTTCAAGGAGCCCGGCGGCTTCCTCTACGACTCGACCGGCCGTGCCGCCACCATCGGGCCGCGGCTGGCGCCGGTGACCCTGGTGCACTTCTGGGCCACTTGGTGCCCGCCCTGCATCCAGGAGATCCCGGCCCTGCAGCGGCTCTCCCGCGACTTCGCGGGCCACGCGGATTTCGCGGTGCTGATGGTGGCGGTCTCCGATTCCAGCGAGAAGGTCCGCACCTTTCTCGGCTCGGGGGCCGACATGGTGCTCTTCGATCCGCAGTGGGAGGTCGCGAATCGCTACGGCACGGACAAGCTCCCGGAGACCTACCTGGTGGTCAACGGCAGCGTCGTCCGGAAGTTCGTCGGCATGACGAACTGGGACGATCCCAAGCTGCGGGCCGAGCTGACCGCCCAGCTTCGGAACCCGAACCGAACGGCATCCCTGGCGGTTCCGTGACGGGCATCCTCGAAGTAGCCGCCAAGATCGGTCTGGCGGCACTGCTGGGAGGCGTCATCGGCGCCGAGCGGGAGAGGACCGGCAAATGGGCCGGCCTGCGCACCCACATGCTGATCGCCGTCGGCTCGGCGCTGCTGACGGACATCTCGGTGCAGATCGGTGTCCGCTACGCTCAGGGGAGCGCCGCCTGGGATCCGGGACGGATCACGGCGCAGATCGTCACCGGCGTGGGGTTCATCGGCGCCGGCACCATCATTCAGTCGCGGGGCGCCGTGCACGGCCTGACGACCGCCGCCGGCCTGTGGGTGGCCTCCGCCATCGGCATCGCCGTCGGCGCCGGCTTCTACGCCGAGGCCGTCCTCACCTCCCTGGCGCTGCTGTTGATCCTCACCGTGCTGCGGCCCGTCGAGTCCCTGCTGCACGGCGGCATGCAGCACGTCGTCCTGCACCTCGGCGCCGACCAGAAGCTCTCGCGCCTGCTGGAGATCCTGGAGGAGGCGGGGATCCGGTCGGAGAAGATCTCGGTCTCCCAGAACGGCGAGGGCGCCTCCCTGCAGGTACGTTTCCGCGGCAGCCCGGAGGACGTCCAACGGCTGATCCGCCTCGCCGGCCGCGAGGAGTTCGCGGGCAGCGAAGCGGAAGACGAGATGGCGCCGCGGCGGCGAAAGTGGCTGTTGTAAGGCCGTGCCTAGAAGTGAAACACCACCCCGGCGTTTCCCATGAGGAAGAACTGCTCCTCATCGAAGTCGATGTAGTGGCCTGAAAGCTCGGCCTGAATCCCCAGCCAGCGCTTGATGGGGAACTCACCCGTGGCGCCGAGGGCCAATCCCCACGAGGTTTCGCGCGAGTCGTCGCCGGAAAAATCCGTCCCCTCCAGGCGGTAACCACCCAGAGCGACGTAGATGCCCGAGTCGTAGAACTCCCCTTTGGTCCGATACTCGCCGCCGATCGTCGCGTAATTCAGCTCGGCGTCCTGGAGCGAGCCGAAGAACTGGTCCTCATCGAGGCCGAGCCGGCCGGTGCGCAGCACCAGGTGGGTATGCGGCTGGGTCACGACCTCGAAGTTGACCTGGAAACCGGTGTTGCTGAGGCTGTCGCCCGGATCGGCGTCGACGGAGCCGCCGAGCCCGCCGAAGAGACCCACGGAATACGAGTAGAGCTCCTGCGCGCCGGCGGCGGCAGGGAGCAGAAGCAGACCGAGGATCAGCAGAAGCCTGCCGAGCAGGCGGTGGTGTCGGACCAAAATCCCCTCCTTTGCGGCCGATGCCGTGTCCATTCCCCTTCGCTTGCGGCGCCGGCTCTCCCCCGGACCGCCCCGTTCCTGAGAGTATATCGTCACGTGCCGATCCGTCCCGGCGTGCCCGGCGTACGGCGCCGCCCCATGGCCGACTCGTTATACGCTCCGCCACCCTCCGGCGTCACGCCTCCCCCCGGCGGGAGCCTGCTCGACCGGCTGCTCCATGCCCTGCTGCCGGCTCCCTGCCTCGGCTGCGGCGAGCCGCTGCCGGCGAAGGGCACGCCGCTCGGACTTTGCACGAAGTGCCGGGCCGTCCTGGCGCCGCTGCCCCGGGAGGCCTGTGCGGTCTGCGCGCGGCCGCTCGCGGCCCACGCCCTGCCGGCGGACTATCGCTGTGGCGCCTGCCGGCGGAGGCCTCCGGCCTTCGACCGGCTGCTCGCGCTCTGGAGCTATCGGGCGCCCCTGGACGCCGTGGTGCAGGGCCTCAAGTTCAAGCGTCTGGACTACCTGGGCGGTCATCTGGCCGCCGCCCTGGCGACGGGGCTGGAGGACCGGCTGAGCGGCTTCGATCACCTCGTTCCCGTCCCTCTCCACTGGCGCCGGCGTCTCACCCGCGGCTACAACCAGGCGGAGAGGATCGCCCGGCCGCTCGCGGATCAGCTCGGGCTTCCGTGCAGCCTTCTCCTCTTCCGCCGTCGGGCCACGCCGCCGCAGAGCCTGCTGGGCAAGTCCGACCGTCTGGCGAATCTCAGGAAAGCGTTCGTGGTGCCCCGCCCCGAGCGGGTTCGCGGGCTTCGCATCCTGCTGGTGGACGACGTGGCGACGACCGGCGCCACGCTCGACGCCGCCGCTTCCGTGCTCAAAAAAGCTGGAGCGGCGTCGGTCACCGCGCTGGTCGCGGGACGGACGCCGCTCGATCCCGTGAGCCGGGACGTCAGGGAGTGAAGCGCCGGCCGAAGGTACCCTCCGTGCCGTTCTGCCAGACGACGACGAAGTTGCCCGCCGTGCCGACGTGGGTGACGTCGGGATTGATCGGCGGCGTGGAGTCGTCCTTCTCCGAGAGCACTGCGAAGTCGGTTCCCACGGCGGCGCCGGCGGCCGTGAACTCCCGGCCGAAGATCCCTCTCGTGCCGTCCAGGTCGGACTGCCAGACGACGATGAAGCGGCCCTGCGGGTCGTGCGAGATCGAGGGGTTCTTCTGATCCCGGGTGGTCGTGCTGTTGACCCGGAAGACCGGTCCGACCTTGCGGCCGAGACGGCTGAAGCGCTGCCCCAGGATGTCCGTGCGATCGGCCGCGGGCGCCTGATCGCTATGCCATACCACCACGTAGGTGCCGCCGCTGCCGCAGGAGACGGCACCCCTGGCGGAGTTCGCGACCGGCTGCGCCACCACCGTCTCCGTGGTGCCGATGAGAGCGCCCGCGGCGGTCAGCCGGCGGTACGAGATCCCCTTATAGTTGGCCTGGAACGGCCGGAACGCGTCGACGGTCGTCCAAACCGCGACGGTTTGACCCACGGAGTCCACGCAGACGTCCGGCCGGTCGCCATGCACCAGACCGGTGTTGAGCTTCAACTGAGATCCGAGGGGCGCGCCCGCGGCGTTGAAGCGGCGCGCCAGCACCTGCGGATTGGTGCCCGGGAACGTGGGGCTCGACGGCAGCAGGTTCATCCAGACCACCACGAAGCCGCCGTCGTTGGTCCGCGCAACCGCCGGATTGAAGTCGGCAGGGATGGTCGGCGTCCCGGCGGTGTCCTGATTCACCTTGAAGGCGGCGCCCAGCACCGTGCCGTTCGGCTTGAAGCGCTGGGCCATGATCTCGCTGTTGCCGGCCTCCACCTGCGACCAGACGGCGATGTAGTTTCCCTTGGAATCGCGCGTCACCGCCGCGTCGTACTGGTCCGGCGCGAGCTTTTTGGCGACCGCGAAGTCGGCTGCCTGGGGAGCGCCGGCGTTGGTGAACAGCCGGCCGTTGATGCCGCGGAGATCGGCTGTGGTCGAGCCTTCCCAGACGACCAGGTAGGCGCCGGACGCGGCGCCGGCGACCGACGGCTCCTCCTGGCGGCAGTTGGTGCACGAGCTGGCGCGGAACGGCACGCCTTGCGGTGTTGGAACGGCCCATGCCGGGGCGGTGAGGCAGAACGCCGCGAGCGCTCTGCCCAAGTAGAAGACTGCTTTCACCATCGAAGCTCCCTTTCTGATGCAGAACCGGTAATATGTCATATTGTACTACGGCCGAGCCGATCCGAGCGTTGGGATTTTCCCGAAAATGGCCGCCTATGGGGGAAGCCGGGGTTTCTTTTTCCGGGCTTGACGTGTCCAAGCGAGAGAGGGCAGGCTCGCAGAAGCCGGCCGCGAGAAGACCCGTGATGAACCCGCGATTCAAGGACCCACGCCTCTACCAGATCCTCGTTCTATCCGCGCTGCTGGTCTATGGCGTGAGCCGCCTGGAGCTCGAGATCCGGCCTCTCAGCGCCCTCGCTCTCCTGGGGACGGTCCTCCTCACTCAATACACGTGCACTCACCTGTGGCGGCTCTCCGCGTTTGACCCACGGAGCGCCCTGATCTCCGGGCTGTCGCTCTGCCTGCTGCTGCGCACCAACTCGCTTGCACTGGCGGTTCTCGCCGCGGCGGTGACGATCGCCAGCAAGTTCGTCCTTCGCGTCGGTGGTAAGCACGTCTTCAACCCGACCAACTTCGGCATCGTAGCCACCATGCTGGCGACCGGTGGAGTCTGGGTGTCTCCGGGCCAGTGGGGGAGCGCTGCCTTTTTCGGTTTTCTCATCGCCTGCCTGGGCGGGCTGGTGGTGAACCGGGCGGCGCGCAGCGACGTCACTTACGCTTTCCTCTTCTTCTATCTCGCCGTCCTCTTCGGACGCGCCCTCTGGCTCGGCCAGCCGCTGACCATCCCCTTCCATCAGCTCGAGAGCGGCGCCTTCCTGATCTTCACCTTCTTCATGATCTCCGATCCCAAAACCACGCCCGACTCCCGGGCGGGCCGCATCCTCTTCGCCTTGCTGGTGGCCCTGGGGGCGGGTTTCGTCCACTTCGTGCTCTACCGGCCCAATGGGCTCCTGCTCTCGCTGGCCTTCCTCTCGCCGCTCGTGCCGCTCATCGACCGGCTGTTGCCCGGCTCGCGGTATGTCTGGCGCAGAGCCGAAGATCCGGCTTCGACTCCCGCACCTGTTCTCCTCGAAGAAAGGAGATTCGCATGAAACGGCTCCTGATCGTCCTCCTGTCATGCGCCGCCTTGGCGGCAGCCGCGGGTACCGCTTTCGCATTCTGCGGCTTCTACGTTGCCAAGGCCGACACCAAGCTGTTCAACCAGGCTTCACAGGTCGTGCTGGTCCGCGACGGCGACCGCACCGTGCTGACCATGGCCAACGACTTCAAGGGGGATCCGAAGGAGTTCGCCATCGTCATTCCCGTGCCGACCTTCATTCAGCGGGAGCAGATCCACGTCGCCGAGAAAGCCCTGCTCGACCATCTCGATGCCTACTCCTCGCCGCGTCTGGTGGAGTACTTCGACGAGAACCCCTGCGCGCCGCGACGGTATTACGAGATGGCCCCGGCGCCCGCCGGCCAGGCCGCTGCGGGTGCCGCGAAAGCCGATCGCGCCAGGAGCCTCGGCGTCACCATCGAGGCGCAGTACACGGTCGGCGAGTACGACATCCTGATCCTTTCGGCCAAGGAGAGCCAGGGTCTGGAGACCTGGCTGCTGGAGAACGGTTACCGGATTCCGCAGGGCGCCGCCCGCGTACTCGGCAGCTACCTCAAGCAGGGGATGCGGTTCTTCGTCGCCAAGGTGAACCTCAAGGAGCAGTCCAAGCTCGGCTTCACCTATCTGCGTCCGATCCAGGTGGCCTACGAGAGCCGCAAGTTCATGCTCCCCATCCGGCTTGGGATGGTCAACGCCAACGGACCGCAGGAGCTGTTCGTCTACGCCCTCACTCGCAAAGGACGGGTGGAGACCACCAACTACCGCACCGTCCGCCTGCCGTCGGACACCGAGGTGCCGCTGTTCGTCAAGGACGAGTTCGGGCCCTTCTACAAGGCGATGTTCGCCGAGCAGGTCGAGAAGCAAGACATGCGCACCGTCTTTCTCGAGTATGCGTGGGACATGGCGTGGTGCGATCCGTGCGCCGCCGATCCTCTCTCCGCCGACGAACTGCGCCAGCTAGGCGTCTTCTGGATCGAGCGGCGCGGCCCCCGGCCCGACATGATCATGCCCGGCGGGCAGGATGTCTTCCTCTCCCGCCTTCATCTGCGCTACGACTCGGCGCATTTTCCGGAGGATCTCGTCTTTCAGGAGACCGCCGACCGCCAGAACTTCCAGGGGCGCTACATCCTGCGTCATCCCTGGCAGGGAAAGGAAAAATGCGAGGCGGCGCAGGCTTACCGCCGGGAGCTGCCGAAACGCTACGAGCAGCAGGCCCAGACCCTCGCGTCGCTCACCGGCTGGGACGTCAACAAGATCCGGATGAAGATGAACCTCAAGGCGAAGACGTCTGGCCCGGCCGAAGACGAGCCGTGGTGGAAGACGATCTGGAAGGATTGAGACGGGCTCGAGCAGGCTGGGTCGCCGAAACCCGGCCTTCTCCCATTCATTCGCCGGCGAGCACGCGCCGGAAGCGGCTTCCCCGCCGTTTTCGCAGCTGCTCGAACCTCTCCCGTTGCTCCGGGGAAAGCACCGACGAAATGCGGTTCCGCGAGCGGTCGAGAATGGAGAGCATCCTGGGCATCATCTCCCGCCGCAGTGCGATAGCGTCGCGCTGGGCATCGGCGAGAATGGCGTCGACCTGCCGCTGTTGCATCGTCGTCAGGTCGAGATCCCGCCTGAGCTCCGCCGCCAACAGGCGCGTCCCCGCCTGGACCAGCCAGCCCGGTTGCTGGAGATGGCGCAGGTAGAAGAGATGGGTCCCGAGCACGCCGACCAGCACTCCCGTCAGGAACAGAGCCACGATGGCCGCGATCGCGGTCGAACGCCTCATCGTCCCGCTTCCGTTGCGAAGGCGCCGTAGGTCAGGATCATTTCGGGGCTCGGCTCACCCGTCAACAGGGAGGCCGCCGAAGGGGGCTGGGACCATCCCAGCCAGGCGAGCGTCAGAGCGAGCGCGAAGGCCGCCGGCAACGCCCGCAGGGCCGCCCAGCCCAGAACTTCCGCGGTCCGGGGCAGGCGAGCCACGACGCGCGAGGCGAACCCAGGATCGGGTTCGATCGGCACCACCGGCTGGCGGAACGCCTCGCGGGCGGCCGATATGCGGTGGGCAAAGCGGGCGCAGTCCGCACAGGTCCCGAGGTGGACGTCCAGCGAAGCGTCCCGTGCTCCCCGGAGGAGCCGGTCTCTGACGGTTCCGCAATCCATCGTCACCCCTCCTCCAGAATCCGGCGCAGACGCTTGCGCGCCCGGTGCGCCCGCACCTTGACGTTGACCTGGGTCCAGCCGAGGCGCTCAGCGATCTCGGCCACGGACCATTCCTCTCCTTCGAGGAGGATCAGCAGGAAGCGGTCCGCGGCAGGGAGCCTGGCGAGCAGCCGCTCGACCTCCAGACGGGCGTTGGGATCGGTGGCCGCGGCTTCCGCTTCGTCCTGCGCGAGAGCCTCCGTCTCCGTCCGGCTCCGGCGGAGCCGATCATACGCGCAGCGCAGACAGAGCCGGGTCAGCCAATGCTCGAACGGCGCCTGCGCGCGGTAGGTCCCTAGCTTCATCCAAGTCCGGAGAAACGTCTCCTGCGCCACTTCCTCAACCTCTTCCGGGCGGCGGAAAAACCGCCCGGCCAGCCGGAAGACGCGGCCCTGGTAACGGCGCACCAACGCGGCGAAGGCGTCCTGATCTCCCGCCAGGCTCTCGCGGATCAGGCGGGCCTCGGCATCCGCCGGGTCGATCGTGTTCACTCCCATGATGGCGTGCGCGAGCGTCGGCATCCATGATCTCCCAGAAAACGCCTCCATGAATTCAGACGGCCGATCGGCGGCGGAGGTTACAGCGCGGCCCGGGTGTAACCGCCCGGGCGCGCCCCCCGTCTGAGGGGACGAAGGGCGCTGAACGCCCGGTCAGCCGACCGCAAACAAAGGAGATCGTGATGAACAAGACTTCCAAGCTTCTCGCCGTCACAGCCGCCGCACTGCTCATTCCAGCCGCGCTCTTCGCCGGCCTGCGCCGTGGCGCACAGGTGCCTGCGGCTCCCGGCGATGTCGCCAAGCGGGTCGTCGAACGCCTCGACCTGACGCCCCAGCAGGTCGACCAGATTCGCACCATCCTCGTCTCGCACAAGGCCGAGCTCACCGCCGAGCTGGCGCGCATCAAGGAGGCCCGCAGCCATCAGTTCGAGGCCATTCACGCCGCTACCTTCGACGAGGCGGCCATCCGCGCCGCCGGCCGGGCGGTCGGACAGGCCGAGACGGAGCTGGCGGTAACCCGCGGCAGGATCGTCTCCGAGATCCGCCCGGTGCTAACTCCCGAGCAGCAGGCCGAGGCCAAGGAGATGCTCGCCGATGCCCGCGCCTTCGTCGGGAGCTTCCTGGAGAGACTGCGGGAGCGGCTGCAGTCCGACCCGCTCGCCGGCGTCTGACTCAGCGGATGTAACCCAGGGCGCGGAGCTCGTTGAGGAGCTCCGCGTCGGCTCTCGAGGTCCGAGCTGCTCCCCCTTCCTGCCGCTTGCCCCAGGTGCGGATCGTCCGCAGTGGATGCGTGCGGCGGAACTCGGCATTGAAGAGATCCATCCGCGGCTTTCCCGCAAAGTCCTCCGCCACCGGCAGGCCGAGTCCGTACAGGATGGTGGGAGCAATGTCGTGAACGTGAATGCCTTCCAGGTGGGCCGCCGGATCGATGTCGGGCCCTGAAGCGAGAAAGACGCCGTCCGTCGACGGCCCATGGGTGCCGGAGATCCGCCCTAGGCCGCGGATCGCCTCCGGAAACGGCCGGCCTTCGATCCGCACCGTCGGCGTCATCCGTCCCAGGCGGACCGCGGCCACGAAATCCCCCTCCTCGCCCCTCCGCGGCCGCACCTCGCGCACCAGGAAGATGGGCTCGCCGTAGTCGTTGGTCACCTTCGCGAGGTCCGCTTCCAGCCGGCGGCGCAGAGCTTCGCGCTCCTCCGGCCGCACGCTCCCGCCCGGCTCGCGGCCCGCGGCGGCGAAACGCAGCATCTTGCCGCGCCGGAAATCCGGAGTTCCGTAGGTGTAGACGCGGGTGCGGGAGAAATCGACGACTCCGTCGCGGCGCGCGAGATAACCGAGCCGCTCGAGCACCGCGTCCATGTCGATCAACGCCTTGACGTCCTCGTGCGGAGCGGCATGGAAGCCGTGATCCGAGAGCACGAGAACGTTGGTTTCCGGCGGCGCGGCGGCGAGAATCCGGCCGATCTCGCGGTCGACCGCTTCGTAGATCCGCGGGATGCGGTCCCGCCGCTTCGCCAGCTCCCGTGGATCGACCGCCGCGAACTTTTCCGGCTCGAAGTATTTCCATTCGTTGTGACTGACGATGTCGGGGCTGCGGAAGTAGAGGAGCACCAAGTCGTAACCCTCTCTCACCAGCCGCGCCGCGCAACGCGCCATGACCCGGTCGCGGCGCTGCGCGTCGTCATTGAAGAAAAGCCCCGG
>DASYTJ010000066.1:0-34722 GCA_036002325.1 Thermoanaerobaculia bacterium | reverse complement strand
TCCGGGGCCTTACTGCCAATAATAGGGTATACTGGATTTTCGATTTTAACTCTTGCGGGTTCAGATTCTCTTCGGACGGCGTTTGAAATCAGCATCTCTGCTCATAATGAACGAATGGCGTTTCATGAGACCTCGCGAATCTTTACTGGACTCCTGCCTGTCCGCTTTGTGGATCCTTCGTGAATCCGTAACATTGAGGCGACCTGCACGCCTATATCTTGACGCGGCGGCGGAGCGCGCCTATAGTTAAGCCTGAAATTCTCTCTCCATCAATGGCATGCTTTTAACATCTTCTTCTCTGGAAAGGAGAAATCCGTGAGCAAGCGCCCGTCCCTCCGCACCGTGCTCCTAGGATTCCTAGTCCTTCTCACCTTAAGCGCCACCGCTCAGGCGCAAGCGACCCGCACCTGGGTCTCGGGAGTTGGCGACGACGCCAACCCCTGTAGTCGCACGGCACCCTGCAAGACCTTCGCCGGCGCCATCTCGAAGACCGCCGCCAGCGGTGAGATCAACGTCCTCGATCCCGGTGGTTTCGGCGGGGTGACCATCACCAAGTCGATCACCATCTCCAGCGAAGGCTTCGAGGCCGGCGTGCTGGTCTCCGGCACCAACGCCATCATCATCAACGCGGCGACGACCGACGCCGTGGTCCTGCGCGGTCTTGACGTCGAAGGGCTCGGCACCGGCCTGGTTGGCATCAAGGTACTCGGCGGCCTGAACTCTCTCCACGTCGAGAAATGCACGATCAACAATTTCCGCGGTACGAACGGCTCGGGCATCGAGATCGCGACGACCGTGGCGGGCACCACCCAGGTTTTCCTCAAGGACACGATCGTGCGCCGCAACGGTCAGGGCACGGGCGGTGGCATCTTCATCCATCCTACCGGCAGCGCCATCGTGAAGGCTTCGCTCGACAACATCCGGATGGAGAACAACATTTTCGGTCTAAGGCTTCAGGGCGCTGCGACTACCTCGGTGACCAACAGTGTCGCCGCAGGCAACGCCGGCGGCGGCTTCGTGGCTGCTACCAGCCCTTCAGTCCTCAATATCGAGGACAGCGTTGCGGCGAACAATGGGACGGGGATCATCTGTCTTGCGGGCACGACCGTCCGCATCGGCAACACCAGCATCTCCGGCAATGGGACCGCGATCACGACGGGAGGCACCTGCTCGTCGTACCTGAACAACAACATCGACACCGCCGTCACCCTCACCCCCATCAACCCGCAGTAGGAAGATATTCGGCATCCCTTCCCGGTCCAAAGAGGGCCGGGAAGGGATACGCGGCTGGCGCCAGGTTCTCAGAACCCTGCTAGCATACGCGCCCGCATGTCCACGCCATCGCCGCTGCTCATGATCCCCGGGCCGGTGGAGGTCTCTCCGGCCGTTCTCGCCGCCGCCTCGGCCCCGCCGCCGGGACACACCTCGAGCCGTCTGATCGAGGCGTTCGGCGCTTCGCTCGAGCGCATGCGCGAGGTCTGGCAGGCCGACGCCGGAAGCCAGCCGTTCATCCTCGCCGGCAGCGGCACGCTGGCCATGGAGATGGCGGCCGCCAACCTGATCGAGCCGGGCGACCACGCCCTGGTCGTCAATACCGGTTACTTCTCCGATCGGATGGTTGAGATCCTGCGCCGCTCCGGCGCCGCCGTGATCGAGGTGGGCGCCCCGGTCGGTCAGGCTCCCGCGATCGAGGAGATCCGCGCAGCTCTCGGCCTGGGCGGCTCGCTGAAGGCTCTGTTCGCCACTCACGTGGATACCTCGACGGGCGTACGCATCGATCCCGAGCCGCTCTGCCGCCTGGCACGGCAGGCCGGGGCGCTCGCCGTGTTCGACGGCGTCTGCGCCACGGCCGGCGAGCGGTTCGAGATGGCAACGTGGAGCGCCGACCTCTACTTTACCGGCTCCCAGAAAGCCCTCGGACTGCCGCCCGGACTGGCGCTGATGGTGGCCGGCGAGCGGGCCCTCGCCGCCCGTGCCGACCGCACGTCCCCTCCCCCGCTGCTGCTCGACTGGCACTCCTGGCTGCCCATCCACCGCGCCTACGAGGAGCGCAGACCGAGCTACTTCGCCACCCCGGCCACTTCGCTGGTGATGGCCCTGGAGGCCGGTCTGGGCGAGATCATCGACGCCGGCGTCGAAGCCCGCATCGCGGCCCACGCCCGCGCCGCCGCCGCGCTGCGCAAGGCCTGGCGGATCCTCGGCCTGCGCTCCGTCCCGGGCGAAGACGTGACGGGAAACACCCTCTCCGTCCTCCACTTCCCCGAACGGATCGACGGCTCGCTGCTGCCAAGGATCGCCGCCCGCGGCGTCACTGTGGCCGGCGGCCTGCACCCGGCGGTGAAGACCACCTCCTTCCGCGTCGGACACATGGGCTACACGGTGACCCGGCCGGATTACCTGGAACGGACGGTCGAGGCGATCGGCGAGGCGCTGCTGGAGTGCGGAGCGCAGGTGGACGTGGCGGCGGCAGTGGCGGCGATCGCCGAGAGGTGAGGACCCCTAGCCGTAGATCTCCCCGCCCCCCTGCCTGAACTCCGCCGCCTTCTCCTGCATCCCTGCCGCGAGGGCCTTCTCCTCCTCCAGGCCTTGCCGCGCCGCGTACTCGCGCACCTCCTCGGTGATCTTCATCGAGCAGAAGTGCGGCCCGCACATGGAGCAGAAGTGGGCCACCTTGGCACCCTCCTGCGGCAAGGTCTCGTCGTGGAAGGCGCGGGCGGTGTCCGGATCGAGCGAGAGGTTGAACTGGTCTTCCCAGCGGAACTCGAAACGCGCCTTGGAGACCGCGTTGTCGCGGATCTGCGCGCCTGGATGCCCCTTGGCGAGGTCGGCGGCGTGGGCCGCGATCTTGTAGGCGATCACGCCCTGCTTGACGTCCTCCCGGTTGGGCAGCCCCAGGTGCTCCTTGGGGGTGACGTAGCACAGCATGGCGGTGCCGAACCAGCCGATCATGGCGGCGCCGATGGCCGACGTGATGTGGTCATAGCCCGGCGCGAGGTCCGTGGTCAGCGGCCCCAAGGTGTAGAACGGCGCCTCGCCGCAGGCCGCCAGCTCGCGGTCCATGTTCTCCTTGATGAGCTGCATCGGGATGTGCCCCGGGCCTTCGATCATCACCTGCACGTCGTGCTTCCAGGCGACCTGGGTGAGCTCCCCCAGCGTCTCCAGCTCGGCGAACTGGGCGGCGTCGTTGGCGTCGGCGAGCGAGCCCGGACGCAGACCGTCCCCCAGGCTGAAGGCCACGTCGTAGGCCTTCATGATCTCGCAGATCTCTTCGAAGTGCTCGTAGACGAAGCTCTCCCGGTGGTGGGCCAGGCACCACTTGGCGTGGATCGAGCCGCCCCGCGAGACGATCCCGGTCATACGGTTCGCCGTCAGCGGGATGTAGCGCAGCCGCACGCCGGCGTGGATGGTGAAGTAGTCCACCCCCTGCTCGGCCTGCTCGATCAGCGTGTCGCGATAGATCTCCCAGGTGAGGTCCTCGGCGCGGCCGTCCACCTTCTCCAGCGCCTGGTAAATCGGTACCGTGCCGATGGGCGCCGGCGAGTTGCGCAGGATCCACTCGCGGGTCTCGTGGATGTTCTTCCCCGTCGACAGGTCCATCACCGTATCGGCGCCCCAGCGGATGGCCCAGATCAGCTTCTCCACCTCCTCCTCGATCGACGAGGTCACCGCCGAGTTGCCGATGTTGGCGTTGATCTTCACCAGGAAGTTGCGGCCGATGACCATCGGCTCGCTCTCCGGATGATTGACGTTCGCCGGGATGATCGCCCGGCCGCGGGCCACCTCGTCGCGCACGAACTCCGGCGTGATGACCCGCGGGATCGCGGCGCCCCACGACTGCCCGGGATGCTGCGCCACACCGCCACCCCAGGCCCGGCCGTCGCTGTCTGCGGCCAGCTCGCGGCGCTGGTTTTCGCGGATGGCGATGAACTCCATCTCGGGCGTGACGATCCCCCGCCGCGCATAGTGCATCTGCGTGACGTTGCCGCTCGGCTTTGCCCGCAGAGGCCGGCGCAGCCGTGGAAAGCGGATCGGCGCGAGCAGAGGGTCCGCGGCGCGTTGACGGCCGAACAGCGAGGAGACCGACGCGAGCTCCTCGACGTCACCGCGGCCCTCGATCCAGGCCCGGCGCAGCGGCGGCAACCCCTGGTAGACGTCGATCCGCGCCTCCGGATCAGTATAGGGGCCCGACGTGTCGTAGACGGTGACCGGCGGGTTCTCCACCGTCAGGCCGGTATGGGTCCGCGTCGGCCCGACCCGGATCTCGCGCATCGGCACCCGCACGCCCGGCTGGCTGCCCTCGACGTAGACCTTGGTCGAGCTCGGAAAGGGATCGGTGGTGATGCCGGGACGAATCGTCCGGGCGGTCGGCTCGATCATCGCTGCTCCTCTCTGGCGGCCGCTCAAAGCGAAAAGCCGCGCCTCCGCTGTGGGGGCGCGGCCTCGCTCGCCCTCCGGTTCTCGTCATCGCTTCCCTACGCTGGCATGACCCAGGTCAGGTGTTGAGGGTGGTCCCCGGAGGGATCTCAGCCTTGCGGCCCCCCTAGCTCAAGTGAATCCTACACCCTCCGGCGTGGTAGCCACTAATCCGCGGTCGGTTATACTCCGAAGTACACCATGGCCAGTGAGAGAAGCCGCGGCCGCCGCAGCGCGGGCTTGGAGGGCACTGTGAGTGGTCCCGCCGTGCGCCGCAGCGGCCGCGGCTGGATCTGCAGCAGAACGGTTCTGCTGGCGGCCCTGCTCTTGTCCCCGGCCGGCGTCGCCGTCGCGGACACTCGTGCAACCGTAAGGCCCGAGACCTGGAAGTCGCGGCCTGGCGATGACTTGCGGTGGGCCCAGCCCGGCTTTGACGACACGGCCTGGAGGGAAGTTCCTCTTCCCGCAACGTGGCGGGAGCAGGGTTACCTCGGCGTCCACGGAGCCGTATGGTTCCGGAGGGTGATCACCCTCAGCGAGGAGGCGCGCCTCGCCGCTCGGCACGGGCAGCTCGGTCTTCTCCTCGGGCCCTCGGATTTCGGCGGCTATCAGGTGTACGCAGGAGGGCGGCTCCTCGGCAGCTCTCGAGGCTGGGCGCTGAAGCTGCCGCACGCCGCCGCCGAGGTCTTTCCCGTCCCGCGAGAGGCGGTCGGGAGAGACGGCCGGATCTCCCTCGCGCTGCGGGTGCGGCGGGTGGCCTGGATCACCGACCGCAGCCCTGACAGCGGACCGGTCGGCGAGACTCTGGTCCTCGGCAGCTATCCGGCTCTTCGCGACCGGACGGAGCTCGCATGGGCCCGCACCCTCCTGACAGACGTCCCCGTCCTCACCCTCGGCCTGCTGTTCCTCGCCGCGGCGCCCTACCACCTCCTGCTCTATCTCCGCCGCCGCCAGCAGCGCGAGCACCTCTGGTTCGGCCTGCTCTCGCTGGCCTTCGCCGCCAACACCTTCGCCAGCTCGTACTGGATCTATACGATCACCTCCCGCTATGACGTGGCGGTCCGGATCAGCGACCTCACCGGACACACCGCCGCGGCCCTGGCGATCCAGTTTCTCTGGACTTTCTTCTCGCGGCCCCTCCCCCGGCCGCTCCGCCTCTACCAGCTCTCCCACGCGGCGCTGGCCCTGTTCATCGCGCTGTGGCCCAGCGTCCGACCGGTCGTCGCCAGCCAGAGTTTCCGCGGGCTCTGGCTCTTGCCGCTCCTGCCGGTGGCGGCTTGGCTCATCCTCCGTGAGGCCTGGAAAGGGCAGGTCGAGGCTCGCACCCTCGCCGTCGGCGGAATGGTGATGGTCGTCGTCGAAGCGGTCGACATGACGGCCCGGCTGCTCGCAGTGCCGTGGACCAGCCGCATCTCGCTGGCTCCCTTCGCCTTCGCCGTGGTCCTGGCAGCGATGGGCTCGGCCCTCTCCAGCCGCTTTCGGCGCGTCCACGACGAGCTCGACCGCTTGCGGTTGAGCCTGGAGGAACAGGTACGCACCCGCACCGCCGCTCTCCTCGAGGCCAAGGACGAAGCCCTGGCGGCGAGCCGGGTCAAGAGCGAGTTCCTGGCCAACATGAGCCACGAGATCCGCACGCCCTTGAACGCCATCCTCGGTATGTCCTCTCTGCTCCTGGAGACACCCGTCACCGCCAAGCAGAAGGAATATCTGGAGATCGTCCAGACGAGCGGCGACGCTCTCCTGGCACTGATCACCGACATCCTCGACTTCTCGAAGATGGAATCGGGCATGGTGGAGGTCGAGCGGACGCCCTTCCGCCTGGCCTCGGTGATCGAGCAGAGCCTCGAGATCGTCGGTCCCCTGGCCGCCCGGCAAGGCATCGCCCTCCGTTACACGATCGCGGACTGGACCCCGGAGGCGCTGGTGGGCGATCCCGCACGCACCCGTCAGGTGCTGGTCAATCTCCTCAGCAACGCCGTCAAGTTCACTCTCGCAGGCGAAGTGCACATCGCGCTGTCCTCCCGCACCCTGGAGGACGGCCGCATCGAGGCCCATTTCGCCGTCGCCGACACCGGCATCGGCATCTCCCAGGAAGATCAGGGCCGGCTATTCGTCGCCTTCCAGCAGCTCGACGGCTCGCTGACTCGCACCCACGGCGGCACCGGCCTCGGCCTGGCGATCAGCAAACGATTGACGGAGCTCATGGGCGGCGCGATCTGGGTCGAGAGCACCCTCGGCAAGGGATCGACCTTCCACTTCACCATCGTCGGGGAGGCCGCCCCAGCGCCGCGACGGCCGGCCACCGCCGGCGCCGCCAGCCTGGCGCGGCGGCATCCGCTGCATATCCTGCTCGCCGAGGATGATCCGGTGAACCAGCAGGTCACGCTCGCGTTGCTTGCGCACCTGGGATATCGGGCCGACCTCGCCATCACCGGCCGGGATGTCCTGGACGCTCTGGAGAGCCAGTCTTACGACGTGATCCTGATGGACCTTCAGATGCCCGAGCTCGACGGCCTGGAAACGACCCGCCGCATCCGCCAGCTCCCCGCCGCCCGCCAACCGCGGATCCTCGCCCTTACCGCCCACGCCATGGCAGGAGATCGCGAGCGTTGCCTCGCAGCGGGCATGAACGGCTTCCTCAGCAAACCGCTGAGACTCGTCCATCTCGAGGCCGCTCTCGCCGCCACCATCGCGAGCGGCAAGCACGAACCGGCGACTGAAAAATAACCGATTACAACAACTGCCGCAGCTCTTCCGTCAACTGCCGGGCCAGCTCCGGCCGGCCATGGAACTGCGCCGGCGTATTTTGGAACAGGGCGATACGCCACCGGCCGTCGCGCCTTGCTGTCACCAGCGACTGAATCGCGTTGACCGCGGGATTGAGCTCCGACTGCCCTGGCGGGACCATGCCCGCGACGGCGCGCAGGATGGCGACGTCAGGTGTCAGGAAGCGCACCTCCCTTACCTTCCCGACGTACGCGGCCGTCGGATGGTCGCGGAAAACCTGACCGACTTCCGTTTCGATCTGCGCCCGACCATTCATCGGGCTGCCGTCGAAACCGACGGCATTCCCATCCTTCTCGAACAGCGCCGCCATATCCCTTGCGCTGCGTCGGTTCCAGGCATCCAACAGATCACGATAGAGCGTCTCGACCTCGGTGCCAACCCTCGCCGGCGCCTCTGGCTCTTGCACGGAATGTGAGCTCATGGTGGGGTTCTCCTTTACATGCGTGAAGCCCTCTCGCGCTCCGCACTGCAGGTTCAGATTCGACACGCCAAAGACATCTTCCCCAGCCGAATAACCGTCGGCGCTCCTCCTCGGTCAGGCTGTCGGCGATCCGCAGTTTCATCAATGGATGCCGGCCAGCGCCTCAGGATAAAGCCGTCGGAGCTCACTTCCGGTCGGCATCGCCGAGCCCTTCCACAAAGCCGCGCCGCCAGCTCGGATACAGGAGCTGCCACTTCAGCTCACGTTTCGCCTTGGCGTTCGAGCCGCCGCGGACCTGCGTCATCATCGACACGCCGCCTTCGCCGATCGCAAGCCTGCCCAGCCAGACCGGAACCTTCCGCGGCGGCCTGGCACCCACGGCCTCGGCGAGCGCCGGCAGCCAGGCCGAGACGGGCGCCGGCTCGTCGTCGACGACATTGTAGATCCCGGGAGGGCCTTGGGAGACGGCCGCCGTGGTCGCGCGCGCCACGTCCCGGATATGAACGAACGACCAGACGCCCGTGCCGCCGCCGACGATCGGCAACTTCCGCTTGCGTACGAGCTCCACGATGGCTCCATTCTTCGCGATCCCCGTCCCCGGCCCGTAGAAGATGCCATAACGGAGGGCGAGCGCCTCGACGTCCATGGTCCGGCGCACGGCATCCTCGAGGTAGCGGATCGCCGCCAGGGTCTTGCTGAAGCTGACGGGAGGGTTCGGGTCGAGCGGATCGTCCTCGGTCTTCACGGGTCCGCCCTCCCGCGCGTACGGCCAGCCGCAGAAGCTCTGCGCG
The DNA here is from genome assembly GCA_036002325.1 of Thermoanaerobaculia bacterium. Lineage (GTDB taxonomy): Bacteria > Acidobacteriota > Thermoanaerobaculia > Multivoradales > UBA5704 > DATARR01. The sequence goes on along the minus strand of DASYTJ010000066.1, from coordinate 26,310 downwards.
ATGAAGCGCCGCGCGCCCACCAGACGTGCGGCGGCCAGCAGGGTGTCGGTGACCTCGGTACGGAAGCGGTTGGTGAGCGCGAATTCCTCGTCGAGCTTCCTGAAGTTGCCGGTGCCCGTGAGCGCCGTGAGCTGATGGATGATGACCTCCGGCTCCGCCTTCCGGACGGCCATCGTCAGCTCGTCCTTGTCGAGCGCGTCGGCGACGGAGAATCTTGCTCCGCCGGCCTCGATCGCTCTGCCTTTCTCAAGAGTCCGGACCAGCGCGATCACTTCGTATCCGCTCTGCACCAGCTCCGGCACGAGGCTCCTGCCGACCGCCCCTGTACCACCCGCGACGAACACCTTCATGGCAGCCTCCAACGTTTCGAATCCCAGCGGACGGCGAATTGCCGCCCGATCCCCCGGGTGCAACGCGGGTGCCAGACCTACTCTTGCTCGCGATACTCCTCGTGGGAGCGAGGCGCGTGGGGCGTCTGTTCATCGAGCGATTGGCGGTAGCGAATGCAACCGCGGAGGAACTCCGGCCACTCCGGCACGGTCGGCAGCGGATCCTGCCGCTCGGGCAGGAGCCCCCACAGGGCCGGGTGATGCCAGCAGAGCTCGTGGCCGGTGCTGTCGCGATGAACGCGAATCCCCTGGCGCAGCTTCTTCACCTCCGCGATGAGCTCTTCGCGTGACATTCGATCCAGGTCTTCGTCCATGACGGCTCCTGCATGCCTCAGAGAAACTTCCACTTTACAAAGACCGCAACGACGCTCGGCAGCAAGAAGATCAACAGGAAGATGGGCAGTTCCTCCTGGAAAGAGTACCCAGCCCGCGATATACCAAACCGCATGTTCCAGGCCGCCGCCACAAACCAGACGGCGACAAAAGCCACCGTGGCCAGCGTCATGGACCACGAGCTGGCGTTTGCCACCAGCTTGGCAACTCCAAGGCAGACGGCCCAAAGCACGAAGCCCCCGACGATGATGATCATGGTTCTCATGGTGAGGAAATGATACCGTTGGGGTCGATGGGAAGCTAGACCAGCGGTCCGGCGAGAAACCGCTGGAGGAAAAGCGAGGTAAGAGTGCTGGCGAACCGCTCCATACCACGTTGCACCGTCATCCCAGAGCTCGGCTATCCGGATATCGGCCAGGCCATCGACTGGCTCTGCGATGCCTTCGGCTTCACCTTGCGCCTGCGGATCGCCGACCATCGCGCCCAGCTCAACGTGGGCGACGGGGCCGTCGTGCTGATCGAGCAGCCTGGGGGCGGGGCTGGCGATGCAACCTCAGGCGCTGGCGGGCTCGCGCACTCCGTGATGATCCGGGTCGAGAACGTCGACCGCCATCACGAGCGCGCCCGCCAGCGTGGCGCGCGGATCCTGCGGCCGCCTTCAGACTATCCGTACGGAGAGAGGCAATACACGGCAGTGGACTTCGTCGGCCGCTGCTGGACGTTCTCCCAATCCATCGCCGATGTCGCTCCCGAAGACTGGGGCGGCACTCCGGGCCAGCTCTACTGACTCTGCAGGTACAGTGCGTCTGGAGGTGCGATCTTGGCAAGCTCCCGGGCAATTTCACGTTCCATACGAAGGCGGAGCACCAGCCTGCGAAGGATTCCAGCGCCGGCGAGAGATTCAGCATAACGAGCTCGGACCGTAGCGATGATCTCTGCACGCGCCGCCCGATAGCCTTCAGAGCTCTCCAGCCGCTCGCGACCATCCGCCATAAACCGCTCTTTGGACATCAGCCCACCTCCAATCCGACATGGTAGCGGTCACGAAGAATTCTGAGATGGTGCTGGACATGCCCCACGATGATGAAGGCGAGGGCGCGCACCGAGACGGGATGAGAGTTTGCGACTCCGACGTGCAGCCAGCTGCTCGACTCCATCGTCGAGAAAAGCTGTAGGTTGGCTCGCCGAAGAAGCGAAAATTCGTTGACGAGTCCTGGAGATGCCGTGAGGCTGAGTTGGAATTGGCGACATAAGCGTTCTCGTCGAAGCCGGGCAACGGCGTCAAATCACCGCGGCTGACACGGAACGCGCGATAACCGAAGACGCGCTCGCAGTCGCACAGGTGACCGACAACCTGACGCACGGTCCATTTGTCAGGAGCATAGGCGAAGGTCTCGCCAGACTCTGAGACGGCGGCCGGCAGCTTGGACACAACCTCCTCTTGAGAGCACATCCGTCCCAAGATGTCATCGTCCGGAATCTCCGCGATGTAGCCCTGGTAGAAGGGAGCGTATTCGTCGACTGGAGGTCGCTGAATGAACCGGTCGATGGACATTGGCTCAGCCTTACTCCTCTCTTGACTTGAGTCTTTCAGACAAACGACCCGGTGGGTTGAACTCCCCAGCGCCAGAGTACAAGACTTCATCGATCTTGTAGCGCCCGCGCTCAGCAATGACCAGCACCGTATCGTCCCACTCCACTGTCTCGTAGCGGAAGTGCACCTGCACCTTCCACGCTGTCTTCGAGGAGACGGTAACTCGAGAGACCTTGAAGGATTCGGGCCCTTCGAAGAGGCTGGAGAAGAAATCGCCATCAACAAACGGCGGCTTGTCCTCGGGATGGCGCTTTTCCCAGGCCTCTTGGTAGTCGAGCGCGGCGACGATCGAGGCGTGGAGCCGCTCACTCAAGAATGGAGCCAGGCGTTGGAGCTCCGCCCCCTCGGGGAGCCCTCCCTGTCGATGCGGAATGTAGACAGTATAGAAATCCGAGACGACGGCCGCAGCCTTTTCCCTGGGGCCGCACTCCGCGCCAGTTGCGAGGAGAACGGCCAAGAGAGCCAGCGTCTGGGCGATGCGCGGAACCGAGCTCATCGTGTTTTTCGTCCGGAGGTACATTCCGCCTCACCTCAGTCGCCCGAGGTTTTCGGGTCGGCCTGAGCCTATCCGGTTTCGTCCGACAAGCCCAGTGCTCCACATACTCCCGTCTCCAAGAGCTGAATGAGCTCGGGGTCCATGTACGGGTACTCATCGGGAATGTCCAAGACGTGCACAGGCCGCTCACCTAGAGAGCTTCGGAACAGCTCAAAAACTTGTTGTTTCTGGCCTGCCTCCATTACGAAGATCACATCCGCCCAACCGACATCGGAGCCGCTCAGCCGGCGTACAGCACTCGCACTCACGCCCCTAGCGCGAACCTCAAAGTCAGTAGAGCGGGAAAAGATGCGCTCTGCCGTCGGGCTTCGTCGCTTATTGCGACCGCAGACGAAAAGCAGCTTCTTTCTGTGTTCCGTCATTCCGCCACCCGGGCGACGCCCTCCTCTTCGATACGTCGATGGGATGCTACCAAGGTCATTCAGCTTCATCTCGAGCACCTCGTACGGCGGCAGGCCCTTGACGACGTCCAGAACCTGAACCTTGTCGCTGCCCGGGACTCGGCGAGCCAGCACGTACGCCGGCGTACCGGTGACGCCGAGGGTCTGGGCGACTCGCATGTCCTCGCGAATGCCCGCCGCGTGCTTCCCTTTCGAGAGGCACTGCTCGAAGGCCGCGACGTCCAAGCCCAGCTCCGCGGCATAGCCAGAGAGCTTTTCGGGCGCGAGGGCGCCTTGGTTGGCGAACAGGAGATGGTGCATGTCCCAGAACATCTTCTGTCGCCGGCGCATGCCGCGGCTTCGGCGGCACGGAAGGCGTAGGGGTGCATCTGAAGCGGCCAACCCGCAACTCTCGTCAATGGAGCTTCTTACCTCGGTCGCGGCCGCGCCTTGGACCATGAGCCGCAGGGGCTCCTACCAACATTTCTGGTAAGTTTCTATATAGAAAGGCCTTGGGAGAGCCGCTTATCGGCCTTCAGACTAACAAATTTTCCCCTCGGACATATAAGGAAAGCCTCTTGACCCACATAAACAGAGATTCTCTATATAGAGGAGGGGATTTTTTATACAAGTTTTCGAGAATCTTGCATAGCCGAGGACCGCCGGAGCCCTCTGCGCCTAGTTTTTCATACAAAATTTTCAGAAAGTCATATACAAAGAGGCTTCCGTCGCCCGATCGGCTAGCCTTTCTATATAAAATTCAAGCAGAATTGCTGGTGAAGTGGCCGTCTTTATACAAATCTCTTCAGGATCTGTATAGCGTACAAGCTCGGCGCCGCGTGACCGTGCCTTAGAAGCTCATGGGCAGAGGCACGGGGGGCAAGGCTGCGGGCCGGCTATACTCCTCCGCCATGCCGGAGCCCCGCGACCTTCCCACCCTGCGCGAAGCCATCGAGGAGATCGACCGCGACATCCTCGCCCACCTGCGGCGGCGGATGAGCCTGGTCGAGGAGGTAGCGGGAGCGAAGCTGCGATCGGCATATCCCTTCCGGGACGAGCCGCGGGAGGAGCAGGTCATCCAGCGCGTCCGCCATCACGCCGTGGAGCAGGGGCTCGACGCGCACGAGGTGGAGCGGCTGTATCGAGTCATTCTCGACATGTCCGTGGCCCATCAGAAGGCGCACGTCCGCGCGCTCGCCGACGTGCCACTCCGGGTCGCGTATCAGGGCGTCGAAGGGTCGTACAGCCATCTGACGGCGCAGCGCCGCTACGCCGGCCTGCCCGAAGGCGTGCTCCTGGAGGGTTTCGAGACCTTCCGCGCCGCCGTCGAGGCAGTACGCAGCGGCGCTGCGGACCGTGCGCTGCTGCCGATCGAGAACACGACCGCGGGGAGCATCAACGAGACCTATGACCTGCTCGCCGAAGGGGGCTTGACCATCACCGCCGAGGTGGTGAGCCGCATCGAGCACTGCCTGCTCGGCCTGCCGGGCTCCCGGGTCGAGAATCTCCGTGTGGTGCTCTCGCATCCCCAGGGCCTGCTGCAGTGCCAGGACTTCCTGCGCACCGTGCCGTGGATCCGCTTCGAGACGGAGTTCGATACGGCCGGCTCGGCCCGCAAGGTGCGGGACCGGAACGATTCGACGGTGGGCGCCATCGCCGGCGAGTCGGCGGCCCGGGTCTACGGTCTCGAGGTGCTGCGGCGGGGCATCCAGTCGCAGGAGGGCAACTACACGCGTTTCGTCGAGCTGGCGCACGATCCCATCCGCTTCCCGCCGGAAACGCCGGCCAAGACCTCGCTGCTGCTCATCACGCCGCATACGCCCGGCGCGCTGGCGGAGGTGCTGGGCGTCTTCAGCCGGCGAGGGGTGAACCTCGCGAAGCTGGAGTCGCGGCCGATTCCCGAAAGCCCATGGAAGTACCGCTTCTATCTCGACGTCGACGGCAACGCGGACCGCGAGCCGTTGCGCGGCGCGCTGGCGGAGGTCCGGCCGCTCACGGCCGAGCTGCGGGTGCTGGGAACGTATCCGGCGACGGAGAGGGAGCCGGCGGAGTAGGGGCCCTCACCTCCCCGCCCGGTGGTCGGGAGTGCGGTGGGAGAGGAGGGGAAGGGGAGGTGAGGGGCCCGGCGGCGCGGACAACGACGCTTTGCACGGCGCCGCCGGGATCGGGGATCAGGGTCGCCTAATCGAACGCCGCGTACAGCCCCTTCCCGCTCGCCTGGCGGGCGATGCGGGCGTCGGAGGCGAAGGTGTTGGCGCCGCCGGTGACGCAGGCTCCCACGCAGCCATCGGCGTAGCCCACCAGGACGCGGCCTTCGGCGTCGACCGTGGCGCCCATGAAGTCGAGCAGGTTGCGGGTGGTGCCGCAGGTCGTGCCGGACATGCAGATCGTGCTGCGCTGGACCGGATCGGTCGGCGTCACGTCCACGGTCACCCAGCTCGCGCCGCCGTTGTAGGTGTGGGCCACGTAGAGGTGCCAGACGGCCGGGAAGGTGGGGTCGTCGCCGGTGGCGTCGCCGCCGGCCGTGGTGCCGAGGAAGGCGAAGGCTGCGCGGTCGGGATCGCCGGCGACCATGGCCGGGAAGGCGATGTTCTGGATGCCGAGCGAGGCGCCCACGTCCTGGAGGTTGGTCCAGGTCTGCCCCTCGTCGTGCGACACCGCGGCGTAGGCGTGGCCGTCGGCGCCGCTGAAGCCGAAGTAGACGGTGCCGTCCGTGGCGATGCCCACCGAGGGATCGGAGCTGCCGGCGGAGCTGCCGGGCACCTTGCGGACGCTCCAGGTGAGGCCGTTGTCGGCGGAGACCGCGGCGCCCTGCTCACCGCCGCAGTTCTTGTTGGGGACGTACACCGTACCGTCGGGCGATACCTTGACGTGGCCATGGAGGCCGCCGCACTGGTTGAGGGTGTAGATCGGCACCGCGAGGCCGAAGGTGGTGCCGCCGTCGACGCTGGCGGCGCACATGGCCAGGGCGATGTCCTGCGAGCAGTAGTAGACCATGTGCGGATAGGAGGTCAGCGGCTGGAGCAGACCGCCTGGAGAGGGCGGGCCTCCACCCACGGTCTGGTGATCGACGCCGGAGACGATGCCGCCGCCTGTGCTGGGACTCCAGGAAATGCCGTTGTCGTCGGTGTACTCCATCAGGCTGGTCGTGCCGAGGAGCTGCGAGACGAAGGTGCGGCCCGTCTGCTGATCGGTGAACAGGATGGGATCGAGAGTGATCAGCGAGGTCAACGGTGCGCTGACGTCCGTCCAGAACGACGTGGGCTCGTCCGCGTCGTCCTGAAATTCCACCCGGAACGTCTCGAGCCCGGCGACGTACATGGCCACGCCGGTGGCTTCGTCGACGCCGATCGACGGCTCGCCGGCGCCGGTGGCGACGCCGGCGGGCGGAGCGTAGATGCCGTAGGTGGGCGCCGGATCGGAGGACGGCGGCGGCGGCGGCGGCGGCAGCACCGTCAGCTTCGCCGTGGCGTTGTAAGCGCGGGTCGCCACGTAGGGCGCCGCGCTGACCGTGTAGACGCCGGCCGGCGGATTGGTGAGCGTCACCTTTTCGGCGGTGCCAGGGCCGTTGCCGGAGGTACCCAGGAGCTGGCCGCCGGGACCGAAGACCTCGAGGTCGTAGTCGTCCAAGAGCTGCGGCGTGAGGGTGATCTCGACCTTGTAGTTCCCGGACGTATCGGAGATGCCCAATCTGAAATTGTCACATTTGGCGTTGTTGGGGTTGCCGCAGACGGTGAGCACGCTCTGGAGCTTGGGCCCGCCGGTCCAGCTCGTCTGCGTCGAAGACGAGGACACAGTTCCTGCACCGGGGCTGGCGCTCCACGCAGGAAGCGCTATGAGGGCCAGGACGGCCACGGCTACAAGAATCCTTGCCACGACGCGATCGATGTGGATCATATTGGTTCTCCCATTCTTTTTAGCAGTCGCAGGATAGCCGGCAAGTCGACCGCGAGGCAGGAGGGAAGGCCCCCACAAAGAGAGGGAGAAACCCCTCAGGGTTGGTTGAGGGAAAACCCTCAGAGGCCGTCCGAGAGCGGATCATCGGCCTCTGCTACAGTTCCGCCCGATCTCACGGAGGCCCCATGCTCCATCGCGTCCGCTATCTGCTGATCGTATTGGCCTGCCTGCTCCCCTTCTCCATCGCGGCCCAGACGCGGCCTTCCGGCGAGCCGGACGAGGAGATGACGGAGGCGCCGCCACCCAACCGCGAGGACCTCGCAGCCATCGCCAAGCTGCGGACCCGCGCCGAGGTCTCCGGTTTTCAGGCGACCTCGACCTACGACGAAACGATCGATTTTCTGAAGAGCCTGCAGGCCCACTTCCCTGCCCTGTATCTCGGCTTCTACGGCAGCTCCGGCCAGGGACGAGCGCTGCCGTTCGTGGTGGTGTCGAAGGAGCGGGCCTTCACCGGCCGCAGGGCGCAGAGGCTGGCGAAGCCGATCGTGCTGATCCAGAACGGCATTCACGCCGGCGAGATCGACGGCAAGGACGCCTCGCTGATGATCCTGCGTGACCTGGGGCTGGGCAAGCACGAGGAGATCCTGGAGAAGGTCACGCTGGTCGTGCTGCCGATCTATAACGCCGACGGCCACGAGCGGATCTCACCCTACAACCGCCCCAATCAGGACGGTCCGCGCCAGGGCATGGGCTTTCGCACCACGGCCAACGGCCTCGATCTCAACCGCGATTACCTGAAGCTCTCCTCGGAGGAGGCGCGCTCGCTGGCCTCGCTGGTCAACTCCTGGCGGCCCCATCTGCACGTGGACAACCACGTCACCGACGGCGTCGACCACGACTGGGTCCTCACCTGGAGCTGGGCCGAGGCACCGCAGATCGCGGCGCCGGTGGACGCCTGGATGCGCGGCCACATGCCGGCGGTGCTGGCCGCCACGGCCAAGGCAGGCCACAAGAACGGTCCCTATGTGGATCTCGTCGACGACGATGACCCCGCGAAGGGGTTCAGCTCCTGGGTCGGCGAGCCGCGTTACTCCTCCGGCTACTTCCCGCTGCGCAACCGGCCGTCGATCCTCGTCGAGACGCACTCCTACAAGCCCTACGAGAAACGGGTGCTGGCGACGCGCGACTTCCTGCTGGCGCTGCTCGACGAGATCGCCCGCGATCCTGCCTCGCTGACCCGCGCCGTCACGGAGGCGGAGGCGACGACCGTCGCCGAGGGCAAGCCGGGTGCTTCGCCGTCAGACGTGGCGGTCCTCTACGCGCAGAGCGACGAGGCGGACCGCATCCGCTTCCCCGTCTACGCCGGCGAGACCAGGACCTCGGTCGTCACCGGCCAGCCGCTCCTCTTCTACCGCCGCGGCGAGGTGCGGGAGATCGAGGTGCCGTGGTTCCACAAGCCGAAGATTGTCAAGTCCGCTCCCCGGCCGCGCGGCTATCTCGTGCTCCCCGGCTGGCCGCAGATCGAGGAGCGGCTGCGCGGCCACGGCCTGCGGGTCGAGCGTCTCATGCAGCCGGCGGAGATCGAGGTCGAGACCATGCGGGTGTCGCAGCCGAAGCCGTCTCCCTCCAGCTACCAGGGGCTGACGCGCCTCTCGGCCGTGGTCGCGCGAGCCACCGAGCGGCGCAGCGTGCCGGCGGGAGCGCTGTGGGTGCCGGCCGATCAGCCGGACTTCGAGGTGGCGGTCCAGCTCCTGGAGCCCGAGGCGCCGGACTCGCTGCTCTCCTGGGGCCTCCTCTCGACCGTGTTCGAAGGCAAGGAGTACATCGATCCGCGGGTGTTGGAGGGGCTCGTTGCCGAGATGCTGAAGGACCCCAAGATCGCCGCGGAATGGCAGGCGGCGCTGCAGGACGAGAAGCTCGCCGCCGACAGCAACGCGCGCTATCTCTGGTGGTATCGCCGCACGCCTTACTGGGACGAGACGATCGGCTTGCTGCCCTATTTTCGGGTGATGCGGGCGCCAGAGTTGGCGATGCGGCCTTGGCGGTAGGATATCGAAAACCTTGCCGGGAGGGGTCCGATGAAGCGGAAAGCTTTGGCTCTCACTCTGCTCTGCGCGCTGGCGATGGCTGGTGCTGCCGGAGCGGTCATCTGCACCATCGACGACGTGCCGGCCGCCACGCTGCTGCTGCCGTACTTCGAGGTGGATCTCTCGAACCCGAACGGGGTCACCACCCTGTTCTCCATCAACAACGCTTCGGCCACCGCCGTCCTGGCCCACGTCGTCGTGTGGGCGGACCTGTCGGTGCCGGTGCTCGACTTCAACGTCTACCTGACCGGCTATGACGTGCAGACCATCAACCTGCGCGACATCCTGATCGGCGGCATCCTGCCGCGGACGGCGTCCGCCGGCCAGGACCCGAACGACACCATCAGCCATAAGGGCACCTTCTCGCAGGACATCAACTTCGCCAGCTGCACCGGCCAGTTGCCGCCGCCGAACCTGCCGGCGTCGTTCGTTCAGCACCTGCAGCTGTCGCTGACCGGCCAGTCGTCGCCGATCCTCGGCAACCGCTGCGCCGGCCGTGCCCTGGGCGACAACATCGCCCGCGGCTACGTCACCGTCGACACGGTGAACAACTGCACGCTGCGCTTCCCCGGCGACGCCGGCTACTTCGCGCCGGGCGGCACGGGCGACGTGACGAACCAGAACGTCCTCTGGGGCGACTACTTCTACGTCAACCCTGGCCAGAACTTCGCCCAGGGCGAGACGCTAGTCCAGATCGAGGCTTCGGCCACCAATCCGGAGACCTCGGTCGCCGGTCAGTACACCTTCTACGGCAGGTACGTGGCGTGGACGGCGGCGGACAACCGCGAGCCGCTGGCGACCAACTTCGCAGTCCGGTTCGTCAACGGCGGCGCCTTCGACGGCGGCACGAGCTGGCTGTGCTGGCGCGACTCGAAGGTCAACCAGGCGGCGTTCACCTGCCCGGCATTGCCCGGGGCGCGTCCGCCCTGGTACTCCCTGGGTTCCGAAGGCGTGATCTTCTTCGACGAGGAGGAGAACGTGGACGTGGGGCCGCCGCCGTTCCCGATATCGCCGGTGCCGCCGCAAGTCGACTTCGTGCTGTGCCCGGCTGAGACACAGCGGATCGGCATCGGCGGCAACGGCGGGTTCCCGGTGGCGTCGGACTTCGGGTGGATCTACGCCAACTTGAACCAGACGAACGCGCCGGCGGGAGCGAATCCGCCGGAGGATCCGACGGCGGCGCAGGCGTGGCTGACGGTGGTGATGGATGCTCAGGGCCGGTTCAGCGTCGGCTTCGACGCCGTCCAGCTCGACAGCGCCTGCGCCGCTCTGCACTCCGTTCCGGGCGATTTGTAGTTTCCCCGGCTGGCTGCAGATCGAGGAGGGGCTGAACGATCTCAACCCTCCGTCGTTCCGCTCGTCAATCTTTGGACCAGCTCCCGCCGCGCCCGCCGCCGCCTCAGACGGAACCGCAGGAGGAGCACGATGCAGGCGAGGAGGACCGCGGTCGCCGCGTAGACGACGGTGTCTTCGTAAGGTTTTCCTGCCGCGAAGCCGACGGCGTTGGCGTATACGACCGTGGCCAGGCCCAGCGCCGCGCCGTAGGCGAACACCCTGATGGCGTGGAGCGTATCCAGCCGCTCGAGCTCGTTCAGATCCAGCTCGTCCCGCTGCCGCCAGGCATGCATATGGAGAAGGGCGAAGATGCCGAAGACGGCGGCGAAGCCGAGACCGTAGATCGTCAGCATGAACGTCATGTGCTGCGGCTCGATGGCGCGTTCCAGAGTGCCGTCTTCCAGGCGCACCATCCTGCCGAATCCGAGGAGACGGTCGACGAGCGCGCCGAACATGAACTTCAGGGGAAAGACGAAGAACAGGACGACGAAGAGCAGCACGCCGTTGAGGATCGCCGTCATGCGGTCCTCGAGGCCGTAGCGCCGGAAGAAGACGAAATGCCGGTACCACAGGCTGTAGAGGAGAGCGAACGTCAGGGCGAACGAGATGAAGCCCCGCATCGTCTCCAGCAGCTCACCCGAGGTGCGAGGAACCTCCAGGGCGACGATCAGCAGGGTGACGGCGAAGGCGAAGACGGCGTCGGAGAGACCCTCCAGCCGCGAGATCTCGCGGCTGCGCCAGCGGAACTCGTGAGGCCCGGCGGCATGGCGCTCGACCAGCTTGTCACGGAGCATTTCCCGTCCCTCCGCGGCTGAGGATACCGATCTTTTCGAGATCCGCCAGGTATTCCTCCACCTCGGCGAGGGGCAGCGGACCGTAGATCGCGGCGAGGTCGGCGCGGATCTCGCCCACCGTGCGCCGGCCGTCGACGAGGTTCAGGGCCTCGTAGGCGTACTCGCCGCCCCACAGGCCCGTCCGTTTCAGCAAGGCGGGCGCGGGAATTCCCTTGGCGGAGATGTGGTCCTCGAAGTAGTCATAGCCGAAGCCGCCCATGGGTCCCTTCGGCTCGGGCGCGCGGCGGTAGACGATGGAGTCCGCGGCCCCGGGTTCGGCGGCGGCCTCCGTCGCGCCAACCATGCCGCGCAGCCCGGCGAGGAACGCGGCAGCGTCCTGCCGCACGGCCGGCGGCACCTCGGCGAAGCGGGCGATCGAGTCCACCACCGCGGCCTCGTAGGCGAGGTGAAAGCGGAGCAGGTTGTCCGCTTCGGCGGCCGCGCCCATGGCGCGCAGTTGCTCCCGGCGAGCCAGCGCCTCGGCCGTGCGCCTCAGGCTCCCCCGGCGGACCGCCTCCCAGAGCGTGGGCACCCGGGCCTCGTCGAGGCCGGCCAGGTACCAGGCGCTCGCCGCGCCGAGAAAGGCGGCGCGCAGCAGCTTGGTGGAGTCGATGTTCGCCACGCTGTCCGCGTGGGTATGGATGTAGCGGTCCGGCCAGTCGTTCAGGTAGATGGCGGGCACCCGCCAGGAGCCCTCGGTCCACACCTGGTGATCGCTGCCTTCGGTGAAGTCGACCATCTCGGCCTGCAGCGCGCGCTTGCTCCCTTCGGGATCGATCAGCGGAACGTCGGCCGCGCCGGCGGCCGCCAGGTCGTAGGACTGCTCGTTGACGAAGCGGCCGAAGGCCTCGCCCACGTCGTTGATGAAAGTCGGCAGGCTCTTCGGCGAGCGGGTGACGTGGAAGACGGCCTTGGTGATCTCGGCGTCGCCGCCCACCATGTCCATGTGGATCACGGCGAGCGCCCGCGCGGCGAGGTCCGGCCGGGCATTGAGCAGCGAGATCGTGCCTTCGATCTCCGGCGGCCAGATGAACCGGATGGTGCGTCGCGGCGGAGCGAGCTTATCTTCGCGGACGAGCTTGGCGAGGGTGCGCGCGGCTTCGAGGATGGAGACGCAGCCGCTGGCGTTGTCGTTCGCCCCCGGACGCTGATGGTCGAGATGGCAGGAGAGGACGATCTCGTGGCCGCGGTCGGCGCCGGGGATGACGCCGGTGGCGATGCTGTAGCTCCCCGGATGCTGGCCGGCCTCCACCTTCGCCCGGAGCCGCACCGCCTGGCCCGACGCCAGCCGCGCCTGCCAGGCGCGCGCCTGCTTGAGCGAGACCATGAAGGCGAACGTTCGCGGCTCCGGGAAGGTCTCGAGATGACCCCACCGCACCAGGTTCTCGTCCTCCTTCCACCACCCCGTCACCTGGTTCTGAGCGTAGGAGACGATGCCCGCGGCGCCGAAGCGGTCCACCGCCAGCGCGTAGACGGGGCCCGCCTGAGCGGACGTCAGCACGAGCTTCCCCTTGACGTCCTTGCCTCGATAGTCGGCCTCGGAGGTGCCCGCGCCAACGTCGACCAGCTCGGCGGCGACGTCGCCGCCGGCGCTGTCCTCGGCGAGCACGATCGGGCGGGCCTCCCAGGATGCGATACGCTCGGCGTCCACCCACTTGCCCGCCTCCTCGCGCTGCTCCCACAGCTCGGCGAACTGGGCGTCCCACGCCGGCCGCGAGCGCTGCGTGCCGTAGAAGATCTTGCCATCGGCCGGCAGCTCGAGGATTTCCACCTCGGCGAGGCCGTATTCCCGTGCGCGATCGCGCATCCGTTCGGCCGCGGCGAGAAAGCCTCGCGAGCCCCGCTGGCGATGGAAGAGGGTCAGGTCCTGGAGGTTGCGCTTCGCCGCCGAGCCGGAGACCTCGGAGGCGATGGCGCGGACGGTGGGTTCGGGCAGCAGCGGTGGAGGCGCGGCGGCGAAGACGGCCACCGCGGCGGCGGACCAGGCGAGGATCGCCGCGGCGAGAAAGCTCGCGGCCCTCATGCCTCGCCTGCCGCTCCGCCCTCCTTCTCCAGCCTCTCCCGCAGGACGGTGGTCATCTCGTCAAAGGCGATCTCCACGTCCCGCAGATGGATATCCGAGCTGCGGAAGCGCAACGGGCGGTCCAGCTCGCCGCGCTTGACGGCCTCGAAAGCCCGGATCATGGCGATGTAGGGCCCGGCGAGCCGGTGAGTGGTGAAGACCGCCAGCCCGAAGACGGCCGCGATCAGGAAGATCGTCTGCGCCACCAGGACCAGGGCCACTCTGGTGCGGGCCGCGTCATCGATCTGCGGCGAGGCCGTGGCCGCTATGTAGCAGGTGACCGCGAACACCAGCACCGCCAGGATGGTCACCACCAGCCACAGACCCGAAAAAGGCAGGACGTAGGGCAGGGTATAGCGAACTCCGAAGCCGCGGACCTCCGTGAGCTTCCTCATGAAGAGCCCCCCTCCTTGGAAAAGACGTACTGCAATCAGTCTATATCTATTCGGGACGCCTCAACCGTTGGCCTTGAGCTCGCCCACGATCATCGCGATCTGCTGGTCGGGCTCGGAGATCAGCGGAATGCTCGCCGCACCGCGGTGCCCGCCGCCGCCATAGCGGGCAGCGAGCTCGCCGACGTTGGTGCGGCAGGTGCGGCGGAAGATGCTGTGGCCGAGGAGCAGCATGGGGAAGGTGCGGTTGGGGCCCCAGTGAATCCGCGCCGAGACGTTGACCTCCGGGTAGAGCGCGTAGACGAGAAAGCGATTGCCGATCGGCGTGTGGTCGAGATCGCGGAAGTCGGTGACGACGACGTTGCCTTCAACTCGGCTGTGGCTGCGCAGCTCCTGGCAGAAGCGCTCGTTCTCGCTCTCCAGCAGCTCGCAGCGCTTCTTCACCGCGGGATCGTCGAGGATCGCCGAGATCGGCGTCTCGGCCCGCAGCAGCTCGGCGAGGTGCAGGAAGTAGCGTTCGAAGGTGCCGAGGCCGGTCCGGCCGTCGATGGTGAAGCCGAGCTTGATGTAGCTCTGGGGGTCGAGCACGTCGTCCGGCGTCAGGTTCGCGGAGTCGAGGCGGTCGGTCTCGCGCACCAGCTCCACGAACTGCGGCATCGTCTCCTCGCCGCCGAAGTACTCGTAGACCAGCCGCGCCGCCGACGGGGCCTCGGCAAAAGCGCCGCGGAAGGCCTCGGGAGGCACGTTGGCCGTCGCCGTGTGCAGGTGATGGTCGAACCACATCGCGCAGCCGGGGTGATACGGCAGGTTGGCGATGATGTCCCCCGGCTGGATGTCCGCCCTGCCGTCGCTGATGTCCTGGGGATGGATGAGGGAGATGCTGTCGATGTCCTCGTTGAGGGACAGCAGGACGGCACACGTCAGGCCGTCGAGATCACCGCGGGTTACCAGGCGCATGGTGGCGGGATTATAGACGAAGACCTTCAGCCGGCGGCGATGGCCGACCCGGCGAAGGCCACGACGCGGGTGTAGGGCGCGCGAGCGGCGAGCGCGTTGCCGCTCGCCGTGCCCCACTGGGTGATGCCATGGGGCAGCAGGTGCTTGAAGTCGTATCGCGCACCCTCGAGCTCGAAAGGTTCGCTGGCCACGAGGTCCGCGGAGAAGACGTTGTTGGAGATGGCGAGACCTCCCAGGACGGGCGACTGCAGAGTCTCGCCCATCACCACGCTGGCCCGCCGGAAGGTGGCGACCTGCAGCCCGCAGGCGAAGGACGCCGGATCGTCGAAGGTCGCTCCGCCCTCCGGGTTCAGGTAGACACTGAAATTTCCGACCGTATCGAGACCGATGGACAGGTTGCCGTTCGTAACCGGCTGCGCCTGGAAGGGTTCCGAGGCGAAGGTGAATCGCGCCGTCGACTCACTTGTCGGGCCGGTGAACAGCGCGGCCGAGACGCCGGCCAGGTGGAGGAAATATCCGACATCCTGGAACTCGGTCTCCGTGCCGCTGCCGCTCTGATAGAAACGGCCGGTGACGTACCAGACGACGCGAGCGGGCGGAAAGGCCATCGCGATTCCTTTCTCGATGCGGTCACAGGAAAGCCATGAGGCTCTCTTTCACCTGGTACAGCGCCAAGGCCGCGGGAGGCGCCAGGCAGGCCTGCCATTCCCGATTCGAAAGCACCCGCCGCCATGCAAACCGCGTCCCCGGGTCTCCCGCGGGGAACAGGCGAGGCAAGAACTGCGGGACCTCCGCCGTCCAGCGTTCATACTCGCGCCCGAACGACCGGTGAAGAAAGTCCCGCTCGCTTCGTATCACATAAGGGAAGAAGGCCGCCAGGTAAGCGCCGACCGCCAGCAGCACGGAGAAGCGGGCCGCGGCAACGGCAACGCCGAGCGCGATCAGGCAGGTGCCGAGGTAAAGAGGGTGCTGCGTATGCCGGTAGGGTCCGCCCGTGGCAAGACACCTCGTCTTCTCGATGTGGCCGGAAGCCCACAGGCGCAAAGCCTGGCCGGGAAGGATGAAGCCCAGCGCCAGCAGCAAGGACCAGTGCGTCGGCCGCGCGAGGCCGAATGCCAGAAGGCCCACCGCGTAGGCGCTCGGGACTCGCCAACGGTAGAAGCGGCGCCTGCCGGTTCTCTTCCGCGCCAGGCCGCCCGCGGCGACGCCCTCGACCTGCATGACCTCGGCCATGCTCGCCTCTCCTCTCGTGGAAGAGCCCGGGCGCTCCGCCCCATTCCGCCTGCGTCAGCCGCGGGCTAGGTTCATGGACGAGCTGTTTTCTGAAACCGGCAGGATCCTACACCGCGGGGCTCGCGAAGTCGAGCTGACTTTGCCGCCAGCATTGAGTTAAAAAACATTATATTGCTTCCGGCTCAAGTTGCCCGAGAATCGCCGATGAGCTTGAAATAATCCTTCAAAGCCGGCGGCCGGTAGGACGGCACGTCGTCCCATCGCTGCTTCACGCTCTCGTGCAGCGACTGCGTCGCATCGTCCTCGGCAGGTGCATTGACGGCCTTGCCGATGGGGCGGTCGATACCCGGCGCCAGACGGTACACGCCTTTTTTCGAGTTATGGGGTTCCTGCCGGTGGTCCGGATGCAGCGGATTGGCGTTCAGCACGGCTTCGTCCAGCGCCAGGCCGGCGCCTCGTGCCTTCTCCAACATCCAACCGAGAGCGATGTCCGAGAGCCCCCGTTCAGGGTAGCCGCCGCCGACGTCGCTGTGAGCGCCGCAGAACCAAACCTGCTCGATCGTCTGTCCCTCCTTGGGCTTGAACTCCCACAGCGTCGGCGCGAACGGCCCCCGATGCTCGTCGACCGCCAGCGCGTGGTAGGCGAACTGGACGCTGCCGCTCAATTGCGTGTCATGGAACTGATACTTCTTGAGATTGCTGAGGCCGGGCAGCGGGATGCCGAGGGCGCCCACCGTATCCCAGACGCCGATGAGCTTGATCGGCGTCGCCTCGGCACCGCCGAGAGAGAAATCCTCGCGGAACTTCGTCGGAATCGGGTCATCGGGGTGATGCACGGCGTGGTAGAGAGCGAGCGCCGGCCGGTATTGGCGGATGTGCTCACGCCGCAGGATGCCGCATTTTCTGATCAGGCCACCGATGCTGCGGGCCGTGAAAGCGCCGCGGCTGAAACCGAAGAGATAGATCTCGTCTCCGAGCTCGTAGTTGGCGACCAGAAAACGATAGGCATCGTGGATGTTGTCCTCCAGACCCTCGCCGGACGCCCCTCCGGCGTAGCGGTCGAGGACGTTGCCCGTCCCGACTCCCTGATCGTAATAAACCACCTGGAGCGTCGCGCCGTCGCGCTTGGCGACGCGGTAGGCCAACCGGATGACGTTGGTCGGACAGGGCTCTCCGTCGTGCTCCTGATCCGCCCGGTTCCATGTGCCGTCGCAGCAGATGACGAGCCGTTTCATCGCAGTTCCTCCTGGCTCGGATTCCGTCCGGTCCTCCGAACGGGCGAGACGCAGCCCTGTCTGTGACTTCAGATTTTAACTCTAAACGACCGGTTGGCCCGGTGTCAGAGAGGCAGAATTGGCCGCTTGTGGCATGGAATCAGAATTACAGATCAGATGTTACGGCCAGCGGGTTGACGGCCAGCTAAAACTCTGGTTGAATACTGCAAAACTTACAACCGCGGGAGCGCCCCCCATGAACATCGCCTTCCTCAAACCGCCGATCGGAGGCATCCTGGGTCTCGAGATGCTCACTTTCGTCGAGCCTCTGGGTCCGATCTCCATCGCCGGCGGCCTGGAGGCGGATGGGCACAGCGTGAAGATCTTCGACCTGCGAATCGAAGGCGAAGAGGAAGGGATGGAGCTGTGCCGCGGCTTCGCTCCGGACGTGGTGGGCCTGCAGTGCAACTTCACCACCGAGCGGTTCCGGACCCTGCGTCTCGCCGAACGGGTGCGCCGCGAGTTGCCCGAAGCCTTCATCATCGTCGGCGGCCACGACGCCTCGCGCGAGCCGGGATGGTTCTGCCATCACGCCATCGACGCCGTGGCGGTAGGCGACGGCGAGGAGATCATGCCGCCGCTGGCGGACGCCCTGGAGCGGCGGGCGAGCCTGGAGAAGGTACCAGGCCTGGTACTGAACCGCGACGGCGGCCAGCGCGCCACCATTCCGGCGCCGATGCGGGACGACCTCGACTCGCTGCCGATGCCGGCGCGCCACCTGATCCCCCACTACGCGGACAAGTACTACATCAACTTTCGCAAGCCCCTGGCGCTGATGGAGACCGCCCGCGGCTGCCCGTTCAAGTGCAACTTCTGCTCGGTGTGGAAGTTCCACGCCAGCACCTTCCGCGAGAAGTCGCCCGAGCGGGTGGTGGCCGAGCTGCGGGCCATCGAGGCGCCGAACATCTTCATCACCGACGACATCTTCTGGATGGACGTGCGCCGCAGCGAGGAGCTGGCGCGGCAGATCAAGGCGGCGGGCATCAAGAAGTACTTCACCGTCCAGACCCGCACGGACATCATCTGCAAGTTCCCGCATCTGATCGAGATGTGGAAGGACTGCGGCAGCCTGGCGATCTTCCTGGGCTTGGAGTCCGTCACCGACGAAGGGTTGAAGTCGGTCAACAAGAGCAACACCGCCAACAACAACGTGCGCGCCCTTGCCATCCTGAAAGAGATGGGCGTCGGTTACACGCCGAACTTCATCGTCGATCCGGCCTGGGACCACGAGGATTTCACCCGCCTGCGCGACTGGATCTCCCATACCGGCGCCTACAACAGCGGCTTCTCGGTGCTCACTCCCCTGCCCGGCACGGATCTGTGGGAGACGGCCAAGCACCAGGTCACCACGCACGACTGGGAGATGTACGACATCATCCATGCGGTGCTGCCCACCAAGCTGCCGCTGGCGGATTTCTACGAGGAGTACTCCAGGCTCTGGCGCCACGTCCTGGAGGTGCGGTACCGGTATCGCGGCAAGGTCCGGACCTACGTCAGTCTCGGCGCGGCTCTCGCCACCGGCAAGGTCACGTTCGACGCGGTGCGCAAGGGGATGAACATCGCCAAGGTCTTCAGCAAGCCGGAGACCTTCCTCCACGCCCATCAGGAGTCCGAGGCCCGTTCGGAGCTCGCGGCGGCGAGTTGACCCTCGCCCTAGAACAACACCAGCTTGTAGCAGGAATGCAGCACCTCCAGGGGCAACTCTCCCTGGTAGGGGCCGCGCACGATGTCGCCGTTCGTCTTGAGCGTCATCTGCGGCGCATTCGTCCGCGGGTTCCGAATCTTGAGGACGAAGCCGGCAGGGAAGGTCGTGTCGCAGTGGCGGTACGGCGGGATGACGATCTTGGTCTTGCGGGAAGTACCCCGGATGACGGTGACCGAAGTCGGCTGCACCACGCCCTCGGAGCGGACGAAATCGATGACCGTGAAGATGGTGCCCGGCTCGGAAGGCGGCGTGAAGCGGGCGGTCTCAGCCCAGGCGGCCGCGGCTGCCAGAGGGAGGAGGGTCAGGACGATCGTTGCGGAGAGAGAAGTCTTTCGCATGTTGATCACTCGGCAAGTGTAATGCAAATACTGATCCGGGGCTGCCCCGAGAGCCTGGCGCCGCCGGGACGCGGACGAAAACCCGCCACGGTGCTACAATGAGTTGGAGATGGAAGTTCCACGTTTCCAGGAAGATGCGCGCTCGGCGATCGAGGCGGCGCGGAAGCAGGCGGCGCGCGAGGGCAAGCGCGTGGCCGTGGTCTTCGGCGCCGATTGGTGCCCCGACTGCGACGCCTTCAAGTCGGCCCTCCGTCACCGCCTGGTGACGCCTATTCTCGAACCCAGCTTCGTCGTCGTCACCGTCTCGGTGGGCAACCGGAACCGCAATCTCGACGTGATGGCACGCTACGGCATGGGCGTGGAGACGGGTATTCCAGCGGTCGCGATCGTGGAGCCGGACGGCAGCCTCGTCGCGGCGCAGCGCGAGGGGGAGTTCCGCAACGCCAGCTCGCTGCTTTCCGTGGCCGAGATCGTGTCCTTCTTTCATCGCTGGGCGCCGCAGCCTCCGGCCGCCGATTGACCCCGGATCGCCGGCGCCGTCACCTTCCCGTCACATCCCTGCTCGCGTCCCCCAGGAATCTCCGTTAGAGTCCTGGGGTTGAAACTTTGGAGGTACCGAGGCGTACCTCTTTTTCTCTGTTCTCGCAGAGGACTCCCGGGGAGACAAGATGTTGAGGAAGTTTGCGATTGGGTTGCTGGCGGCGCTAGCCCTCATGACGGCCGGCTGTGGAGGGGACAGACCGGCCGACGCGGGTGGCCGCGGCAAGGAGGCCAAGGGGGGCAAGGACGGGCCGGCGCACGACGTGCGGCTGGCGACGGCCGAGGAGGGCCGGCTGGCGCGCACGATCGACCTCTCGGGGACGCTCGCCGCCGACGAGCAGGCGGAGCTGGCGACGAAAGTGGCCGGCCGCCTGCAGCAGATCTACGTCGACATCGGCTCGCGCGTGCGCCGTGGACAGGTCGTCGCCCGGCTCGTGCCGACCGACTTCGAACTGCGGGTGCAGCAGGCCGAGAGCGCCCTGCAGCAGGCGCGTTCCCAGCTCGGCCTGCCGGCTCAAGGGCCGGACGCGACCGTCGCTCCCGAGGATACCGCCGGGGTGAAACAGGCCGCGGCCACCTTGAAGCAGACGCAGCTCACCCGCGACCGCATGGCCAGGCTGTTCACCGACCAGTTGATCCCCCGCTCGGACCTCGACGCGGCCGAAGCGGCGCTCGGGGTGGCCGAGGGCCGCTACCAGGAGGCCGTCGAGACGGCCCGCACCCGCCAGGGCCTGCTGGCGCAGCGCAAGTCCGAGCTGGCCATCGCGCGCCAGCAGCTCGCCGACTCCGTTCTCACAGCGCCGTTCGATGGCGTCATCCGCGACCGCGTGGCGAACGCCGGCGCTTACGTCGCCGCCGGCACCCCTGTTGTCGTTCTCGTGCAGGTCCACCCGCTGCGTTTGCGGCTCGCCGTGCCGGAGCGCGAGACGCCCGGCGTCAAGGTGGGCCAGCCGGTCCAGCTCACCGTCGAAGGCGATCCCGCGCGGCACACCGGCCGCATCGCGCGGATCAGTCCGGCGATCAGCGAGGAGAACCGCACCCTGCTCGTCGAGGCCGAGGTGCCCAATACCGATGGCGGCCTGCGGCCCGGCTCCTTCGCACGGGCCGAGATCATCGTCCAGGCCGCCGACACGGCCGTGCTCGTACCCGCCTCGGCCATCGTCAGCTTCGCCGGCATCGAGAAGGTGATCGGCGTCGAGGCCGGCAAGGCCGTCGAGAAGCGCGTCAAGACCGGCCGCCGCGCCGGCGATCGCGTCGAGATCGTGGACGGCGTCAAGGCCGGCGAGGCGGTGGTGCTCAAGCCGGGAAACATCGTCAGCGGCGAGCCCGTGAGGGTGGTGTCGTAGGAATCCGATCATGCAAAAGCTCGCCGAGATCTGCATCCGCCGGCCCGTCTTCGCGGCCATGATCATCCTCGCCCTCGTCGTGGTCGGCGCGGCCAGCTATGGGCGTCTGGGGGTGGACCGGTTCCCGTCGGTCGATCTGCCGAGCGTCTCGATCCGCACGGTCCTTCCCGGCGCCTCCACGGAAGAGACCGAGGCTGAGATCTCCCAGCCCATCGAGGAGGTCGTCAACACCGTCGAAGGCATCCAGGAGCTGCGTTCGATCGCTTCGGGCAGCAACTCCTTCGTCATCGCCACGTTCAACCTGGAGCGCGACATCGACACGGCCGCCCAGGACATCCGCGACCGCGTGGCAACCGTCGTCCGGCAGTTGCCGGAGGACACCCTGCCGCCGGTGATCTCCAAGTTCAACAACGACAGCTCGCCGGTGCTGACCGTCGCGCTCACCGGCAACCGCGCGCTGCGGGAGCTGACGGAGTACGCCGACAAGGTCGTGAAGGTGCAGCTCGAGCGCGCCAGCGGCGTCGGCGAGGTGACCATCGAGGGCGGGCTCGAGCGGGCGATCAACGTCTGGATCGATCCCGACCGGCTGCAGGCGTACGGCATACCTATCACCTCCGTCCGCGAGGCCCTGGTCCGGCAGAACGCCGAAGCGCCGGGCGGCAACGTCACCTCCGGCGGCCGCGAGCAGACCCTGCGCGTCATGGGCCGTTTCGAGAGCGCCGACGATTTCAACGACCTCGTGGTCGCCACGGTCAACGGCCAGCCGGTGCGCATCCGCGACCTCGGCAGGGCCGAGGACGGCACCAAGGAGCAGCGCTCGGCCACGCGGCTGAACGGCGTACCCACGGTGAGCCTCGAAGTCCGGCGGCAGAGCGGCGCCAACACCATCGAGGTCATCGAGTCGGTCAAGGAGGCGATCGCCCGGGTCCAGTCCCAGCTTCCGCCGGACTTGAAGATCGAGGTCATCCGCGACCAGTCGCGCTACATCTACGCCGCCCTGCACGAGATCAATCTGCACCTGATCCTGGGCAGCATCTTCGCCTCGCTGGTGGTGTTCGCCTTCATGCGGAGCTGGCGCTCGACGGTGATCGCGGCGGTGGCGATCCCCTGCTCCGTGATCGCCACCTTCGGCATGATGAAGGCCCTCGACTTCACCTTGAACAGCGTCACCATGCTCGCCCTGGTGCTGATGGTCGGGGTGGTGATCGACGACGCCATCGTGGTGCTGGAGAACATTTTCCGCTTCGTCGAGGAAAAGAGGATGAAGGCCTTCGAGGCGGCGAAGGCGGCCACCCAGGAGATCGGTCTGGCGGTGCTCGCCACCACCCTCTCGCTAGTGGTGATCTTCGTTCCCGTCTCCTTCATGTCCAGCATCTCGGGGCGGTTCCTCTATCAGTTCGGTCTGACGGCGGCGGCGGCGGTGCTCGTCTCGCTGCTCGTCTCCTTCACCCTGACGCCGATGATGTCCGCGCGCATGCTGCGCGCCGCGGACGCGACCGGCAGCCACGGCCCGCACAGCGCCGAGCCGGCCCGCTCGCGGCGCGGCTTCTATGCGCGGCTCGATCGCTTCTACGAGAAGCTGCTGCGCGCCACCCTGGCGCGCCGGCGCCTGGCCGCTCTCGCTGCCCTCGGCGTGATGCTCGCCGCCGTGCCCATCTACAAGCTGGTGAAGGTCGAGTACATCCCCAGCGACGTGGACGAGTCGGAGTTCGAGATCAACGTCAACGCGCCCGAGGGGACGAGCCTCGCCGGCGTCGACGAGGCGATGCGCGCCATCGAGGCCGAGCTGCGGCAGGTGCCGGGCATCCGGACGGTGCTCGCCACGGCGGGCGGCGGCTTCCTGGGGGGCGTCAACCAGGGCCGGTTCTTCATCCGCATCGCGCCGCACGAGGAACGGAAGTTCTCCGTTCCCCGTTTCTTGAAGGGTCTGGCGCGACTCCGTCCGCTCGATGCGTTCCGCGGCAACTTCACGCAACGCGACGTGATGGTCGAGGTCCGCCGCCGCCTCTCGAAGTTCGAAGATCTGCGCATCGCCGTCCGCAACATCCAGTCGTTCAACATCGGCGGCGGCAACGCCGACATCGACTTCTCTCTGCGCGGACCCGACCTCCAGGCCCTGGCCGTCTATGCCGACCGCCTGCGGGAGAAAACCAAAGAGCTGGGCGGCATCGTGGACGCGGATACGACGCTCAAGCTCGACAAACCCGAGTTGCGGGTGGTGGTGGACCGCGAGCGGGCTGCCGCGCTCGGCGTCGACATGTCCGACGTCGGCAACGCCTTGCGTCTGATGGTCGGTGGAGATCAGGAGGTCTCCCGCTTCCGCGATCCGCAGGTCAACGACGACTATGACGTCCAGCTCCGGGTGTCCGAAGGCGAGCGGAACGATCCGCAGGCGATCCTCCGCCTTTACGTCCCCACGGCGGACGGCAAGCTGGTGCAGCTCGGCAACTTCGTCACCGTCAAGGAGGAAACCACGGCCTCCCGTGTCGACCGGCTCGACCGCCAGCGGCAGGTGAGCCTGCGGGCCAGCGTCGGGCCCGGCTATGCATTGGCGGACCGGCTCGAGGCCATGCAGCAGGCGGTCGAGGAGATGAACCTGCCTCCCGCCTACTCCACCGCCATCGGCGGACGCGGCCGCGAGCTCGCCCGCACCTACCGCGAGTTCGTGTGGGCCCTCGTCCTCTCCATCATCTTCATGTACATGATTCTCGCGTCGCAGTTCGAGAGCGTGGTCCACCCCTTGACCATCCTGCTCTCGCTGCCGCTCGCGGTGCCGTTCGCCCTGTTCTCCCTGTGGGCCACCGGCAACACGCTCAACCTCTACTCCGCCCTGGGCGTGCTGGTGCTCTTCGGCGTGGTGAAGAAGAACGCCATTTTGCAGATCGACCACATGAACGGTCTGCGGCGGGCCGGCATGGAGCGCATGGCCGCCATCATGCAGGCCAACCGCGACCGGCTGCGGCCGATCCTGATGACCACGCTCGCCCTGGTGGCCGGCATGCTGCCGCTCGCCCTGGGCACCGGTCCGGGCGCCGAAGAGCGCCGCGCCATCGCCGTGGTGGTCATCGGCGGCCAGACCCTCTCGCTGCTGGTGACGCTCCTCGCGACGCCGGTCTTCTACTCGATCTTCGACGACCTGCGGGGCTCGGAGAAGATGGGCGAGCTGGTGCGGCGCTGGTGGCCGAGGCGGGAAAAGTCGCTGGAGGAGGCGGCGTAGGAGCCATCGTCTCGCCAAGCTGGACTCGTTGAGCGATAATGCGCTATGCCCATTCGCTTGACCGAGCAACAGCAGCGCGCTCTCGATTCGACGGATGCCCAGCCTCCCCAGGTTGTCGATCCCCGCACCAACGAGGCGTATGTCCTGGTCCCTCTGACCGAGTATGAAACGGTCCGCGAAATTGTCGAGGATGAAAGGCGACAAAGAGCGATCCGGAATGTCGCCCTCCGGAATGCAGGGAGACGTGCGGACGAGGCTTTTTGATGGAGCCGGGCGAGGTCTACATCGCCGATTTCCCGGAAGCTGGTCCCCATCCTGTCATCGTCGTCTCCCGTGAGAGCCTCAACCGAGGCCACTACGCATTGGTTGTCGTCTGTACGTCTTCTCGGTTTGCGGCCCGCAGCCAGCTTCCAAGCTGCGTCCCGTTCCACTCGGGACAGTTTGGCTTTACGGCCAACTGTGTGGCTCAGTGCGAAAACATCCTGTCGATTGACAAGAGGCAGTTGGAGATGAGTGCTGGACCGATCGGCGTGCTCGATGAAAGAGCCTTGCGGGAGGTCATCAAGGCGATCGGATACGCCATCGAGTCGGACTGTGAACCGCTCTAGCAGCCTCTCGGCGACAGATTGACCCGTGAGGTAAAGCGGCCTACGCTTTACCGATGCGAAGCACCATTTCCTCGAAAGGTCAGATCACGGTGCCTGCCAAGATGCGGGAGCGGCCGGGACTGGTCCCCGGCACGCCGGTCGAGTTCGAGCTCAGGGAAGAGAGTGTCCTTCTCCGTAAGGTGATCTCTGGCGACTACCCAGTAGACAAGGTGTGGGCCACACTCCGCCTCGACCGCTCCGTCGACGAGGTCTGAATGAAATGCGGGGCCCCCGGTAGCTAGATACCATCAAACCCAAAACCTTCCCGAAGGAGTTGGTAAACTCCGCCATGCCAGAGTAGCCAACCATAGAGAGAAACTCTTCCAAGTTTCTATACGGCCCTGGTCTTCGCGTTATCTTCAACATCTCAAGAAAGATCGGAGCGTCCACCAGCTCGATTGGGTGACCCACTTTGCCTGCAGCGGCTCCAGCCTCTCGAGAACCTTTGCTGAAGTTTGTGGTGGTGACAAAGCACCCACTTGTAATGCCGTTCAATAAAAGGGCCCCAATGAATTCCCGGATTTGTTCAACCTCAATAGTATTCTTGGTCCTCTTTACCTGTACCCCAATCCTCTTCGAACCATCCTCAAGCACGACATCAATGCCGGCGTCGCGAGAATAAGCTGTGACCTCAGTCCTATAGCCCAAGTCCGAAAAGACCGCTCCCACAGTTTGCTCCATTAACCTTGGATGAACGGATGTCCGACTATTGTACTTAGCCAAGAGGTAGGAGCGGATCTCATTAACCGGTGTTCTTAGATCGGTGATGTCCAGGTTCAACAGACTACCAGCTGCTGCGCATTCCTGAGTGCAGTACTTGATGCCAGCGATGGGATAGTTTACATACTCTTCTGAGGCCTGCCACCATCCGCAAACATCACAGCAACGAATGCTGATGGAGGTCTTGTAATGCCATCCATTATCGGCGTCCATCTCGCTCCTGTCCCCCCACAAAATTCGAAGCTGAGTGGAGCAGAAGGGGCATTCTGAGCGGTACTCCAGGAATGGATGCCCTTTTGTCAGGGTGCGATATTCCCAGATCGGCAAGCAGGTAGCATCCTATCGAGGTTTCGTTCGGCTGGTGACAAGTTCACGCACCTGCAAGGGCACAAGTATCCTCCGCCGTCCCGCAGATTGATTCTTATGGCATAGCTAGGGTGAACCGGTGAGCGCGTAGCGCAGTAGGCTTCGCGCT
>DASYTJ010000065.1:0-8220 GCA_036002325.1 Thermoanaerobaculia bacterium | reverse complement strand
CGACGACGCATCTCTCCCATAACGGCCTCCTTTCGGGAAGTTCAATCCCGAAGGCTACCGCCGTGAGTTACCACCAGCGAATGTCGAAGAGAGTGAAAGATTTTACGGCGCGCGCTACCGCGGAGCGGTTTTGTTCAACCTATACAGCTCACCGAACTCCCTGCTGCCTTATCGACAACTCTTCTCCGCCGATCAGGGATTCGACTGAAGGATTGCTATGAGTCTATCCCGTTCTGGCGCCACGAGTTAG
The DNA here is from genome assembly GCA_036002325.1 of Thermoanaerobaculia bacterium. Taxonomy (GTDB): domain Bacteria; phylum Acidobacteriota; class Thermoanaerobaculia; order Multivoradales; family UBA5704; genus DATARR01. The sequence continues at coordinate 7,970 of DASYTJ010000065.1, read as the reverse complement.
GTCCATCGTAGGGCAGTCCAGCATCTACGTCAACTTCACCCGGCTGACGGATAAGCTGCAGCTCGCGTGCTTATCCGCGGGGTTTTCGACGATAAGGCTCCAGAGCGAAGGGGGCCGGCTGGCGGCATCTCTCTATGGCGCGATGCTTACCAGGTTCCGCGGTGAGTCGGTCGGGTTGCTTATGGCGCCAAGGATTCGTCGGAGAAGCATCAGCGCGCGATGATCAGGCCGCAGATCGAGTCGATGACCTCTGAGGCGGGAGGGCCTCGGTCAAGCGCGTTCCGGCGCTCGGAGAACCGAGGTAGACTCTCCCAACTACCCATGCCCGACCGTATCGAAGAGCGCGCCCGGTTCGACCTCGTCCGCTACGCCAACGTATGGGAGGACGCGGAGGTGGCGCGCGCGGCCCTGGCTCCGGCTCCGGGCAAGCGCATGCTCTCCATCGCCTCGGCGGGAGATAACGCGTTCGTCCTACTCGCCGCCGGCGCCGAGGTGGTGGCGGCCGACCTCTCCCCCGCTCAGCTCGCCCTGGTCGAGCTCAAGCGGGCGGCGATCCGCCGGCTCGAACACGCGGAGACCCTCGCTTTCCTTGGCGTGCGCGAAGGTGGCGATCGGCGTTCCGTCTACGAGCTGCTGGAGCACGATCTCACCCCCCGGGCGCGCGAGTTCTGGCGCGAGCGGCTCGACGAGGTGGCGGACGGGGTCATTCATCACGGAAAATTCGAGGCCTACTTCCGGCTCTTCCGCGAGCGCGTGCTGCCGCTCATTCACCGGCGGCGGACCGTCCTCGGTCTCCTCTCCGAACGCGACGAGGCCGGCCGGCGCGAGTACTACCGGCGGGAGTGGGACAACCTGCGCTGGCGTCTGCTGTTCCGTGTCTTCTTCAGCCGCTTCGCCATGGGCCGGCTGGGGCGCGATCCCGAGTTCTTCCGCTACGTCGAGGGCTCCGTCGCCGAGCGCATCCTGAGCCGCGCCGAGTACGCGCTCACGGTGCTGCCCACCCATGCCAATCCCTACCTGGAGTACATCCTGCGAGGCAACTTCAAGAGCTCGCTGCCCCCCTATCTCCGGCCGGACGTCTTCCCCGAGGTGAAACGCAACCTGGACCGCTTGACGCTCTTCGAGGGCCCCATCGACGAGGCGGCGCGGGAGCATCGGCGCGAGGGATTCGACGGCTTCAATCTCTCGGACATCTTCGAATATCTCGATCCCGCCGCCAGCGCGGCCATCTACGGCCGGCTGCTGGAGACGGCGCGTCCGGGAGCGCGCTTCGCCTACTGGAACATGCTGGTGCCCCGCCGCCTCGCCGAGACCCAGCCGGGCCGCGTGCGGGCTCTCGACGCCGAGGTGAAGTCGCTCTTCGCTCGCGACCTCGCCTTCTTCTACAGCGCCTTCGTGCTGGAGGAGGCGGTCTGATTTCAGCCAGCGACCTGCGCGGCGCGGCCGTCCTCGCCGGGATCTTTCTCTCGCTGCTGGTCATCGCCGAGCTCTGGCGCCGTTTCGGCAATCCGAAGCCGGAGCACACGCGGAAGCTGGTTCATCTGGGGGGCGGCATCGCCTGCCTCTTCTTTCCTTTCCTCGTGCGCTCGCCCTGGATCGTGCTGGCGTTGGCGCTTCCCCTCACTCTGCTGTTCGTGGCGGGGAGCCGCTTCGGGTTTCTCAAGAGCCTGCACGGCGTGGCCCGCCGCAGCCGGGGCGCGGAGTATTACCCGCTCTCCGTCTTCCTCGTCTTCCTGATGACCCCCGGCCGGCCGTGGCTCTACCTCGCGGCCGTGCTGGTGCTCGCCGTGGGCGACGCTTTTGCCGCGCTCATCGGCAGCCGCTACGGCGTGGTGCGCTACGAGGTGGAGGACGAGAGCAAGAGCCTCGAAGGCTCGCTGGTCTTCCTGGTGATCGCCTTCCTCGCGATCCACCTCCCTACCCTTCTGCTGACGGACCTGCCGCGGCCGGTCTGCGTGCTCGCGGCGCTGCTGGTAGCCACGCTGGTGACCGGCTTCGAGGCGATCTCGCTCGAAGGCGCGGATAACCTTTTCATTCCTCTCGCGGTGACGGTGATCCTCGGCAAGATCACCACCAAGCCGCTCTCCGAGGTCATTTTTCAGAACCTCTCTCTGCTTGCTCTCTGCCTGGCGATCGGCCTCGCCGTCTGGCGGTTCCGCTCGTTCAACGTCGGCGGCGCGATCACCTTCATCCTCTTCGCCTACGGCACCTGGTCACTCGGCTCGTGGGTGTGGACGCTGCCGGTGCTGGTGGGCTTCGCGGGATATCTCGCGGCATGGCTGCGCTTCGCGCCCCCGGGACACGCCTTGGGAGTCAAGGTGCGGACCGTGGCGCGGGCCTTGATTCCGCCGTTCCTCATGCTCGTGCTGGCCAACACTCTGCGGCGAGACGAGACGTTCTTCGCACCTTACCTGGCCGCGAGCGCCGCCGTGCTCGCGTTCAGCCTCGACACCGGCGTCTTCCTTCTCGAGCGCCGCCGCAGCCGCACCCTGGGCGCGCTCGGCCTGGCGCTGCTCGGCACGCTGCTCGCCGTCTCGGGTCCCCTGATCGTCGCCCGGCGCGTCCCTTTCGCATCGCTGCTGGCGATCCTCGCGACCACGGCGGTCGTGGCGCTGATCAACACCGCGATCGAGCTGCGGGACCCGGAGCTGCCCCGCAGCCGCGAATGGACCGCATGGCGCTTCCTCCTCAGCTTCGTGGCGGCCGGGGCGGTGCTGGGATTGCAGGCGTTGGGAGTGATGGCGCCTTGGGATCCAGGGTGGAGGCCATGAAGGTAGGGGACGTCCTCGGTTTGCTCAGAAGGGACGGCTGGCTGCTCGTCCGGACGAAGGGAAGCCACCGTCAGTTCAGGCATCCTACGAAGCCTGGTACTGTTACCGTCTCGGGAAAGCCCAGTCTTGATCTGCGGCCAGGAACACTGAATAGTATTCTCAAGCAGGCGGGACTCAGATAGCAGGAGATAGACCATGCGATACGCCGTCGTCGTTGAGAAAGGGGAAGAGAACTTCAGCGCCTACGTCCCAGATCTCCCGGGATGTGTGGCTGCGGCCGAATCCAAAGAGGAGGTTCTGGAGCTGATCCGCGAGGCGATCGATTTCCACGTGGAAGGAATGCGCGAGGCCGGAGAGACGCTCCCGGAGCCCACCGCCATCGCGGAGTACGTTGAGGTCTGAGACCCTTCACGGATCGTATCGGATCCGCGCGAGGTCAAGGCTGGCTCCAGTTCGTCCCGGTGAGCTCCGTAATATGATCCTCTACGGTCGGGTGGAAGGTTTCCTCTTCGATCTCGACGGCACCATTTATCAGGAAAGCGAAGCGATCCCAGGAGCGGCCGAGGCCCTCGATACGCTCCGCCGCCGAGGCATCCCTTTCCGTTTCACCACCAACACGACCCGCAAGCCCCGCACCGCTTTAGCCGAGCGCCTTCACGCGATGGGCATTGCCGCCGCTGCGGAGGAGATCCTCTCCGCCCCGGCAGCGGCTGCCCGCTGGTTGCGCGATCGTGGCGTGCACCGGGTACAGCTCCTGTTGGCGGAGGCCAGTTTCGAGGAGTTCGACGGCTTCGAGATCGTGGATCACGCTCCGGAAGTGGTGGTGGTTGGCGATCTCGGCGAGGGCTGGACCTTTCCCCTGCTCAACCAGGCGTTCCGCAATCTACTCGACGGCGCCGAGCTGCTGGCGATTCAACGGAACCGTTATTGGTATACCGAAGGCGGATTGAGCCTGGACGCCGGCCCCTTCGTGGCTGCCCTGGAGTACGGCAGCGGCAAGGCGGCAACGCTGGCCGGCAAACCGAGCCCGGTCTTCTTCGCAGCCGCGGCCAAGGAGCTGGGGCTGCCACACGAACGCATCGCCGTCGTGGGGGACGATCTCGAATCGGACGTCGCCGGAGCCCGCGCCGCCGGCATGATCGGCGTCGCCGTAAGGACAGGCAAATACCGGCCGCAGGATGAACCCCGGGCGCAGCGCGAAGCGGACGTGGTACTGGACTCGATTGCGGCGGTGCCGGGGTGGGTGATCGGCTGAGAAAAAGTTCCCCCTCTCCAGCTCCGCTGGAGAGGGGGTCAGGGGGTGAGGTTTCGGAGGGGAGACCCCGCGCCCGGGCAACATCCCCTGACCCGAGCGCGAGGGTGCGGAATCAGCCCTACGGGGTGGTCGGCAGCCAGGTGCTGACCGAGGGCTCGGTGCGGTCGTTGGGACCGAGGAACTTCTCGAAGTTCAGCGTGTACATGGAGCGCCACATGTCCACGATGAGGCGGGCGCTGTTGACGCCCTTGGCGTTCGGGTTCTTGGCCTTGTCCGGCGTGCGCGACAGCCAGTTGCCGAGCGGATCGTAGAGGTCGAGCTTGTAGTCGTCGACGACCTTGCCCTCGCCCGTGTAGGAGAGGACATAGATGAAGCCCTGCATCTCCACGGCGAGATCGAGATAGGTCACTTTCTCCAGGGGGTCCGGCACGTGCAGTTTCATGGTGGGGTTCCAGTAGATGGCCTGGAGCTTCGTGGGGTCGTTGGCGTCGCGGGAGACGCGATAGGACTGAGTAGCATCGGTGTCGTCGATCACCCACAGGCCGCCCGGCGTCTGGACTCGGACCACCACGCGGGAGGTGAGAACCGCCTGGTCGGTGATGGTGACGCCGCGGGTGGCGAAGGCAGCCTTGAGGTCGGCCGAGATGACTCCCCGCGCCAGATCCACCTGGTAAGAGGCCGGCACGTGGAGGCCGTTGCCGCCGACGTTCGCCTGCATGGCCAGGGTGATGCCGTGCGCGGCGAAGGACGCCACGATCTCCTCGGTCACGCCGCCGCGGTCGAGCAGGCTGCGGTATTCGAGCGGCATGTCGAAGGGGGGCTGGACCTGGACCGCCAGACGGTTGGTCTCGGCCTTTACCGGATAGCTGCCGCCCGCGTCGCGGATCAGCCATTCGCTGGAGAGGTCGGCGCCGTTCTGCTGCAGGTTGAGCTGGCCGGTCGAGTCGAGCTGGATGTCGTACTGGTTCGGCCCGTCGGTGATCATCCAGTGGCTGGAGAGGACGGCGCCGGCGGCCTTGAAAGCCTCGCGCAAGGGCATGGTGGCGAGCCCCTGGTCGAGCGAGCCGGCGAGGCCGCCGTCGAGCTTGGTGAGGTTGCCGCCGTCGAAGCTGGCCACCGGGTTACCGTTGAGGTCGAAGGCCTGAACGCGCTTGTTGAGACCTTCGAGCACGAGCAGGCGGCCGTCGGAGGTGACGGCGATGGCGATGGGGCCGTTCATCAGACCCTGGCGAATGCCGACGCCGGAGACCATGGAGGCGGGCTGCGCCTTGTCGTCGGCCACGCTTTCCGCAGGGATCTGAATGATCTCCATCTTGCTGTTCTTGAAGTTGACGCCCACCACGTAGCCGGCGGGATGGACCACGATCGAGTCCAGGTGCGCCTCGGTGAAATAGCCGTAGGACTTGCCCGGATTCATGTCGAACGGAGTCTTGTCGTCGAGCACCACGCGCCGCAGGTGATACAGACCGGAACGCGGATCGACGTAGAAGTTGTTGGGGCTGAAGACCGGCGTCGGATAGCTGAAGACGCTGATGCGGCCGGTCGGCTCGCGCCGCAGGTCGTAGGTCGGATCGGTGAGGCCGGTGAAGATCAGCCATCGCACCGTGGACTGCTTCACCTGCACGGTGGCGTTCTCGGGCAGCGCGTATTGGTTGGCGGTGAAAGCGGCCCGCAGCTCGGGCGTGATCTTCCCCTGGTCGAGACCCGACTGGAAGGTGCTGTCGAGGGAGAACAGGGGGGCCGGTCCGAACTGGTCGTACACCAGGTAGGGCTGGGCCGAGAAGCCGCAGCTCGGGAACTTGAGCGCCGCCTGCGGATTAGCCAGCGTGCTGATGTTCTGGAAGGCGTAGATCTGGCCGTCGGTAGGGTCGGAGGTGCCGCAAAACGGCAGGTGCTGGCCCGAGGCCTGCCAGCAGTAGCCAAGCATGTAGGCCTTGTCGTTGAGGGTGATGTTGACGAGCTGCGCGAGGTTGTGGCCGGTGCTGCCGCCGTTCAGGTCGGTGATGACGGCCGTGGGCTGATCCCCCTTGTGCCAGACGTGACGGCCGGCCCCGGCGTCATAGGTCAGCTTGCTGTCATACAGGTACTGGGTATCGGGCGACAGCGGCACGAGCAGCTCCTGGATCTGGCCCTGCATCTTGAGCACGCCGCCGCTGCCTGAAGGCGCCACCGCATCCACCCAGGAGCTGGCCCAGTTGCCGGCCAGCCACTGCGTGGAGGAGTAGACGCCGAAGACGACCTGAAACTGGCCGCCACCCGGCAGCTCGGGGAAGCTCACCACCACCGGCTGGTCGCGCTTCGAGGGGTCCGTAGGCAGATCGCCGGTGACGGTGAAGTTGGTGCCGTTGCGGTACTGCACGGTGGCGACGTAGTTGGTGGCGACCTTGGGCCAGACGGCCGGCTGCGTCGGCGTGCCGTGCAGCGGGTCGGGCGACATCGTCAGCTCCAGAGCGAGCTGGCGCCGGACCTCGACGGTGTAGGTGGCCGGGGAGATGGCCACCTCGATGGTCGTCTCCGCCAGATTGGCGAAGGTGATCGCCATCTGCGCCATGCGGAAGGCGAAGCCGACGATGGGGACGGCGTTGGCGATCTGGGCCGCGGTCAGCTTGGCGATGATGTAGGCCGCCAGCTTCTCCAGCCCTTTGCCGACGATGATGCCGGCGATGGCGCCGGCGAAGGAGAAGAGCACCCGCTTGGTGTTGGTGAGCGCCGCCGCCGTGGCCACGCCGCCGCCCACGATGGGGAAGGCGACGCCGAGGGCGGCGACGATGTTGTCGGTCTTCGACACGAAATCCTTGAACCAGGCGGTGCTGGTGATGGCGGCGCCGCCCAGCATGAAGAGCATGGGAACGCCGTACTGGAAGATCCCGGTGAGGAGGATGCCCATCGGATCGACCGTGCCGTTCCAGTTGCGGGTGCCGATGCCGCCGAACATGAGCTGGCAGGACGCCGCCTCTCCCGGCCAGGGATAGGCGAGCTCGATGGGATCGGTCGGCATGGGGATGCCGAGGATGACGTTGACGGCCGTCACCGACGAGATGTACTTCGTGCTCGGGCTCTCGAAGATCCCTTGCAGGAAGCCGGGGAGGCGCTCGTTCCAGCCCGGCGGGTTGTCGATCGCCTTGCCCTGGGAATCGAGGAACTGCACGTAGGAGGAGAGGGTGCGCAGGAAGGTGTTCTTGGCGTCGATCGAGAACTGCCCCTTGCGTGGATCGGTCCCGTCCGGGACGAAATCGATCGATTCCTTGGGCACGTTGAGGCCGTAGCCGGGCGTGCGGTTGTTGAGGGTGAAGGTGAACTCGCCGGCCTCGGGCGCGGCCGCCTTGAACGCGGCGAAACGGTTGGCGGTGGCGTCGCTCGACTGGCGGACGTCGGGCGTGCCCTGAAGGACGCTCCATGACTGGTTCTCCAACCGCATGTCGTTCTGCGAGGTCTTCAGCGCCTGATTGACCGTGCCGAGACCCGAGCTGTCGCCGGGCGGCTCGTCGGCGGTGCCGGCGATCTTGTTGTTGAGGTCGTAGTAGTAGACGGTCGAGCCCTCGGGATGATCCTCCGCCTCGTAGCCGGGCCCCCACTTCAGAGGCTGGCCGTTCTGGTCGATCGAGGGACTGATCTTGGCCCAGCCGCCCTGCTCGGTAGCGGGACCCAGGCTGGAGATCACGGTGGCGAACGCCAGCAGCTCGTCGGCGGTGTCGATGTGGTCGTCCATCACCACGGCCGCCGTGTCCGCGTTGCGGGTGGCGAGCTGCGGATGGCTGAAGGTGAGGCTCTTTGCGACCTCCAGCGGGCTGTCGTTCACCAGATCGGCGTCGGCGAACAGCGCCAGCAGGTCCTCGTCGGCGAGGTTCTCGGCCGACATCGTGGCGCCGTAGTGGGAGAGGATCGCGGGCTGCCGGCGGCGCAGGCGTGCGAGGTTGCGCCGGCGGTTGGCGGCCAGGGCCTCG
>DASYTJ010000064.1:0-35673 GCA_036002325.1 Thermoanaerobaculia bacterium | reverse complement strand
ACAACCTGCCTTGCTGATAGGGGGCCTGCTTTTAGGCAATCGCCTTCGCATGGGTCCCCCCTCGCCCGTCAGGGAGAGGGGGACAGGGGGTGAGGCTTCGAAGGGCAGGACCGTGCGAAACCACAACGCGCGTGGAGGGGTATCCCGGGCGTAGTACGATCCCTCCCGTGCTAGCGCAGGAGGTCCCATGAAAAAGATCTTAGTTTTCGGGCTCGCGGCCGCGCTCGCCGCCGGAGCCGTGACCGCACAGACGATCGACCGGCAGGCGGCCCTCGATTCCGTGGTGGCGACGGAGAACGCCTTCTCGAAGACGGCGGGGGAGAAGGGGATCCGTGACTCCTTCGTCGAGTTCTTCGCCGACGACTCCGTGCTCTTCCGTCCCGATCCTGTCCCCGGCCGGGAGTTCATGCGCTCTCGCCCGCAATCGACGGCGTTTCTCTCATGGTATCCGGTGTTCGCCGACGTCTCCCTCGCGGGCGATCTCGGGTATACGACCGGCCCGTGGGAGCTGCGGGCCAAGGGGAAGGACGATCCGAATGTGGCTCACGGCGACTTCATCACCTTGTGGCAGAAGCAGGCCGACGGCACCTGGAAGGTGAAGCTCGATCACGGCGTCAGCCATCCTCCGCCGGCTTCTCGCATCGAGCCCTCGATCCCGCCCGCGAATCCCGCCCGGATCGAGAAAGCCTCGCTCCCCAAGACCGACGCCGGGGCGGAGCTGAAGCGCCTCGAGGCCGCGGACCGGGCCTTCGCTGCTGCCGCCGAGAAGGGAACCTCGGCCGCCTATCTCGGCGTGTTGACGGGACAAGCCCGGCTCTATCGGGAGGGCCTGCAGCCCGCGCTGAACGCCGAGGCGATCCGCGCCGCGCTGGCGAAGGATCCTGCGGCGATGACCTGGGAGCCTTCCGGCACGGTGGTCGCCATCTCGGGCGATCTCGGCTCCACCTATGGCATCGCCAAGAGCCATGAAAGCGGCGCCGAGAGTGGCTGGGTGAAATCACACAACTATTTCAGGATCTGGAGAAAGCAGCAGGACGGCTCCTGGAAGGTCGTGCTTGATGTGATGACCCCGCGTCCGAAGCCGGTGGAGAAGCCGGTCGAGAAGAAGCCGAGCGGCGGCTGACATGGCGGCGGCCCCCGCCCGAACGCTCACCCCCGGCCCCTCTCCCGGTGCGGTGGGGAGGGAGGGGGCGGGAGAGGAGGGCCGGGGAGGTGAGGGCTGGGCGGGGGCCGCTCTGGCCTGCCTGCTCCTCCTCGCCACCGCCTGCTCGGACGGAGCCGCGGAGGAGACGGCCGCGCCGGTGTCCATCCGCGCCGAGCGGGTAACCCTGCTCGTCGCTCCTGGCGGCCGGGACCGTGTCGAGCTCACCCGCCTGGCGACTGAGCTGGACCATGCCGTCTCCGAGATGGCCCCGCGCGTGCCGGTGGCGCTCGCCTCTCCCATCACCATCCTCGTCGAGCCGGACCACGTGGCTCAAGGCCGCCACACCGGCGAGATCGGCGAAGCGGTTCCCGGCCGGCAGGCCGACCTGAACCTCGTCTACAACGCCGCCGATCTCGGCGCTTACCGTTTCGCTCTGGCGCGGGTGCTGCTGGCTCGCGCGGGCCTGCAAGGCAAGGCTCCCATCGCCCTGGAGCGCGGCGCGGCACTGTGGCTCTCCCGGGACTGGTACGGCCGCCCGTTCACCGAATGGCTGCCGCTCCTCGCCAGCGCGAAGGTCCTACCGGCACCGGGCGAGATCCTTGCCGCCGAGGAGCCGCCGGACGCTTCGATTCCCCTCTGGACGCCCGCGGCGGCGGTGGTCGTCGAACGCCTGCCGGGGAAATCGCTGAGCGAGAAATTGTCGGCTGTGCCAGACGTCGAAAAGGTGGAATCGATCCTGAATCTGCTTAGGGTAGGGGCGGGTCTGGACGGCGGCGTGGGGGCGCGACCCGCCCTGGGCGGGGACGGCGACGGCCTCCGCAGCCACCAGGGCGGGTCGCGCCCCCGCCCACCGTCCAGACCCGCCCCTACCCTAAACGTCTCCAGAACACCCTTCCTCAAAGGCATCTCCCTCGCCATGTTGAACCGTCTGGAGGGCGGCTACCACGCTCCCTCGGTGGGCCAGCAGCTCGATGTCTTCGCGGCGCTGGGGGCCAACGCGGTGTCGGTGATGCCGTTCGCCTTTCAACGGCGGCCGGACCGGCCGGAGCTGCGCTATCTCAATCGGCGCCCCGGGAGCGAGACCGATATCGGCCTGATCCACGCCACGCGCCTGGCCCGGGCCCGCGGCTTTCACGTTCTCTACAAGCCGCACCTCTGGCTTCACGGCTCCTGGCCGGGCGACATCCGCATGGCGAGCGAGGCGGACTGGGCGACCTGGTGGCGAACCTACCGGCGCTACATCCTCCATCATGCCCTGCTCGCCCGCAGGGCGGGTGCGGACCTCTTCAGCGTCGGCGTCGAGCTGTCCAGGACGATGGACCGCGAGGAGGAGTGGCGCGAGCTGATCGCCGACGTACGTCTCTTCTTTCCAGGGGCGGTCACCTACTCGGGAAACTGGTACGGCGATCTGGAGCAGGTGCGGTTCTGGGACCGCCTCGACTTCATCGGCATCGACGCCTACTTTCCCTTGGCCGACTCTCCCCAGGCCGGCCGAGCGGATCTCGAACGGGGCGCGGAGGCGATCGCGGATCGGCTGGCCGCAGCCTCTCGCCGGTTCGGCCGGCCCGTCCTGCTGACCGAAGTGGGTTTCGCCGCCCGGCGGGCCGCGTGGGTGGCGCCGCACACCGAAGGCGGCGAGTTCTCGGAGGACGACCAGGCCCTCGCCTATCAGGCCCTGTTCAAAGCCCTCGACCGCCGGCCCTGGCTCGCCGGCACCTTCGTCTGGAAGGCCTTCAGCGCTCCCGGCTCGGATAGCGAGGGTGAGGCTGATTTTCGTTTTCTCGGGCGCAAAGCCGAGAGGGTGGTGAAGGCGTATTACGGCGGCCCTGACTGAGGGCTGTCATAATACTCCGCCATGCACGACGAGCTCCTCGCCACCGCTGTCGCCGCCGCCCATGCCGGAGCGGAAGTCATCACCCGCTACTTTCGCGGCGCCGATCTCGACGTGCGGCGCAAGGCGGAGAACGACTTCGTCACCCGGGCGGACCGGGAGAGCGAGGCCGCGGTCCTCGCCGTCATCCGCCAGCGCTTCCCGGACCACCGGATCCTGGCCGAGGAAGGCAGCGGCGCCGGCGAGGGGCACGGCGACTACGAGTGGCTGATCGATCCGCTGGACGGCACCACCAACTTCCTTCAGGGCCTCCCGGTGTACTGCGTCTCCATCGCCTGCCGCCGTGGGGACGAGCTCCTGGCCGGTGCCATCGAGGATCCCGAGGGGCACAATCTGTTCACCGCCGTCCGGGGTGGGGGAGCCTTCTGGAACGGCCGGCCCATGCAGACCTCCCGCCGCGACGGGTTGGACGGCGCGTTTCTGGCCACGGGTTATCCGTTCCGCGCCCTCTCGACGCTCGACATCTATCTGGCGATCTTTCGCGATGTCTTCCGGCACGCCAAAGCCATCCGCCGCTGCGGCTCGGCCGCCCTCGATCTGGCCTACACGGCCGCCGGCGTCTACGATGGCTTTTTCGAGTTCCGCCTCTCGCCCTGGGACATCGGCGCCGGCATGCTGATGGTGCGGGAGGCCGGCGGCATCGTCACCGATCTCGACGGCGGAGACGGCTCCTTCGGCAGCGGCAACATCGTGGCAGGGAGCCCGGCCGTGCATCGCGGGCTGTTGGAGATCGTCCGCCAGCACGCCAGCGAGGAGGCGATCGAGCGGGTGAACCCGATCCTGTCGCCGGCCGTGGCGGGGCCCTAGGATGGGGGCCGCGTGAAGCTCGGCCGCTTCCGGGGCCCGGTGAAAGGCCCAGCCTTCCCGCCCGCGGAGAGCTGGAGCCTCGAGGTCCAGATCCACCCCAGCGACATCCGCAAGCGGGTGCGCTATCTCTTCCTCTCCCGCGGCCAGCTCACCGCCTGGTCGGTGCTGGTGCTGCTCTACCTGCTGGCGCTGGCGCTGGCCGCGGCCGTCGCGCCGGGAGTGATCGGCGGCCTGATGAACCGCCAGGAGTATCAGGTGCTGATCGCGGAGCGCGCTCACCAGGGGGAGCGGTTGCAGGCCCTGGTGGACCGCGCCGGCCAGCTCGATGACCGGACCACGGAGCTGGATCAGCGGCTGGGGAAGATCTTCCTTGCTTACGGCCTGAGGCCCGAGCCGCCGCAGCAGCGGAATGTGGCACCCGCGGCCCTGCCACCGCCGGCCGCCGGCTCGATCTATGCCGGTGCGATCGAGGGAGGGGACCGCCTGCGGCTCCGCGTGCGGGACCGGCTGATCGTGCTCGATGGCTCCCTGCGGGCGGTAGAGGAGTTCGAAGGCGCGCATCCGGACCAGGTGCGGACCACGCCTTCGGTCTGCCCGCTGCGGGACGAGTTCGTGCTCACCAGCTCCTTCGGCAACCGCCGCAGCCCGTTCACCCGCGAGCTCGAGCTGCACACCGGCGCCGATCTGGCGGCGCCGCCCGAGACGCCGGTCTACGCCACCGCCGACGGCGTCGTCGCTTTCGCCGGCCAGTATCCTCTCGGCCGCAGCGCCGTGTGGTGGCGCTTCGGCAACCTGGTGATGGTCCAGAACGGCGAAGACTTCGTCACCGTGTTCGGTCACAACAGCCGGATCGAGGTGAGGCCGGGCCAGCGAGTGCAGCGGGGAAACCTGCTGGCGACCGTGGGGAACACCGGCTGGAGCTCCAGCCCGCATCTGCACTATGAAGTCCGCCGCCGGGGGGCCGACGGCGTCTACCGGCCCGTGGACCCGTTGATCTACATCCTGGACCACCGCTGGCCCAGCGAGGAGCGGCTGCTGGTGCGGGCGCGCAACGCCCCGCCGGTCGCCAACTTCGAGCCGCTCCCATCCGCAGCCGGCAGAGGGTCGGGAGGAAGGAAGCGCCGATGAGCCGCAGCCCCGCCGACGACGCCGCGCCGACCATGATCATCCCGCGCGGCCTGCGCATCGAGATCGATCCCGACGGTCAGCTCTCGATCCACGCGCCCGGCAACCTGGTGGTCCAGAACTCGGGGAAGTACGGCATGCTCGAGTCGCTGGGCGGCTCCATCCGCATCGAACGCGGCGTCGAGGTGGAAGCGATCACCGTCCGCTGCCCCGAGACCTGTTACGTGCAAGGGTTCCTCACCGCCTGGAAGGTGAACGCCCGCTCGTTGCAGCTCGAGGAGTCGGCGCGCGCTCACGTGGTGCTGCAGGAGACCGAGCACCTGGAGATCGGCCGCGATGCCCGGATGGTGGGGAATTTCTCCTCCGAGAAAGAGCTGGTGGGCCTCTTTTCCCGCTTCGCCAACCAGGTGCGTTCGTTGCCGTTCCGTTTCGAGAAGCGGGCCGCACCGGCCGAGTTGCCGGAGGGCCGGCCGCCGGAGAAGGTGGTGCGCGGGGCCCAGTTCCCGCCGCCGCCGCCCGAGCCTTCGCCGGCCGAGCTGCCCGAGCCGCTCCTCTTCGCCCTCGTCCTGCTGGAGCGGGAGTTCGAACGCCAGATCCATCCCGGAGCCTCGCAACGCGCTCTGAGCGAGCTCATGAAGCTCCTCCAAGAGCAGGATCTGGAGACGCTGGACCTCACCTACAAGACCCTCTTCGGACGCATCGCCGAGCCGCGCGAGGACGCCCGCCACGCCCACGACCTGATCCGGCAGCACTTCTCGGGCGAGGTGGCGGTGGGGTGAGGGTTTACAGCCCCGTCACCCGCACCACCTCTTCGAACGTCGTCACACCCTCCGCGAGCTTCCGCAGGGCGGACTGGCGGAGGGTGCGCATGCCGTTCTTGGTCGCCTCGCGCTTGATCTCGGGAGCGTCGGCCCCCTGGATGATCAGGTTCTTGACGCCCTCGTCCAGCGGCATGATCTCGAAGATCCCGGTACGCCCGAAATATCCGGTGTTGCGGCACTCGAAGCAGCCTTCCCCTTCCTTCACCTTCACCCGCTTGCCGGCCGGCACGGCGAGGCGCAGCATGGCGGCCTCGTCGGCCTCCAGATGGCGCTCGGTCACGCAGTGCGGGCAGATGCGGCGCACCAGCCGCTGGGCCATCGCGCCGACCAGAGTGGAGCTGATGAGGAAGCGCTCGACTCCCAGGTCTGCCAGGCGGGAGATGGAGGAGGAGGCGTCATTGGTGTGCAGGGTGGAGAAGACGAGGTGCCCCGTCAGCGCGGCCTGGATGGCGTACTGGGCCGTCTCGCCGTCGCGAATTTCGCCCACCATGATCACGTCCGGGTCCTGGCGCAGGATGTGGCGCAGCGCGCTGGCGAAGTTGATCCCTACCTTGAGCTGCACCTCGGTCTGGTTGAAGTCCTGGTAGACCATCTCGATCGGGTCCTCGATCGTGGTCACGTTGATCTCGCGGCTGCAGATGGTCTTGAGCGCCGAGTACAGCGTGGTGGTCTTGCCGGAGCCGGTAGGGCCGGTCACCAGGACGATGCCGTGCGGCCGGCTGATGAAGTCGTTGAAGGTCTGCAGCTCGTCCGGGTAGAAGCCGAGGCCCGAGAGGTCCTGCATCACTACCTGCGGGTCGAAGATGCGCATCACCACCTTCTCGCCGAAGGCGACGGGCAGGGTCGCGACCCGCAGCTCGACCTCGCGGCCGGCGCGGTTCATCTTGACGCGGCCGTCCTGCGGCCGGCGCTTCTCGGCGATGTCGAGCCGGGACATGGTCTTGATACGCGAGGTGACGGCGGCGTGGACGATCTTCGGCATCTTCTGAATGTCGTGCAGCACGCCGTCGATGCGGAAGCGGATCAGGCTCTCCTCGCGCTTGGGCTCGATGTGGATGTCGCTCGCCCGGCTCTCGAAGGCGTGCTGCAGCATGAACTCGACGGCGTTGACGACGTGCTGGTCCGAGGACTCGATCTCGGTCTCGCTCTTCATGCGGACGAGCTGCTCGAGGTTGCCGAGATCGATGCCGGCGGAGAGGTCGCGCTCGGCCCGCTTTACCGAATGGCGCAGGCCGTAGAATTCGGTGATCGCCTTGAGGACGTCGGGCTCGGAGGCCACGACGAGCTGGATCTCCCGCCCGGCGATGCGGCGGAAGGAGTCGAGACCCTCGATGTCGTACGGATTGGCGCAGGCCACCCGCAGGCGGCCGTTGGCCATGTCGAGCGGGATCATGCGGTGGCGACGGGCGAAGGGGCGCGACATCTTCGATTCCATCAGGTCGGCGTTGAGGCTCAGGGTGTCGATGCGCACGTGATCGAGCTTGGCGTCGGCGGCGATGGCCTGGGCGATGTCCGTCTCGGTGACGGCGCTGCCGGAGTCGCGGCGGTTGGGCAGACGCAACTGGCAGATCAGGTCGTAGGCCACGGCCTTCTGCTCGTAGGCGTGCGGCGAGCGCAGCCGGCTGGGCAGGGCCTTGCCTTCCTGCTTGATGGTTTCGCCCTGCTCGGGCGTGAGGTAACCCTGGCGCACCAGGATGTCGGCGACCATGTCGGGAGTCAGGTTCATCGGAGCTTCAGGGTAGACTGCACCCGCTCCCCATGTCCATCCCCCTCCTCCCGCTCCTGCTCGTGATCGCCTCCAGTCTCGCGTGGGCGGGGTTCGACCTGCAGCGCAAGCTTCTGCTGCAGGAAGTGCCGTCGGTGGCGCTCGTCTTCCTGCTGACCCTCGGCTCGGCTCCCCTGTTCGCGGCCTGGACCCTGATCGTCGGTGCCTCCCTGCCGTCGACGGGCTACTGGACGCCGGCCCTGGCCTCGGTGCTGCTCAACATCTTCGCCAACCTCTTTCTCCTCGAAGGCATGCGGATCGTCCCGCTCTCCGTGAGCGTGCCGCTGCTCTCCCTGACCCCCGTCTTCGCCGCCCTGCTGGCGATCCCCATGCTCGGCGAGCGCCCTTCCCTCGCCGCCGGCGCCGGCATCCTGATGGTCATCGCCGGCGCGGTCTGGCTCAACTGGCCCCGTGCGGCGAAGCCTTCCCAGGTGGAGAAGCCGGAGGAGCCGGCGGTCGGGCACGAGTACGAGCGGAGCCGCCATCTCAAGGGAGCGCTCTTCGTGGCGCTCACCTCTCTCTTCTGGGCGATGACCATTCCGCTCGACAAGCTGGCGCTGACCCGTGCGGCGGCGCCCTTTCACGGCACCGTGCTGAACGCCGGAGTGGCGGCGGGAGTCCTGATCGTGCTCCTCGGCCAGCGCCGGCAGCGCGACCTCGCCGGCGTGCGGCGGGTGCCGGGGCTCTTCGCCCTCGCGCTCGTCGTGAGCTGCCTCGCCCTCGGACTTCAGCTCCTGGCCCTGCCTTTCATCTTCGTGGGGACCGTCGAGACCCTGAAGCGGGGGATCGGCAACTTCATGTCCATGATCTCGGGCTGGATCTTCTTCCGCGAGACGGTGACCCTGCCCAAGTCGCTGGCCCTGGGATTGATGGCCGTGGGAGTGGGACTCATCTTGAGCTGATTTTGGATTGGGCTCGGAACGGGAGCCCTGGTGCACGATTCTTGCGAGGCCTCAGACGGAAACAGGGGGGAACACCCGTCATGCACGTCGTCAATCCAAAAGCCAAGATCGAAAATCTAAGATTCTTCGCCCTCCTGGGCGTCCTGCTGGCCTGCGCCGCTCCGGAGGCGGCTCAGCAACCCGGCGGCCGGCTGCCCCTCGACCGCATCAAGCTCCCCGCCGGCTTCTCGATCGCCGTCTTCTCCGATCAGGTCCCCGGCGCCCGTTCGATGACGCTCTCGCCCAAGGGCATCCTCTACGTCGGGACGAGGGGACCGGGGAAGGTCTACGCCGTGGTGGACCGCAACAAGGACGGGCGGGGGGACGAAGTCCGCACGATCGCCTCCGGCCTGCGCTCGCCGAACGGCGTGGCGTGGAAGGACGGTGCCCTCTACGTGGCCGAGATCTCCCGCGTGTTGCGCTTCGACGGCATCGACGACCGGCTGACCGACCCGCCGAAACCGAAGGTGGTGAGCGACGCCTACCCCTCGGAGGGCCACCACGGCTGGAAGTTCATCCGCTTCGGCCCCGACGGCAAGCTCTACGTGCCGGTGGGGGCTCCCTGCAACATCTGCGATCCGGACAACCCGATCTACTCGACCGTCACCCGCCTCTCGCCGCAGGGCGGCAAGCCGGAGATCTTCGCCCGCGGCATCCGCAACACGGTCGGCTTCGACTGGCATCCGCAGACTCACGAGCTGTGGTTCACCGACAACGGCCGCGACTGGATGGGCGACGACTCGCCGCCCGACGAGCTGGACCGCGCGCCGCGGGCCGGTCTCCACTTCGGCTTTCCGTACTGCCACGCCGGGCGCATCGCCGACCCTGAGTTCGGCCGCAAGCACCCTTGCTCCGAGTTCGTGCCGCCCGCCATCGACCTCGCGCCTCACGTCGCCGCGATCGGCATGCGCTTCTACACCGGCACCATGTTCCCCGCGGCCTACCGCGGGCAGATCTTCATCGCCGAGCACGGCTCGTGGAACCGCTCCGAGCCGATCGGCTACCGGGTGACCCTGGTCCGTCTCCAGGGCGAGAAGGCGGTCGCGTACGAGCCGTTCGCCGAGGGCTGGCTGCGCAACGGCAGCAACTGGGGCCGGCCGGTGGACGTCGAGGTCCTGGCGGACGGTTCGCTCCTGGTTTCGGACGACGACGCCGGCGCCATCTACCGCATCACCTATACCGCGCCGGGCCGCTAAAAAGATCCGCGGAGGTGCCCTTTCGTTCTCGCTCGCGGGAACTTTGCTCGTCTGCGCCCCTTTTTATCAGTTTATTCTCAATCGCATTTTTAGATTTTCTTTCGAGAGCATGGTTGACTTTTACCCGAGATTGTCACCACCGGAGCGCTTGTAGCGAGATACAATCTGGGTGAGATCGACGCTGTAACGCCAGCGTTGTCCGGAGCGCCTAATCTTCCCCGAACGGGGGTAGAGCGATGACGACGCAAGATCTCTTACCGGCGACCGAGGCGATCTGGAAGCTCGAACCCGCGGCTGGCCGCTCTGAGCGATCAGGCGAGCAGGCCTTGGAGGAGCTGACCCTGAGATTGGTGATCGTCGACTCTCACCAACTCTTTCGCGAGTGCCTCGCCGGTGTGCTCGCGCGGGAGTGCCGATTCGAGATCGCCGGGAAGTTCTCGACTCCTCAGGAGGCGCTCGAACGGCTGGCGCAGATCCGCGCCGACGTCCTGCTGGTGGCCCTCGATGCCACCAACGACGGCGTCTGCGGTTTTCTCCACGCGGTGGGAGAGCGCTTCCCGAAGTCGCGGGTGATGCTCCTCGGCCGGGACGAAGCCGACGAACGGATCCTGGACTTTCTCGACGCCGGAGCCAGCGGCTACCTGGCGCGCGATCAGTCGGTGAGCGAGCTGCGGGCGGCGATCGAGGCCGTCTCCCGGGGCGACCGCATCTGCACGCCGCGCCTCGCCAACACCCTCTTCGCGCGCCTGGCGAAGCTCGGCCGCGAGCGGCGGCGGCGCAACAAGCTCGAATATCTGATGCTGACGCCGCGCGAGCTGGAGATCCTCCGCCTGATCGCCGACGGCCTGAGCAATCAGGAGATCGCCCGCCGTCTGTTCCTGTCGGTGCACACGGTCAAGAACCACGTCCACAAGGTCCTCGAGACCTTGGGAGTTCACAGCCGCTGGGCCGCGGTCCATCACGCCGTCGAGCGCGGCTGGCTGCCGGACCGGCGTCGGCGATGAGCCCGGGAGCCCTCGATGCCGCCTGCGATTCGGACCGCCGTATGGAGCGAGGACCGGATGCTCCGCGAGGTGCTGGAGGTCGAGCTCGCCCGCTGCGACGGCTTGGAAGTTGCAGCCGCCTCTCGCGAAGGAACGCCCGACGACGGCTGCGTCGACGTGGTCCTGATCGACGCCGGGTGCGACCGACCGGCTGCCCTGTCTCGCACCTGGCAGGCGCGCGACCGGTGGCCGGCGGCCAAGCTGATCGTCGTCGGGCTCGAGGGGGAGGACGAGAGCGTCGTCGACTTCATCGAGGCCGGAGCCGCCGCCTACGTGCTCAAGGGCTCGTCGCCGCAGCAGCTCATGGCGGTGATCCACGACGCGCAGCAGGGCCTGGTGACCTGCTCGCCGCACATCATCAGCGCGGTGCTGGCGCGGATCTCGCTGCTGTCGTGCCAGGCCGAGCCGGTGCCGGCGGGCTCCGGGAGCGAGCCGTTGACCCACCGCGAGCGGGAGATCCTTACCCTGCTGGCGGCGGGCCTGGGCAACAAGGAGGCCGGCCGGCAGCTCCACATCACGGTGCAGACCGTCAAGAACCATGTGCACCGGATCCTCGAGAAGCTGCAGGTGCACCGCCGCCGGGAGGCCGTGCGGCGGGCGTATGACCTCGGGATCCTGGCCGAGCCGCGAGAGATTCCAGCCTCGAGCCAACGAGCCCATCAGGGGAGCGGGGACGACCGGTGGTCCGGAACCCGTTGAAGCTCTGAGTTCTTTCCACTGGACAGCGGACCGGCGCCTCGCGGTTGCCGAGTCCTCATCGACCACGCGAGCTGACGGGCCGCCCGGCGGACCGGGCCGCTCGCGGCACGGAGGAAGAAGGAGTGAGCATGAGCGCAGAAGACATCAGGAGCCGTATCAAGCAGATCATCGCCAACGTCGCCGGTCTCAACCCCAGCCGCATCGGGGATGACGACACCCTGCGGGACGACCTCAAGCTGGATTCGCTCTCGCTGCTGGAGATCGGGGTCGACGTCGACATGGCGTTCAGACTGGAGCTGGCGGACGAGCACTACAAGCAGGTCGACAGCCTGCCGGCGATGGTGGAGCTGGTCCAGCGTCGCCTGGCGGAGCAGGCGGTGCAGGGTTGAATCCGCGCGTGGCGGTGACCGGCCTCGGCCTGGTCACCCCGGTCGGCGCCGGCCGCGACGAGGTCTGGCAGGCCCTCCTCTCCGGCCGCAGCGGCTTCGCCCCGGTGGAGTCGTTCGACACTCGCGCCTTCAGCGTCCATCTGGGAGCGGAGGTACGGGGCTTCCGGGCCGAGCCGTATGTTCAGAGGCTCGAGCCCGGAGCGCTCGGCCGCGCCTCTCTGCTCGCCATCGCGGCGGCGCGGATGGCCCTGGAAGATGCCGGGCTCGATGCCGCCGCCCTCGCTCCCGAGCGGGCCGGCGTTGCCATGGGCACCACCTCCGGCGAGCCGCGCGAGGTCGAGCGCTTCGACGACCGCTACCTCGCCGGCGAGCTCGACCAGGTGGGAGCCGAGTTCATTTCGCTCTATCCTTGCCACATGATCGCCGCGCACGTGGGGCGCGAGCTGGGCTTCGCCGGCCCCAACGCGATGTTCCCCAACGCCTGCGCCGCCGGCAACTATGCCATCGCCCACGCCATGGACCTCCTGCGCGCCGGCCGGGCGGACCTGATGCTGGCAGGCGGCGCGGACGCCTTCTCGCGCATCACCTACACCGGCTTCGCCCGCCTCGGCGCCATCGCCCCCGAGCGCTGCCAGCCGTTCGACCGCAACCGCAGGGGGATGATCCCCGGCGAAGGCGCCGCGGTGCTGGTGCTGGAGCCGCTGGAGAGAGCGCTGGCGCGCGGCGCCCGCATCTACGCCGAGCTCGCCGGCTACGGCTTTTCCTGCGATGCCCATCACATGACGGCCGCCCACCCGGAAGGCGACGGCGCGGCGCGCGCCATGCAACGGGCTCTGGCGGACGCGCAAGCCGCGCCGGAGGAGGTCAGCTACATCAGCGCTCACGGCACCGGCACGCCCACCAACGACCGGCTGGAGGCGGTGGCCGTCAAGCGGGTCTTCGGCGAGGCCGCCCGCAAGACGCCGATGAGCTCGATCAAATCGATGATCGGCCACACCATGGGAGCGGCCTCCGCCATCGAGGCGGCGGTCTGCGCCCTGGCCGTCGCGGAGGACCGCGTTCCCCCCACCATGAACCTCGAGGAGCCGGAGGACGACCTCGACTTCGTGCCCAACGCGGCACGCGACGTCCCGGTCCGGCTGGCGATGAACAACGCCTACGCCTTCGGCGGCAACAACGCCTCGGTGATCCTGCGGAAGTGTGAGCTCTAGCCATGTGCCCGCGCGTCGTCGTCACCGGAGCCGGGGTGATCTCCCCCTTGGCGGACTCGCCGGCGGGCCTGCACGCGGCCCTCTGCGCAGGCCGCAGCGGCATCAAGCCCATCGAGCTGTTCGCGACCGAAGGGATCGGCTGCCGTCAGGCGGGTGAGATCCGGCCCTTCGAGCCGCGCGACTACCTCGGCGACCGCAACCTGCGGCCCATCGACCGCACCTCGCGGCTGCTGCTGGTGGCGGCGCAAGGGGCCCTGGAGGCGAGCGGCTGGACGGCCGAGCTGCGGGCCAGCCGGGAGATGGGCCTGGCGCTGGGCACCACCTTCTGCAGCGTGCGAACCATCGCCGAGTTCGATCGCCGCGGCATGCAGCTCGGTCCGTCCTATGCCAGCCCCCTCGACTTCGCCAACAGCGTCATCAACGCCGCCGCCGGGCAGGCGGCGATCTGGCACGACCTGCGCGGCGTCAACTCCACCCTCTCGGCGGGCGAGGCCTCCGGGCTGCAGGCAATCGCCTACGCGGTCGGCCTCATCCGCAGCGGGCGCGCCGAGGCGCTGCTGGCGGGGGGAGCCGAGGAGCTGTGCTTCGAGTCGTTCCTGGGCTATCACCGTGCCGGCCGGCTCTGCGGCTCGGCGGATTCGGCGGATATTGGAGCGGAGCTCGCCGTTCCGTTCGACCGCCGGCGCAACGGCTTCGCGCTCGCCGAAGGCGCCGCCATGCTGGCCCTGGAAGAGGCCGGATCGGCGGCCGGCCGGGGCGCGGCCGTGCTCGCCGAGGTGCTCGGCCACGGTGCAGCCTTCGCCGCCTCCCGCGAGGAAGGCGAGGCCGCGGCCGCCGTGGCGCGCGCCGTGCGGCTGGCGCTCGACGACGCCGGGGTCGGACCGGAAGGCATCGATGCCCTGAGCGCCTCGGCGAACGGCAGCGTCGCCGTCGACCGTTGGGAGGCGCTCGGCGTGGCTCGGGCGATGGGACCGCGCGCCGCCGATCTGCCGGTGACGGCGATCAAGTCCATGCTCGGCGAGGCCATGGGAGCGTCGGGAGCTCTCCAGACCGTGGCCATCCTCGGCACCCTGGCCGACGGCGCGCTGCCCGGCATCCTCGGTCTGGAGAGCGCGGACGAAGACTTCCCCTTGCCGGGAGCCGGCGCCGAGGCGCGCCGCGTCGAGGTCCGGCGGGCGCTGCTGACCGCGGTGAGCGCCGACGGCCACTGCTGCGCCCTCATCCTGGGAGCGCCCGGCACCGCCGGAGGGCCGGCTTGACCCGCGACTCCGAGCCAGCTCCTCCAGGGCCGCGGGCCGCCGATCTGGTGCCCCGTTTCGAAGAACAGGGATACGCGGAAGACGGCGTCGAGGCGCGGCGCCGCTGGGTCGAGGAACGCACCGGCGCGCGCCTCGTGCACGTCGGCTCCTGCTCGATCCCCGGCGAGGCGATGCGGGGCAACGTCGAGAACCCCGTCGGCGCGGCGCAAGTGCCGCTGGGCGTCGCCGGGCCGCTTTTGATTGATGGAGAACACGCCCGCGGCACCTTCTACCTCCCGCTCGCCACCACCGAGGGAGCCCTCGTCCGCTCCTACGAAAGGGGCATGGTGGCTCTCACCCGCGCCGGCGGTGTCACGGCGCGGGTCATGCTGGACGAGAACCGCGTCTCCCCTATCTTCCGCTTCGACGACGTGGCTGCGGCGGCGGAGTTCGCCCGCGGCATCGAAGAGTGCTTCGCGGCGCTCAAGGCCGAGGCCGAGTCCACCACCCGCCACGGCCGGCTGCTGCGCGTGGAGCCCCGGCCGCTCGGCCGGGAGGTGGTCGTCCACTTCTGCTACTGGACCGCCGACGCTCACGGCATGAACATGATCGTCAAGGCCACGGACCGCGCCTGCCGCTGGCTGGTGGAGCAGGGGCGGGCGCGCGGCTATTACATCTTCAGCGGCGCCGAGTCCGAGAAGCGGGCGAGCGGCTCGCTGTTCGCGGGCGGCAAGGGCAAGAAGGTCCTGGCGGGCGCCCGCTTGCCCGCCCGCATCGTGCGCGCCTACCTTCACACCACTCCCGAGGGCCTGGCCGACGTCTGGCAACGCACCGTGCTCGGCCACCTGCAGGCCGGCGCCCTCGGCTACAACGGCCATTTCGCCAACGGCCTCACGGCCCTGTTCATCGCCTGCGGCCAGGACGTCGCCAACGTCGCCAACTCCGCCGTGGGCGTCACCGTCTTCGAGCGCACCGGGGAAGGCGACCTCTACGCCAGCGTCACCCTGCCGTCGCTCACCGTCGCCACCGTCGGCGGCGGCACGGGCCTGGGAACGGCGCGCGAGTGCCTGGAGATGCTCGGCTGCGCCGGCGCCGGTGGAGCCCCCAAGCTGGCCGAGATCGCCGCCGCCACCCTGCTCGCCGGCGAGCTCTCCATGGGCGCGGCCATCGCCAGCGGCGAGCTCGTGGAGGCGCATGAGACGTATGGACGGAATAGACCGGACCCCCCCTGCCCTCCGAAGCCCTCCAGGAGGCACTGAGCCACGGTGAGGCGTCCCTTCCGCAGCCTCCGCCGTCCGCCGGACGCCACCTACGACGCCGTGGTGATCGGCTCGGGCATCGGCGGGCTGATCGCGGCCAACCTGCTGGCACGTGAAGGTCTCAAGGTCCTCCTCGCCGAGCAGCACTACATGGTCGGCGGCTATTGCAGCACCTTCCGCCGCCGCGGCTACACCTTCGACGCCGCCACCCACTTCTATCCTCTGCTGGGCAATCCCGAAACCCTCCCCGGTCGACTGCTCGCCGAGCTGGGAATCACCTGCGGCTGGATCAAGATGGATCCGGTCGACACCTTCCATTTTCCGGACGGCACGCGCTTTGAGGTGCCGGCGGACTTCGACGACTATCTCGCCAAGGTCAAGGCCGAGTTCCCGGAGGAAGCCGCCGCGCTCGATGACTTCTTCGCCGTCGTGCGCGAGGCCTACCTGCTCGGGCTCTTCCATTACTTTCACGGGCGACCGATGCCGGAGAAGCTCGCGCCCTATCGCGATCTGACCCTCAAGGAAGCCCTCGACCGCTGGTTCCGCAACCCCAAGCTCAAGCTCCTCCTCACCGCCGACTGTCCGCACTGGGGATCGCCCCCCGGCCGCACCTCGTTCGTCTTCGACTCCATGCTGCGGCTCTCCTACTTCCTCGGCAACTACTATCCCCGCAACGGCTCGCAAGCCTTCGCGGACGAGCTGGCTCAGCGCTTCGAGGAGCGAGGGGGCCATGTCCTCATCAACACAGCGGCGCGGCGCATCGTGGTGGAGAAGGACGTGGCGCGCGGCGTCGAGCTCGAGATTCTGCGCGGCCCTCTGGCCGGCCTGCGCGCTTCCGTGCAGGCCGGCGTCGTGATCTCCAACGCCGACCTCCTGCAGACCTTCGAGACCCTGATCGGCCGGGAGCACCTGCCGCCGGGGATGATCGAGGAGCTGCGCCGCCTGCGTCCGACATTCCCCTGCTGGCTCACCCATCTCGGTTTGACAGGCGTCTCCAGAGAAACGCTGGAGGAGGTCCAGGGCTACTACTGGGACTCCTGGGACATGGAGCGTATGGGACGCGGCGCGCTCCGTTTCAAGCTCTTCTCGCCGACCGTCTACGAGCCGGCCGTGGCGCCCGCGGGCCGGCAGATCCTGATCATGCAGAAGGTCTTGGAGATGGATTACGATGCCGTCCACGACTGGCCGGCCCACAAGACAGAGATCGAGGGCTTCATCTTCGCGCACCTGGAGCGCCTCCTGCCCGGCATCGGCGAGCGGATCACCGTCAAGATGAGCGCATCGGCCCACACCTCCTGGCGCTTCACCTGGAACCATCACGGCGCCATGCTGGGCTGGGAGATGTCGCCCGATCAACTGGGCGAGCGCCGGCCGCCCCTCGAAACGCCCATCCGCGGCCTCTACTGCGTGGGCCATTGGACGCGTCCCGGCGGCGGCATCACACCGGTGATCGTGTCCGCCCAGGCGGTGGCGGAGCGGGTGGTGCGGAGATGAAAACTAGCGGCGCGGAGATTCTCGTCCACCGGCCCCGCCTCCATCCCAAATCATCGCTTCCCGATCTGGACGAAGCCGAGGCGTTCTTCGCAAGCGCCGCCGGCGTGCCGCGCGTCATCCTGCTGTCGAGCGCCGCGGCCCACGCGCCTCACCATCACAACCCCGGATACGTGTCGGAATCATATCGCTCGCAGGGCACGAACCCGGTCGCCGAGGCCTGGCGCGAGCTGGAGGCGCGTTTCGCGGCTCGCCTTCCTCAGGCCGAGCGGATCGTGCTGCGGCCGGCGACGGTCGCGGCGCGGGACAGCGACGATTTCTTCTGCCGGCTCCTCTCCTCGCGCGCCGCCGTGGTCCCTCCCGGCTACGACCCGGCCCTGCAATTTCTGGCTCCCGAGGATCTCGCTGCGGCTGTGGCCTGCGCCGTCGAGCATGGAGCGGGGAAGCCCGGCGACTATCACGTAGCCCCGCGCGGCGCCCTATCGCTACGCCAGGCTCTCCGGCTCGCCGGAGTGAGGCGCCTCCCGCTGCGCTGGATCGATCGCAGCGGATGGAGCCACTACCTGCGGCACAACTGGACCGTCTCCGGCCGCCGGATCGAGACCGAGCTGGGCTTCGTCCCCCGCGAGACCAGCGCCGAGGCTGTGCACGCCGCCTTTGGCAGGGATAAAGCCCCCGCCGCCGCGGAGCACGACGACTTCGGTCTCGACGCGGGCTACATCGCGGCCTACGAGCGGACCCTCTTCCGGTTTCTCTACGACCTCTACTGGCGGGTCGAGGTCCAGGGGCTGGAGAACGTGCCGCGGCAGGGGAGGGCGGTGCTCACCGGCCTGCATCGCGGCTTCATGCCCTGGGACGGCGTCATGGCCCTGGTGGCGGTCCATCGATCCACCGGACGCATCCCGCGCTTCCTCATCCATCCCTGCCTGGTCAAGCCGCCGTTCCTGGCCAACTACATGACCAAGCTCGGCGGCATCCTCGCCTGCCAGGAAAACGCCGACTGGGTGCTGGGCCGCGACGAGCTGCTCGGCATGTTCCCGGAGGGGATCCACGGCGCCTTTACCCCCTACCGCGACGCCTACAAGCTGGGCAAGTTCGGCCGCGACGAGTACGTGAAGATGGCGCTGCGCAACCGCGCACCCATCGTCCCCTTCGTCACCGCCGGCAGCGCCGAGATCTATCCCATCCTCGGCCGCCTCGACTGGAAATGGGTCAAGCGCGCCACCGAGTGGCTCTACCTGCCCGTGTGCCCCAACTTCCCGTTCCCCGGCCTGCCGCTCCCCTCGAAATGGCACACCCGCTTTCTCGAGCCCATCCACCTCGAGCGGCGCTACGGGCCCGAGGCGGCCGACGATCCGGCGGCGGTGCGCGCCATCAGCTCCATGGTGCGGGCGCGGATGGAAGAAGCCCTCCACGACCTGCTCCGCCGGCGCCGGTCCATCTTCTTCGGCTCCATCTTCGAGGAGGCCCCGCGGGCGGGGGAAACGAGCGGCGGAGAGCAAAGAGAGTAATTCGAGATATCGAACGGTTCAAGCAAATGGGAGGGCTCATGGGGAAAGGTCGTCTAGAGGCATTTAGCGACGGCGTACTTGCCATCATCATCACCATCATGGTGCTGGAGTTGAAAGTGCCTCACGGCGAGTCAGTCGCCGCGCTGGCGCCATTGGTGCCGGTCTTTCTCAGCTATGTGCTCAGCTTTGTCTACTTGGGCA
The DNA here is from genome assembly GCA_036002325.1 of Thermoanaerobaculia bacterium. Taxonomy (GTDB): domain Bacteria; phylum Acidobacteriota; class Thermoanaerobaculia; order Multivoradales; family UBA5704; genus DATARR01. Next base: position 16,941 of record DASYTJ010000064.1, on the reverse strand, counting down.
TCTACTGGAACAACCATCACCACATGCTCTACGCCAGCAGGAAGGTATCAGGAAAGGTGCTGTGGGCAAACCTGCATCTTCTGTTCTGGCTATCGTTGCTGCCATTCGCCACGGGCTGGATGGGCGAGAACCACTTCGCCCCACTGCCGTCGGCGCTTTACGGGGTGATCCTCCTCTGTGCCGCCATCGCATATTGGTTGCTTCAGCAGGCCATCATCGGTACCGAGGGCGCCGGCTCCATGCTTGCCGTGGCAGTCGGACGCGACTGGAAGGGTAAGTTGTCGCCGGTTCTCTATCTCGCAGCCATCGCATCAACAGCTTGGCTTCCTTGGGTTGCGCAAGCAATCTATGTCTTGGCTGCACTACTCTGGGTCGTACCCGACAGGCGCATCGAGCATGTGCTCTCCAAAGGCGAAACCTAGCCCTTCAGTCGAGCGCACATCCAACGGCGGGCGGCAGGTTTTTCCAGCAAGGCGGCGGGTGGAGGGTCAGAATTTCAAAGGTCGCGGCATGGACACCGGGCCACTGCCGCGGGCTGTCGACGAGTCCCTCTTTGGCCCGGTTGGCGGGAATCGTGCAACAACGAATGGATCCACTGTGCGCGCTCGCGCAACGAAGGGGAAGGAGTACAGAGATGGCAAAAGCAGCAAGCCCGGTCCCAAAGGGTTACTCGACCGTCACCCCGGCCCTCACTCTCGAAGACACGCGCAAGGCAATCGATTGGTACAAGAAGGCACTGGGCGCGGAAGAGCAGTCGGTCTCGGTGGGCCCCGACGGGAAAATCATGCATGCCGCGATCCGCATCGGCAGCTCATACCTCATGCTCCACGACGAGATGATGGGCGCCAAGGGGCCTCGCACCTTTGGCGGATCGCCGGTCGAGCTCTTCCTGTACGTCGACGACTGTGACGCGGTCTTCAAGCGAGCGGTCGACGCCGGCGCGGTGGTGAAGGTCCAGGTGAGCGACCAGTTCTGGGGCGACCGCTGGGGGGCGTTCACCGATCCCTTCGGCCTCGGATGGCAGGTTGCTACCCACAAGGAAGACCTGACGAAGGACGAGATCGAGTCGCGTCAGAGCGAGTTCTTCGCGGAGATGGCGGGCAAGACCGGTTAGCCCGGCTCGGGGAACCTCCGTCCGGTGGGCCGCGTTCACCGGACGGAGCGCTGAGGCGCGATCCGCTCGCCGACCCGCTCACCGCTCCACGATCGCACGCAAGGCTCCGCTGTGGTTCCTCATCGGGGTGGCAACCGCACTCCTCGTGCTTGTGCTTGCAGGTCTGTTGTGAGAACGTTCTCGGTGAGGCGCAGGAGAAAGCCGCAGAGAACTCGAAATGTTGAAGGACGGCATAGCACTCGCGCTGCTGTTGGTCTGCGTCACCGGTCCAGCCTGCGGAGCTTCGTTAGAGAAGGCCAAGGCGCTCTACCAGAACAACCTTCTCGACGACGCAAAACGCGAGCTGATCGAGGTTCTCTATGCGGTCGAATCAAAAGACGCGGAGAAGTCGCTTGCACTTTACATGCTAGGGCTGATAAACGAGAAGCAAGGACAGAGTGAGTTGGCGGCGTCGAACTGGCGGGAGCTGCTCGAGAAATATCCGCAAGCCGCGGAGGCCGCACTTGCTCGAGAGAACCTCAGCCAACGCGCTACGGCGTCAGAGACCACTCTGCCATCAAGCAAGCCCGCCGCAGGTGGTCCGGCGTTGGGTGGCGTCGCAGCGCGGCAGGGCACGGCGGCGGACCTCTCGCATCCAGTGCGGACCGAGGTTCCGAATCCAATGGTGATTCAGGCCACGGTGCCGGCCATGAAACCAGGCATTCGCGACAAGAACGCGGCCGTGGACATCAAGGGTACTGATTTATATGTCTGCGACAAGGCGCATGTCGCACGACTCACTGTGTCGCGTCGGCCGAAGCCTATCGGAGGTGATTCCCGAAGGGCAATGCTCGATGAGGTTAATGTCTGGCCCAGAGGTGCGGCGATGGTCTATGTTGTGGCGCCAACGATATCGACCGATTACTTTCGACAGGATATCGACTTGACGATCACCGCTACCACGCAGACCGGCGAGGTGCTTGCTAGCCGAACCTGGGATAACCTGACGATCGGTGCTGACAATGCAGCGAGCAAGATGGGAGTGTGGGGGTCATCGAGCACGAAGACGCCGAAACTCATCGTGCCCGTTACAGAGGTTCAGGTCGAGCGATTCGAGACGGAACCTTTTCTGCTGAAAATTATCATTGAGATACAAGACTAACGCGCTATGTGCGGCACCCCTAACCAACGTTTTCAGGGGGCTTGGCGCATGCGCGCGCGAATCGCTGGCTCAACATCATCTTTGGCGTCTATACGCTGATTATCCTGACCACGATGTGGGACCGGAAGTCCTACGTCTTCTACGGAATCATCGAGATCGTACTGACTGGACTCGTTGTCTGGTATGCATGAAATTGGCCCAGGCAGGGAAGCAACATAACAGGAGAGCGCCTCGACTAGTCGGCGCCGACTCGGCGAGCGGCGGCAGACCGTATTCGTTGGCCATCTTGGCGTCGACCCCTCTGAGGTTGACGCAGATGTTGGACTGCCCTACGATGGACGGGCGTAGCTCACGGCCATGCGCACCTTTGCACAGAAACCGAGGTCTGCTCATCAGACCGCCTCTGGCCGCACTGAGACGTCCGTTCCTGTCCCCTTTGTGCAACACCACGCGGTACGCTCCCTCCTTCGCTTACACCATGCTGTTGGAAACCAGGCGGGAACGATTCAAGCGAAGCTGACGGTAAATCGCCCGGCAGACATTTACGAGCAGGAAGCGAATCGGGTCGCCGACCAGGTGATGCGCATGCCTGAACCGCAGCTCCAACGTGCTTGCTCCTGCGGTGGTGCGTGTTCCAAGTGTCAGTCGGAGCAAGCGGGTCAGGAACACGACCGCTTGCAGACGAAGCGGGTCCAGGCCGGCGATGCGGGAGAGGCCGTGGCACCGCCGCTCGTCCACGAAGTCTTACGCGCTCCTGGCCAGCCCCTCGACCCAACCGCCCGCACCTTCATGGAGCGGCGCTTCGGCTATGGCTTCGGCCAGGTGCGCGTGCACACCGATGCGCAGGCGGCGGAATCGGCGCGCGCGGTCGATGCGCAGGCTTACACGCTGGGGAGCGATGTCGTGTTTGGCGCCGGGCAATATGCCCCGGGGACGCCGACGGGAAGGCGGCTCCTGGCCCACGAGCTGACTCATGTGGCCCAACAGGGCAAGGCCGCAGCGGCGTCCGACGGGGCGATCCGGCGCGCGTGCAAGGACCCGGTAACCGGCAACGCCATCACCAGTGATCAAGAGGCGGACTACCAGAGAGCCATAAGGGCCGGCAAGTATTGCCGGGACACCGGTCTTACGGGGCTCTTTCACCCGGGGGCAACGTGCTATCGGGAAATTCCGAAGAGGAACGTCCAGGACCTTTGTCCGCCGGGTGATCAGGTTTGCTTCGACCAGAAAACGGGACAATGTGAGGATAGTCCCGATATCGTTTCCTCCGTAGAGTCGAAGAACGCGGATGGTACCTGCAATCTCCATGGCTTCTGTTCTTTCGGACATTTCGGCGAAGACATCTTGACCTCGGAACCGGGGATGGTGGGCGCAGGCTTCGGGCTGCTCGCGGGCGCCGCGGTGGGCTTCTCGTCAAGGTTCGGACGCTCGCGAGCCTACGGCGGAGGCGCCGGCGGGGTGCTCGGAATGGGGCTTGGCGCGGCAGCCGGCGGAGGGATCGGCCCCCTCGCTTCCTGGCTGCACAGAAGAGGTCACGTGCCGGTGGTCGGCGGTTCGTTTGGAGTGGCAACGCCCATTCCCAACCTTCTCGCGAGCACGTGGCAAGCCCACTTGTACGTTGGGACCGAGAAACGAGATCAGGCCGTTCTCGGCGTCTTCTATCCGTCCCTGAAGCTGGGGATCGGTCTTATCGGCGAAGCCACCACCGGAGAGCCCGGCGCTCTCTCCGCGGGTCCGAGCACGCTCACCTCGCTGCTTGCCGGCTTCAAAGTCGATCCGGGGAAGCCGGGCGGGGACTATGTCTCGTTCTTCGGCGGCCCGGCGCTGGCCCTCAGCCGCGGGGATTCCGGTATCGGCGCCGAAGCCGGCATAGCGTTCGGCCGTCGCTGGCGTTGGCTCGACTTCTCGGCGGATGCCGGGTTCTCCTACGATCCTACGCGCCAAGCTGGCTTGGACAAGCAGTTCACATTGGGTGTGAGTGTGACGCTCGGACCGGGTAGATGGCGGCGTTGAGTCACCGCCCAACCCGCGGCGGCAGCCTACGAGCGGCGGTGCATGCCTGAAAGATACCGCCCGGTGACTGGGAGGAGATCTCATCATGACGTCTCGAGGGGCAGCGGTTCAGGACCACTATCCGAGCGATTACGCCCATTGCTATGGCTGTGGCCGTCTCAACGAGCAGGGCCTCCATGTGAAGAGCGCATGGGAGGGTGACGAGGTCGTCGCCCGCTTCCAGCCCGAGCCTTACCACGTCGCCGTTCCCGGTTTCGTTTACGGCGGCCTGCTCGCGTCGCTGATCGACTGCCACGCCATGGCGACCGCGGCAGCGACGGCCGAGCGGGCGGCGGGGCGGGCGATCGGGGAGAGGGAAGCGCCCAGGTATGTCACTGGATCGCTGCGCGTCGACTATTTCAAACCCACGCCGCTCGGGCCCGAGCTCGAGCTCCGCGCGCGGGTCCGCGAGTCGAGCGAACGCACCTCGAACGTTGAGGTCTCGGTTTGGGCGCAGGGCGAGATGACGGTCCGCGGGCGGGTCGTCGCAGTGCTCATCCCGGAGGAAATGAAAGGTGCTTGACGGCGGCTTAAGAGCGGGAGGAATTCTGTCTCTCGGGTCCGTCTATCGCTATGGCATCGTGAAGCTGCCGATCAAGCCCGGATACCAATCAACACTGACGGGAGGTCCTCATGCCACTCGTAAACACCCCCTTGGGCCCGGTCGAAGCGATTCCCTTTCCCGGACGAATCATCAAGGTCGGGGATCCTGACAAAGAGACCGTCAAGCTGATCCAGCACCGGCTCAACGCCGTCGGCTGCGGACCGATTGCCGAAGACGGCGTCTTCGACAAGGCGAACACGGAGAAGGCGGTCAAGCTCTTTCAAGTGCGTTTTCCGGACGTCACCGGCAGGCCTCTCGAGAGCGACGGGAAGGTGGGCTCGCTGACGTGGGGCGCCATGTTCGGCGTGTCGACGGTGCCGTTCAATTCCGCGGCTCCCTCTGCGCTTACGAAAGGCGCGATCGATTTCGCCGCCAGCCAGGTCGGCGTGATGGAGAATCCTCTCGGATCGAACCGTGGCTCGGAAGTCGACGCCTATTTGAGCGCCGTCGGATTGAACCCGGCGGCAGGGAGCTTTGCCTGGTGCGTCGCGTTCACCCACTTCTGTTACAAGAAAGCAGCGGAGGGTCTCGGTCTGCAGAACCCGCATATCAAGACGGCGGGCGTGCTCGATCATTGGAACAAAGCCGGAACGAAGTCCAAGGTCATGCGCGTGACGAACGCCAAGGCGGTCGCCGATCCGGGGCTGGTCAAGCCCGGCTCCCTGTTCATCATCGACCTGGGAAAAGGGCTCGGCCATTCCGGCATGGTCGTCGAGGTCGCGAACGGCAGGCTGGTGACCATCGAAGGAAATACCAACGACAACGGCTCCAGGAACGGTATCGGAGTTTTCAAGCGCGAGGCCCGCAAGATCGCCTCGATCAACAAGGGATTCATCGACTACAGCGCCTTCTAGCCGTCAGCGGCCTACCATGATGCAAGGTTGGGCCGGGGAATCGCCATTTCGACGCAAGCGTCGCAGGTATCCAGCCCAATGGTTCAAGCGCTTGCGGGAGAGAAGGATAGACCTTACTGATCTTTCACTTTTGAAGAGCGCGCCAGGATTCCTTCCGTAGTAGACTCCCGCCTGGAGAGTCGCTCCGGGCGCCAAGACCGCTCAGAGCTCTGGAGATTTATGAGCCCATCCCAGATCGAGGTCATCCTGCGACGTTTCGAATCGCCCGACGAGACGCGCATGATGGAGAAGGGGAAGTTCGAGATCGTCCATATCGGCGGCCTCACCGTCGGTCGAGCCACTTACGAGCCCGGGTGGAAGTGGTCTGAACACGTCGGGCCGACCGTGGGCGCTGAGCGCTGCACAGTGGCGCATGTCGGGCTCGTCGTATCGGGCACGGCAACGGCGGCGCTGGAGGATGGACGGGTGTTCGAGCTGCGGGCCGGCGAGCTGTTCTACATTCCCGAGGTACCGCACGACAGTTGGGTGGTGGGGAACGAGCCGTATGTCTCCCTTCACTTTCTGGGTGCTGACCACTATGCGAAGTAACCGCCGAGCTCCGCGCCGCTGCCGCCGGCCGCGGGATGCCGAACGCAGGAGCCGTTAGAGAGCCGTGCCCGTGACGCTGCACTGCGTGCCCCGGACGGCTTCGCCAGCCGCGGAGGTGCTCTCACTCGACGCATGCCTGCCGAAGCCCGTGAGCACGGCTTCCAACATGGGGCGCAGCCTGGCGATGTGCCTGGCGCGAATCACCAGGTCCCAGAACGGCTCCAGCTTCTTCCATCCACCCGCGTAGGCGACGTGGCGAGCGGCCTCCGCGAGGGACGGCTTGCCGGCCGCTCCGCGCCAGATCGAGCTCCAGCGGTAGAACTCGCGGTACGCCCACCAGTAGCCCGCCTCCAACTCGTCTGCGCTGAGCCTGGTAGGACGGTAGACCACATGCCGCGTATCATAGAGGTCCCAGTTGGAGTGGAGCAGACGGCCAGCCTCCCGCATGCGGTCGTGAAGCGCCGTCCCGGGATAGGGTGTCAGGATGTGGAAGGTGGCCGTCTCGATGCCCTGCTGAATCGCCCACTCCACCGTTCTCGCGAAGACCGTGGGCTCGTCGCCGTCCATCCCGAAGACGAAGCTCCCGTTGACCATGATCCCCAGCTCATGCAGCCGCCGGATCGCCGCTCCGTAATCCCGGCGCAGGTTCTGAGGCTTGTGCTGCTCCCGGAGGTTGTCCGCGCTGAGCGTCTCGAAGCCGACGAAGAGGCTGCGCAGGCCGCACTCCTTCGCCTTCTCCAGAAGGCCCGGACGGAGCACGGAGGCCACCGTGCCGGCGGCTTGCCAGACCCGGTTCATCCCCCGCATCCCCTCGAACAGCGCCGCGGCGAAAGGCACGTTGCCGAACAGGTGATCGTCCAGGAAGTAGAGGTGCCGGCCGGGCAGCCGTTCGATCTCCGCCAGCGCGGCGTCCACCGTCTGGGTGTAGAACCCCTTGCCGCCGCGAAAGAAGGCCTCTTTGTAGCAGAAGTCGCACGCGTGCGGGCAGCCGCGCGAAACCACGATGGAGTTGGGCACCAGGTAGAGATGACGCTTGATGAGATCGCGGCGGATCGGCGGTAGCTGCGCCAGGGTCCGGACGCTCGACCGATAGATGGGGGCCGGATGGCCCGAGCGGTAGTCGGCCAGGAACGCGGGCCAGACGTCTTCCCCCGGACCCAGGCAGAGGGTGTCCGCGTGTTGCGCCGCCTCCGCGGGAAGCGAGGTCACATGCAGCCCGCCCAACACCACGTAGGCACCCTTCCGGCGGTAATGATCCGCGATCTGGTAGGAGCGATACGCCGAGGTGATGTACACCTGAATCACCACGAGCTCCGGCTCGTCGTCGAGATCGAGCTTCTCCACGTGCTCGTCCTGGAGTCTGACCTCATCCGATTCGTCCAGGTAGCCCGCCAGAGTGGCCAGCCCCAGCGGCGGAAAGAGCGAGTACTTGATGGGGCGGAAGAAGGGGCTCTTCGCCTCGGTCAGCGCGGGCAGGATCAGCTTGACTTGCATCGTGCCTCCATGATCCGGAAGTCAGCGGCGTCATGGAGTACTTTAAACCACAAAGTACTTCTTGTCAAGGGCCTCTCTTGCGGCGCGAAGAGATGAGTGTTACGACGGCTGGGGGAAGGCCCTCGATCAGCTCGTCGACAGCGTCGAGGGAATATAGGTGGCAGGCAAGCCGCGGCGAGCGCTGACGGCGGCGCTCGCCGCATGGTCGAACGAAGCGGCGCGCAGCGTTCCTTTACAGGCGGGTGAAGGTGATGCGGGCCACCGGCATCGTCTGGCCGTCCTTCGTGAAGTGCGGGCCCTTGTTGAGGCTGGTGGGTTTCTTGGGGTTGGTGTCGACGTCATCGGCCAGATACGTGGTGCCGTCGTCGCCGCCCGAATCCCAGGCGCTGACGTCCACGGTCCTGGTGGCCACCCAGGCGCCGTTCTCCATCAGGTTGACGTCGGAGACGCCGGCAAACCAGTCCGGGCTGGGGGCGATCATGGCCACGATGGAAACCATCGGGTGCGTGTCATCCACTTTTACTTCCGTCATCGCGGTCTTGGAGAAGTCCTTCAGCGGATCGGATTCCGACAACGCCAGCGCATTGCCGGCGGCGATGGCCGAGTTGATCTCCGCATCCAGCGGGTCGTGCTTGCCCATTTCCGACAGCCTTTCGAGGCCCGGGGTCGGCATCTGGCCTTCCGCGAAAATGTGATAATTCGGGTTGTGCGCGGTCCCGATCAGGCCGGAGAAGTGCGGTTTGTGAATGAGCGAGGTGTCTGGGTATTCAAACGGGAAATTGGCCTTGGTCCACAACGGAGTCAATTCAACGCGGTATGTGGCCGGGCCCGCCTGCGCCATGGCCATGTCGGCCGGCGGGGCGGTGTCGGTGGTTGGCGCGGGCATGCTGGCGGTCTCGGTCTCCGCGGCCTGCTGGTGGCAGGCGGTGAGGCCGAGCGCCAAGAGCATCATTACGATAAGCAGGTTGAGGTGTCGTTTCACAGTCTGGCTCCTTTCGGTTGGTGAATCATGGGTTATTTTGGAAGAAGCGCTGAAAATCTTTCGGGCGGCACGGTCTGCCAGCCGCGCTCGAACTGAGTGATCACGGCGTCGGCACCGTTGCGGGCGATCGCCGCCGGATGGTTTCCGGCGAGGAGGCTCCAGGTCCCGGTCAATGCGGGCAGACCGGAGCCGTCCAGGCGGTAGCGGAACACCGCCGGCTGCGGACCGGCGCGGAGAACATCGAGCTCGTCGCCTGATACCACTACATCGATGGCGGGTCGCGGCCGCCGGTCGTGCATCAGCAGGCGCGGCCGCCGCGGATCGGCGAGATCGATCACGTCCAGGCCGCCGCCTTCGGCCACGTGGACCCGGTCGCCGCGCCAGGCTGCGACGATGGGAAAGTGCGCGGGTTTGAAGCCGCCCGCGGTGAAGCCGGCATGTTGCAAACGGAGCTGGCTGAGCATCTCCAGACGCAGCGGCCGGCGGCGGATCTCGGCAAAAGTGATCGCGAACTCCGGGCCGTAGAGATGGGTGGAGATCGCCGCCAGGCGCCCGTCCGCGCGCAACGCGATATCGGGCTGGCCGCGGCCGAAATCCGCGGTCGCCACCTCCTTGCCGAGACGGCCGTCGCGCCCGTATTCCCGTAATGTGAGCTGAGAGGTGCCGCCGGAAACGATCACCAAGCCCGCGGCCGCCGAAACTCCGGAGAACGGTCCGACCGCCACCGGCGCGATTTCACCCGTCGGGCCGGGTTGGTCAGGATCGGACAGCGAATAAACGATCAGATGCCCCGGTGGCGTGGCGTCCAGCGCGAACAGCCAGCCATCGGCGATGGTCAGATCATCGATCCGGTCCGCAGGACTTTGCGGCGGGACCGACCGTTTTACGCGTGTTGTCAGATCGACGATCTCGATTCCATCGGCGCCGGCGGCGATGTAAGCATTGGCGCGGTTGACGACGATCTGCGTGCGAGCTGAAGGCGCCGCCGTGGGGTAGCGCCAGGCGTTCCAGCCCAGGACGAGCCAGCGCTGTCCGAGCCATGCAGCCAGGAGGAAGACGCCGCAGATCGAGAGGGTCAGAATTCGTTTCATGATGTCACCGAGCTTGGGATGCCGGTGACGCGAAAAGGTTTCATGGCTCCGCCCCTCGGAGACACCGCTCGCGCGGAGTCCCTGATCGAATCGCACCGATTGTCTGGATGAAATCGTTCCTGCCAGGCGCTACGACACGATATACGGGGGCCGAGAGGTTTCGGCTTCATCTCCGCCCGCCCATGAAAAAAAGGCGAGCCGTTGGCGGGACGGCTCGCCTTTGCGGAGACCCTACAAGCGGACGACTTCAGGGCATGACGAACTCGGTGCCGTTGCCGGTGGAGCCGAAGCCACCGATCGGCCGGTTGTCGTTGCCGGGCGTGGAGTAGGGGAGATCGATCGACCAGCCCATGAAGTGGGTGCCGGGCAGAATCCCTCCCCAGTGGTAGAAATCGAAGTAGTGGGCCCAGCCGCCGCCGCAGGCGTTGTAGATGCCGGAGCTCGACCCGCCGTTGGCATCCGCGCTGCCGAGGAATTGCCAGCCGGTGGTCCAGAAGTCCACGCGGTTGCTCTCCCACGGGTAGTCCGGGTCGCACGCCCAGCCCCAGACGTGCAGGCTGTCGAAGCCGTCGATCCAGCCGCTGGGCGCGTAGTACTGGTACACGGGCTCGGTGATCTCCACCGGACCCGCGTTGTAGTAGGCGGCGTAGCCGTAAGTGTTCATGTTCGCCGGCGTGTTGCCGTCCTTGACCCAGATGATGATGTCCCAAGTGCCGACGTCGCCCGCGGTCGGGGTCCAGCTCAACACGTTGCTCGACTGCCAGGCCGGCGAGGTCACGGCGGGAGTCCAGCTCGAGGTCCCGGCGAGCCGGCGGAAGAGCGCGTACTTGGTGGTCGGCGGATAGCCGCCGCTGGCGTAGGCCGTCCAGGTGATCGTATTGCCGTAGGGCGTCGGGCCCGGGCTGCCGGTGCCGGTGAGGGAGAGGGGTGCCGTGATCTGCACCGGCCCCGGGTTGCAGCCGGCGGCGTAGCCGTAGGTGTTCATGTTGGCCGGCGTGTTGGCGTCGCGCACCCAGATGTAGGTCTCCCAGGTGCCGACGTCGCCCGCGCTCGAGGTCCAGTTCATGACGTTGCTCGACTGCCACGCTGGCGAGGTGACGGCGGGGGTCCAGCTCGACGCGCCCGCCCTGCGGCGGAAGAAGGCGTACTGGATGGTGGGCGCGTAGCCGCCGCTGGCGTAGGCCGTCCAGGTGAGGGCGGTGCCGTATTGGGCGGACGCCGGGCTGCCGCTGCAGGTGACGGAGAGGGGCCCCACGACCTCCAGCGGACCGGGGTTGTAGTAGGCGGCGAAGCCGTAGCCGTTCATCGTCGCCGGCGTGTCGCCGTCCTTGAGCCAGATGGAGGTCTCCCAGGTGCCGACGTCGCCAGCGGCGGGGGTCCAGCTCATGACGTTGCTCGTCTGCCAGGCCGGGGAGGTGACGGCGGGAATCCAGTTCGAGGTCCCCACCTTCCTGCGGAAGAACGCGTACTGCCTGGGCGAACCGGTGCCGCCGCTGGCGGTGGCGGTCCAGGTGATGGTGGTGCCGTAATTCACCGAGGACGGGCTTCCCGTGCCGGTGACGGTTGGAGGCGCGAAGACCTGGACGGGGCCCGGATTGTAGTAGGCGCCATAGCCATAGGTGTTGGCGTTGGCCGGCGTGTTGGCGTCCTTGAACCAGATGGAGGTCTCCCAGGTGCCGACGTCACCGGCGGCCGGGGTCCAGCTCAAGACGTTGCTGGTCTGCCAGGCGGGGGAAGTGACGTCGGGAATCCAGCTGCTGGTCCCCACCTTCCTGCGGAAGAAGGCATACTGCCTGCCCGCTCCGGTGCCGCCGCTGCCGGTGGCGGTCCAGGTGACGGGGTTGCCGTGATAGACCGCCGCCGGGCTGCCGGTGCCGGTGACCGTCAGGGGCGCCACGACCTGAACGTTGCCCGGGTTGAAGGTAGCACCGTAGCCGGGGCTGGGCGGCGTGTCGTCGTCCCGCACCCAGAGGACGATCTCCCAGGTGCCGACATCGGCCGAGGTCGGAGTCCAGGTGAGGACGTTGCTCGCCTGCCAGGCCGGGGCCGTAACGTCAGGGATCCAGGCGGTCGCCCCGACGCGCCGGCGGAACAGCGCGAACTCGGTGGTCGGCGGGTAGCCGCCGCAGGCTGTGGCGTTCCAGGTGATCGTCGTGCCCGGATTCACCATCGCCGGGCTGGCGGTGGAGCTGAGGCACATGGGCGCGGTAACAGTGGCCGGGCCCGGGTTGTAGCCGGCGGCGTAGCCGTAGGTGTTCATGTTCGCCGGCGTGGCGCTGTCCTTGGCCCAGACGTAGATCTCCCAGGTGCCCACGTCCGCGGGGCCGGGGTCCCAGGTGAAGGAGTTGCTCGCCTGCCAGCTCGGGGCGGTGACGGCGGGAGTCCAGGCGGTGGCGCCGGCGCGGCGGCGGAAGAACGCGTATTGACGGTTCACCGAGGTGCCGCCGCTGGCGGTGGCGGTCCACGTGATCGCTGTGCCGTCGTGGGGCCTCGATGCCGGGCTCCCTGTGACCGTGAGGGTCATGGGCGCCACGACCTGGGTATTGCCGGGGTTGTAGTAGGCGGCGTAGCCGGCGCCATTCATGGTCGGAGGAGTGTTGCCGTCCCGCACGACGAAGCCGAACTCCCAGGTGCCGGCGTCCGCGGAGGTCGGGGTCCAAGTGACGACGTTGCTCGACTGCCATACCGGCGCGGGGGGATTCCAATCGGTCGTTCCGACGCGCCGCTTGCCCCAGGCATATTGAGTGGTCGCCGGCACGCCGCCGGTCGCGGTGAGGGTCCAGGTGATGGTGTTGCCGTAGTAGGACGCCGCCGGGCTGGGCGTGCTGGTGAGGGCGAGCGGCGCCACCACCTGCACCGAGCCCGGGTTGTAGCTGGCGGCGTAGCCGTAGGTGTTCATGGTCGACGGCGTATTGCCGTCTTTCACCCAGATGGAGAGCTCCCAGGCGCCGACGTCGGCGGAGGTGGGGGTCCAGGAGAGGACGTTGCTCGTCTGCCACACCGGCGAGGTCTCGGAAGGCGTCCAGGCGGCGGTGGTCCCGGAGCGCCGGCGGAGCAGCGCGTACTGGGTGCTCGCGGGAGTGCCGCCGCTGGCGGTGACGGTCCAGGTGAGGGTCGTGCCGTAGTTCACCCACGACGGGCTCGCGGTACCGCTCACGCTGAGCGGCGACAGGACGTCGACTCCACCAGGATTGCAGCCGGCGGAGTAGCCGTAGGTGTTGGTGCCCGGCTTCGTCGTGGCGTCCTTGGCCCAGATATAGAACTGCCAGGTGCCGGCGTCGGCCGCGGCCGGCGTCCAGGTCGAGGAGTTGTTCGTCTGCCAAGCCGGGGCGGTCACGTCAGGAGTCCAGTTGGTGGCTCCGGAGCGCCGGCGGAAGAACGCGTACTGGATGGTCCCCGCGCCGCCGCTGGGCGTGGCGATCACCGTGAAGCCCGTGCCGGGGGCGCCCGACGACGGACTGACGCTGCAGGTTATGGCGAGCGGCGTCACCACCTGCACCGGCCCGGCGTTGGTGTAGCCGGCGAAGCCGTAGCCGTTCATGTCCGGCGGGGTGATGGAGTCTTTGACCCAGATGACGATCTCCCAGGTGCCGTTCTCCGATGAGCTGGGGGTCCAGCTCAGGACGTTGCCCGATTGCCACGCCGGCGCGGTGACAGGAGGGGTCCAGTCCGGCCCGGTCCCCACCTTCCGGCGGAACAGCGCGTACTGGAGAGTCCCCGGCACGCCGCCGCTCCCCGTGGCCGTCCAGGTGATGGCCGAGCCGTGATTCGCGTACGTCGGACTCGGCGTGCTGGTGACCGTGGGCGGCGCGACGACCTGGACCGGTCCCGGATTGGTATAGCCGGCGAAGCCGTAGCCGTTCATGCTCGCCGGGGTATTGGCGTCCTTGACCCAGATGATGATCTCCCAGGTGCCGATGTCATTCGTGCCGGGAGTCCAGCTCAGCTCGTTGCCCGTCTGCCAGCTCGGCGAGTTGATCGAGGGAGTCCAGTCCGCGTCGCCCGTCTTCTTACGGAACAGCGCGTACTGGAGGGTCCCCGGCACGCCGCCGCTGCCGGTGGCCATCCATTTGAGAGTCGTGCCGTGATACGCATTCGCCGGGCTCGGCGTGGACGTCACGGTCGGGTGCCCCACGACCTGGACCGGGCCCGGATTGCAGGAAGCGGCATAGCCGTAGCCGTTCTCGTTCGCCGGGGTGTTGCCGTCCTTGACCCAGATGCTGATCTCCCAGGTGCCGAGCTGATCCGCCGCGGGAGTCCAGCTCAGGGTGCTGCTCGACTGCCACGCCGGGGTCGAGACGGGCGGCGTCCACTCCGGGTCACCCGCCTTCTTGCGGAACAGCGCGTATTGGGTGCTCGCCGGAACGAGGCCGGTAACGGTGGCGGTCCAGGTGACGGCGTTGCCGAAGGTGGCTTCGGTCGGGCTCGGAGTGCAGGTGAAAGTCACCGGCGCCTTGGTCAGCGTCACCGTGGCGGTGCTCTTGCGGGTGTCGTCCGCCTGGCTGGTGGCGATGATCGTCACCGTGGTCACGCTGCCCAACGTCGCCGGCGCGGTGTAGAGGCCGCTCTGGTTGATGCTGCCCGCCTCCGGCGTCGCCGGCTCGATCGACCAGTTGACCTCGGTGTTCGGCGCCGTGAACTGTTGCGTCTGTCCCGCCCCGACGGTGGCGCTCCCCGGGTTCACGAAGAACGGATCCACGATCTGCAGGGAGTAAAGCTCGCTGCAGAAATCTTCGACGGTCCTCTTGAGGCACGCTCGAATGGTGACCGTGGTTCGATCCAAGAAAGACGCTTTGTAGGTGGCCACCGTATCGGGTGTCTCCACGGTGAAAAAGGCGTCAGCGAGCTCGGGGTAAGACTCCCACCGGAGCTCCCGGGCAACGTTGGAGCCGCTGACCAGGGCGTTGAACTGGATGGTTCCGCCTGGGTTCAAGGAATGCGTGGCCGGGTCCGCGAGCAAATCGATATAGATTTTCGGCACGCGCACTTTGGCCGTTGAGCAGATCTCCGTGGACTGGGGCTTCACGCACGCCCTGACGATGATCTCCTGGGTGGCGTCGATCTGGTCCTTCGGGGGCGCCACGAACTTGGCCTTGGAACCGTCGGCCGTGATGGGATTGATGGAAGCGCCGAAGGTGGGACTCTCCAGCGTCCATAGCACGGTCAGGCCCGAGGCGCCTGTCACCGTGGCGGTGAACTCGCGATTCTCGCCCGGTAGCACCTCATCGCGGGACGGAGTCAAATCCACCCTGACCTCCACGTTATCCGGCTGCAACGTAACCGTGCCGGTGACACAGTCGCCCGGCGCATAGGCGTCGCAGGCCTTGATCGTGACGGTCTGCTGGCTGGAGACCGAAGCGGGCGCGGTGTAGACGGTGGAGAGCCCGGTGTTGTTGTCGATCGTGCCGGGCCCGTCGATCGACCAGGTCGCCTGCATGAAGCTGCTGAACTTTACCGTGCCGCCGGCATGGGCCGTCGCCTCGTGCGGGGAGATGTCGATGTAGGCGATCTGCCCGGAGACCGAGGTCGCGATCACGCAGACGTCGGGGACGGCCTCGGGGTCCCAGCACGTGGGACTGCCGCCCTCGCGAGGAGGGACGTCGCCCATCTCGAAATAGTGGGGAGGCAATTTTCCGGTCCGGCAGAAGAACAGCGGATCCTCGAAACCGGCGAAGGGCGGGGACTGGCCGAGGCACGGATTGGCGTTTTTCATCCGCAGGCCATGGGTCGCCTGGACGAGACGCGAACGGTTCGGAGGGGCCGCCGCGTAGGTTTCGGTGCACGTGGTGGCACGGGGAGAAGACCCGCAGAGGACATTGAGCGGCGTCGTCAGGCCGCCCCCGTACACCTGGCAGGAGATGGTCACGCCGCCGGCATACCTGTTGATCGTGTCCGCATCGTTCGGCGACGTGCCGCACTCGGCCATGAAGGTGCCATCCTGCAGCTTGAGGATGAGGCTGAAGATGGCGACCGACGGCCCCACGGCCTGCGGCTCCACCGGGATTTCGTCCTCCTCGGTGCCTTCGGCCGTGGGCACAGTCGTGACCGCCGGGCGGATGAGGTCCAGGATTCGCCGGGACACGGCGTCGAAAGCCGTGGGACCGAGGAGCGTCCGGAGCTCGTCGACCGCTGCGCTGACGGTCGCCATGGGTTCCGTCCCTTCGAGATCCGCTTCGAGGGCCTGGTTGCAGCGGTAGGCGACGTCCTTGAGGAGTGCCCCCTCGGTCTCGGTGAGCCCGGCCCTGTTCTGCTCGAAGCTCCTCCAGCCGTCAGTATCCCCGGGAGTGCCTTCGGCGTCCGCCTTATCCGCGGCGGCGTCGAGGTTGGCCAGGTGGAGGAAATAGATACGGAACTCCGAGAGCTCGGGAGCATCCGAGACGTCGACCGGCGTGGGTGATGGATCAGCCGGCGCCGCGACAGCCTCGCTCTGCAGCGACTGCGAGGCTGTCGTCTGTGGCGAAGACGAAGGCAGCCCATGGGCCTGTGCAGCCATGAGCGTGAGAATCAACAGAATCAATACCTTAACCGGCAGCGTGCGCATCGAGCGATTCCTCCCAAGAGACCGGACATGGATTCCATTCGCTTCTGGCGAGGCTCGCCGCGCACGGACCTCCGGGGAAATGAGGAACGCACCCGTCAGCTCTGCTGGGGACCTCGCTACCCTGATATGCGCCATCGGAGAGAAAACTCCGTCACCGGGTCGGCGCCTCCGCCTTTCGGCTCGTGCCATAAAGGGGGAAAACGGTTGTCCCCGCCTTCTTCCTCTCCCGATAAGGAGGGAGGATGACTGTCCCGCGATCCTGCGTCTCGGTAGAGAGGGGGAAAGCCGTCTGCCCTGCTTCCGTCAAGAAGCGATAGGGAGGGAAGGTGACATTCCCTACCGCTTCTTCCTGCCGGTGCGGGTCCTGTCGAAGCTCTATCGCGGCAAGTTTCTGGCGGCGCTCAAAGCGGCTGTAGAGAAAGGCGACCTGTCACCCTCCGACCTGCCAGCGCTCGACCTGTTGTACCGCAAGCCGTGGAT
>DASYTJ010000063.1:0-52150 GCA_036002325.1 Thermoanaerobaculia bacterium | reverse complement strand
TTCGCACTCGCCGTTCTCGCTTGCGTTCGCCTGTAGAGGCGCGACGATCCAGCCATATACTCTGCATTCCAAAATTCTTGGTGATATTCCATGTCTGCAAAGCGATGCCGACCTATTTCCTGAGCGCAATGTTAGGCTTCTAGACGAGATGGAAGAGCAAATTACCTCCGGTGTATGCGGCTACCGCTATGCTTACCGTCATTTTGAGGCGCTAGTGGACGAGCTTGAACATAGGGTGGTGCCGCGCGGGGAAGAATTGATCCGTCACGGTCTCGCTTTCACGGTCTACAAGCATGGTATTTTCGTTGTTGCTCGCAATTTAGCCGAGGCCTTTGACAATCTGATCCGCGTCGAGAGAAACGCGCAAGTACAACTTCTTGGAAACTTGATAGACGCCCAGGCGATATCTTAGCAGAAGGTGGAATGATATAATCAACAGGAGATAACTATGGATAATTTCGGAGGTGAGCCAATTCGTTCCCGATACAGAATCGTTGGGGGGAAACCTCTTCGAGGAGAAGTAACAGTCGGTGCGGCTAAAAACGCGATCGGAAAGCAGTTGGTTGCATCACTTCTAACTAACCAGCAATGCATTTTTAGCAACGTCCCTCGTATCACAGAAATAGATGCCATTCTAGATATGTTGAGCGAAGTTGGACTCGCCTATCAATGGCTGGCTGAAGATCGATTGCGTGTCCAAACGGAGGAGATAAGATCAACCCAAATAAGCCAACGGTACAGCGGGTTCAACCGTATTCCAATTCTGCTCCTGGGACCACTGATTCATCGAGCCGGAGAGGCGACCGTTCCCTTGGTGGGCGGTTGCGACATAGGCGAACGACCAGTTGATTACCACATCAATGCGCTGAGAGCGATGGGCGCTGAAATAGAGCTTACTGGGACGGAATATATCGCAAGGGCCTCTGGGCTTCATGGGACAACACTTAGGCTCAATTACCCGAGTGTGGGGGCAACTGAGAACATCATCATGGCTGCGAGCCTAGCAAAGGGTAAGACGGTAATTGAAAACGCTGCCGTTGAACCGGAGGTGATCGACACTATTTTATTCCTTCAAAAAATGGGGGCTCAAATTCAGGTGGAAGTTGATCGTCGTGTCATTATTGAGGGAGTCAACGAGCTAACGGGAGTTGAGCATGTACCGCTAACAGATCGGATCGAAGTGGCGTCATTTGCCATTGCCGCAGTGGCAACCAATGGATCGGTTAAAGTCTGGAATGCGCAGCAGGAATATATGATCTCGTTTCTGAACAATTTGAGGAAGGTCGGAGGTGGGTTCGAGGTTGGCGCAGGCTCAATTCGATTTTTCAGGGCAGGCAAGAAGCTCCGTCCAGTTCATGTGGAAACGGATGTTCATCCCGGATTCATGACCGACTGGCAGCAGCCATTCGTGGTCCTTCTTACGCAGGCCGACGGAGTATCTGTAGTTCATGAGACGGTATACGAGGATAGATTTGGATATGTGCAGGACCTTTCTCGAATGGGGGCGGAGATTGATTTGAGTCCTGCGTGCCTAGGCAGCAAGCAATGCAGATACAGGGACAGTAATTACTTCCATAGTGCCATAGTGCGCGGAGCCACAAATCTGAGTGGTCAATCATTAGTTATTCCCGACCTTCGCGCAGGATTTGCTTACTTGGTCGCGGCACTTGTCGCCAAAGGCGAAAGCGAAATCAGAGGCATCAAATATATTGAAAGAGGTTATGCCAATGTACCTAATAAACTTAAATCAATTGGCGCCGAGATCCATGTTGAAGGTTGACCATGGTAGTGTTCCATCGCTCAATTAGTTTGGTGAAGGTATATAGCCATGTGTTGCTGGATGGCAAGGCTGGTGGCGTTCCGCATGTCCATTTCATGGGATCGGAAGCTTACGTTGTGGTCAGCGGTAATGGTGAAGTAGAAACTTTGAGCTGGACTGAGGGCTTCCGAGCTGTTTCTATATTTCCTGGCTGTGTCGTAGTCATGAGTCCGGGAGTGATTCACCGTTTGGTCAATAAGGAGAAGCTGGAGGTCGTTGTGGTAATGGAGAATGCGGGACTTGCTGAAGCTGGGGATCTTGAGCCTACAATCTTGGATAATGAACGATGGGATACAGAATGGATCTTGGACTCTAGGCGAGGCTTGTCTTCAAGAGATCTTGCAGTTCAAGGATTTTGTCGACTCATTGCTTCTTTTGAGGAGGAAAAAGAAGTAGGCAGAACGGCCATAACTAGTTTTTTTTGCGATGCTGCAGGTCGCCTCGTCACAAGGTTGGCAGAGGTATTTCGAGAAGGCCGTTTTGAACTTAGCAATGCCACGAGGGAGAGAATCGATGCTATCAATAGGGGCGATCTGGGCTATCTTAAGGAAGCTGAACTTCGATTGCTCTATCCAGACGTATCCAATAGCGAGAGGCCAGGGTTCTGTGGCATGCGTCTAACCCTAGATGACGTTCACGGGTAAGAGTTATGGCATCCATGTTCCGCCAACCCCTCGGCCACTGGTCCACCCTGGTTGAAGGACTTCAGGCCTCCCCCCAAGAGTGCTATGCCGCGATTGAGGAGGCCATCCGGCGCCGGGAGATCCCCGACTTGAGGACTTCACGGGTCACCTTCAAGGAGAGCAGCTTCCTCTCTGCCGAGCGCATCTACCTTCGGGTCGGCCGCAAACGACTCGGCTTCGACATCTGTGCCGCGCCCTTTGGCAATGGCTTCTTTTTCTCTTGGTGGCTTGGAGAGCTCCCGCCCTCGAACCTCTTGGGCTGCCTTGTGGTGTACCTCTTGGTGGGTCTTGGCGGCTACATCTTCCGCTCCTTCATGGGCGGGAGCGAGGCCGGTGGGACCTATATGGGCGCAGGCGAGACCGCCGGGGCTTCCCTGTCCTCCTTCCAACTCGTACTCCTTGGGCTCTTCCTTCTTCTCCTCGTTTTCTGGGTCGTGGGCAAGGCCGTCCGCGAGGGCTATCTCTTCTCGGAAGACGCGATTCTTGAGATGCCCTTCGTGGGCGCCGTATATGACTTCATCTTTCGCCCGCCCACGTACTACAAGCAGGACACAATCGACATGTACCAGAAGGCGGTCCATGCCGCGGTCCTCGAAGCAGTAGACAGCATGATGAGCGCGAAAGGGCTCAGGGCGCTCGCGCCCGAAGCCAGGCAGCCGACTTTGAGGGATTTCCTCGCGAAACGAGGGGTGAAGCGGGGTAAGTAGCAGGAGTCAGCCCTGCGTGTTTGCCTCACGGATTGAAGCTCTCACCGCGAACTTCTACGCCTGGGAGGGGCGGGGCCGAGGCTGGCAGCCCTACCCGTATCCCGTCCTCCTGGAGCCGCCCTTCCGACCTTTCCCGGGCCACGTCCTGCGGCCACACCAATTTCCGGATGACGGGCGCCTCAGGCACTCCTGGGGCGCCAAAATCGCGGGCGTTTTGGAGAGATTCTTTGAGCCGCGCGAAGCAGCGGCCGAAATTGAGGAGAGCGATTTCGAAGAGCCCGAAGCAGAGTTCTTCGCGGACTCCGAGCCCCTCGCAGAATTCGAGATCGCTTTACCCGAGGGCGTGCGCATCTCGCCGGGAGCGACTGAAGCCTTCCTCGTTTCGCTCTCGGCGACAGAGTACCCCATAGCCTTCGAGGTCATGGGTACCTCGGGCGAGATCGTGATCCGGCTTGCCGCGCGAGTATCGGACGAAGGCGCCCTCCGGCACCAGCTTCGGGCGTTCTTCCCGGAAGCGGTTGCCGTCCTTCCCGCGCGCACTCTCCGGGAGAGGTGGGACTCACTCCGAGGCCAAGTGGCCTTCTTGGAGTTCGGCCTCGGCCGGGAGTTCATGCTGCCCCTCAGAACTTTCCGGGACTTCTCCCCCGATCCCTTGCTTCCGGTCCTCGGCGCCCTCTCCCAAGTCCGCGAGAGAGAAGTCGGCATCCTCCAAGCGCTCTTCATGCCCGCCCTCGCTCCATGGGAAGAGAGCGTTCTGCGGGCCGTCATGGACTTAGACGGTAAGCCCTTCTTCCTGGATGCGCCGGAACTCACCTCCCTTGGGCGGGAGAAAGTCGCGAGCCCACTCTTTGCGGTGGCACTCCGAGCCGGCGTGAAGAGCGCCGCCCCGGGACGCGCCTGGGAGATTCTCCGAGGCTTGGCTGGGGGCCTTGTTCACCTCGGCCGGCCGGATGCGAACGAACTCGTGCCGCTTGCCGAGGAAGGCGAGGCGGATCTTGAAGAGGACCTCCTCGCCCGCACCTCGCACCGCACCGGCATGCTCCTCTCGAGCGCCGAACTTGCGGGACTCGTTCATCTGCCGCATGAGTCGGTGCGCCTTCCGGCGCTTCGGAGAGATGCGAAACAAACCAAGGCTCCGCCGCCTCTTGCCCTAGGCGATGGCGTGGCGCTCGGCGTGAACCGTCACGAAGGCGAGACTCGCACCGTGCGCCTCCCGCGGGATCTACGCATGCGGCACGTGCATGTGGTGGGCGCCTCGGGCTCAGGCAAGTCCACTCTCCTTACCCGCATGATCCTCGAAGACCTCGTGAGAGGCGAAGGTCTCGCCGTCCTCGATCCACATGGGGACCTCGTAGACGAGATTCTCTCGCGCTTCCCGAAGGACCGGGAAGCCGACCTCATCCTCTTCGATCCCGGAGACGAGGAGATCTCTCTCGGCTGGAACATGCTGGAGGCGAGAAGCGAGACCGAGAAGACCCTCCTCGCCTCGGATCTCGTCGGCGTCTTCCGCCGCCTTTCGACTTCCTGGGGCGACCAGATGAACTCGGTTCTCGCAAACGCCATCCTCGCGTTCCTCGAATCTGAGACTGGCGGGACGCTTCTCGATCTCCGGCGCTTCCTCGTCGACCGCGACTTCCGAAATGACTTCCTTCGCACTGTCCGCGACCCTGAAGTCCTCTACTACTGGCAGCGCGAATTCCCGTTACTCGTGGGGAAACCCCAGGGACCGATCCTCACGAGACTCGACACTTTTCTGAGACCCAAGCTTGTGCGCCGCGTGGTCGTGGAGCGCGAGAACCGCTTGGACTTCCGGAGAATCGTGGACCAAGGCAAAGTCTTCCTCGCGAAGCTCGCTCAGGGCGCGGTGGGCGAAGAGAACGCCGCACTCTTGGGGAGCCTCATCGTTTCCGCCTTCCATCAGGCGGCGATGTCCCGACAGGACCTCGCCCCCCACGCGCGCCGACACTTCTTCCTCTACCTCGATGAGTTTCACGAGGTGGCAACCCCTTCCATGGCGGCACTCCTTACGGGTGCCCGCAAGTACCGCCTGGGGATCACCTTGGCGCATCAAGAGCTGCGCCAGCTTGAGGCGAAGAACAAGGATCTCGCCTCGGCGGTTCTCGCGAATCCCGCGACCCGGATCGTCTTTCGGGTAGGCGAGGGTGACGCCAAGGACCTCGAACGCGGCTTCGCCTCCTTCGCCGCCCCCGATCTCCTCTCGCTCGGCGTGGGCGAAGCCATCGCCCGGGTAGAGCGGGCGGATCACGACTTCAACCTCGCGACTCTGCCGCTCCCGGATCTCGCGCCAGAAGACGCGGAGGCGCGGCGCGCGGAACTCGTCGCCCTCACTCACGCGAAGTACCCGAGGTCTCCGGAGGAAGTGCCGGAGAAGCCCTCTCCTGCCACGCCAGAGCCCGAAGGGAAGCCGCCAAGGGCGGAGGTACCACCCCGACCTCGGGCATCTTCTCCGCCGCCCAGGCGGGTGCCGGCGGAGCCGGAACCCATCCCGCCCCAGGGCCGCGGCGGGCCAGAGCACCAGTACCTCCAAGAACTCATAAAGCGGTGGGGCGAGGCCAAGGGGTATCGGGTGAGGATCGAGGAGCTGACGCCCGACGGCAAAGGCAGCGTCGATGTGGTCCTCGAGCGCGAGGGCTGGCGCCTCGCCTGCGAAATCTCGGTCACCACGACCGTCGAGCAGGAGGTGGCGAACGTCTCGAAGTGCCTCGCGGCCGGATACCCGCAGGTCGTCCTCGTTTCCATGAAGAAAAAGCGGCTCGCGCGGGTGCGCGCGGCCCTCGTCGAACGACTTCCGCCCGAAGACGTAAGTCGGGTGCTCTTCCTCGCCCCCGAGGAGTTATCCTTGTATCTCGATTCCCTGGGCGCCGCGCCCGCCACGGAAGAGACCGTGGGCGGCTACCGCGTCGAGGTCGAATACGCGGCACCCGATGAGGCGGCGAGAGCCTCCCGCGCCAAAGCCATCGCCGACCTCATCGCCCGAAGGATGAAGGAGAAAAAGCGAGGCACAGAATGAAAAACGAGACGCGTCCGCCCCGGCCGCCGGTCACCGTCTCCTGGCAGGAGAATCCCATCCGCCCGATCCCGCCCGAGGGCGAGTCCCCAAAGCGGGTCGGCATCTGGGTCCGGGTCTCGACGAATGAGCAGGCCGAGGGCGAGAGTCCTGCGCACCACGAGGCGCGCGGGCGGATGTATGCCGAAATGAAGCGCTGGCAGGTCGCCGAGGTCTATCACTTGGAAGCCGTCTCCGGGAAAGCGGTCCTGGAGCACCCCGAAGCCAAGCGCATGCTGGAGGACGTCCGCCGGGGCCGGATCACGGGCCTTATCTTCTCGCAGCTTTTCCGTCTCGGGCGGAACGCCCGGGAGCTCCTTGAGATCTCCGACTTCTTCAGCCGCCACGGCGCGGACCTCATCTCCCTTCAGGAGTCGATCGATACCTCGACTCCGATCGGCCGCATGTACTACACCCTGACGGCCGCGATGGGTCAGTGTGAGCGGGAGATGACGGCTGCAAGGGTCGCGGCCTCGATCCCCATCCGAGCGAAGCTTGGGAAGCCCCTCGGCGGCCAGGGCCCCTTCGGCTATCAGTGGGTCGAGAAAAAGCTCGTGCCGCACCCCGAGGAAGCGCCCGTCCGGCGCCTCATCTACGACCTCTTCTTGGAGCACAAGCGCCTCAAAACGGTCGCGCGGCTTTTGAACGAGGCCGGTCACCGCACGCGCAAGAAAACCAAGTTCACGGATACCTCCGTGCGGCGCCTCATCGAGGACCCGACCGCGAAGGGCCTCCGCCGCGCCAATTACACGAAGTCCACCGGCGACAAGAAGCACTGGACGCCGAAGCCGGAGAAGGAGTGGGTCTGGACCGAGGTCCCGCCGATCGTGGACGAGGAAACCTGGGAGGCGGCGAACCGCCTCCTCAAGGAGAGGCAGCGGGCGCCCGCGAAGCGTCCTTCGAAGAAGGTGGTCCATCCCTTCGCCGGCTACGCCTTCTGCATCTGCGGCGCGAAGATGTACGTGCCCCACAAGGGCACGAAGTACACCTGCGCCACGTGCCGCAACAAGATCCCCATCGCCGACCTCGACCGCGCCTTCCTGACGCGGCTCAGGCAGTTTGCCGTCTCCGAAGACGAGATCCTCGCCTATGCCGCAAGGAGCGACGAGGCGCTCCGGGAGAAGGAGCGGCTGCTTGAGGCTCTAAGGAGAGAGCGGGAGGCAGTTCAGGCCGATATGGACCGGGTCTACCGCTCCTACATAGCCGACGAGCTCACCACGCACGGCTTCGGTGAACGCTACCGTCCCTTGGAAGCCCGGCGCCTCGAAATCGACGAGGAACTGCCCCGCCTCGAAGGCGAGGTGGATTTCCTGAAAATCGAGAAGCTCTCCGGCGAGGCGGTTGCCGCAAGCGGCGAGGACTTCTACGCCCGCTGGCCCGAACAAAGCGCCGAAGAGAAGCGGACTCTGGTCGAGACTTACGTCCGCCGCGTCATGGTGGGAAAGGACAAAGTCTCCTTCCAGCTCTACCAGTTCCCCCTTCTCCCTAAAATTGGAGCAAAAGGGCAACGCGCTGGCCGGGGTTGAGCAGCAGGCACGAGCCGTGCCAGGCGAGCTCGGGCCGGTGCGTGTGGCCGTAGACGAGCAGCCGCAGACCCGGCAGCCAGGCGGGATCGGCGTCCTCGCGCCGGTGCACCATGCGGAAGGCGAAGCCGCCGAGCTCACCCGCCAGCGACTCCGGGAGCGCCGCCGCCGTGGCGCCGGCATCGGTGTTGCCACGCACCGCGGTCACCGGCGCGATTTGCCGAAGCTTTTCGAGGATCGCCAGGTCTCCCACGTCGCCGGCGTGCAAGATTCGCTCGCACCCGGCGAGCCGTTCCATCACTTCCGGCCGCAGAAGATTGTGCGTGTCCGAGAGGATCCCTACGCGCACTCGCCCGTGCTCCCCCTGCATGGAACTTGCAGCTTCCCTCGTCGCGGTCGGCGAGGTCCGACCCGACGGACGGCCTGCAATGCTATCCATATCGGCCCTCAAGGGAACACCGCAGATCGCGCCGGCCGGCCGGGGCCTCCGCGAGCTGCTGGCCCAGGGAGAGCGGCCGGACCGGGCGACGCTGGTCGATTGGGGTTGTCAGCTCCTGGAGATCCTCACCGAGGCCCACGCGCGCGGCGTCCTGTATCCGCAGCTCACGGAAAGCGACCTGGTCATGCTGCCGGAGGGCCGGTTGATCATCACCCGCCGCGGACAGCGTACTCTCGGTCCGCGGCACCCTACGTGCTCCGAGCCTCTCGGGGGTGGGCCTTGCACGCCGCAGGACGATCTATGTGCGGTGGGTTCGCTCCTTCGCCGCCTGGCTTTCGCGGGCGCCCTGCGAGGTGGACGGGGAAGCCTCGGAACCAGGGATCCGCTGCTCAAGGTGCTGGCCCGCGCCACGTTCGCGGATCCCGCCGCCCGCTACCGCAGCACCGGGGAAATGGCCGAAGCCCTGCGTGAAGCCGGCAGGTCGGGAGCCGGCGGCGATGCCGCACGGCGCAGCGACCGGCCCATGGCGTCCAGCGGCCGGGTAACGCCGTTTCCCGGTGCTACGCTGCGGCTTCTTCCCGCACCTGCCGCCGGCGGGCCTCACCGGTATCTGGAAGATCCCGATTTCTTTCAGGCGCTTCTCGTCGCCGTAGCGTGCCTGCTGTTGATCGGATTTGTGCTCGCCGCCGGCTGGCTTCTTCTGGGACGCGGCGGTGGTTTCACCTGGACCGGCGAGCCCTTGGCCCAGTCCGTGGCGGCACCGGCGAATCCGGGGCCGCAGTGCGCCGGCTTTTCCCTCCCGCGCCAAAAGAAAAGACCCGGATGGATGACTCCTCCGGGTCTCGCTGCACTTGCCTTCAACGGATGTCAAGGGAACAACTGAACTCTCATCTCCTCCCAAAACAAGACTGCAAACAATGTGCGGCACCTCCCTCCGGTGGCCGCTCCCCTCTCTCCCCTCGGGTTTACTGCGTTGGGAGGAGTCTAGGGGACGGCCGATCAAGAGTCCTCAGAGTTCCGCTCAAGCTTCCTCAAAAAAGCTCAGAAGGTCTGGATTCCGGCGGATCGCGGCCTGGGGTACAATGCCGTGCCCAGGAGTCCCTACATTCCTTGAGGACGGTGTTTCAGCGAGCTCGTAGGAGGAGCCCCGGCGATCCGGCCCCACCCTGATTCATGGCTACCAGTCCCCTCGCAGCCAGGACCGAAAAGATCCTGTACGAATTCGACGCCTTTCGCGTCGATCCGGTCCGGCGCCGGCTCCTGCGGTCCGGCGAGCAGGTACCCCTCACGCCAAAGGCGTTCTCGATCCTCATGGTGTTGCTCGAGAACCGTGGAGAGGTGGTCGAGAAGGAAGCGCTGATCCGTCGGGTCTGGCCGGACGCTTACGTCACCGAAGCCAATCTGACGCAGAACATCTCCGCTCTGCGCAAGGCCCTGGGGGAGCGCGCGAACGATCACCGATACGTGGTGACGGTTCCCGGTCTGGGCTACAGCTTCGTGGCCGAGGTCCTCGAAGTTCCGCGCGAATCGAGCGGCGAGGTCGCGCTCGCAGGCCCGGCGCCGGCTGCCGCCCCGGTCTCCCCTCCCGCCGCGGGCCCCGATCTTCCTGCCGTCGACGGCACAACGGAGAGCGAGGCGTCGCGCCTGTCTCACCCCGGTCCGGCCGTCGCGCCCGCCGTTCCGGCCACCAAACCGCTGCGGAGTCCCCGCGGCCCCCTCCTCGTCGGCCTCGCCCTGGGGTTCATGCTAGCGTTGGTTGCGATCGGTTTCTTCCTTCTGTACCGCGACGGACGTTCGGCTGACGCGGAGCTCCCGGCAGAGGAGGCCGGAGCCGGCCGCCCCGCCGTCCGGCCGGCTGTGGCGGTGCTGGCCCTGCGCAACCTTTCTGGCGACCCACAGGACGCCTGGTTGTCGATCGCCTTCTCCGAGATGTTGATCACGGAGCTGTCCGCCGGCTCGCGGGCGCGGATGATCTCGGGCGAGGAGATCGCGCGCCTGCGGAACGCGCTTGCCCTCTCTGCCGACACCGATCTGGGCACCGAGCACTTGCGGCAGATCCACGAACTGCTCGGCACGGACATGGTCGTGATGGGTTCCTATCTCGCCCTGTACCCCAAGATCCGGATAGACCTGCGGGTGCTGAAGGCCCCCGAAGGGGAGACCGTCGCCTCCCTCGCGGAGGTCGGTACGGAGGACAACCTGTTCGAGCTGGTGACCCTGGTCGGCCAAAGGCTCCGCCGGACGCTGCGCTGGGCGGAGCCTTCGCCCGCGGAGGCGAAAGCCGTGCAGGCGCTGCAACCGGCCAACCAGGACGCAGCCCGCCTCTATGCCGAAGGCTTGACCCGCCTGCGGGCTTTCGACTCGCAGGGCGCGCGCAATCTGCTGCGACAGGCCGCGGCGGCGGATCCGGGCTCGGCGGTGGTCCGCTCCGCTCTGTCCTTGGCTTGGATCGGGCTCGGCTACGACGCCCAGGCCCGCGAGGAGGCCGAGAAGGCGGTCCGCCTCGCGCAAACCCTGCCCAAGGAAGAACGCCTGGCGATCGAGGCGCGTTTCAGTGAGGCGAAGAAGGACTGGGCCAAGGCGAGCGAGATCTACCGGTCGCTCTGGACCTTCTATCCCGACAACCCGGAATACGGCCTGCGCCTGGCGAACGCGCTCTCCTCCGCCGGCCGAGGCGCCGAGGCCCTGGCGACGGTGGCCGGGCTGCGCCGGCTGCCCCCACCGACGGGCGAAGATCCGCGCATCGATCTCGCAGAGGCACAGATCGCCAAACGTCTCGCCAACCTCGGCCTGCAACTGCGGGCCGCCAAGGCCGCGGAGCGCAAAGGGAGGACCTCGGGAGGAAGTCAGGTTCTGGCGGAGGCGCTGATGCTGCAGGGTGACGGCCTGCTGCTCAGCGGCCGGCCTCAGGACTCCATCCCCCTCTATGGGGAGGCCCGCGAGCTGTTCGCCAGAACGGGCGATCTGTCCGCCCTCGCGGTCCTCCTCACCCATTTCGGCGTCGCCCTGCACGAGCAGGGAGATCTGGCGGAGGCTGAGCGGATGTACCAGGAATCCCTCGCCAGCCTGAGCCGCATCGGCAGCATCCAGGGGGTCGCCACGCAGCTCGCGAATCTGGGTTTGCTCTATCGGGACCGGGGAGACATGCCGCAGGCGCAGGAGCTGCTGGAGAAAGCTCGAGCTTCGTACGTGGCGAGCGGCGACCGAGTGCTGGGGGCGCGGTCGCTCAACGCGCTCGGCACGGTCCTCGCCGCGCGGGGTGACCTGGCAGGTGCCCGGCGGCGGTTCGAGGAGAGCCTGACCATCGCCCGCCAGACCGGCAACCGCATCGACCAGGCGCGGGCGCTCCGCAATCTGGGCATGGACCTGGCGCGGAAGGACTCATTGAAGGAAGCCTTACGGCTGCATGAGCGGGCCTACGACCTCACCCGCCAGGTGGGAGACCCCGTCCGCGGCGCCTCGATGCTGGCGGCGTCGGCGGAGGACCTGGTGCGGTTGGGAAATCTTCCGGAGGCCCGGCGGCGGCTCACACGGGCTCTGGAGATGAAGCGGCAGGGCCACGACAAGATCGGCACCGGCGAAGTGCTGAGCCTCTTGGCGCGGCTCCACTACCGGCTCGGCAACCTCGCGGAGGCGGAGCGGCTCAGCCGCGAGCAGCTCGCTCTCGCCCGTCGCACCGGCGCCCATGGCCTCGCCGCGATGGCCCTCGGCGATTCGGGCCGCTGGAGTCTGGAAAGGGGCGATTTGACGGCCGCGCGGCGGCAGCTCGAGGAGGCGCTCCAGAGCTACGTCGCGAACGGGGAGACCCTGGCGGCAATGGCGGCCCGCATCGAGCTTGCCGGCGTCGCGCGACTCGAGGGCAACACCAAAGAGGCGATGCGCCTGGCTACGGAAGCCGGAGACTGGTATGGCCGGAGAGGCATGGACGGCCAGCGCGCCCGGGCGCTGGCGCTGCTTTCCCAGACGTACCTCGCCGAGGGCCTCACCACGCAGGCCTGGGAGACCGCCACGCAGGCGCACGCGATTTCCGAGCAGAGCGAGGATCTTGAGCTTCAGCTCGCGGTCGTGACGGCCATGGCGCCCGCCGGCGTCGCCGCCGGGCAACGGGCTGCGGCCCTGAGCCACCTGCAATGGGCGATCGCCGAGGCGGCCCGCATCGGCGACGTGGCCGCGTGGCTCGAAGCCCGCCTCTGCCTCGGGACTCTGCAACTGACGGCGGGCGATCCGATCGCGGCCCGCGCCGCTCTCGACGCCGTCCGCCAGGACGCCGAGGCCCGGGGTTTCAAGGGGCTGGCCCGGCGGGCGGCCGCTCTCCAGGTCCGGCCACCGGTCTCGCTGGGCTGAATTCCTCAAGCTGCGCTGGACCTTCCCGCGGCTCGCGGATACCATCCGCGCGTCTTCCGTGGAGGATCCAAGATGAGATTGCGCACGCTCGCGCTCGCGTTCCTGCTGCTTCCCGCGCTCCTGCACGCCCAGGAAACCCCGGCAACGGCTCCCGAAATCATCGTGCTCAAAGCGGCCCGGCTGTTCGACGGCCGGAGCGATTCGGCCGTACCCAACGGCGTGGTGATCGTCGAGGGCGAGAAGATCAAGGCGGCGGGCTCGGGGCTCCCGGTTCCGGCCGGGGCCAAGGTCATCGACCTGGGCGACGCCACCCTGCTGCCCGGATTGATCGACGCCCACACCCACATGACCATGGAGTCGACGGACAACTGGCTGCAGGGGACGATGGAAGGGCTCCGCCGGACGGTGGCCGAGAGCGCCATCCGCGCCACCGAGTACGCCCGCAGGACGCTGCTGGCCGGCTTCACCACCGTGCGCGACGTCGGCTCCAACGAGTACGTCGATGCCGGCTTGCGCAACGCCATCCGCGACGGTGTGATACCCGGACCGCGGATGCAGGTGGCGGTCCACGCTCTCGGCGCCCGCGGCGGCCACTGCGACGACGGCGGTTTTCCCTACGGGCGGTTCGGCAAGGAGTCGGGCTTCGAGGACGGCATTGCCAGCGGCGCCGACCAGTTCCGCGACTCCGTGCGCTTCCAGGTCAAATATGGGGCCGACGTGATCAAGATCTGCGCCACCGGCGGCGTGCTGTCGCTGGCCGACGAGGTGGACACGCCGCAGCTCACGCAGGAAGAGATGAACGCCATCGTCGAGGAGGCTCACCGGCTGCGCAAAAGAGTGGCCGCCCACGCGCACGGCGCCGAGGGCGCCAAGTTCGCCATCCGCGCCGGAGTGGACTCGATCGAGCACGGTTCCTTTCTCGACGACGAGGCCTTACGAATGATGAAGGAGCGCGGCACCTATCTGGTGCCGACGCTCCTCGCCGGCGAGTATGTGGCCGGCCGGGCCGCCATCCGCCACTATCCGCCGGAGATCGAGGCCAAGGCCAAGGCGGCGGTTGCCGTTCGCTCCGACATGTTCCGCAAGGCGCTGCGAATGGGGGTGAAGATCGCCTTCGGCACCGACTCGGCGATCAGCCCGCACGGCATGAATGCCCAGGAGTTTGCGCTGATGGTGGGCCTCGGCATGAAACCGGCAGCCGCTCTGCGCGCCGCCACCTCTGCGGCGGCCGACCTGCTCGGCCTGGCACAGACGATCGGCACCCTCGCGCCCGGCAAGGCAGCGGATGTCATCGCCGTGCCCGGCGATCCGCTCGCGGACATCAAGACGATGGAGAAGGTGAGCTTCGTGATGAAGGGCGGGCGGGTCTTCCGCAACGACCGTTGAGCCTCGCCGATGGGTGGGTTCAACGCGCCTCGCCGGGTGGGAGCTGCTACTTGTAGCGGATGCCCCCCTTGATCACCACGTCCACGTCCTGAAGCAGATCAACGTGGCGCAGGACGTCGCCGCGCACCGCGATGATGTCCGCGCGTTTGCCCGGCGTAATCGTGCCCACCTCCTTCTCCACCTTCATGGCGACCGCGGGCCAAAAGGTCGCGGCGCGGAGAGCGTCCATCGCCGGAACCCCGAAGACGTTGACCCAGGCGTCGATCTCCCGCCAGGTCGAATCGCTGTGGAAGTTGAGCGGCACGCCGCTGTCGGTGCCGATGAGCAGGATCGCTCCCGACTGGCGGAGCTGCTCGAATTTGCGCTTCAGCGTCGGCCGGCGGCCCGGGACGAAGCGGAAGTAGTCGAGCCGGTCCGGCCGGGCGAGGGAGCCGCGGATGTCCTTCACCACCTCCGGCGGCAGGCCCGCCTGCCAGCGCGGATCGTCCAGCCGCTCCGGGAAGTCGTCGCGCGTCTCCTGGTAGAGGAGGAGCGGGCCGATCGTGGGCGTCCAGAAAAGGGTATTGGCGCGGCCTTTCATCAGGTCGAAGACGTCCGGCGGATACTCGGGAGCGGTGCCGAGACCGGTGTGCTCGAAGCAGTCGACTCCGGCCTGGATGCCGCGGCGGATCTCCTCGGCCCGGTGCGAGTGAGCGACGACCGGCAGGCCGCGCTTGTGCGCCTCATCGACCACGGCGCGGACCTCGTCCATCGTCATCTGGTCCTGATCGATGAGCTTGATGACGTCCACCTTGGCGTCGGCCAGCCGCTTGACCTTGGCGCGGGCGTCGTCCACGCCCTTGATCCCCCAGCGGAAGGCCTCCGTTCCGGGATAGGGCTCATGCTGCAGGAACGGGCCGGAGACGTACAGCGTCGGCCCGGGGATCTCACCCTTCCTGATCGCCTCGCGGATGGCGATGCTGTCGTCCAGCGGCGCGCCGAGATCGCGGGCACTGGTCACGCCGGCCAGGAGGAGCTGCTTGGCCGCCGCCGGCATGATCGTCGAGCGGAAGAGGGGCGGGTAGGTCTTGTCCCAATGGTCGTAGTCGCCGTGCCCCACGATCATCAGGTGAACGTGCATGTCCCACAGCCCGGGCAGCACGCTCATCCCTTCCGTCGAGATCACCTCCGCCCCGTCGGGAATGCTGACTTCGCCGACGCGTCCGACCGCCTTGATGCGGTCCCTCTCGATCAGCACCACGGCGTTGTCGAGAGGCGCGCCGCCGTAGCCGTCGATGAGCCGGCCGCCGACGAGAGCTTTAACCTGGGAAACCGCGGGGGTGCTGAAGGACAACAGGACGACCGCGGCAAGGACGACGAGCGACGCGGACCGGTGCATTCCGGACACGAACCTGTGCATGTTGGAGCCTCCTGGGCGGAGGAGTATCTCAGAGGTGTCGAGAAGGGCTCAAGCGTCCAGGGTGGGGAAGCGATGGTTCGGACGTGCTAGGGGGCCGGAGTGCCTGTACGGCGGCCCGCCGTGAGGACACGCGTAAACAGCAGCCGGTTGATCATCGAGACCAGAGCATTCACCTCGCTGCGCGCTTCGGTCTCCGGATGGCTCTCGCCGAGAAGCACCTCGCGGGCGCGCAGGCGGCCCAGGTCCATGATCTGGCGGAGGACGGGCCACCGCCGCTCCACGAACGAGGCGGGGAGCCGATACCGCGGCCGGATCACCACCGTGCGATCGCGAAAGCGGAAAGGGATGACGTGATCGGGGTCCTGCGGGTTGCGATAGGGACCTCCCTCGCTCTCTCCCTTGATGGTCACCAGGATGACCGCGTCGCAGCCCTCGGCGAAGGCGCGCTCGTAGGGGAGGTTGTCGGCGAGGCCGCCGTCGCCGCACCGCTCGCCGGCGATCAGGGGCGCGTGGGTATAGAAAGGTGGCAGGTAGTTCGAGGCGAGCAGCACCGTCAGCGGGTCCTCCACCGTCGCCGCGGCGAGATAGACGGCCTGCCGGTCGCGCAGCCGGGTGACGCCGATCAGCAGCGGCAGGGCCTCGGGGCGCCGAAGCCGCGCGGCGCCGACGTAGCGATTGAAGGTGCGCCGGTGGATCTCCGGGTAGCGGTAGAGAGAGTGTTCGCGCAGCAGGTTGCGCGTGTCCAGGGGCCGCATCCGCGCGAAGGTCCGCCAGTAGTAGCGCAGACGATGGGCCGTGCCGACGGCGAGGGCCGCGCCGTTCCACACGCCGCCCGAGACGGCGACGCACAGTGCCGGCCGCACCCCGAGCTCCATCAGCGTCTCGAGGACTCCCACCTGAAAGGCGCAGCGCATCGAGCCGCCGGAGAGGACGAGACCGATCCGGCGGGAAGAGCGGAGCAATGCAAGCGCTGGCGGTGGGGGCTGCGGGTTGAACATACTTCGTTCCAGCGCACATTGTAGCTCGATATTCAGGCCCGCCCCTTCGATGGGTTCACCCATGGCTCCGCGCATACCGCCGGCGCGTTTTCGCTTGCGTGCCGCAAGTCTCCATCTGGCACCAGCGGCGGAGGCGGTTACGGCTGCGGTCGACGTAGATCCAGCCGCAGTCGGGGCCGGCGCAGACGCGGATGCGCTCCGCTTCGTCGGAGATCAGCAGGTTGGCCGCAGCCCAGACGACGGGCCAGAGGAGAGATTCCAGGCTCTCCTTGCCGAGCCAATCCCACTCGGCGATTTTTCTCGTGCCGCGCTGTCTCTGCGGGGGTGGTGCGGGTCCGACTCGCAGGTGCCGCAGGGCGTCGGCGTGGAGGTCGTTGAAATCGTCGAGGGAGGAACCCGGCCGCTGGCCGGCGGCGACCGCGGCGTACAGGCGTTGCAGCACCCAGCGCAGCCACGTCGCGCCGTTGTACGCGGCCCGTGCTTCGCGAGGGCGCGCCGCGGCTTCCCGGCGCAGGCGCTCTCCTTCCCGTGCGGAGACGATGCCGGCGCCCTCGGCCCAGCGAGTGAGCCGGGCGTAGTCGGTGAGGCGCTCGTTCTCCGGGCCGCGCGCGGTCCAGTCGACCGTATTCACGAGATCGAGGCTCGCATCGCCGCCGATGTACTTGAAAGGCAGGCTCGGATCCGACGACAAAGGTGCGGGCGCTTTCTTCATGACAAGTATTCTAGCACCGGTATTCGCTGCTTGACAGGTGCAAAACCGCGCGATATGTTGGCACCGGTAAGGCGGATGATACCGGTGCAATACCGGAGCCGCCGGAAAGAGAGGCCATCATGATCGCGCGCATCTGGCGAGGGGCGACGAAGGCGGAGAATGGGGACGCCTACCTCGAGTACCTCCTTCAGACCGGCTTCGCGGAGTACCGCGACGCGCCGGGAAATCGCGGCGTGTTCGGCTTGCGGCGCTATGAGAACGGCCGCGCGGAGTTCCTCCTGCTGACTCTGTGGGAGTCCGAGGAGGCGATCCGCCGCTTCGCGGGCGAAGAGATCGAGCGCGCCGTGTTCTATCCGGAGGACGAGCGCTTTCTTATCGAGCGGGGGGAGCGGGTGAGCCATTTCGAGGTGGCGTTTCAGGACTGGGAACGGCCATGACGCAGGCGGCCGCCGCGCTGGTCGAGCGGATGAGTGTCCCGCGCGTCAGGATGCTGGCGGCGTTCGCGGCGATCTATCTGTTCTGGGGCGGGACGTTCCTCGCCATC
Organism: Thermoanaerobaculia bacterium; assembly: GCA_036002325.1. Taxonomy (GTDB): domain Bacteria; phylum Acidobacteriota; class Thermoanaerobaculia; order Multivoradales; family UBA5704; genus DATARR01. The sequence continues at coordinate 34,529 of DASYTJ010000063.1, read as the reverse complement.
CGCTACGCTGTCGCCGAGGTGCCGCCGCTGCTGACGATCGCGATCCGCTGCGCGGGCGGCGCGGCGGTGCTCTACGCCTGGCTCGCGGCGCGCGGCCGGCTGCAGCGGACGACGGCGGCGGAGTGGCGCACGGCGGCGATCGCGGGCGTGCTGCTCTTCGTCGGTTGCCACGGCGTGATGGCGTGGGCGGAGCAGCGGGTGCCGTCGGGACAGACGGCGCTGTTCATGTCGTCGATCCCGCTCTGGCTGGTGGTGTTGAACGCCATGCGCGAGCGCCGGCCGCCGCCGGGACGCGTGCTCGCCGGGCTCGCCGCCGGCACGCTGGGCGTGATCGTGTTGACGCGAGGCGGCGGCGAGTGGTCCGGCGCCGTGACCGACCATCTGGCGCTCATCGCCTGCAGTTTTTCCTGGGCCGCGGGCTCGCTGGTGGGGCGCCACGGTGCCCGGCCGGAGTCGGCGGCCCAGTCGACGGCCATGCAGCTTGCCGCCGGCGCCGTCGCGGTGCTCACCGCGAGCGCCGCCTTCGGCGAGTTTGGCCGCTGGGATCCCTCAACGATCTCGCCGCGGGCGGTGGCGGCGCTGATCTTCCTGATCGTCTGCGGCACGGTGCTCGGCTTCGGGGCCTACACCTGGCTGCTGCGGGTGACCACGCCGGCCGCGGTCGGCAGCTACTCGTTCGTCAATCCCCTGATCGCGCTCGGGCTGGCGTGGGCCGTGGGCGACGAGTCGCCGAGCGGGCGTACCTTTATCGCTGCGGTGCTGGTGATCGGCGCGGTGTTGTTGACGCGCGACAAATCTACACCAACCCCGCCACGTCCATCGTCCGCGGAAACTCGACGCTGAACTCGAACTGAACCATCTGCTTCGCTCCGGGCGCCAGGCTGAGCTTCCATTCGAGCTGGTTGAGATCGGTGTGCTTCGCGGGCTGGGGCGCGGCGGCTTCGAGCTTGACCTTCACCTGCTCGTGCCGCGAGACGGGGAGCTGATCGCGCACGAGAGCGGTCTGCGGCGCGTCGCGCAGGTTCTCCACCTCGATGCGGTACTTGTAACGGATGCGGCGGCGGTCGGCGAGGAAGGTCTTGTCGACGTCGCGGCCGGTGAGCTCGCGCTCGACGCGCAGCCGCTCGTCCGCTCCCAGGGCCAGCTCGAGCTCCTGGCCGGGCGCGGTGAGCGCGATGGGCGTCGAGCCCAGGAAGTCGTCGTTCTCGAAGAGCTGCGCCTTGCCGGGCAGGAGCGTGTAGGGGCTGTCGTTCTTCGCCCGGGCGCGGCGGTAGCAGACCGGCTCGAGGCGGGGCGCGGTGACGGCGTCGAGCTCGGGACGGAGCTTGAACGTCGAGACCGTCACCTTGCGGGCATCGCCGCCGCCGGGCACGTCGGCGCGGCCTGGGATCTGGTAGGTGAGGGCGGCGGCGGACTGCGAGACCTCGGCCGACGGCAGCTCCAGGAAGGCCTCCTCTTCCATCGTGATGTCCAGGTCCTGCGCTTGCATCGGCGGTCCGCCGGCCATCCCGGCCATCATCGGCGCCGCGGCCGGCGCCGCGCTGCGGTAGACGGGCTTGGGTGCGGCGGGCCGCGGGCCGACGAACCAGGGCTCCAGCTCGGGAATGACCAGACCCAGTGAAGGGCGGGCGGTCGAGAGCGTCAAGGCCACGCCCTGCCAGTCCTCGCCGGTGTTCTGCGCCACCTCGGCGAGGTAGGTCGTCTCCAACCCGGCGTCCGTCAGGCGCAGGTCGTAGAGCGGCTGCCAGCGGGCCGGCTGGACGGCGTAGGTCAGCTCGATCTCCAAGTCGCCTCCGGCGATCACCTCGACTTCGACCGCGGCGCTGTAGCGCTGCCGCGGCCGGGCGGCCTGGAGCTGCGCCAGCTCGCGCTTCAGCCGGTCCAGCTCCTTGGCGAGATCGCGGCGCTTGCGGCCGGCGGCGAGGATCTCGGCCTGCAGGCTGCGGCCGCGCGCGGTGATGAAGTCGTAGACGGCGCCCTGGTCGGCGGTCGAGCGGTTGCGCAGGGCGAGGCCGCGGGCGAAGACCTCGCTCTGGGCGGCGAGGCCGTCGAGAGCCTGCTGCGCTTTCGTGAGCTCGCCCACCTCGGCCGCGAGGTCCGCGTCGGCGTCCACCGCGGCCTGGATCTGCTCCTCCAGCTCGCGCGCCGAGTGGGCCGGCGTGTCGGCGAAGTGGCGGATCTGCAGGCTGACACCCAGCAGCCGCGCCCGCGCGCTGCCCCGGCCCGCGGCGCGCACGCTCTCCGGGAGCAGCGACATCGGTAGGTCCGAGATCTCCAGCCGGTGCGCGCCCGGCTCCAGCGCCGTCCCCCCGCGGCGGGTCACGCGCGCCCGGTCCGGAAAGACGGTCACGGCCTCGATGGTGGTGGCGAGCTCCGGCATGGGAGGCCCTCCCTGAGGGGATCTCCTGTGGAGTTTAGCAGGCCGATCCGGTTTCGAAGCCCTCTTAGACCGACGTCCAACGCCGTCGTCACCCGGCGTTGATAAGACAGGAGCGTCGTGGCGATGAAGATTCCAGCGTTGACAAGCAAAACCGTAGTGGCGTAGGCTGCTGATAAAGGCAGTTTCAGGTAAACACGGACACTTGACGCGACAGCATCGCGATCGGGCGATGCTGTCCCTTCTGGAGGTCTGCATGGCGACGATTTCGTTTGGTTCTGAAGTACTGGTGGCCCAGGGCGGCGGGCCTGGCGCCGTCGCTGTCAGCAGCAACGGTACGGTCGTTGTGGTCATCCTCTCGGCCACGTCCCTCCAATACACCGTCGGCACGTGTGATTCGAGCGCGATGACGGTCTCGTTCCCGTACGGGGTGTACGACGCCTACACATGGTCGCAGGGAGACGCGGTGAGCTTTTTCGACGTGGCGATGGCGCCCGACACCGGCCAGGTCGTCCTCGTGTTCCAGCAGGGCGCCGCGGACCAGCTCCGCTACATGGTCGGCACGCTGGCCCCCGGCTCCATCAGTTGGGGCCCCGCGACATCGTTCGACAGTGGGCAGCACCCCTCGGTAACGGTGAACGGCACGACGGTCGTCGAGATGCACAATTCCCAGAACAACACGTCCAAGCTCTATTACCACCAGGGACAGATCAGCGGCACCACCATCACCGGCTTCGATCAGAGCGGCACGTCCTACGCCGGCGTGGGCTATCCAGTCCGGACCATTTCAACGTCCATGAACGAGTTCTATTGGCTGCTCACGACCGTCACGTGGGTTCCGGCGGACAACTCCGCGTCGGGCAGCGTGAACTACTACGGGTCGGGAGGAAACTTTTACCAGGAAGGGCTCCAGTCCGGGTCCGTCACCGTCGCATCGAACTCCAACGTCGTTCTGTTTCCGTCGGGCCTGGCGCTGGAGGTGCACAACCCGAACCTGTCCAACGCGGTCTACTACACCCAGGGCACCTACGACCAGACATATGGCGACAAGAATGCGGGCTCCGTGGCGTGGGATCAGCCCGTGGAGCCTTCGATCGCCGGGGTAGAGCCCGATATCGCGGCGTGTGGCCCGTACGCGGTGCTCACCTACGCGTCGACGGACGGAACTCTGTCAACCATGGCACGCTTCGTCTCGGTGAGCTAGCTCGCCTTTTCCGCCGTCAGCACCGCGCGGTCGCGCAGCTTCTCGGCGGCGGGGGAGAGGGGCGCGTGGGTGAGGATCTTGTTGATGCGCTCCATGGCCTTCACCGAATCGCCCACGCTTTGATAGAGGACGACTTCGCCGTAAAGGTTGTCGGCGAGCACGTTGAGCCGCTCGATGACCGGCACGACGTAGGGCCCTTCGGGGTAGCGGCGGAGATACTCCGCGCCGTTGCTCAGCTCCTCGTAGGTCTTGACGATCGCGGCCAGGCGGTCGTTGGCGATCTTCTTGAGCTCCGGGTCCTTCTCCTGCTCGGCCATCTGCTGCAGCGCGGCGAGCTCCTGCAGGCTGGGGGCGAGGTTGCGCAGGCCCATGCGGGCGCGCTTGCCCTCGGGGCTCTCCGGCGCCGCTTCCCAGGCCTTGAGGTACTGGGCGACGGCGTCCGTGCGGTTGCCCAGCCGGCTGTAGGCGTCGCCGAGGGCGAGGGCCACCTCGGGCACTTCCTTCGCCTCCGGGAAGTTGCTGAGGAAGGCGGTGAGGAACGAGGTCTCGTAGATCCCGCCGCCGAGCACCTCGACGGCGCGCGGGAACAGCTCCTTGCGCTTGGCGTCGAGATCCGAGATCTCCCCTTCGAGGGCGGCGATGAGATCGCTCTTGGCGTCGAGCGAGCGGACCTCGGCCAGCTCCTCGCGGTAGAGGCGGAGCACGGCACCGTAGTCGCGCGAGAGCACGGGCCGGGCCAGCTCCTCGTCGCGGCGCTTGTGGAGCTTCTCCAGGCGCAGGCCGTCGGAGACCTTGCCGGACGGCCAGGCGGCCAGGATGGCCTGCTTCACGAAGGCGGCCACGTCCTCCTCGGGCTTCTTGCGGTCGAGATAGCTGCTCAGGGTGGCCTGGGTGCGCTTGCGGTACTCGTCGGCGGATTTTCGGGCGTCGATCTTCCACAGCTCCTTGCGGACGTCGGCGGCGCGCATGCGCTCCTGGCCGAAGGGGTGGGTCTGCCAATAGCCGTACTCGCGGAGCTGGGGCGCCCGGTTGTTCATCTTCTCCCACAGCCGGCGGGCGCCGTCCGGATCGTAGCCGGCCGCGGAGGCCAGGCGCTGCCCTTCCTTGTCGGCCTCGTCCTCGTGCTCGCGGCTGTAGCTGCGCAGGAGCAGCTCGCTGAGCACCAGGCTCGCCGCCGCGGCGCCCTGCACCAGATCGCCGCCGGGGTCGTAGCCGACGCGCGGGTCGTACGGCGCCTGCGGACCCTGCCGGCGGTTGCTGTTGCTCTCGCCAATGGCGACACCGGCGACCAGGAGCGTGCCGAGCACGTTCATCAGCGTCGCCTTACGCTGCATGCGGGCGAAGTGCTCGAGGACGACGTGGCCGATCTCGTGGCCGAGGACATTGGCCAGCATGTCGTCGTCGAGCCCGAGGTCGAGCATGCCGGAAGTGATGAAGATCTGCCCGCCCGGCAGCGCGAAGGCGTTGGGCACCGGCATGTCCACGACGGCGAAGGTGAAGGGGAACTTCTGGTACTCGGACTGCTGCGCCAGCTCATAGCCGATGCGGTTGACCCGGGCGAGCTGCTCGGGATCGTCGGGCGTGCCGTATTGGGCGGCCGCCTCGGCGGCGGCCTTGAGACTCTTGTCGAACAGGTCGGGGTTGGCGATGCCCTGCGTTCTACCCGGCCGGGCGGTGGAGAAGACCAACAGGAATACCAGGGCGGAGGCGAGAATGCGTCGATGGTTCATGAGCCGTCCCCTCGAAGCCAAGTCCAAGCTTAACCGATCGGGCGAAGTCCCTCTGTGACAACACGGGCCTGGCGGGCAAAACTCCCGGTGGCGAAGGCCGTGTGGTACCTTCTGCCCCCATGAGTGACCTGACCATCGAGGTGAAGACCGCGAAGCCGTCCATGGGCGAGATTCGGCCGGCTCTCGACGCCGGTTTGAAGGAAGCCTTCCCGGGCGGCATGCTGAAGTGGCGCTGGGAGGGGGACGTCATGCATCTCTCCGGTCCCGGGGCCCAGGCCACGATCGCTCTGGAGGACGGCCGCCTGGTGGGGCGGGCCCAGCTCAAGCCTCCCGCCAGCCTGATGCGGCCGGTCATCGAGCAGAAGATCTCCTCCGTCATGAAGAAAGCCGCGGCCTGAGGGGCGCCCCCCCGGAGCCGGGCGCGCTCACCCATGTCCGCGCCGCCGAGCCTCCCCGTCGCGCTCTTCCACCACGCCGGCAGCCGCCGCGAAGAGCCGTGGCTGTTCCGCGCCGAGGGATGGGATTGGCGCTGGCATTCCTGGGGTGAGATCGCGGAGCGGGTGCAAGGGCAGGTCGCGGGCCTCACGGATCGTCCCCGTGGTGCCCGCGTTCCCTTTTTCTACGAGGCCCGTCCCGAGGCGGTCGTCTTCGATCTGGCGATTCAGTCGGCGGGGCTGGTGGCGGCGCCGGGGGGCGGCCCCCCGCCCGAGCCCTCACTCCCCCAACCCCCTCTCTCCCGACCCCTCCCTCCCGCCCCCACCGGGAGAGAGGGGGCTTTAAACGATTCTTTTCGTTTTTCTCCCTCCTCTCCCGGTGAGGTGCGAAGGGAGGGGGCGGGAGAGGAGGGCCGGGGAGGTGAGGGTTTTGGGGGGGCGGTGGTGGTCCGCAACGGCCAACCGGTCGAGCTCTCCGCAGCGGAGCTGATCGCGATGGCGGACGGCGTACAGGCGCTGATCGGGCCATCGGTGGAGCGCGAGATCGTGGTCCTCAGCCGCTCCATCGAGATCCCCGCGGAGCGGGCGATGCTCGCATGGGCGACGGTGGCGGGCGCCGCGGTGGTTCTGGAGCCGAACCCCGCTTTCCGGGTCGCCACGGCAGCCTGGGTGCGCCCTACGGTTTTTCATGGCACTGCAGCCGAGCTGCAAGCGTTGCGGACCTGGGTGGAGAAGGAGAAAAGAGGCTTCCTCCGGCGCCGTCCGCGCCTGCCGTTCCGGCGGCTGCGGACGATTCTCGTGACGGGATCCGCTCTGAGGGAGGACGACGAGGCGTTCTGGCGTGGGCGAGGCGTGCGGGTTTGCCGCATAGCGGCATAATCGTGGTATATAGCCCTGGAGAGGAGAGATCCCGATGCCCGAGAACGCCCTCCTGGAAGCTCCGCCGCCCGCGCCCCTGCGGCCGCCGAACAACGCCTCGGCCCTCGAAGAGGTCACCGAGCGCGCCGATACCGTCTGGACGCGAGACGGCGGCTCGCCGGTCAAAGTGCACGCGACGGACCGCCGCGAGCTGAAGGGGCCGCGGGGCCGCGTTGCCATCATCGACGGCTGCCGTACGCCGTTCATCAAATCGGGCACCGAGTTCGCGAATATGGACGTGACCGATCTGGCGAGCGTGGCGGCGGCGGAGCTGATCGCGCGGACGGCCATCGATCCGGATGAAATCGGCCTCTCCATCTTCGGCGTCGTGGTGCCGGCGCTGAACGCTCCGAACCTCGGCCGCGAGGTGATCTTCCGCACCTCGCTGCCGATGCGGATCCCCGGAGTGACGGTGAACCTGGCGTGCGCCTCCTCGACCCGCGCCATGACCTTCGGCGCCGGAGCCATTCTCTCGGGCGAGGCGGACGTGGTGCTCGCCGGCGGCGCCGAGTCGCTCTCGAACGTACCGATCCAGTTCTCGCGCAAGGCGGCGCACACCTTCATCGAGGCGAGCCGCGCCAAGTCGCTGCCGCAGAAGGTGGGCGCCTTCGGCAAGCTGCGGCCGAAGGACCTGGCGCCCGTAGCGCCCGCCATCGCCGAGTACACGACGGGGCAGACCATGGGCGAGTCGGCGGAGAAGATGGCGAAAGAGAACGACATCTCCCGCCGCGCCCAGGACGAGATCGCGCTGCTCTCGCATCAGCGGGCCGCCGCCGCCACCGTGGACGGCCGCCTGACGGCGCAGATCGCGCCGGCGTTTCCGCCTCCCGGCTACGACAAGGCGGTCACCCGCGACAACGGCGTGCGCGCCGACAGCTCGCTGGAGGCCCTGGCCAAGCTGCGGCCGGTGTTCGACAAGCGTTACGGCTCGCTCACCGCCGGCAACTCCAGCCCGCTGACCGACGGCGGCTCGGCCGTGCTGCTGATGAGCGAGGAAAAGGCCAAGGCGCTCGGTTACGCGCCGCTCGGCTACATCCGCTCCTACGCCTTCACGGCGCTCAATCCCAGCGACCAGCTTCTGCAGGGGCCGGCCTACGCGGCCCCCTCGGCGCTCGACGCCGCGGGCGTCAAGCTCGCGGACATCGACCTCGTCGAGATGCACGAGGCCTTCGCGGCGCAGATCCTCTCCAACATGAAGGCCTTCGCCTCGAAGAAGTTCGCCGAGCGCGAGCTGGGCCGCAGCGAGCCGTTGGGAGTCGTGGACTTCGAGCGCTTCAACGTCACCGGCGGCTCGATCGCCATCGGCCATCCCTTCGGCGCCACCGGCGCGCGCGTCGTCACGCAGCTCCTCTACGAGTTGCGGCGCCGCGGCCAGAACCTCGGCCTGGTCACGGTGTGCGCGGCGGGAGGGGTGGGCTTCTCCATGGTGGTCGAGCGCGAGTAAACCGCTTTGGCCGCTCCTCTTGCCGGCCTCCTCGTCGTCGATCTGTCTCGCCTCTTGCCCGGTCCGCTGGCGGCGCGGCTGCTGGCGGATCTGGGAGCGCGGGTTATCAAAGTGGAGGAGCCGTCGCTCGGCGATCCGATCCGCATCTCGCCGCCGGCGCGCAAAGGAGTGGGGGCGCTCGCCGCGATCCTGCTCTCCGGCGTGGAGAGCGTCGCGCTCGATCTCAAGCAGTCTGCAGGACGGGAGGTGCTGGGTCGGCTGCTCGCGCGAGCGGACGTTCTGCTCGAGAGTTTCCGTCCAGGTACGCTGGCGCGGCTCGGCTTCCCGCCTGACGAGCTAAAGGCGCGCTATCCAAAGCTGGTGATCTGCTCGCTCTCCGGCTGGGGTCAGGAGGGACCCTACGCGAAGCGGGCCGGCCACGACCTCACCTATCAGGCAGTGGCCGGAGCGCTGGCCTCGACCTCGGCCATGCCGGCCGTGCAGGTGGCGGACCAGATCGGCGCCTGGAGCGCGGTGACCTCGATCCTCGCCGCCCTGCTCCAGCGGCAGAGCACGGGGGAGGGGCGCCACATCGACGCCTCGCTCCTCGACGCCGCGCTCCACGCCAACCTGATCGGCTGGGCCGTCGAGGCGGGCGGGTCCAAGGGAGTGGGGGAGAAGCTGCCGTTGACCGGTGCGCTCCCCTGCTACAACCTCTACGAGACGGCGGACGGCCACCATCTCGCCTTGGCCGCTTTGGAATCTCACTTCTGGGAGCGGTTCTGCCGCGCGGCGAGGCGCGAGGATCTGATCGCGAAGCAGTACGACACCGCGCCGGAGATCCACCGCCAGATGACGGAGCTCATCCGTAGCCGGACCCTCGCCGATTGGATGGAGCTCGCGCTGCGCGAGGACGTACCCGTCGAGCCGGTCCTATCCGCGGCCGAGGCTCGCGTTCATCCGCAAGTGGCAGCGCGAGCGCTTCTCGACAACGGACCGGAGGGGCTGCCCCGGTTGGCTTTTCCTTCGCGGCTCGACGGCGAGCGGCCGCGGGCCGGCGACCGCATCCCGAAGCTGGGGGAGCAGACGAAGGCGTTGCTGGCCGAGCTGGGAATCCCGCGCGAGGTGGCGAAGGCCGGGGGCGTGGGGCGGCGGTTCAGCCTCAAGCGGTGGCTGGCGCGGCTGCGATGACCGGGGGCGGCAACGGCGGCAGACGCGCGATGACGACCAGGGTGAGATCGTCGCGCAGCGTCTCGTCCCCCACGTGTCTGTCGAAGCTGTGGAGGATCGTATCGTGAACGGCTTGGGGAGTGCCGCCGAGCTCGAGCGCGGCCTGGATCCTGTCGTAGCCGAAGGCCGCCTTGCCTGTCGTGTCCACCGCCTCGGGCAGACCGTCGGTGTATAGCAGGAGCACGTCTCCCGGCTGCAGGGTGACGGTGCGGCGGACGACGTCCAGCGGCTCGCGGATGCCGAGCGGAAATCCGCCGCAGCCGAGCTCCTCGATCGTTCCGCCCGCCCTTCGCAGCAGCGGGAAGGGATGGCCGGCGCAGACGTACTCCAGCTCGCCCGTCTCCGGCGTCAGGACGGCGTAGAACACGCTCATGAAGGTGCGTTTCGTGCCGGTGCGGCAGAGCGTGCGGTTGAGCAGCTCCAGCACCCGCTCCGGGCTGGGGTCGAGATCCATGGCGGTCTTCAACGTGGCGTTGGCGATGGCCATCACCAGGCCGGCGGCCATGCCGTGGCCGCTGGCATCGCCCATCATCAGCGAGAGCCGCCCGTCGGACAGCAGGGTCAGGTCGTAATAATCGCCGCCCACCTCGTTGGCGGTGCGGTAGGAGTGGGCGAAGAGATATCCGGGCAGCAGGGGCAGATCATGCGGCAGCAGATCGTTCTGCAGCTCGCGGGCGACCTCCAGCTCGTCGCGCACCCGCACGCGGTCCACCAGCTCCAGGGCGAGAAGGAAGACGAGGCAGCCGACGCTGATCCCGAACCACAACGGCGAGAACTGCACGACGATCCGCGTGCCCTTCGACGAATAGAGGACGTTGGTATCGCTGAACAACCCGATGACGAACGCCAGCAGCGAGACGGCGAAGAGCAGCCGGCGCGGTGGCGTGAGCTTGTAGGAGAGGCCGAGGAAGGCGAGCTTCGCCCGGAAGAGGAAACGCTTGAGGCCCTTCTTGGGCTCGGGCACCTGGCTGTGCTCGCGGGTGAGCACGGCGTAGGCGCGGGCGGCGTCGCGGTCGAAGAGGCGCCGGACGTCGCGCGGGTTCAGGCCGTCCGTGTACTGGCGGACGAAGTCGTGAAGGCGCTGGACGGCGCCCTGAGATCGTTTCATGATGCTTTGATACGGACTGTGACCTCAGGAGTTTAGCGCAGGCGCAGCACCCGCCTGCCAACGGCGGCGGAGCGGATCGCCCTGAAGCCTCGCCAACGCACTTCAGCCTGGCGTCTACCATGGTAGTATTGCAAGGATTGCTCGGCCGTATGGGCAGACCTGACCCACGGAGGACCCATGAAAGCTTTCTGTTTTCTTAGCCTGGCCTTGGTCGCGGCGATAGTCCTCGGTGCTCTTGCTTCACCGGCAGTGAGTGCGGCGCAAGGCGTCAAAGCCGACGACCCCGCGCTGCAAGCAACACTTGAGCGGCTGGATGCCGCGCACGTCGCATTCCATAACGGAACCCTCCAAAGCGATCTGGTCGCATGCGGCCGATGTCACGCTCACGGGTGGTGCCGGCGGCGCCATCGAGAAGGGGTGGGACAAGGTCCGGCCACGGCTCGAATGGGCCAGTGCCCAGTACTCCCGCGGTCGCCAGATCAATGAGCGAGTCAACATCACCGTGAGCGGTGATCTGGCCTTGGTGCTTCAATACGAGCACATCTGGTTCCATTCCCCGGGACAAGAGAAGGAGTCGGAGCGCCATTATCGGGTTACCACCGCGCTACGTCGTGAGGCGGGAGAATGGCGCGTGATTCACCGCCACGCCGATACGATGATGGAGCGGATGACACCCCGATAACTCCAGCGCACCACGCCTCGCTCCTCTTTCGGTTGCCACCTGACCCGGGGGTGTTCCTTAGGCTTCTTCATCATCATGTCGCTCCGTGACCAGATGGCCGATCGAGTTTGCGTAATACCGCAGTAGGGTCATCTCTTCCGGCTTTGCCGCGTAGAGGCCGTCCTTTTCCTCGACGAGATGGCGGAGCATGAGCATCCGCAGGCCGGCGACGATGGCGTAATCCTGATCGCGGCGGGGGATGTAGACGTGCGCGCCGGCGGCTTCGAGTTCGGTGATCAGGTCGTGGGCTCGGGCCTTCAGCTCCAGCTCGGAGAGAGGCGCCCCGGCGTTGACGAGGACCGTCGCGACCAGCGGCACCGGCAGGACCGGGATGACTCCGCCGATCGACGCCATCAGCTCGGCCCCGAGGCGTTCGAGATGCGCCGAGCGCTCTTCCCGGGAGAGGGGCCGCAGATCGAGCCCCCGCTCGCCGAGATACCGCCGCATGGAGATCGGGCTGCCGAAGTTCACGCAGGCGTAGCCGAACCGGTGCCAGCGGCTGCGCAGGGCGAGGACCAGGTTCCGCAGCACGAACCGCAACGTGGTGGACGCGGCGAAGAGCGGGCCGCGATGCTGTTTCCCGGGCGCGAGGTCGAGCAGCAGCGTGCGGTCCTCCAGCACCCGGTCGTAGTTGATGCCGACCGGAATGAAGACGAGATCGCGCTCGCCCAGGTGGGGATCGAAAGAGCGCAGCATGTAGTCGAGGATGCCCAGCTTCGGTGGCCGCAGGCGGCCGTCGCGGGAGAGCCCGCCCTCGGGATAGACGGCTTGAGGCACACCGGCCGAGGTGGCCATGTAGATGTAGCGCTCGAGCACCCGGCGGTAGAGCGGATCGCCCGAGTTGCGGCGCACGAAGTAGGCGCCGGTGGAGCGGATGAGGGTCTGGAGCGGCCAGATCCGCGCCCATTCGCCGACGGCGTAGGAGAGCGCCGTCTGGTCCGCCGCGAGGTAGGACACCAGGACGTAATCCATGTTGCTGCGGTGGTTCATGAGGAACACCACGGTCGAGCCCGAGGCCACGCCGGCCAGTCCCTCCTCGTCGGAGAATCCCAGCCGCACGCGATAGAGCAGGCGCGCCACCCGTTTCGAAAGCCAGTACCCGATGCGGAAGTAGAAGTAGGCGTTGAAGGCGGGCACGATCTCACGGGCGTAGCGCTTCACCCGGGAGGCCAGCACGGCGCGGGGCACGCCCTGCTCGCGGGCCTGCTCGTCCACCGCCTGGATCACTTTCGGGTCATAGACCAGCCGGTCGATCAGCACCTGCCGGCGGGTGCGGTGGAAGGGCGGGATCTCCAGCCGCAGGCGGGTGTTCAGCTCGTCGATGACGCGGTTGACCCGCCGCCGCAGGTACCAGCGCGCGCCGGGCACCAACAGGCGGTCCAGGGCCGCCCAGGCGGCGAGCAGGACGAGCACTGCCGCCAGCCACAAGGGGAGACTGACGAGACGGGACATTGGCGCCTACTTTGTCAGATCGGAGGGATCGCGCGCGAGAGTCAGCTCATGCCGCGCCTCGGCTTCGGCCACCGCTTTCTCGTAGGCTTCGCCCTCCACCAGCTCGCGCAGCCGGTCGTTGACGGGGAAGACCATCGGCGCCGGCGACCAGGTAACGGGCTTCCCCGTCGCCGCGTCGATCACCCGGCCGGCGGCGAGAGCCTCGGTGGCCGCCGCCAGCGGGAGCCCAAGGAAACGCTTCTGCAACGCCCTGTACAGACCCTCGTCGGCGGGATTCAGGAAGCGCAGGGTCTTTCGTCCGTGCGTCGCCACGTGGTAATGCGCGGGCACGACGATCAGGCCGTCGAGCTGCAGGCGGTCACAGGCGAGGACGAGCAGCGCGACGATCTCCTGCAACATGCCGAGTCCGGGCTTCTCCTGGCCCGGCAGCCGGGGACGGTCGGCGGTGAACTGCGCGCGCGGATTCTGCAGCAGGAGCCACTCGATGCGTAGCAGCGCCATCCCTGGAATGGTGCGCCGGTCGACCGCCGCCCGCACCTCGATCAGCAGCTCCCGCTTTCTGACGTCGCCGTACAGGCGCACCGTGTCGCCCGCCGGATTGTCGAGGTCCATCTCCAGCCTGAGGCGTTCGAACCCGAGATTATGGAGCCGGTCGATCAGTCCGGCCCGCTCCAGGGCCAGCTCCAGCCCGTGCCGGGAGTAGAAGCCGAGGAAGCGCCGCGGCCGGCGCGGACCGCCGAGAGCGGCGAAGACGTCGTCCGTTGAGAGCCCCCAGTCGTCCCGCGGCTCGTCGCCGGTGAGCTCGTGGACCTGGATCTCGCGGGCGAAGCTGCGATACCGGGCGAGCAGGAGCTCTTCCGTGCTGGGCGGCTCGACGGCGCGCCCGCGGTTGAGCAGGGACGAGAAGAAACGCGCGCTGTAGCGCCAGGCGCTCAAGCCGTAGCCGCCGGCGAGGACGATCACCATGGGGAGGCGATGGCCGCCGGCGCAGGCGCAGGAGAGGACGAAGCCGTCGCGCTCGAGCATCGCTTCGGCGGTGATCTTCCAGTCGCCGATCTGATCGTCCGCCGCCGGATCGCACCCCGCGAGATAGACGACCAGCTCTGGACGAAAACTCTCGAAGACGGGCGGCAAGTGAGCGCGCACCGCCTCCAGATAGACGTCGTCGCCGACGCCGTTCCCCAGCTCGACGACGGTGGCGGCTGCGGCGTCGATCTGAATCGAGGTGTGGTTGTGAATCGAGAAGGTGTGGACCGTGGGATCGGCGGCGAAGAGGGACCGGGTCCCGTCGCCGTCGTGCAGATCGAGGTCCACCACCAGCACGCGGCAGCCGATACCGCGGGAGCGCAGCTCGGCGATGGCCGCGGCCACGTCATTGTAGGCGCAGAAGCGTTCGCCCCGGTCCGCAAAGGCATGGTGCAGACCGCCGCCGAGGTTGACGGCGATGCCATGGGAACCGAGGGCCAGGCGAGTCGCGGCGATGGTGCCGCCAGCCATGGCCCGCTGCGCCTCGAGCGCCCTTTCCGCCAGCTCCTCCGGGAGCTCCAGACCGAAGATCCGTGTGAGGGACCCGGGGCGGTTCAACGTGTCCAGGTAATCGTCGGCGTGGATGCGGCGCAGGTGGCGAAAGGGCGCCGGCTCGGCGGCGTGCACGGCGAGCGGATTGAGCAGCCCGGCGGAGTCGAGAAAGGCGAGGATGCGTTCGCCGCGCTGGGAGTCGTAGATCACCCCCGGCAGCTCGACCTGATACTGGCGGCTGTAGACGAACTGGAGACGGGGCGGCCGGAGAAGGCGGGCCAGCCGGTGCCGGCCACGGCGGAAAGCGGTCAGCAACGGGCGCTGAGGGGAGGGCACTGTGCGGGCCTCAGCGCAGCCTCACCCATGTAGCGCCCCAGCCTCCCGCCTCCGCGGGCGCGTCGCCGAAATCCTCCACTCGCGGATCGCGCAACAGCAGCTTGCGCACCATCTGGCGCTGCACCCCGATCCCCTTGCCGTGGATAATGCGCACGGCGCGGAAGCCCTCCTCATAAACCGCGTCCAGCCATTCCTGGACCACGTCCGGCACATCCGAGGGTCGGAAGCTGTGGAGATCCAGAACGTCTGTGATCGGCAGCTTGACCGGCAGGGCCTCCGAGAAATCCTCGAAGTCGTCGTCGCGGCGCATGTCGGTCAAGTTTATCGTGCTTGTTCCCTAAGCCCCCTCTCTCCCGGTGAGGTGGGCAGGGAGGGGGCGGGGCCTACCGCTGCGCGATCGGCCGCCCGCCCGCCGCCTGGCGGACGGTGGCAACCAGGCCGTCCTTGGTGGGCAACTCGCTGAAGACGTGCGGCGCCTGGCCTGGGCGGTACAGAAGATAGAAGGGAATGCCGTAACGGCCGTGCTCGGCGAGGAAGGCGGCGATCGTGTCGTTCTTGTTCGTCCAGTCGGCTTTCATCGGCACCACGCCGTTCTCCGCGAAGGCCCGCGCCACTTCGGGCGTGTCCAGCACCAGCCGCTCGTTGGCCTTGCAGGTAAAGCACCAGGCGGCGGTCACGTCCACGAAGACGAGCTGGCCGGCCGCGGCGAGCGATTCGGCCTTGGCGCGGTCGAAGTCGACCCAGGGGATGAGGCCGGCCGGTTTCGCCGCCATCCGCTGCGTGGCTTCGCCCGGCGAGCCGGCCGCGGTGACGAGCGTCACTGCCACGGCGGCGAGGACCCCCACCGCCGCGAGGCGCCGCAGGACCTTGCCCGACGCCAGGCGGTGCTGCATCCAGGTGAAGAGGGCGATGCCGAGCAGCCCGAGCTGGACCCAGGCGAGCTGCTCCGGCGAGACCTGCAGGGAGAGGACGTAGAAGAGCCAGACCGCCGCGCCCGCGAGCAGGAACCCCATGACGCCGCGCACGGTCTCCATCCACTCGCCGGGCTTCGGAAGCAAGCGCGCGATGCCGGGCGCCGCCGCGATCACCAGGTAGGGAAGCGCCATGCCGAGCCCCAGCGCCAGGAAGACGGCGAGCACGACCGGCGCCGGCTGGGCCAGGGCGAAGCCGATCGCGGTGCCGAGGAACGGCGCCGAGCACGGCGTGGCCATCACCGTCGCGAACAGGCCGGAGAAGAAATGGCCGGCGGCTCCCTCCCGCGGTCCAGTGGCTCCGAGACGGGCCAGCCGCTGCGGCAGGGGAATCTCGAAGAGCCCCCAGAGATTGAGGCAGAAGAGCACCACGACGACGGCCAGCAAGGCGACGAAGCCCGGCCGCTGGAACTGAACCCCCCAGCCGACCGCCGCTCCCGCTGTGCGCGCCGCGATGGCCGCGAGCGCCATCACCAGGAAGGAAACCAGGATGCCCGTCGCGGTGGCGAGCGTTCCCCTCGTCACTTCCGAGCGTCCCTGGCCGGCGCTGCGCACCAGGCCGAAGATCTTGAGCGAGAGGACGGGAAGGACGCAGGGCATGACGTTGAGGACGAGCCCGCCGAGCATCGCCAGCAGCAGCATGACTGCCAGGCTCCTCCCGGCGGGTTTCGGGAGCGTCGGAGCCGCAGGACCGCCAACTGCCGCGCCGCTGCCGTCGCGGTCCACTTTCGAGAACAGGTCGCCGTGCTGCGGCTGGCCGCCCGCTCCCACCTTGAGCTGGATCGCCGCCTCGGTGGTCACCGGCGGCAGGCACTGGGCGTCGTTGCACGCCTGGTAGCGCAGCGCGCCGCGGACGGGGTAGCTCCCCTCCCCGGCGCCGGCCGGCAGCTTCAGGTCGGCCACGATCACCACGTCGCCGTCGTACACCGCCAGCGGCTGGTCCGCGAAGGCGAAGGTCTGCATCTTGGCCGGCGGGTACTCGATCGCGCCCGGCGTCCATCCCTCCGGCAGCTCGAGGGTGAGGACCGTCGGGATGAGGTAGTCGAAAGTGGGCTTGTGGCTGTTGACGTGCCACTCCCGCTCGATGGTCACCAGGGCGGCCACGCGGGCGGTCGATCCCGCGTCATAGGCGGTGCGGTCCGCGTTGAGGACCACCGAGGCTTTGTGCTCCGGCTTGAGCTGCGCCTCCGCCACCCCGGCGAGGGTAAGCAGGCAGAGGATTGGCACGAGCAATCGGGTCGTTTTCATGGCGGAGTCGTCCCCTGCCCGGGAAACAGGGGAGGGGTCTATTTTATTCGCAGAGAACGACGGTCGGGCTCGGTGATACGATCCGCCGCCGTGAACCTCTCCCGGCGCGCTTCCTCGATCGGCGAATCCGCCACGCTGCGGGTCTCGCGCCTCGCCTCCGAGCTCAAGGCGCGCGGCGAGTCGATCGTCGACTTCGGGGCCGGCGAGCCCGACTTCCCCTCGCCGGCCGTCGCGGTCGAGGCCGCCTGCGGCGCACTTCACGAGGGCTTCACCAAGTACACGCCCGGGAGCGGCATTCCGGAATTGCGCGCCGAGGTGGCCGAGCACTATCGGAGCCGCTACGGTGCGCCCTGGACCGCCGCCCAGTCGGTGATCACGGTCGGCGGCAAGGCGGCGCTCTTCGAGCTGGCCCTGGGGGTCTTCGACGAGGGGCAGGAGGTCGTGATCCCCTCTCCCTCCTGGGTCAGCCTCCCCGAACAGGTGCGCTTCGCCGGCGCCCGGCCGGTGGAGGTCCCGACCTCGCTGGAGGACGGCTTCCGCATCCACGCCGATGCGGTCCTCGCTGCGGTCACCGACCGCACGCGCGCCATCCTCCTCAATACTCCGTGCAACCCCACGGGCGGGGTGGTGAGCGCCGAGGACATGCGCCGAATCGTGGAGCTCGCCGCCGAGCGCGGGTTGCTGGTGATCTCCGACGAGACCTACGCCCGGTTCGTCTACGACGGCCTGCCCCACGCCAGTGCCGCCGCTCTGGCGGCCGAGTTTCCGGAGACCGTCGTCCTGGTGGGTTCCTTTTCCAAGACCTATTCCATGACCGGCTGGCGAATCGGCTACCTCCTAGGCCCGCAGGCGGTTGTCCGCACCGTCGAGGTCATCCAGAGCCACGCCACGTCCAATCCCACCTCGTTCGCCATGGTGGGCGCCCTCGAGGCGCTGCGCCGCGCCGAGGCCGACGTGGAGACGATGATCGCCGAGTATCAGGCGCGCCGAGAGATGCTGATTCCGCGCCTCAACAGCCTGCCGGGGTTCCGCTGCCGTCCTCCCGACGGTGCCTTCTACGCCTTTCCTCACGTCGCCGCCTGCTACGGGCCGGGCCGCCAGGGCTCCTTGGAATTCACCGAGTTCCTGCTCGAAAAAGCGGGCGTCGTCGTGGTGCCAGGCGTAGCGTTCGGCGCCGACGACCACATCCGCCTCTCCTTCGCCTGCTCGCGCGCCGAGCTGGCGGAAGGGCTGGAGCGGATGGCGGCGGCGCTGGCGTAGGAGCCCCGCCGTGCGCCTCAGCGACCACGAGCGACCGGTCGGAACGCATCTCTGGATCCTCGCCTTCACGTGGGGAGCCTGGTGCACGGGCTTCTACTCGTTGATGCTGCTGTCGTTCCTGTTGCCGCCCATCCAGGACGCCTTCGGTCTTTCCGATACGAACCTGGCTTGGCTGACCGGCGTCGGTATCGGCATGACGGGCGTCGGCGGGCTCCTCTTCGGTTGGATGAGCGACCGCTTCGGACGCCGGGCCTCGCTCGCCATCTCCATCGCCGCCTTCTCGATCGGCAACGCCGCGTGCGCCCTGGCGACCGGTCTGAACGGGCTGATCGCCGCCCGCGCCCTGGCCGGACTGGGCATCGGTGGGACCTGGGGAGCGGGGCAGGCGATGCTCGGTGAGACGTTTCCTCCGGCGCTGCGCGGGCGCTACGGTGCCGTGGCGCAGAGCGGGGCGCCGGCGGGCCTGGGGCTCGCGGCTATCGTCGGCTCGTTCCTGGCGCCGGCCGTGGGCTGGCGGACGGTCTTCCTGCTCTCCGCGGCGCCGATCCTGGTGCTGCTCGCCTGGCGGCGGCTGCCGGAGTCGGACCTCTGGCTGGAACACCGCCGCCGGCTGCGCGCCGGGTCGCACGACCTACCGCACGCCCGCCGACCGATCCTGGCTCAGCTTGTAGCCGCCGACCTGCTGGGACTGTTCACCAAGGCGTTCGTGCTGACCATCCTCAACATGTCGGCCTATTGGTTCGCCGTCGTCTGGCTGCCTCGTTATCTGCAGAAGGATCGCGGACTCTCGATCTTCGGCTCGGGCTGGTGGACGCTGACCTTCGTCGCGGGCTCGCTGCTGGGTTATCTGACCTTCGGCCGGATCTCGGACGTGATCGGACGCCGCCGGGCTTTCGCGATCTACTGCGTCGTCACGGCCGCCGGGCTGGTGATGGTGACGCTCTTCTGGGACACTTTCGCATCGCGCCCCGTCGTGGGGCTCGCCTGCATGTTTGTCGCCGGCGTGGGCACAGGGACCTGGTCGTGCTACGGCCCCTACTTCTCGGAGCTCTTTCCCACCCGCGTAAGGGGAGCTGCCATGTCAGTGATCATGAATCTCACTCGCGGCGTGCAGTTCGTGGCCCCGCTGGTCATCGCCGGCGTCGCCGGGCGTTGGGGACTGGCGGGAGGAGTGGCGCTCGCCGCCGGCTTCGCGGCCCTCGCGGGTGCCTGGGTCTGGACCCTGCCGGAGACGGCGGGCGCACGGATCGAGGTATAGCCTCGTTACACCGTGTCCGGTTGAAAGCGATCAGATTGCATCGATGGTTGCCTCGCTCTGGACGGTCAGTGTCAGGGCGGAGCCAGGTGGTGCGAATGCTGAGTCAAGACACGCAACGAACGCTTCGGTCACAACGTTCGCGGGCCGAGGGGCCATCGCCCCGTGGCGGACCGGGCGCGGACCCGGTCCGCCCGCGCGGATTTTCGGATAGGATCGGCGGCCTTGATCGACTCCAGCGATCCCAACGCCGCACCCGACGACCTCGGCATGCGCCGGGCGGTCTCCCGCTGGGAGATCGTCGGCTTCTCGATCAACGACGTCATCGGCAGCGGCGTCTATCTGCTGCCTGCGGGCGCGGCCGCCATCCTGGGCTTCGCGAGCGTGGGCGCGGTGGCGCTGGCGGGGTTCGCCGTGCTGCTCCTGGTGCTCTGCTTCGCCGAGGCGGCGAGCTACTTCGACCGTCCCGGGAGCGCCTACGTGTACACCCGCGAAGCCTTCGGCCCCCTGGTCGGCTTCGAGGTGGGGTGGATGACCTGGCTCGCCCGGGTCTCCTCGGTGTCGTCGCTCTCGGTCGGGTTCGCCCGCGCGCTCGGCTACCTCTGGCCGGCCGCCAATCAGGGATGGGGACAGGCGATGGCGATCGTCCTGCCCCTGCTGGCGCTGACCGCCATCAACGTCATCGGGGTCAAGTCCGGCGTGCGCACGGCGGTGTTCCTGGCCATCACCAAGACTCTGCCGCTCCTCATCTTCATCTTCGTGGGCCTGTTCTACGTCTCGTGGGATCTCGCGACCTCAGTCGTTCCAAAGCCGCACCATAAGCCCGTCGGGGATGCGCTGCTGCTGCTCCTCTTCGCCTACGCGGGATTCGAGAACACGGCGGCGCCGGCGGGCGAGTTCAAGAACCCGCGGCGGGACGTGCCGTTCGCGCTGGTCGTGCAGATCGCGATCGTGACGCTGATCTACACCGGCGTTCAGTGGGTAGCCCTCGGAACGCTCCCCGGCGTCGTCGACGCGAAGACGCCATTGGCGGACGCCGCGGCGCGGTTCCTGGTCGGTGGTGGCCTGCTGATGACGGTCGGCGGAGTGATCTCCATCCTCGGGACCAACAGCAACACAGTGCTCTCGGGGCCGCGCTATCTCTACGCGCTGGCGCAGGACGGCTTCGGACCGGCGTTCCTGGCGCGGCTCCATCCGCGCTACCGCACGCCGGCGGCGGCCATCGTGCTGCAGACGGCCATCGCCCTGCCGCTCGCGTTCACCGGCTCGTTCGAGGCGCTGGCGACGCTCTCCGCCGTGGCGCGCCTCGCCACCTACTTCGGTACCGCGCTGTCCGTCCCGGTGCTGCGGCGCAAGCTGCCGCCCGGCGCGGTCCGCCTTCCGGGCGGGTCTGTGATTCCGATCGCCGCCGCTCTGCTGTGCGTGGCCTTCGCGGCGAGCGCCAACCTGCGAAATCTGATCGCCGGCGCGATCGCGCTGCTGGTCGGAGGAGCGATCTTCGCATTGCGGAGAAAGGTGTCTCCGCCTCAGGATACGGCCGGCGGCCTATCCTGAGTAGGGATCTCTGAGATAGTTCCGCGCCTTCTCCTTCACCTCGTCGGGAGGCCGCGTTCCCAGCGCGCGCTTGTACCAGTAGAGGGCCTCGTCCCGCCTGCCCAGCGCGTCGAGGGCCATGCCGCGATAGAGGCGGCCGTAGGCCCGGTAGTCGCTGTCCGTGCGGCCGCGGTTGGGCAGGATCTCGAGATGGGAAAGGTGGGAGATCCCGTCGTCGTAGACCTTCCTCTTCACCTCGTCCCGGCCGAGCACGTAGAGGGCCTGCTGCGTCACGTCGCCGCGATAGCCGGTGCGGCCTTGGGCGTGGCGCTCCAGGATGTCGAGGAGGTCCTGGCGCTCGTCCGGCCACAGATTGAGACGGGCGTAGGTCCTGCCTTCATAGACGTGGAAGAGCGAGTTGTTAGGGTAGCGGTCGCGCAGCCAGCGGGCATAGTGGAGAGCCGTCGCGTAATCGCGCTCGAAGACGTAGTTGATCTGGACGAGAGAGAAGGCCGCCTCGGTGGCGACGAACTTCCCTCTCTCAACCGCCAGCGTGAGCTCCTGCAGCCCCCGCGCCCGGTTCCCCTTGGGAAACCAGCGGGCGAAGGGCTTGAGGATCGGATACTTCTCGGGAGCCACGTCCACCAGGTAATCGAAGAGGCCGAGCCCCAAGAGCAGATCGGGGTTCTCGGGGTCGCGCTTGCGGACCTCGTCGAAGTAGTGCATCGCTCTCTGGCCGTCGCGAGCCGCTCGCAGCCAGTTCTTGCGGTCGGTATGAAGGCGGCCGCGGAACGCCAGGGCCCCTGCCTTGAAGAACATGGCGTCGATGTCGCTCTTGTCCTTCCGCAGGCGCCGGTCGCAACGATCGATCACCTCGTCCATGGCGCCGAAGAAGGCCTCGTCGTGCGCCTCGTCATCGGGATCGACCTGGATCTCCCACCAGGGAGCGAGGGCCAGCAGGAACGGGCCGACGGGGTGGCCCGGATAGCGCTGCTCAATGTCCCTGAAGACTGCGTTGGCCGCCTCGAAGTCCATGTCATAGAGCCGGTCGAGCCCGCGCCGGGCGTCCTCGCGGAACGCCTCGTCGTCGAGGATCGACGGCTGCTTCGCCGCCGCCGGGAGGGCGAGGAGGAGAAGCGAGAGGGGGATCCAGAATCGCGCCAGGTGCCGTTGCATGATGTAGAGGGGCCTCCGGGATCTGAAGAAGGAAAACGGCGGGGACCTGCTGCGCTATTCCGAGTCTGCCCCCGCCCGAACCCTCACCCCCGGCCCCTCTCCCGGTGAGGTGGGGAGGGAGGGGGCGGGAGAGGGGCCGGGGGTGAGGGTTCGGGCGGGGCCTACCGCCGCACCAGCCTGCCGCTGTCCCCCTCCCACCGCCACGCCGCCTCGGACCCCTGCAGGTGGACGCCGCCGAGCCAGCGGTCGATGCCGTGGATGCGCACCCAGTCGTCCCTCCCTTCCAGGACGTCGCGGCCCGTGGTGGTGAGGCTCGCCCGCTGCGCGCGGATGGAGCCGGTGGGGGAGGGCTCGAGGCGGAGGAGAGGCCGGGGCGGCACGGCGAGCTCGCGCAGCAGGCGGAGGAAGGAGGCGTCGCCCATGAAGACCCGCTCTTCCATGCGCTGGGTGGCGCGGAACAGCTCCTCGAAGGTCGAGGCTCCGTCGGCCAGCCCGCGCAGCGCCTGCCGCTCGGAGCGGGAGAGGCCGTTGCGCACCGCGGGGAACTCCTCCAGATGCCGGCGCAGGGCGCCCGCCAGGAAGGGGAGAGGGGAGAGGTCGCCGCGGAGCAGCGCTTCGAGGCCCATGGGTTCCGGAGCGCAGAAGGCTCGCCAGGCGTCGCGGGCCAGGAGCTTCTGACCTTCGTTGACCCGCTGCCGGCGATCCAGAAGCGAGTGCATCTGCAAGGGAGAGAGCTGTCCGAGGCCGTGAAAGGGAACCACGCCGGGGTAATCGCCGATGCAGATCAGCGACAGCTCCGTGCTGCCCAGGTTGCGGCCGGCGAAGCCATCGAGAGCGCGGATCAGGAGGAGTTGGTCGAACAGGTCGTGCTCGAACCAGAGGATCACCTCGTCATAGGAGCGGTAATCCTCCAGGGTCCGGTCCCAGCGGGTGAGGGCCGCGAGACAGGAGTCGTAGTCGTCGTAGCCGCTCTCGGCGAGGTAACGGGCGCGCACCTTGCGCCAGCGCTCCGGCGGCAGGCCTCCCTGCGCGGGACCTTCGTGGAGCACGTCGGCCGTGACCGTGACCGTGACCTCGCCGGCGGCGCCCGAGCGCCGGATCAGCTCGGCCGCGGTGTCGCCGTTCGTCACGTGCAGCGTGCGGCGCGCCGGAGCCGGACGGGGGAGCCGCACGGTGCCGAGCGGCAGAGTGTCGTTGAGCGAGACGGGAGCGCGGGAGGATTCCACGGGCTCCAGCACCGGGGCCGGAAACCGGAACCCCAGTTGGCGCATGAGGTCGGCGGCCGTCAAGGGTCGCGAGGGTTGGGGATCAGCCATCTCGGTCGACGCCCCGATACGTGCGGACGTATAGAACCCCTCCAATATACTACGGTGAGAAAGGGTCCAACGAACGATCCTCTGATCTTACCCCTTCTCCCTCCCGATCGCCCCCATCCTGGCGCCGACCGCCCGCAGATAGTCCGCTGGCGCCAGCAGGATCTGCGTGCCCCGGACCCCCGCCGATACGGAGACGACGTCGAACAGCTCCAGCGTCTCGTCGGCGAAGACGGGATAACCCTTCCGGGCGGCCAGAGCGGTGACCCCACCGCGCACGTAGCCGGTCAGCGGCTGCACCTCGCGCAGCGGCACGAGCTCCACCTTGCGGTCGCCGGAGAGGCGGGCGATCGCTTTGAGATCCAGCTCGGCGTCGCCCGGTACGACCGCGAGCAGCACGCCCGTCCGGTCGCCGCGCGCCACCAGCGTCTTGAACACCTGCTCCGGCGGCAGGCCGACCTTGCGGGCCACCGTCTCGGCGGAGAGGTCTTCCGGATCCACTTCGTACTCGCGCAGCTCGTAGGCGATGCCG
The DNA here is from genome assembly GCA_036002325.1 of Thermoanaerobaculia bacterium. GTDB lineage: Bacteria > Acidobacteriota > Thermoanaerobaculia > Multivoradales > UBA5704 > DATARR01. The sequence goes on along the minus strand of DASYTJ010000063.1, from coordinate 10,790 downwards.
AGCGAGTCGAGCAGGCGGGCGGCGTTGGTCTTCATGCGGCGCTACGGCTTGCCGCCGGCCGTCTTTTCGCTGATCGCCATCCGGTCGAAGAAGAGGACGGCGTCGAACACCCGGCCCCACGGGCTCCGCATCTCCTTGTATCCCATCGGGCGGGCGATCATGGGGTCGCGGAGCCATCCGGGCAGCCGGCTGCTCCGGTTGAGGTCCAGGAAGACGTAAGGCAGGCCGGTGCGGTGGAGGAGATCCTCCAGTGATCCGGCGCTCGGCTGCCAGATCTCGATGGGCTCCTTGAATCGCGAGCCGTAGCTGCCCTGATAGGCGAGCACCGCGACCGAGTACAGCTCCTCCTTCAACTCTTTGCGCGCCACGGCGCCCATGGGCTGGAAGGTACGGAAAAGCCGCATGTGAACCGGCGACGGCACGTCGATCGTGTCGACCTCGCGCGCGCCGTGGAAGCTGGCAGCCCAGACGATGATCTTGCGGCCGGCGAAGCGGTGCCGGGCCAGCCATGCCAGATTCTCTCCCATGATGCGGTCCCTGACCGCGAAGCCTTCCGGATCTTCCATCAGCGGACGCTTCCAGTCGGTAGACCAGGAGTTTGCCGCTAGCTGACGGGTGCCCTCCGCGAAGCGCAGCCAGTAGCCCTGGTCCGGGACGCCGCTCCCGGCCTCACGCAGGCGCCGGGCCAGATCGTCCATGGCTTTGAGGAACTCGGCCCGAGCCTCTGCCGGCGGGATCTCTCCATTCTCGTAGCGCCCCTCGTCGAGGTTGGCCAGGGGCCCGGAGATCCTGGCCTTGAAATCATCGCCAGGGAGGCCCGCGGCCACCGCGATCTTGACCAGATCATCGAGGAGATAACGCTGGGACATCTCGCCGGTGAACTGCGGGTCGATTCCGGCGAGCTCCAGCGGCCGCTGCGAGCGGGCCGCCGACGCGAAATAGGCGATGAGGGGTTGCACCTGGGCGCTCCGCGTCCAGATGCCGAAGACGGACCGGCGAAACGCCGCGGCCGGATCGTCTCCGGCCTTGATCCTCTCCCAGGCCTTCGCGCAATCGTAGAAGCCGCTCTCGAAGGCGAGCACGTCGAAGCCCAGCTCCCGGTGCAGGAAGCGGACGAGGCGGCTCTTGGCAAGGAAAGTGGTGCCGTCGCCGTGGCTGGCCTCGCCCAGGATGACGACCCGTTTGTCAGCCAGGATCGAGCGCAGCGGCGCGAGATCCGAGAAGTCTTCATCGCCGGGTTCGATGGAGCGCAGCGCGACAGCGTTCTCCCGCAGCCACGCCACCTGGCGGTCCTCCGCGCGCTCGCCGGCGGCGAGGGTGGCCCCGGCCACGGTGAGGAGCAGGCCGAGGGCGAGGAGCGCGGGCCGGCGGACGGAGCGGATCATGCGTCGATCATAGCTCCGCCCCGACTATTCGGATCTGAGCGCCGGGATCACGCCCGCGACGCTCGGGCGGCGGGGGCAGGAGTGAGCCTACAAGCAGGGCCCCTACTTCCCCGGCTTCGCTTCGTCCTTCTTCTTCACGGTCTCCAGGTTGATCTCGACCTTGACGTCGTCGCCGAGGAGCGCGCCGCCATTGTCGAGGGCTTTGTTCCAGACGATTCCATAGTCCTTACGGTCGAGGGTGGTCGCCGTCTGGAAGCCGGCGCGGGTATTGCCCCATGGGTCTTTCGCCTGGCCAAGGACGGTCACCGGCAGGGTGATCTCCTTGCTGACACCGTGCATGGTCAAGGTGCCCGTGACGTTGTAGGTGTCCTTGCCGGCGGGCTTGATCGACTTGCTCTTGAAGGTGATCTCCGGGTACTTTTCCACGTCGAAGAAGTCGGCTGTACGCAGGTGCTTGTCGCGGTCGGGAGCATTGGTGTCGATGCTGTTGGCCTTGATCTGGAACTCGACGGAGGAGCTCGGCAGGTTGTTCGGATCCATCTGGACCGTCCCTGAGAAGTCGTTGAAGCGGCCGCGCACCTGGCTGACGATGTGGCGGATCTGGAATGTCACCTCCGAGTGGGAAGGATCGATCGTAAAGGTGTCGGCGCGCAGGGGCAGCGCGGCCAAGGCGGTGAAGGCGACGGCGGCAAACAGTTTGCGGTTCATGAATTTCCTCCTGAGATAGTGCTTCCGGTTCGGGTTGAGAGTTAAAGGTTTCGCGAGCGGATGGCGTCGAGGAGGCGCAGGAGCTTCTCCTGTTCCTCCGTTCCCAGCATCGCCACCGCCTCGGCGTCCGCGGAGTCGATCGGCTCGTCGAGCCGCTCCACCAGCCCGAGACCGGCTGCCGTGAGCCAGCAGAGCACCTGCCGCCGGTCCTCGCGGCAGCGCTCGCGGCGCACCAGCTTCTTGGCCTCCAGGCGGTCGAGCAAGCGGGTGATCCCGGGGGTCTGCTCGATCATTCGCTCGCCGATCTCCAACGTCGGCAATCCCTGCTCGCCCGCTCCGCGCAGGATGCGCAGGACGTTGTACTGCTGCGGCGTGATGCCGTACGGCTCCAGGACGCGCCCGACGATCCGCCGCACCAGATCCGCAGTGCGCAGCAGGGCCACCACCACCTCCTGGCTCTGCGAGCGGAACGGCTTCCCCTGCCGGATCTCCCGCTGGAGCGGGCTCAGGTCTTCCATGGAGCGCTAAGGGTACAGGTCAATAGTTGACGTGTCAAGCATTGGATCCCAGTGCTGCGGATCCTTCCAGCCAGTTTAGGCGTCGAGCACGCCGTTCAGATCGACGCAGACGATGGGCGGGCGTTGTTCATCTTCGGCATCTTGGGGCGACCCCGTTGGGGCCGCCCCTACAACGATAACCGAACCGTCAGGCGGTCTTGCGCCGCTTCAGGATCACGAACGCGAGACCTGCCAGGATCAATGCCAGCAACAGCAGCCCGACAGTCGATAGGGTCGGAATCGATGGATCGAAGGCCGCCGCGACCACGAAGGTCGTGGGATCCGTACCGCCGGGTGCACCCGGATCATCGGTCGGCGCGGAGGCTTCGTTGGTGCCGCTGCCGTCGGCATCGTAGTCGATCGTTCCCTGGTTCGAGACCGTCTGGCCCGCGGCGCTGGGCAGGATGTTGGCCGTGATTGTGATGGTCACCGAGCCGCCGGCCGGGATGGCGCCGTTCCAGGTGACGGTGTTGGAGCCCAGGTTGGCCACCGGCGCACTCTCCGCGGAGGTAGCGGAGGCCGCAGGCAGAGCCGAGGTCACCGCCGTGCCGCTGGTGGCGTTGGCGGAAACCAAGGACAGGGTCCCCGGCAGGATGTCGGTGAACTCGTCGCCGGGGTTGTCTCCCTGAGCGCCGGTGCCGGTGTTGGAGAGCGTCACGGTGTAGGTGACGCTGCCGCCCACCTGGAAGGCGCCGCTGACGGTCATCGTTCCCGAAACCACGGCGGCCGGCACGGGGTTGATCGTGTCGGTGTCGGTGGCCGAGTTGTTGGCCGGCACTGGGTCGCTGCTGCCGGTGCTCGTCACCGTGGCGGTGTTGCTCAGGCTGCCGGAGGCCGCGGCCGAGAGGGTGCAACTCACGGTGTAGGTGACGCTGCCTCCCACCGGCAGGTTGACGGTGTCGTTGATATTGCCGGAGCCGGCGGCCGTGCAGGTGCCGCCTGCCGCTCCCACGCAGGCCCACGTGCAGGTGAGCGAGCCCGGGAAGGTGTCGGAGACCGTCGCGCCGGTGACGTTGCTCGGGCCGGAGTTGGAGGCCGTGATGGTGTAGGTCACCGGGTCGCCCGCCGTCACGGAGGTGACCCCGTTCGTCTTGGTCACGGCGAGGTCCGCCTGCGTTCCTAGCGTATCGGTGTCGGTGGCCGAGTTGTTGCCGGGAGTCGGATCGGTGACGCCGCCGGGAGCCGTCGCGGTCGCCGTGTTGACGAGCGAGCCGGTAGCGGAGGGCGAGATCGTGCAGCTCGCCGTGTAAGTGACGCTGCCGCCGGCCGGCAAGTTGAGTGTGTCACCGATGTTGCCCGAGCCGGACGCGGTGCAGGTACCGCCGCCCGCGCCGGCGCAGGTCCAGGTGCAGGTGAGAGACGCCGGGAAGGTGTCGGCCACCGTGGAGCCCGGAGCGTCGCTCGGACCGGAGTTGGAGGCCGTGATGGTGTAGGTCACCGAGCCGCCGGGCGTGGCGGTGGTCACACCGTCGGTCTTGGTGACCGCGACGTCCGCGGTCGCTCCCAGGCCGTCGATGTCGGTGGCCGAGTCGTTGCCGGGCGTCGGATCGGTGACGCCTCCGGGCGCCGTCACGGTTGCCGTGTTGCTGAGGCTGCCGGTGGCCGAGGGCGAGATGGTGCAGCTCGCCGTGTAAGTGACGCTGCCGCCGGCCGGCAGGTTAACGGTGTCGTTGACGTTGCCCGAGCCGGACGCCGTGCACGTTCCGCCACCGGCACCGGCGCAGGTCCAGGTGCAGGTCAGTGCGGCCGAGAAGGTGTCAGCCACCATGGCCCCCGGCGCGTCGCTCGGACCGGGGTTGGAAGCCGTGATGGTGTAGGTCACCGAGCCGCCGGCGGTCGCCGTCGTCACCCCGTCCGTCTTGGTGATCGAGAGATCGGCCGAAGCATTCAGCGTATCGGTGTCGGTGGCCGAGCTGTTGCCGGGGGTGGGATCGGTGACCCCGCCGGGAGCCGCCACGGTCGCCGTATTGCTCAAGGTCCCGGTGGCGCCGGACGAGATGGTGCAGCTCGCCGTGTAGGTGACGCTGCCGCCGCTAGGCAGGTTGACGGTGTCGTTGACGTTGCCCGAGCCGGACGCCGTGCACGTTCCGCCACCGGCACCGACGCAGGTCCAGGTGCAGGTCAGCGCGGCCGGGAAGGTGTCAGCCACCATGGCCCCCGGCGCGTCGCTCGGACCGGGGTTGGAAGCCGTGATGGTGTAGGTCACCGAGCCGCCCGGCGTGGCCGTGGTCACGCCATCGGTCTTGGTAACCGCGAGATCGGCCTGTGGTGTCAACGTGTCGGTGTCCGTCGCGCTGTTGTTGGCGGTGTTCGGGTCCGCGGCGATCGTTACCGTCGCGGTGTTGCTCAGCGTACCCGTCGCCGCGGCGGCGATGGAGCAGGTGGCGGTGTAGGTGACGCTGGCACCGGCCGGCAGGTTGACGGTGTCGTTGATGTTGCCGGAGCCGGCAGCCGTGCAGGTGCCGCCGCCCGCGCCGGCGCAGGTCCAGGTGCAGGTGAGGATGGCCGGGAAGGTGTCCGCCACCGTGGCGCCCGTCGCCGGCGCGGAGCTCGGGTTCGCAGCGGTGATGGTGTACACCACGGAGCCGCCGGGCACCGCGGTCGTTACCCCGTCGGTCTTGGTGATCGAGAGATCCGGCGTTACCACGTCGTAGCAGGCAGTGACGTCGGTGACGCTAGGCGTCATCGTGTTGTCGGTCGTCGTGAGGTACGCCTTGTACTTGAGATAACGGAAGCCGTTGAATTGGCTGAGGGACGCGCCGCTGGTGGTGAAGAACGTCGCCGCGGTGTTGTCCGGACCGACGAAGTTGAAGAGGCCGAACGAATTGTTGCTGCCCGCCACCTGGAACTGGAGCGTCGTGCCGGCCGGCGTAGTGGCGTTCCAGGAGAGCGTCGTCCAGAGCGGATAGAACCCGATCGCCGGGTTGCTGTCCTTGGGCGAGGAGACGAAGTTGCCGGAGGCGAATCCCGTTCTCACGTAGACCTTGAACCCGGCGTCCGTGGTGACTCCGCCGGTCGTCGGAATCGACCACACCGTGCCGCTCGTCGCGCCGGAGACGCGCGTCCCGCCGGCGTAGACGTTGGCGCCCAGTGTGGCGGTGCCGCTGCGGGTCAGCGCGTAGGTCCCTGGCGATGGATTCGCCGTCGGCCGGATGACGATGGCGTACTGCGTCCCCGCGGTGAGAACGATCGGCGAGCCGAAGGTCGCCGTGTAGAAGACCGCCGCGCCGTTGTTGAAACCTGTAATCGTGGCCGACGCGAGATCCGCGCCGGTAGGCAGACCGCCGCTCGTCGCCCGAAGGCTCAAGGTCAGGTTGGGCGTCGTGCCCGTGCAACCGCTGCAGAACAGGTTGATATCGACCTGGGTGACCGGACCGGTGATGGTCGGAGTGAAGGTCTGCCCGCCCCACGTGGTAACGGTGATGCCGACGCCGCTGGTGCCAAGCGTGGTGTTCTGCTGATCGATGGTGGTGGCGTCGACCAGCTTCACGTCGCCGGGGCTGGTGGTCAGGTCCGTGTTTGCCGGCACGCCGCGTTGAAACTCCGTCTGGGTGGTATCGGTGAGGCAGGCGCTCGGCGGCGTCGTGTCCAGGGAGAAGTCCTGGGTCGTGGTGTTGCCGTCCGTGATGATGATGTTGGTCGCCGTACTGGAATTGTAGCCGGGGGCACTGGCGGTCTCGCTCGGGTAGGTTCCCGCCGGGACGTTGCTGAACGAGTAGAAGCCGCTGCCGTTGGTGGTCGTCGTCCGGCTGCCGAAGTTGATCGTCGCGCCGCTGATCGGAGCGCCGCCGAGGGTGGCGGTCACGGTGCCGGAGAGCGTGCCGCCGGCGCCGACCGGGGTGCATGAGGGATAGGCGAACGAGCCGATCTGGGTCTGATGGTTCAGACCGTCGACCAGATAATGCATGTTCGTGTACCAGAAGGTACAGCCGTCGGGATCGAGCGACATGGCGCTGTAGTCGCCCCAGCGGATGCAGGTCGAGCCGCCGCAAGTGCCGGTCTGGGTGCCGGTGCCCTGGAAGAGGAGCTGCTCGGTCTGGCTGAAGGTATTGATGGGATCGCCCGCCAGCCTGCCGGCGTACTTGATGGCCGGTTTCGTCGTGGTGTTGGAGGTGCTGTAGCCGAGAGCCATATCGCCGGCGCGATCGACCGCCAGGCTGGGCATGAAGCGGTACATGACGTTGGCGCCGTCAGGATCCCAGGTCGCGGCCTGCGGCAGGTTGGCGGCCACGGTGCCGCCGGTGACGTTCACCTGGTACCAGCGCGGAGCCGCGAAGCCGCTCGTGTTTTGACGGCGGACCGTGTGGGGAACCCACAACGACTCGACGCCGCCGATGTTCGAGTACTGATTCTGCATCATCGCCCGGATCTGCAGGACGTCGAGGTTGTTACCGCCCTGCGAAGGCGCGTTCGGCACGGCCGCGTTCGGCCAACTGGTGGCGGCCATGGGGGTGTCCGGGCCGGTGAAGGTCGACGTCGAGATCTTGTCCCAGTCGACATGGAGCTTGTAGACGGTCAGCGCGTTGAGGAACTCCCAGGTGGAAACGAAGTAGTTGGGAGTGCCGGGAGGCGGAGTGCCGGTCTGCAGCCGCGCGTTGCTCGGCAGCAGCGTGAAATCCGCCACCGGAGCGTTGAAGCTGACCACCTGCACGGTCGGCTCGCCGGCGTACATCTGGGCCTTGTTGAACGCCCACACCCGGGAGCCCATAAAGGACCCGCCTGCGGGGAAACCGAACATGTTGGCCGCCATGTAGATGCCGTCCGGCCAGATGCCGAGTTTCGGGTAGTCGTTCAAGGCGTCGGTGATGTTCAGCGAGTAGAAGTTCCAGCCGCCGGTGACCGGGTCGCCAGTCTTGGAGATCGCGAAGCACTGGAAGGCGCCGGGCGGGTTGACGACCGCACCGCCGCTTAGCTGGAAGGCGAAATCGGTGATGACCCAGCGGTCCTCGAACGAGTCGTAGAGGATCACCGGATCGCCGAAGTTGTTGGTGTCGCACAGGTTGCCGAAGTTGCCCTGGCTCATGAAGGTGTTGAAGCCTAAGGCGGCCACCCGGACGCCATCCGACTTGCGGAAGATGCCGAGCGAAGTATTGATGGCCTGAATGTAGTAGACCGGACCCACGTCGCCGACGGTGTCCGGCGGGTGGCCGTTGCCCCAGGTGGCGAAGTCGAGGCCGGGGAAGTTGGCGATCGGCGGCGGCGCGGCGGCGGCGGCCACGACCGGTATCAGCGGGGCGCTCTGCGGAACGAAGCCCGGGAGCTCGACCGGATTGAGCGGCGGCTCCTCGCGTTCGGGCCGTTCCTCCTTCCTGGGCCGGGTCCGGGGCAGCGTGCGGAGGTCCCGCGAGGAGCTGCCGGCCCGCCGCATCTCCAGCTCGGTCGGCCGCCCATGGGGCTTCGGAGCCGACGGGGCTGCTTTGAGCTCCACGGAGCCCTGGGCCGCGGCGCCGCCGGGCGTCAGGAAAAGCGCGATAAGCAGCGCGAATGTAGAGAGCCTTACACTGACCCTGTTGGTCGTCATGTTCGTATTATCCCCTCAGATCGAAAGAGAAAGCACTACAAAATCGTGATATCAGCGACTTGAAAAGCCCGGATCTCATATCAGATACGCCTGATGCTGTCGAGGGGAATCCACAGGCAGGACCGTGAAATAATCCGCCGTCCTTCGCAACCGCCATGTCGATTGCTCCAGCCCCTCTGCCAGAAGCCTCCAGCCGCGCGCGGCTCCAACTGATGGGCGTGCTGCTTTTCCTGTTCATCCCGGTGGTGCTCTTTCTGTTCGTCCGCCATCCACGGCCGGTGGGAGCGAGCCTGGCGGCAGGGGTGGTGCTGATGCTCGGGCACCGCTTCCTCGCGCGGCCGTACATGCGGCGGGCGCTGCCCGTCAAGTGCGTCTGGTGCAACCGCACGCTTGGGGCAGGACCGTCCGAGACGCTCCCACTGCGCTCCGGCGCCGGCGAGCTTCAAGCCCGCTGCTGTGCCGGACACCGGCAGCCGGCCGCGAAGTTCTTCACCTTCCTCCAGGCCTGGCGCTGGCCGCTGCGCCTCGGCATCTTCGTGCCTCTCCTCTTCCTGCTCACCGCTCTGGCCGCTTCGGCGGCGGGCCAGCCGGCTCCCGTGCCGCTGGCTACCGCCTGGTTCCAGCTCGTGGTCGGAGTGACCGTCAACCTCGCGGCCTTCGGCTACCTGGCCGCCGGAGAGCAGTCGCCTCTCAGCGTGCCTTTCCCGGTCCACAATTTCTTTTTGATCGGGATCCGCAACCTGCTGTGGGTCTTTCGCGTGGTCGGGCTGTGGTGGCTCTGGCTGGGTCTCGCCTTCGTGCTCGGCCCCTAGGCGAACGATGCCTCCTCGCTCGAGGAGCGGCGGCACGATTGTTGCAGAAAATCTAAAGGATTAACTCTGCCGCATCGCGTGCCCTTGGCTTGCCGATGCGGTCCAACTTGAGGAGGCTGAATTATGGCCCGCAAAGCATTGATCTGTATCTGTAGTGGCCTCGCCCTGTTCGTGTTGACGGCTGGAACGGGGCGAGCCCAGACCGGTCAGACCTGCGGCGGTATCGCCGCGCTGAAGTGCCCGGAGGGGCAGGCCTGCCAGTTCGCATTCGACAAGTGCAACGTCGCCGACCTCGCGGGCGTCTGCGTCACCGTACCGGAGACCTGCCCGAAGCAGGGTCCCCCTTTCTGCGGCTGCGACGGCAAGACCTACGCCGGTGAGTGCGAGCTCCTGAAGGCGGGCGTGCGGCCGGAAAGGAGAGGCGCCTGCGGGAACTCGGCCAACAAGCCAGCCGACAAGACCAAGACCTGCACGACCAACGCGGACTGCAAGAGCACCGAGTTCTGCGAGTTCAAGGCCGGCACCTGTGCGGCGCCCGGCACTTGTCTGGTCAAGCCCGAGGTCTGCACCGAGATCTTCAAGCCGGTCTGCGGCTGCGACAACAAGACCTACGGCAACGACTGCCAGCGGCAGTCGGCCGGCGTCTCCCTGAAGTCCGAAGGGGAGTGCCCGGCGGCGAAGTGATGATCGCCGCCGGCGGCTCGCTCGGGCCGCTCTGACACTCCTCTGACACAGCGGTCCTCTTCCTGACACTCCCTGACACCATCTGACAGGGGCCTCTCTCTCCGGCCGAGAGAGAGGTGTAAGTATCGCTATGGGAGCAAGTTAGCCGTAATTGTCAGGATGGCCTGCCGCTTGCTCCAAGAGGGTCCCTCCAGAAGCGAACTTGGAGGGACCTGAAATGAAGCGGAAGAACGTCGCCCTGCCTCTGGCCATCCTGCTGCTGCTGAGCTCCTTCTCTGATTGGCGCGCCTCCGCCGGCACCGTGTCGCCCGCGAGCCGCGCTGAGACGACTTCCACCGCGGAGGTACCGCCGGCGCCGGAGGCGCCCCCCGCCCGAACCGCCGAGGAGGCGTCGATCGCCGCCGCCCTGCCGCGCGTGCGGCGGATCGGCGGCGCGGCGGACGCCTCGCGGGCGGGTGGAGCGGGCGCCTTTCAACTGCAGCTCGACATTTCGCCGGACGCGGTCTCCCGCGCGTTCCTCGTCTACGAGCTCGCCGGCGTGCCGGCCTGGACGGCGGCGGTACGGTCGATCAACGGCCTGCCGGCCCTCGGCGGCTTCGGCGCCGTCGCCTCCTCGGGCACGGCGCTGCAGATCGAGGAGATCAACCCGCGCTGGCTGCGCGAAGGCCTCAACCAGATCGTCTTCGCCCAGGCTCCTGAAGGCGAGACGGCCGCCGGAGACATCGACAACGTCCGGGAGCGGTTCACGGCGGGCACGACGCTCCCCGAGGGAACCCTCCCTTACACGGTGCGCAACCTGCGGCTCGTCTATCTCGAAGGCGAAGTCCGGCCGGCGACGCCGCGTCTGACGCTCTCCCATCCCCTGCAGGGCGAGAACGACTCCCAGGGCGCCGTGCTGCGCGGGTTCGTGGAGCCGGCGGGCCTGCCCGCGGGACCGGCGGAGCTCTTCGTCGACGGCGTTCACGTCGCGTCCGGGATCGGCCAGCCGGACGGCGCCTTCGCCGTCTTCGTGCCCCGCTCCGCTCCCACAGGAGAGGCGTGGGCGGTGGAGTTGGAGGTGATCTATCCCGACGGCACGAGGCTCCACCGCACCGTGCCGCTCAAGGCGCAGACCACCGATGAC
>DASYTJ010000062.1:0-45612 GCA_036002325.1 Thermoanaerobaculia bacterium | reverse complement strand
CGACGACGCATCTCTCCCATAACGGCCTCCTTTCGGGAAGTTCAATCCCGAAGGCTACCGCCGTGAGTTACCACCAGCGAATGTCGAAGAGAGTGAAAGATTTTACGGCGCGCGCTACCGCGGAGCGGTTTTGTTCAACCTGCACATGATCTTCTCCGCCCTGTACATCTGACACAGGCAACTTCCTCCTCGCAGAGAGGAAGTTGGAATTAGCCAGTCGTCTATCCCGCTCTCCCGCAAGCACTTGAATCATGGTAGGGCACCGGCGGACGTGCGTCAAGGAATACGACGCCCGGAAATATGGCGTCAGACTGGAGCGCATATGACCTCAGCCCGGTGATAAGGAAGCTAGCTTCAAAAGAGCTCGCTCGTTGCAAGTGTCTACAAGAATGGATCTTGGATAGCTCGATGCCCCGTGAAACCGAGGCGCATAGGACCTGTGCGAAAGCAGGATATGGCTGGAGCGAGTCGGTCGGATCTGCACTCCCGGCCTCCTCTGTTGCCGGCGCGGTTTACGCCCATCGGTTGACGGCGGCGATGGACCGTTGAGGTCAATGTTCTGTCGTTTGCACGCCCATACCATCCCTCCTTAAAGGCGCCTACTGGGTTGAGCTCTGCAGGAAGGTGACGACCACGGACCCGTCGTTGCCGGAGCTTGTCACCGTGATGGTTGTGGACTGGGAAGATGCGGCGGCATAGCTCCCGCCGCCACCACCGCCTCCGCCCGGAAACGTAGCGCCTGCGGCACCGCCGCCGCCGCCGCCGCCATAACCCCCGCCACCACCGCCGCCTTCACCGCCTCCGTTGTCGCGCACTTCACCCTCGCCGCCCATGCCGTTCGTGCCAATTCCCGAGGGTACGCCGGTCACATTCAACCAGCCGGTTGACGTCGAGGGACCGCTCGAGATGTGTACCGGTCCACCCTGGCCGCCCAGGCCGTTCGCGCCGGCTTTTCCTTGCTGAGAATTGGCGCCGGCTTCCCCGAAGGAGCCGCCGGCTCCGCCCACGGCGTTATTGCCGCCGCCAGCACCGAACCCATCGCTGAAGACGCCGCCGTCCGCCCCGGCTCCCGTGCCCGAGGCTCCGACCTTGCTGACCGCCGTTCCACCGTTCCCACCGTGGTGCCCGGTGTAAGTGGCTTGCGCAGCGCCGCCACCGCCACCGCCACCGGCGATGAGCAGCACGTTGGCGGTCGTCGCCGTCACCGAGGTAAGATCGGCAGCAGCGACGATCGTCGCTGCGCCCCCTTTGCCGCCGGGATGATTGTCGTCGCCTTGCGCGCCAAGGTAGTAGTAGATCTTGGTCGTGCCGTAGGTGGAGGTGAGACCGGCCAGAGTGGTCGCCATCTGCGCGCTTCCACCGGAACCGGCCGAGCCTCCCGGCTCGGCACCGGCGCCGTCCCCGGCTCCCCCGGTCCCGCCGAAGGCGGTGATGACGATCGTCGAGCTCGAGCTGATTTGCGAGTTGAGCGCCTGCGCGGCATTCAGCCAGGTGCTCAGATCGGCCGACGACTGAGTGCTGTCGAGAATGCACTTGACCGCTCCCGTGGACCCATCCTTCGAGCAACTCGCGGTGCTATCCGCCATGACCCGGGAAGTCCCGGCTCCCATCGCGAGCACGGCGGCGATCGACGCCGCGAGCGCAACGTTCGTACCAGCAAAGCCCCTGCCTTCCTTGTCCCTGTGATGGTTCATAAAGGCTCCCCTCCGAGAAATTTCAGCTCTCACCTTGCCACATCGACATCCGCCGGACCTTTGCCCCACTCGGCGAGGGGATGCCCATATGGCTATAGATTCTTATAATGCGATAATTTCGCTGATTCTAGGTCACGCTGCCGCGGTCGTCAACCGCAACCACAGCTCGAAGCTCGCGCCGTTCTCCGAAGCCGCCAGGCGGAGATCGCCTCCCATGCCGCGGGCGAGGCGGCGGCTCAGAGCGAGGCCCAATCCGACGCCGGGCGCCGAGCCGGCGGCCTGCGCGGCCGGGCGATGGAAGGGACGGAAGATGCGCCGGCGCTCGCGGCGGTCGATTCCCGGTCCGTGATCGTGCAAGCGGACGACGGCGTGGCGCCCCCGCAATGAGGTCGAAAGCTCCAACGCCGGCTGCGTCGAATTGAACGCATATTTGCAGGCGTTGTCCACCAGGTTGAGGAGGATCTGCTCGACGCTCGCGAGGTCCACGCGCACCCGCTCTTCGCTCAGCTCGGGAACGTTCTCCACCTGCAGCGTGAGCCCGGCCTGGGCGGCGCGCTCCGTCAGATGAGGAACGACTCGCGCGAGGAGCTCCCCGAGCGTGAGGCTCTCGATCGGGATCGCCGTCGCCCACCGTTCCAGGCGCGAGAAGGCGAGCACGTTTTCGACCAGGTGACCGAGCCGGTCGGCCTCGCTCTTGAGCGTGGCGAGATAGGACGGCCGCTCCTCGGCCGGCACGATGCCGTCGCGGAGCATCTCGGTGTAAAGGCGGAAGGTGGTGAGCGGCGTGCGCAGCTCGTGGGTGACCGCCGAAACGAAATCAGCGCGCCGCTGGCTGAGCGTCACCGAGCCCTTGAGCAGGCTGCCGACGCCCACCAGCCCGAGGACCGCCGCCAGCCAGGCTGCGGCCACGCTCAGGCGCACGGGCGTCCAATCGCGCGGTTCCGTTTCGGGCATGGGGCCCGGCACCAGACGCGCCGGCAGCAGGGCCAGGCGGCGGCCGGGATCGGCTTCGTCGCCTTCGGTCACCGGCACGAGATTGGAGGAAGGGACGACCGCGGCGATCCGGCTCAACAGCAGGGCGCGCAACGCCGGCCAATCCAGCCATGTGCCCTGAAGCGATGGCTCGCCGCCGCGGCGGGCGCGCCGCAACAGGACCAGATCGCCGCCCATCCAGCGGGCTTCGAAAGCCGACTCCGCCTCGACGCCGGGTGGAGCGTCGGCGGGACGCACCAGCGTGGATTGTTGCGCGAGCTCCTTGCGGCGCTGGAAAGAAAGGACGTTGAGCGCCTCCTGCGAATACGCCGACTGCTGGCCGCTCTCGTTGCAGGTGGCGTTGATGCGATCGACCGGCACGCCCGTCGCGTTCAGGAGCTCCGCACATAGATCTTTCGGCGGCGGAGTCTCCTCGAGCTTCGGCGAACCGGCCCGCTGATTCTGAACGGCGGCCGGCACAGCTTGCTGTGTATTCTGCTGTGCAACGTTCTGATTGGCGTTTCGTTGGAGGTTCTGCTGAGCCACGTTCTGCTGTGAATTTTGCTGAGCGGCGTTTTGTTGCGCCGCCTGCTGCGCGGGCGGCTCGGCTACGTTCGCGACCTTGGGCGTGGCGGTCCGCGGTGCGGGATCGTTTTCCTTGGGCGGCTCGGCGACGGCGGCTCGCTCTGGGAGAGGCGCAACCGGGCGTCTCGCCACCCGTCGCGGGGCTGGCCGCGGCGGAGGCTGCGGAATGGGCAGCGCCGCCAACCAGACCGGCGCGGTCATGGCGGGCTCGGCGTGCAGCTTGCGGTCAGCGCCCACCTCGAAGCGCGCGCGGACCACCGGCGTTCCGCTTACGCCGATCGAGGAGTTGGCAGGCCCGCCGAGCCAGGAGAGACCCGTAGACTCGGCGGCCGAGCGGAACCGCGAAGCCGGACGGGTATTCTCGATCGCGAGGAGCTCCGCCAGAGTGGCGTCGAGGCGCCAGAGCGCGATGCGGACGTTCTCTTCATGCGTTGCGCGCTGGAGCGCCGTCCGCTCGGAGCGCTCGAGTCCCAGAGTCATCTTCGTGATGCGCGCGAGAGCGGCGAACAGCACGAGAGCGATCAGCGCGAAGACGACGGCGATCAGCAGGGGCCGGCGGATCATGGGTTCAACCTATATCCTTTGCCGCGTATGGTGACGAGAACGCCGCGGCCTCCCAGCTTCTTGCGCAGGCGCGCGATGGTCATGTCCACCGAGCGCGTCGCCACGAGATGCGGCTTCTGCTGCCACACCCGCACCAGCAGCTCGTCGCGCGAGACGATGCGGTCGCGGCTCCTGGCCAGGTAGCGAAGCAGGTCGGTCTCCAGCTTCGAGAGGTCCTCGCAGCCGCCTCCGTTCAGCCGCACCTCGCCGCGATCGAGATCGACCTCGCCCGTCGCGAGCTGCAGGCTGCGCGGTCCCTGCGGACGGCCGGGCGAGCGCCGCAGCACGGCTTCCACGCGGGCCAGCAGCTCGCGGGCGCTGAACGGCTTGACGACGTAATCGTCGGCGCCCAGCTCCAGCCCGCGGACGCGCTCCTCTTCGGCGCCGCGCGCCGTCACCACGATCACCGGCAGCGCCGGCTCTTCGCTCCGGATGCGCCGCAGGACCTCGAGGCCGTCGCAGCGCGGCAGCACCAGATCGAGCAAGACGAGATCCACGTCACCCGCCAAAGCCAGCTCCGCGCCGCCGACGCCGTCGCCAGCCTCCCTGACCTCGTAAGAGGCGTAGCGCAGCGCCGCCACCATGCCGCGACGGATGGAGAGATCGTCCTCGATGACCAGGATGGTGCGCGGGGTCATGGTGAAGGTCCGGAAGGAGATGGTAGCGCAATGGCGGAGCAAGGACAGCAGGGACAACAAAGACGGAACATTGAAAAGTTACCTTCCCGTTACGTTCTACCCATCTCGCGGCGCCTATCCTCATCCTGTCGATGATCTCAAGGAGACCTCAGATGCGAGCCAAAGTCGCAACCGTTCCGTTCCTGATCGTGCTTCTCTCCTGGAGTGCCGCTCTCGCCGCCGGCCAGGAATCCGACTCTGTTGTCGCCAAGTTGCGTGCGGAGGGTCCGGCGGGCATGGAGGCCGCGATCGCCAGGGGCTTTTCCGGAGACCTCCTGGATCAGGTCTGCGGCGTACGCGATTGCGCTGCGATCCGGCTCTTCTGGTACACGGACCTCGAAGCGGCAAAGGCGGCGGCGCGGGAATCGGGCAAGCCGATCCTCTCGCTGCGGCTGATGGGTAGGCTGGACGAGGAATTCAGTTGCGCCAACAGCCGCTTCTTTCGCACCGCCTTCTACAAGAACCACGAGATCAACGCGCTGTTGCGGGACCGCTTCATTCTCCACTGGCGCTCGGTGCGGCCGGTGCCGCGAGTGACGATCGACTTCGGCGACGGCCGCCGGCTCGAGCGCACACTCACCGGCAACAGCATTCATTACGTGCTCGACAGCCGCGGCCGATTGGTGGCGGCCCTGCCAGGGCTCTTCGGACCCGAGAAATTCCAGTCTATGTTGGAGGAAGCCGCGAATCAGGCACGCTATGCCGAAGACTTGGACGACACGAGATTCGCCGAGTGGCTGAATGACCGGTTCCCCAGACAGTTGCGGATCCGCGAGGCGGCCCTGCTCACCGAGACCTCAGTCGCTGGTATGCGGACCGACCGGCCCTGCACCGACTGCCGGGATACCGCCTCCAAGATGGTCGTGGAGCAACCCATTCTCCGCGCAATCATGGATGAAGCTGATAAAGCGGCGCCGGCACCCGAGCTGCCGCGCGAGCTCGCAAATCTGAACGACGAGAAGCTTCAGAAGGTCGCTGATTTTCGCCGCGACTTTGTTCATCTCGATGCCGAGAGCCGCGCCTTTCTCTTGCGCAAGCAGGGAATCGAGGATCCACAGGATGCTGACCGCACGGTGGCTTCCTTCGAGAAGACGATGGCGCTCGACGAGGTGATCAACGAGTACCGCACCGGCCCGGCCATCCTGTTGAAGCTGAGCGATCCCGAGGTCCTGAAGGATTTCGATCTGGAAGCGTTCAACCTCTGGGTCTATGAAAAGGTTTTCCGCACGCCGCTCTCGGACCCCTGGCTCGGTCTGGCGCCGGAGGACGTGTACTCGGGGCTGCCGGCCGCGACGAAGACCTCGCCGGCGCCGCAGCCGTGGGGCTGAAGCTCCGTGTTCTGAGGCCGCCGCGGGCCGGCGGATCGTAGTGACCTGGTGATCCTGTCGCCGGCGTCGCTGTTGGGCGGCAACCGGCAGGCGATCGCGATCCGGCGCACGGCCTGGCCGCGCTATCCACGAATCTTCCACGAATCCTCCACAAATCGGCCACGGCACCGCGGCTATTCTCCCGTCCGATCTTGGGAGATAACAAAACATGAACGATTTCAGGAAGTGCGGGTTGGCTCGGATTCCTACTTTCATAGCGGCTTTCGGGATCAGCTTCGGCCTGTGCGGAGCGGCGAACGCCGCCACCGTGACCGGCTCGGTGCGCGATTCCGAAGGCGCTCCGCTAGCCGGCGCCGAGGTCCTCCTCCGCGCCGCCGGAACGACCGTGTTCACCGATGAGCAGGGGCAGTTCACCCTGGCCGGCGTCAGCCCTGGGAGCCATGTCGTCGAGGCGCGGCTCACCGGGTTCACGGTGGCGGAGGAGCCGGTGGAGGTGGTCGAAGGCCAGGTTGCGGAAGTCACCCTGCGGCTCTTTCCCGTCGCCGCCCTCGGCGAGATCGACGTCGTGGCCAGCTACTCGCTGATCGGCGACTCGGCCACCTCGGGCGTGACGCTCGGCAGCGAGCAGATCGGGCGCATGCCGCACTTCGGCGACGACCTCTATCGCGTGATCGCGATCCTGCCGGGCGTGACGAGCAACGGCGCTTCGTCGCAGTTCAACATCTGCGGCGGCCTGGCCCGCGAGTCGTTGGTCGAGTTGGATCGGCAGGAGCTCTTCGAGCCGTTTCACTTGAAAGAGTTCGACGGCGTCTTCAGCATCGTCGATCCGAAAGCCGTGGGCGGGATGGACCTGCAGCCGGGCGGCTTTCCCGCCGAGTACGGCGACCGCTCGGCCGGCGTGGTGGACATGAAGACCCGCCAGCCGGCCGATTCGCAGATCGATCTCGGGCTGAGCCTCACCAGCGCCTGGGCCGGCGCCGCGGGAAAATTCGGCGACGGCCGGGGCGACTGGCTCGTCTCCGGACGCCGCGGTTACCTCGACATCGTGCTGGGGCTGGTCGGCTCCTCTGACGAAGAGGACGAGGAGGAAGCGGAGTTCAAACCCCGCTACTGGGATCTGTTCGCCAGGACCAGCTACCGTTTCGACGATCGCAACAGCCTGACCTTCCGGCTCCTCGCGGCCGACGACTCGTTCGTCTTCGACGACGACGACGTAGGCGAGCGGACGCGGATCGACTCCGGCTACGGCAACGCCTTCGGCTGGATCAACCATCAGGTCCTTTTCGGCAGCTCGACCGTCCTCGATACGACGTTCTCGGCGGGAAGGGTCGACCGCGACCGAGGGATTTCGAACGAGGGTACCGGCGACGTGGGCACCATCCGCGACATACGGAAGATGGACCTCTTCACCGTGCGGCAGGATGGAGCCCGGGAGATCGGCGATGCGCACCTCCTGAGCTTCGGGCTCTTCGCCAGGGCGTTCGACTCCGATTACGACTACGCCAACTCCGTCGACCTGGCAGCAGCGATCCCCGATCCTCGCTTTCCGCCGCCGCAGCGGGTGACGCGCTACGACGACGCGGTCTCGAGCGAGCAGTACGGCGTCTACGCGTCGGACCGGATTCGCCTCACGGGCCGCCTGACCGCCGAGCTCGGGGCCCGTTGGGATCGCGAAACGCTCACCGACTCCGACCAGATCAGCCCCCGGATCAACCTGATGGCGGACCTCGGGGGCGCGGGGCGCATGCGTTTCGGCTGGGGGCACTTCTATCAGAGCCACCGGCCCAACGAGCTCGACGTACCCGACGGCGACTTCCGCTTCTTTCCCCCCGAGAAGAGCGTGCACTGGACCCTCGGTTGGGAGCGCTCCTTCGGCACCGGCTGGACGGCCAAGCTCGACGCCTACCGCCGCGAGACGGGGAACCCACGGCCGCGTTACGAGAACCTCTTCGATCCGCTCTCCCCCATCCCCGAGGTGCGGAACGACCGCGTCCTCCTCGCGCCCGAAGAGTCGCTGGCGCAGGGTGTGGAGCTGTTCGCGCGCTACGCCGGCGCGCGGCGATGGGAGGTCTGGGGACACTACGCCTGGTCCAAGACCGAAGACCTCCTGAACGGCGTCTGGACGCCGCGCTCCTTCGATCAGACCCACGCCGTAACACTGGCCGCCAATCTCCGGCCGTGGGAGAAATGGAACCTGAACCTGCTGTGGATCTGGCACACGGGCTGGCCCGCCACGGCGGTCCGGGGAGAAGCGGTGCCGCGGCCGGACGGGGGCTTCGACCTGGTGCCGGTCGTGGGGCCGTTCTATCAGGAGCGGCACGCCGATTATCACCGGCTCGACCTGCGGCTGAGCCGCGACTTCAAGCTGCGCCGCGGCACCATGAACCTGTTCATCGACGTCCAGAACGCCTACGACCAGCAAAACGAGGCCGGTTTCGACTTCGACCGCGACAGCCTGTTCCTGCGACCGGACGGCTCGGTCGCGTTCGCCCCGGAATACGAAAACTGGCTCGGCATTTTGCCGTCGTTCGGCATCGGCTGGAAGTTTTAGAATGGACGGCGGATGCGCGTGCTCATCATTGAAGACAACGCCGACATCGCCAGCAATATCGGCGACTACTGCGAAACCCGGGGCTGGACCGCGGACTACGCGACGGACGGCCTGGTCGGGCTCCACCTCGCCGGCACCGAGCCGTTCGACGTCATCATCCTCGACCTCGGGCTTCCTGCCCTGGACGGCCT
The DNA here is from genome assembly GCA_036002325.1 of Thermoanaerobaculia bacterium. Classification (GTDB taxonomy): domain Bacteria; phylum Acidobacteriota; class Thermoanaerobaculia; order Multivoradales; family UBA5704; genus DATARR01. The sequence goes on along the minus strand of DASYTJ010000062.1, from coordinate 37,011 downwards.
CGAGCTGTGCCGTCAGCTCCGGGCCCGGGGGAGAATCGAGACGCCGGTCCTCATGCTCACGGCGCGGGATACCCTCGACGACAAGCTCGAGGGTTTCCGCTCCGGGGCCGACGACTACCTGGTCAAGCCGTTCGCGCTGCAGGAGCTCGCTGCCCGGGTCGAAGCGCTGGCACGCCGACGCCGGGGCTCCGCGGGTGTGCTCCGCGTGGCGGATCTGGAGCTCGACCCCGGGAGTCTCATCGCGCGGCGGGCTCGTGCGCGACCGTTCTCTGCGTCGGCGGGCCGAGCGGGCCTTCGCCCTGTCCGGAGCCATCCTTGCCGTGGTCCTCGTCCAATGGCTGGTCGGCGGGATGCGGCTCGGCGAGGGGCACGTCTTCGATCGCATCATGGAGAGCGCCGCGAACCGATACCTGAAGGCCCTGGCGCACGAGCCGCACGAGCCGGCGGCGCAGCCGGTCCTCCCCTCCGAATGGCAGGCCGCAATCGGCCTCGCCGCCCTGCCGCCGGATCTGCGGGCCGTGGCCGCCCGGCTCGCGCCGGGCAACCACGAGGTGGACACCGAAGATGCCCGGGGTGAACGCGAGTACCTGATCGCCGTGCGCCCGCTCGCCGGCCGCGCCGACCGCCTCTACCTGGTGCTCGACGTCACGGAGATCAAGTACACCGAACGCCTGCACATCGCCTCGGGGTTCGTCCTCGTCGTCCTCGCCCTCCTCGCCGGCGGCGGCGGCGCCCTCGCTGGCCGGCGCATCGCACAGCGGGTGGTGCGCCCGCTCACGGACCTGACGGCGGTCGTCCGTTCGGCGCCCCTCGACGCGTTGCCCGAGCGGCTGCGGGAGCTCCGGACCGAAGGCGAGACGGCGGTCCTGGCGGACACGCTCTCGGACGCCCTGCAACGCGTGCACGCCCACGTCGAGCGCGAGAAGCGCTTCACCCGGAACGCCAGCCATGAGCTGCGCACGCCGGTCACGGTGCTCAAGGGAGCGACGGAGCTGCTCTCTCAACGGATTCCACCCGACGACGCGCATCTGCGGCCGCTGCTGGAGCGGATCAGCCGCGCGACTGCGGACATGGAGGGCACCGTGGAGACGTTCCTCTGGCTCGCCCGCGAACAATCCCAACGGCCGGGTGAACAGGAGTGTGAGGTCGGCGGGATCGTCCGCAGGACCGTCGAGGCGCACCGGCACCGTCTCGCCGGCAAGCCCGTCGAGGTCCGGCTCGATCTCGCCTGGGAGCTGACCGTCCGGGCGCCGGCTTCGGTCCTCGGCAGCGCGCTCGGGAATCTCGTCGCCAACGCGTTCGAACACGTCGAGCGGGGCGAGGTGACGATCGGCACTACTCCCGGCGCGATCTTCGTCGAAGACACGGGAGCGGGCATCGCGACGGACCTGCTCGGCGACGTTCGCCACCCGTTCGTACGTGGCGACTCGAGCTCCGGCCATGGGCTCGGCCTCGCGATCATCGAGGAGCTTTGCCAACGGTTCGGGTGGACGCTGTCGCTCGCCAGCGACGGCCGGGGGACCCGGGCGCAGATCGAGTTAGGCGAGTCGGTCGTGACGGCTCGGCCTGCGAAAGACAGGTGTCCGAGCGGGGGCTCACCGACCTATGTCTGAGCGGACGACTTCCGCCTTCGCCGCTCGATCAGGTTTTCCATTCCGGCCAGTCGAGGCCGCCGGGCAGCTCGCAGCTCGCGTACTCGAGATGAAGGACCCGGCGGCGGCCCGGTTGCGCCGCCGCCGAGGAAGCGTGCAGCAGCAGAGGTCGCATCGCCATGATTCCCCCGGAGCGCACCGGGCACGCGATCTCTCCCTGACGGTGCCGCAGGGCCGTCGCCTCTTCTCTGCTGAGGCGTCCCCGGAGATGGCTGCCGGGGACGATCCGCAATGCGCCGTTCTCTGCGGGAGTGTCGTCGAGGCGAATCCGCAGCGCGATCATGTCCGCGAGGATCTCGACCGGCGCTGAACGTGAGGCACGCCCTCTTTCACCGACCAGGGTCCGAAGCCTTGGATTTCTTTTCTCTCGCGGACCGCAATGGTGAGGTCCTGATGCCACGGCACCTTCCAGTTCGCGGCTTCGCGTTTGTCGAATAATCTCCCATTCACCAGCCGCGCCGATTCGCCGAGAATGGCCCGCGCAAGCTCGTTCGGAGCTCCCCCCGCAGCCAGCTTCCACAAGACCTCCGACCGAGTGAGCACGTTGCGACAGCCCCCACGGGTTGAGCCGGATTCGGAGAGCCGGTCCATTTCGTGACGCAGGCGTTCTACTTCAACGCTGGAGAGGACCTCCTCAGTGATCGAGAACCCCAGGGATTTGAGGGACATTGCCGAAGTCTAGCGTTATACGAGTTGAACCGCTCCGATGGGGTTCAAGGTAAAGTAGATCTCTGGAGCGCTATCACAGGAGAGATTCATGAGCGACTTCCCCACCCTCGGCCACTGGCTGTTCTCGGGACTCGGAGCCCAAAGCGCCTGCTGTCTCAGGCAGCCGGACCGCAAGCTGACTTTCGGCGTTTTCAACCCGGACGCTCCAGCCGACCGGCTCCTCGTCTCGAAAGAACAGTTCGAAGGCCGCTACGGGCTGCCGTTCACCAACGCCGGCTCGCTCATCGGCGAGGGACGGGTGCCGGACAAGGTCGAGCTTCAGGAGCGGGTCAGGCGGGCAGACAATCCTTGTCAACTGGCCGGCAACGCGTCCTATGTGGTGACCGAGACAGACGTCTCCGACTTTCGCTACGTGGCGAAGAGCGGCCGGCCGGTCTGGGAGGAGATCGAGCGATTGGGTACCTTCGCCACGGTTCCTGAGCCGGGAAGAGACCCTGCCGCCGTCCTGGACGCCACATTGAGGGACTTGACCGCGCTCATGGAGGAGTTCCGTGGCAAGCTGCCGGCCACCGGCGGCGGCCGGTTCGTTGCGGCCGGCCGGGATTTTCTCCGCAAGCTCGACAAGCTCGTGGAGTCCGCCCGCGCGTTACCGTAACCGACCGCGCACGATGCGGTCCACTTCACTTCCTCGCGGCCAGCGGGTGGCCATGGCGACCGCGCAGATGAAGCAGAGCAGGACACCGTAGGTCGGAGAGCCGGAAGTGAGCGCCACGAGCAGACCGACGAGGGCGGCCGTCTCCAGGATGGCGAAGCTGATCAGCGTGCCCTTCCCATAGGCGGCGAGCACGGCTTCGGGATCGACCGGCAGGGCCGCCGAACGGGGAAAAACCCGCCGCAGGATGGTCCAGCGAAACCGCGACGAGAAAAGGATCAGCATCGCAGCGAAGAAGCTCAGGCTGAGCGGCAGCGCGGGTGGAGCTCCCGCCACCGCCGCGCCTGCCTGGCTCACCAGCAGCCAGCTCAGGAAGCCGAAGAGCGCCACCGCGCCCAGCAAGGCGGCGCAGATGCGGCGCAGCGGCCGCAGCCGGAGCGCATAGCCGGGAACGGGATCATCGTGCCGCTTGCCGATGAGGTCGAGGTCCACGCGAAGAATGTATCGCACTGGTGTTGATTTCCCGTAGCCGGTCGGCGCCCCTTCGCCCGGCGCTTCCGCACCGGGCTACTGAAACGTCGCCCGTTGGGCGATCAGGGTTCAGGATGGCTTCGGAGAAGCCACGTTTCGGTAGCCTGGTGCGGAAGCGCCGGGCGAAGGGCTGTCTCGGAACCGCGCTCCGCGACACCATACTTTCTTGAGTGTCCACCTTCTGACGAGCGGTGCTCCAGCTCGCTCGCAGGTCATCGGCTGCACGACGCGCGATTCGCCATCCGCTCCCAAATCCGGGATCGGGTGAGCTACATGATCATCCGTCGAACGCGGAGCTTTCCGGGAGATCCGTCCGTGCGAAGCTTCGCAAAGGAGAGCCGATGAGAGCGCATCGATTTGTGAGCGTGCTGGCCGTCTTCTTGTTGCTGGGACTCGCTTCGCAAGCGCGAGCGCAGCTTGCCAACTCGTCCATCTCCGGCACCGTGACGGGAGCGGATGGCGCCGGCCTGCCGGCAGTGACGGTGACCGTCAGAAATCAGGAAAGCGGGCTCGTCCGCACTACGGTGACCGCCACCAACGGCAGCTATGCCATCTCGGGCGTCAAGCCCGGCGTCTACGAGGTCAGCTTCGATCTCGAGGGTTTCCCCTCCGTCAACCGCAGGGACGTCGAGCTGCGGGTCGGCCAGGAGACCCGCCTCGGCGCCACGATGAAGCTCGAACAGATCGAGGAGTCGATCACCGTCATCGGCGAAGCGCCGGTCGTCGAGACGACGTCGAAGGAGATCGGCGGCACCCTGACAACCCAGGAGTTCCAGGACCTGCCGACGCAGAACCGCAGCTTCGCGCTTTTCGCGGCGCTGCTGCCGGGCGTCGTCCCGGTTCCCTCTACCGAGTCGACCTCCGGCGACGCGATCTTCGTCAACGGGCAGGACGACAACAACAACTCCTTCAACGTCGACGGCGCCAACAACGACGACGACGTTATCGGCGCGCGTGCGGGAGCGCAGACGCGCACGGCGATCGAGGCGATCCAGGAGTTCCAGGTGCTGACCAGCCAGTTCGACGCCGAGTTCGGCCGCTCGACCGGCGCCGTGCTCAACGCGGTGACCAAGAGCGGCGGCAACAGCTTCCACGGCTCCGCCTTCAGCTACTTCCAGCGCTCCGACTGGAACGAAACGGACTTCTTCATCGAGCGCTCCGGCCAGCAGCAACCGGAGACGAAGTTCGACTCGCTCGGCGGCACGCTCGGCGGACCGATCATCCGCGACAAGGTTCACTTCTTCGCCAGCTACGAGGACGACACCGCCGAGGCTGGAACGGCCGGGGTCTTCACCACCCGTCCGGAGCTCAACTTCGCGACCACGACGGACAACAAGATCAAGAACCACCTCGCCAAGGTGGATTACCAGATCACGGCCAACAACCTTTTCGCGGCCCGCTATCTGCTGGAGACCTCGCCGCAGTTCAACCAGATCATCAACGCCGGCAACTCCCGGGCCACGCTCGCCGCCTCGCGCGAGGAGGACGACACCGACAGCAACTGGATCGCGACGCTCGACTCCGTGTTCGGCAGCGACGCGCTGAACAACATCCGGCTCTCCTTCACCAAGGAGGACGTCGCCTTCGCCAATCCCGCTTTCAACAACAACGGCCAGAGCTTCGCGGCGCAGCGCGACCAGGCCCCCGTCGAGGTGCGGCCGACGATCCTCGACGGCGGCAGCGGCGTCGCCCAGGCGCGCGTCAACAAGTCGACGCAGCTCGACGACACGGTCTCCTACTTTCTGCCCGCCTGGCACGGCGAGCACCAGCTCAAGGCCGGCTTCCAGTACGCCAAGCGCGAGGAGACGTTCGGCGACTTCGGCACCGCCAACGGCCAGTTCAACTTCGACACCGACCGGCCGTTCAACGCCAGCGACCTGACGACGTATCCGACGTTCTTCACCGTGCGCGTCAAGGGAGGGTTGGACGCGCCGATTCCGGACGACAAGACGCTCGGCGTGTTCCTGCAGGATAGCTGGCGCCTTAATGGAAGGCTCACCCTCGATCTCGGCCTGCGCTACGACAAGGAAGACATCACCGACGACAACAACAACTACGCGCCTCGCCTCGGCTTCGCCTGGGATCCTTCCGGCAGGGGCAAGACGGTGGTCCGCGGCGGCTGGGGACGGTTCTACGACCGCTTCCAGTACGGCTTCTACCAGGACTTCTTCCAGGACGCGGTGACGATCACGCAAGGGTTCCTGGTGAGGTTCCCCGACGCCGGCATCAACCAGCAACTGTTCTTCAATCTCGCCCAGGCCAACGGCATCACGAGCCTTACCGCCCTGCGCGATTTCCTGGTGCTCCAGATCGAGAGCGGCGCCGGCACCCTTCTCAATACCGCGCCCACCGTGGACAATCCCAACCGCAAGCAGGCCTACGTCGACTCGGCCAGCCTCGGCGCCGAGCACGAGCTGCTGCCTGGCCTCTCGGTCGCCGTCGACGTCGTCCACAACGAGAACAAGGACACCTTGCTGCTGGTCGATCTGAACCCCTTCTCGCAGTCGCGGGGCGGCCGGCCGAACCTCAGCATCGTCAACGGCCAGCGGGTGACCCTCGGCAGCATCACCTCCTACGTCAACGCCGGCAAGAGCAAGTACGACTCACTGCAGCTCTCCCTCAAGAAGCGCTTCACCGGTGTTTACGGCGGGCGTCTCTCGTATACCTATTCCAAATCCTCGGGTAACTACGGCAACGCCGGCGCCGGCACCGCGACCGCCTATTTCCAGACGCGCACCGAGAGCGGCTACAACTTCGACACCGGCCAATGGATCGGCGATCCGCTAGACCTCAACCTCGACGATCCGAGGAACGACGGCCAGCCGGTCAACTGGCTGCGCAAAAACACCCTGGTGCTTTCGGGGAGCTATCAGGTGCCTCACACCGGCTTCCATAGCGCCCGCGGCCTGCTGGTGTCGGGAATCTTCACCTACCTCTCCGGCGACCGCACGACGATCCTCACCAACAACCGTCTCGACAACGGCAACCGCGACCTCGCCCCTTCCGGCACGTACAACGCCTCGCCGCCTTCCGACATCGGCCTCACCGGGGTGAGCTTCGACGGCCGCTTCTTCGGCGTCGAGCAGCCGGACGTCAAACGGCTCGATCTCGCCTTGCGTTACGAGCTGCCGCTGGTCAGCGGGATCTCCGTAGGGCTCACCGGCGAGATCTACAACGCCACCAGCGAGGAGAACTTCCTCAGCGTCGGCAACAACATCTTCGGCACCGCCGGATTCCTGACCCCCGCCGCCACCTACAATCCAGGCGGCCGCCAGTTCCAGCTCGGCGTGCGGGTGGGGTTCTGAGGACTACTCCGCCGCGGTCAGCACCAGGTTTCCGGCTCCGTCCACCCTTCCCCGCCACTCTCGCGCCGCGAGGGTGGCGCTGTGGCTCTCGAAGACCAGGGCGGGACCGGCGAAGGCGGCGCCGGGCCGGAGCGCGGCGCGGTCGAAGAAGGGAACGTCCCGCCAGTCGCCTCCCGTCCAGCAGCGGCGGCGACCGGCAGGCACGGCGGCGAATGAATCCACGACCGGCGCCGGCTCGGCATCGACGGCGGACGAGCTCGACGAGGCGATGACGCGCACCGACTCCAGCTCGATCTCCCGGCCCTCGGGCGCGTAGCCGTAGATCTCGCGGTAGGCGGCGGCGAAGGCCGGCTCGATCGCGGCGTCGGATTCGTACTCGACGCTGAGAGCTGTCTCCTGGCCGGCGAAGCGGAGATTCAGGAGCCGGCGCCGGACGGCGATCTCGCCGGGTGCGATTCCCTCGGCGGCGACCGCCTCAGTGGCTTCGCGGCCCAGCTCGTCCAGCCACGGGCCGAGCCGCGAACGGGCCTGCGCCAACGGCTCGAGCACCTGGCGGTGAGCGAACCGCTCGACGACCGCGGCCCCCAAACCGAGAGCGGAGAGCAGGCCCGCGTCCGCGGGCACCAGGACGGTGGCGATCCCCAGCAGCTCCGCCACGGCGCAGGCGTGCTGCGCACCGGCACCGCCGAAGGCCACCAGGGCGTGACCGGCCGGGTCGAAGCCGCGCCGGAGCGAGATGGCGCGGATCGCCTCGGCCATGCGCTCGTCGGCGATCTCCAGCAGGCCGGCGAGCACGGCCTCCGGACCGGGATCGAGTTTCCCCATTCGCGCGCGCAGCTCCTCCAGAGCTCCTTCGGCGGCGGCGGGATCGAGCGGAATCTCGAAGCGGTCCGGATCGAGCCGGCCCAGGATCAGGTTCACGTCCGTCAGGGTGAGCGGGCCGCCGGCGCCGGAGCAGGCGGGGCCGGGCCAGGCGCCGGCGCTCTCCGGACCGACTTTGAGCTGCACGCCGTCGTAGCTGCAGATCGAGCCGCCGCCGGCGGCCACGCTCTCGATGGCGAGGGCCGGCGCGACGAGGTGCGCGTCGCCCACCCGATGCTCGAAGAGGTACTCGAAGTCTCCGTCCCACCGCGCCACGTCCGTGCTGGTGCCGCCCATGTCGAAGGCGATCACCCGGCCGAAGCCGGAGCGCCGGCCGGCGAGCGCCGCGCCGACCACGCCGCCGGCGGGACCGGAGAGGAGGCCGTCCTTGGCCCGGAAGGCACTCGCCCGCACGAGACCGCCGGCGGAGGTCATGACGTGCAGCGAGCCGCGGCCCAGCGCACCGGAGACGCGGGAGAGATAACGCTCCAGGATCGGCGAGAGATAGGCATCCACGATCGCCGTTTCGGCGCGGGGCAGGATCTTGATCAGCGGCGCGAGCTCGGCCGAGAGGGAGACGTAGCGGAAGCCCGCCTCGCGCAGCAGCTCCCCCACCTCCGATTCGTGACGGGGATTGCGGTAGCTGTGCATCAGCGCCACGGCGGCGGACTCGACGCCGGAGGCCAGCAGACGCTCGGCAGCTTCGCGGACCGCAGTCGCGTCCAGAGGAATCAGGACCGAGCCGTCCGCGGCCAGCCGCTCGGAGACCTCGACCACCTCGCGATAGAGCGGCTCCGGCTTGACGATGTTCAGAGCGAAGAGATCCGGCCGCTGCTGCGTGCCGATGCGTGGCAGGTCGGCAAAGCCGCGGGTGATGAAGAGAGCCGTCGCCGCTCCCTTCCTTTCCAGCAGGGCATTGGTACCGCGGGTCGTGGCGAGCCGCATGGCGATCTCCGGCAGCTCGTCCCCCAGCGGCGTGCCGGTGACCAGCCGGGCGGCGAGGAGCGGAGCCTCTTCGGGCGAGCGCAGCTCGAAGGTGGCGCCGGCGAGATCGGCCATGAAAAGAGGACGGTCGACGACGAGGAAGGACCCTTCAGGATCGTACTCCGCCACCGCCGCGCTCTCGCCGCTCTCCAGGAACCTGAAGGTGAAACCGCGGAAGAAATCCCGAGGAACCCTCCAGCCCGAAGCGAGCCGGACGGACTCCGGGCCGAGCCGCTCGGCGATCCGGCCGCGGACGGCGCTGGTCGAGAGCACCTTGGCCCGATGGAGAGATCCCGAAGGATCGAGGGCCAGGCAGTCTGTGAAGGTGCCGCCGGTGTCGATCCAGATGCGCCAGGGGGTCACGGCGGCGAACCTCCCTCCCGAGCCCGGCGCTTCCGCACCGGGCTAACGAAACGTCGCTTCTCCGAAGCGACAGGAGAGGCTTCGGCACGGTCGCCCTCGGGGCGACGTTTCAATAGCCCGGTGCGGAAGCGCCGGGCGGAGAGGTGGTGGTAGCTCAAGCGGCGGGGATTCTACTCGCCAATGATCTTGATCAGCACCCGCTTCGCCCGCCGGCCGTCGAACTCGCCGTAGAAGATCTGCTCCCAGGGTCCGAAGTCGAGGCGGCCGCCGGTGACCGCCACCACCACCTCGCGGCCCATGACCTGCCGCTTGTGATGGGCGTCGGCGTTGTCCTCGCCGGTGCGGTTGTGGTGGTAGCGCTGCGGGCTGGCATCGAAGGGCGCCAGCTCCTCGAGCCAGCGCTTGTAATCCTCGTGCAGGCCGGGCTCGTCGTCGTTGATGAAGACGCTCGCCGTGATGTGCATGGCGTTGACCAGGCACAGGCCTTCGCGGACGCCGCTCTCCGCCCGCTCCACCTCGGGCGTGATGTTGACGAAGTCCATCCGCTCCGGCACGTTCATCGGGAGGTAGCGGGTGAGCGACTTCATCACCGTCCTTCGCTGCGGGGCGGCGCGGCCGGGGTGGTCAGTTGGTCGCCGAGCCGGCGCACTCGCTCGTTGTCGCGGTCGCGGGCCTCGGCGCGGCGCAGCCACTTGCGGGCTTCGCCGGGATCGCCGGCGGCGAGAGCGACCAGGCCGAGGGAGGCGTAGATCTCGGCGTCCTCATGCCGCAGGCGGAGGGCCTGACGGTAGAAGCGCTGGGCCTCCTGCAACCGGCCCTGCGCCAGCGACAGGTCCCCCAGGGCGACGTAGCTGAAGGGATTGCGGTGGTCGGCGCTCGCCGCCAGCGCCAGGAGCGTCTCGGCCTCGCCGTTGCGGCCCCGCATCCGCAGGATGGACGCCAGGTTGGAGTAGGCGGAGGAGGCTTGAGGATCGACCTCCAGGGCCCTGCGGTAGGCGGCCTCGGCCGCCGCGATGTCCCCCGCCCGGCGCAGCGCCACGCCGAGGTTGACCCAGGCGCCGCCGAACTCGGGATCGATCAGGACGGCCTTGCGCAGCCACTCGAGAGCCTCGGCGGCGCTGCCGGCGCGCAGCGACTCCGCACCGCGATTGGAGTAGAAAAGGGCGACCGCCCGCACGTCCGAGACCGGGCGCACGCGGCGGTACCCCGGCTCCTGGGCGGGAGTGAAGTCGAGGATCTTCACCTTGCCGCCGCCGATATTGAAGCCGGCGCTGACGTGCCCGGAGACCACCATCAGGTCGCCGTCCTTCTCGAACCGCTCGATGTCCTCCACGTCGAGATAGAAGACCGGCGTGCCGAGCTCGCGGGCCAACCCCACGAACAGGCTGGTGAACGCCAGGCAGTTGGCACGGCGGGTGGCGAACGCCTCGCGGGCGGTGGCGGTGCGGCCGGTCTCGTACTTGAGCTGCATGTCGTTCATCATCGCCTGGAGCAGCTTGTCCAGCAGCTCCTCGTGGGGCGTGTTCTCCGGCACGTGGGCGTGCGCCCAGGCCCGGATCTCGTCGGTGATCTCGAACGGGATGACGATGGACGCGGGATCGAGCCCCTGCCCGCGCAAGGTCCGCTCCAGGTCGGCGGAGCTCAACGGCCCCCGTGACGCGCAGCCGAGGGCCAGCAGGGCACCGGCACTGCAGGCGAGAAGCGCGGTACGTCGTCTCATGGCGGCCTCCTCGAAGGCGCCGCCGCGGGCTCAGGCTGCCCGGGCGGCGGGCCTCCGGAAGAGAAGCTTCTTGACCCCCACGTAGAGAAGCGCAATGACCAGCAGGAACGCCAGAACGGGCAAGGTGATCGCGAGCACCGCGAGCAGCGCCGAGCTGCCCGCCTCCGCCGTGGCCACCACCGGATTGCCCAAACCGCCGGTAGTGAAGGAAGAGATGTGCCGCACCATGGCGGTGACCCCCTGGAAGACCGCCGTCGTGCCGCCGCCGGCCAGCACCGCCAGGGTCCACTTGAGCATCGGGCTCACGTCCGTCATCGCCGAGGCCGTCACCAGGACGCCGGCGACGATGGCGGTCGGCGTGGCCACCGCGTCGAGCAGGTTATCCACCCAGGGAATGTAGTAGCCGGCGATCTCCAGCACCGTCGCCACGGCGAAGGCGATGAGCGCCGGGGTGGAGCCGATCCAGGCGAAGTGATCGCCGAGCACGAGATGCCCCACCTCAGCGCGCGAGGCGAGGCTCATGATGAGCAGGGGAACGAAGACCCGGAAGCCGCAGGCGGCGGCTAGCCCGAGGCCGATCAGGATGCTCAAGACGGTGTCGACCATACCCCCCTGCCCCTCCTTTCGCATTCGCCAGGGTGGCGAAAGGCCACCTGCACACAGGATAACGCAGGAGGCCGCCTCCTGCTTCCCCCGCGGGGCTGCTTCTTTAGACGACGAAAGAGGGGCGGCGGTTCCGCCCGGCGGCGGGAACGATTGAAAACGGGCGGCCCGGCGAGGCCGCCCTCCTGGGTCAATTCTTCCTCATCTGCTGCCTCATCTGCTGCGTGAACTCCGGGTCGCTGGTCGGCGGAACGATGTTCTTCATCCGCATGTACGTGATGAGGTTGCCGTAATGCTCCACGGTGTGGGTGCTGTTGACGGCCAGCGCGCCCAGCTTCGGCGTATCGCCTCCCATGAGCTTCACCATCTGAGTGCCAGACGCGTCGGTCATGCCGTCATAGGCCTTGTCGCAGTAGGCGAAGGCCTCTTTGAGCGCGGCGATGAGATCGGCTTTCGAGGTCTTGGTCTTCTCGACTTGCGGGGCGGGATTCTTCTCGCCCAGCACGACGGAACAGAAGATGTACTGCGAATCGGCCACGTGTCCAAGGACCTGGCCGAAGCTGCGGACCGCCTCCGTCGGCTTGAAGCCGTAGTTCTCCTCGGGCATCTTTTCGGCCGAGCGCAGCAGGATCTGCTTCACCCCTCCGTATATCATCCTGGTGTGCGCGCTGAGCGGATTCTCCTGGGACGTGACAGCGGCGGCCGGCGGTTTATCGTGGGCAACGGCGGCTGCGGCCGACGCAAGAAAACAGATCAGGACATTGATGGTGACTCGCATCTTCTTCTCCTTTCGATACCGGTAGATCACTCCTGCACCTGACGATCACCCCGGTTCCACAGCGACAGCACCAGGCCAACGAACATCAAGGTGAGAAGGAAGAGGTTTACGAAATATCCGGGCGGCGTTCCGACCCTGACCACGGGAAGGAAGAGAGACATCAGCTTTCTGCTCAGCAGCTCCAGCAGGAGCAGCGCAAACATGAGCGGAATCATGCTGCGATAGCGGACCAGGACCACGATACCGAGCAAAGAGATCATGAGGTGGGCGAGCGCCCAGGCCGCGAAAAGGTAAAGAACCGCCTGCACGCCTGCGGGCGTGAATGTGTCAAGGGGGATCCCATCGGCGGTGGTCGCCACGGAGTAACCGTTCAAGATGCAGTTCAGGCTCATGGCGATCTTCATCAACAGAAATAGGCCAAAGAGCCAGAGCGCGAGCCTGGTACCGCGATAGGTATTGTCGAAGCGCTGGGGAAGAAGTTGGCTGAACACGGCGGCTTTCATTGGCCTTCTCCCGCTGCGCCGGTGGGTGGGTCGAAGCCCCAACGTTCGCGTATCCGCTGCCGGAACCGTTCCCGCTCCTCCGGAGTCATGGTCTCGTACCGCTTCCTCATGCGGCGGCGCCAGTTGGAGCGGCCGGAGCCGCGCATTCCCGGTCCGCCGAAGAGGATCCGGCACAGCACCAGCAGCCCGAGCGCCTGCCAGAACGTGATCTGGCGCCAGCCGAAGAGCTCCGGCGTCAGCCAATTCCACAGCCGCATCACGATCTCGCCGCCGATGAAGACAAAGAGCACCAGTCCCAGGATCGCAAACGGCGCAATGAGCAGCATTCTTTTCAATCTCGGTCTCATGTTCGGTCCCCTCATGCTTTCGTGAAGTCGTCGTAGACGCCTTGCAACCGCTCGCGCAGACGACGCACCGCGTACCGCTTGCGCGAGAGCAGGGTGTTCATGCTGACGCCGGTCGCGGCTGCGAGCTCCTTGAAGCTGCGCCCTTCCAGCTCGTGCGCGACGAACACCTCGCGCTGCTCTCTCGGCAGCTCCTCCACCGCCAGCGCCAGCTCGTCGAGCAGCACGCCGCGGGCGTAGAGCGCCTCCGGTCCGTCGTCGGGCGAAGGCAGCAGGTCGTCGAAGCGCAGCAGCTCGTCGTTCTCGTCTGCGAAGGCGGCGTCGCTGAAGCTCTCCGGCCTCTTCTTGCGGAAGAGATCGGTGATGCGGTTGCGCGCCACGCGCAGCAGCCAGCCGGTGACGTGCTCGATCGGCACCAGCAGGCGGTTCGCCTCCACCAGGGCGTAGAAGACGTCCTGCAGAACGTCCTCCACGTCGCCCGGATCGGGAACGCGCCGGTGGATGAAGCCGCGCAGCCGGGACTGCTCCCGCTCGACCACTTCAGAGATCCGCCGGTCCTGTTCGAGTGCCATCCGCGCCGAGCTCGCTGCAAGGTTCATCTACAGAGCTAGACGAATGAGGGGTATGGATATTGTGGGCGCCGGTCAAGACGTCGCGGCGGCCGCCGGCGGCACCTTGGCGCCCCGGATCAGCAGCCACAGCATGGTCGCAACCTCTCCCAGCATGGCGGGGAAGGCGAAGTTGGAGACCGTACTCTCGTACTCCGGCAGCAGCAGGCCCGTGAAGCTGATGGCCAGGTAGGCGAAGCCGTTGACGATCAACCAGACGCCCAGGAAACGGGGCAGGAAGCGCGACCTGAACACGAGGATCCCCAGGGGAAAGAGCCATAAGCCCCAGAAGATCTCGTTGGCGAGCACGCCCTGGTGGTGCAGGCGGAGGAACAGCATGGCCATGGCGTCACGCTGCGGCTTGTCGAAGACGGACAGGAACTCGGCGCCGCGCGCGAGCAGCAGGGCGGCAGCGTCGTTCAGCGTGTTGAGGAAATAGATGGGAGTCACCATGAGACCTCCCAGCATCACCACCAGCGCCGCGTGGAGCTGGCTCACCGGCTTGAACAACCGATAAAAAGCCAGCACGACGAAGAGCACGATGACGCCGGTGAGCAGATCGCAGACGATACCGAGACGAAAGAGCGACTCGTGCGCGACGATGTTGCCGGCCGTCGCGGTCGCGTTCCCCTTGACGAACAGTTTGTTGGGAATATAGACGAGGCGCCAGGGAGCGGTGAGGACGAGCAGCATATAGAGCGCTCCCGCGATACGCGCGGCTTTGGCGGTCGGGTGCATGGTCTCTCCTTCCGGTTCGCTAATCCATTGCTTTTTCCGGCGCCGCCGCTCCCTTGACGAGCAGCCACAGCGCGAGCGCCACTTCGAACACCAGCGCCGGCATCCAGAAAAGCCAGCCCAGGTGCGGAATGAAGCCGGCGAGCCGCAGGGGTAGAACGACCGCGAGCAGGGCCGAGGAGACGACGCCCAGCCACGCCAGCGGGACGGGGACGACGCGGCCGCGCAGGAGGAGACAGGAGAAGAGCGTGCTGCCCAGGGCGAAGAAGCCGGCGCCGTTTATCGCGCCTTGCCCCATGAGCAGGAACGCGCCGAGGGCGTGCGCCGCCGCGGGATCCGGCGCATTGGCTCCGCCGGCCGTCGCGAGCCACAGCAGCCCCAGCGGCCTCCACAGGGAGGTCCCGCCGACGACGCCCTCCGCGACGCGACAGGCGAAGGCGAGCCGCGCGAGATCGCGGTCCACGTCGCGCGTGATGCCGTAGAGCGTGACGGCCAGCACCAGGGCCGAGAAGCAGCCGAGCAGCGAGAGCACGACGGAGAGGCGCACGTCCGCCGCGTGCCGGGCGACGTTCGCGAGCTTCGCGGCGATCCCCGCGCCACCGGCCGCCCGCTCGAGCAGAATCGTGGCAGGGAAGGCGACGGCGATATAGAAAAGAAATGTGAAGCCGGCGATTCTCGAATTCGTCTTACGGGTCATGTGCGCTCTCCCTGAGTTTCAGGAACGACGATGCTGCGCAGGATGACTTCGTCCGCGGTCGGCTGCAATTTGATATAACAGAGCTCACTCGCGTCCGTTCGCAGCTGTTGCGCAGCGGCGGGCATGACAGCTTCCAGACCGCGCAGGGCGGCCATCGTCGACTGCGCCAGCCGTGAAACTCGCAGCTTCATCGCGCTGGTCGTCCTTTTCAAGGGCTCGATGTCGGAGCCGATCGAAAAATCATCGAGCAGGCGTAGCGCATAGTCCCGAAGCTGCGCCAGCTCGTTGAGGCTCATGATCTGTCCGACGGAGCGCGGCAGCCTCCAGATCTGATGCAGGCGTTCGAGCCGGGCGAGGTAGATCTCGACAAGAAAGAGATGAAACCAACACCTCTGGTAGTCCGAGGTGCAGCACAGGGCTCCGTCGTCGGCCACGAGCACATAGTGGCCGTGGGGTATCCGGTGGCCGGTGAACGTCACCGAAGCCGTGTCTGAAAGCCGCATGCTGTCGGAGAATTTCCAATCTCCGATGCGCACGGAATCGCCCCGCAGATCGGCGGCGCAGAGGGCCGTGCGATCGCTGTTCGCCAGGGGCGCCTTGAAGAGGACGAGGTCCGCGACCGTAGCGAGCGACATGTACTCGAACGTGCCGTCGATTCGGATCCCCTCCGCGTCCTGGCGCGCAGCCATGGAATGATCGATTCCCCGCGTGCGCTCGCTCCCGGCATTGGCCAGGATCAGCGAGCGGTTCCTGATCGCTCGCAGGAGCCTCGCCCGCTGGAATCTGGCGAAGCTCAGCAGCGGCAGGGGAAGGCACTGCAGGGCGCAGAGCGGGTAGAGGTGCATGGCGACCGCGATGCCCAGCGGCAGACAACTCGCGGCGAGAGACCGCGCGGTCTTCGCGGCGGACTCGAAAGCGACGGCAGGACGCCGCGCCGAAACCGGATACATCGCCAACTGGGAACGGAGCCTCTTGAAACCCTCGCGATACGCTTCGCGCGCCGCCGGGCCGTCCCCGGCGCGGTTCACCCGCTCGATGAGCTCCGTCACCGCTCGGTCTTCGTGAGTGCGGATTTCTGCTTGCATCTCGTACACCTCTCATCGGACGATCGGCTAACGGATTCCCTTGATGAGCAGCCACAGGCCTCCGCCAATCTCGAAGAGACCCATCGGCGCCATATAGGCCATTCCCACCACGGACGCCAGGTCCGGAAACACCATGACGGACATTTCGACGACGGCCATCAGCAGCGATGCGACGAGGCCCAAGGCGGCCAGCCAGCGAGGGATGTAACGCGATTTGAGCCACAAATAAGCGAACGCCGCCGAGCCCAGTCCGAGAAACATGAATCCGATGCGGAACCCATCCCCATACACGCGGAGGAAGGTGTACGCCAGCGCCTGTAACTCCCGGGTGTCAACCGCCTGCAAGGTGTCGCCGCCGCCGAGAAGCCGCAGGACTGCAAACTCGCTCAACACGACGACGACGAGAATGAAGTTTTCGGCGAGCCGCCAGAACGCCGCCAGCAGAGCCACGTTCCGGCTGACGGGCTTGAGGACGACGTAGAGGGCCACGATCAGCATGATGACGGCCGCGATCGTGACCAGCTCGGCGACGATGCCGGCTCGAAAGAGCCGCTCCGAGGCGGCGATGTTCTTCGCGGTCCGCACAACATCGCCGCGGACGATCAGCCGGCCGCGAATCGCAAACGCGAAGATCGCGGTGGCATTGGTCAGCAGGTACAGGAAGCCGGCGAGCCTGGCGGCGGTATGCTGCATCGGTTCGAGCGCGCGTGCCGCCGTGCGGGACCCGTACAACGGGCTGGTCAATACATCCGTGGTCATGTTCTAAGCCCTCCAATGCAACGTGAATCAGATCGGATCGCGTAAGCGGCGCAAGCGCACCGCCATGGCGATGAATACCGCGGCGAGCACCAGGCCGATCCACAACCCCGGCGCGCTCAGGAATTGGCCCGGATCGGCATGAGCCATCGGATCCATCGAGGAGCCTTTGATGGACAAAGCCTCGGGACCCGCCATGCGGCGCCCCAGCAGGTTGGCGAAATGCGAGGTATTGAAGGCGATCCTCTCGACGACGCCGATGGCGAGCGGCGGCAACACGGCCCACAGAAATGCCGCGCGCCGCGCCCAGGCGGAGACCAGCAGCAGCCAGGCGAAGATCGGCGCATACCAGATTCCATGCACGGTCACCAGGTGATAGAGCAGCATCAGCGACATGTGAAATAACGGCACCTGCCGCCATAACGTCGCGACATCCAGGCCGCTCACCATCATCACGGCGCTGGTCAGCAGCAGCATGATGAGCTGCGTGACAACGGTGAGCACGAAGCTGAGGAGCGGCAGGATCACGATCGGGATGCTCGCCTTCGCGAGCACCGTGGTGAGATCGGAAACCGGCAGAGATTTCCAGAACAGAATGCTGCGGTCGCGGCGTTCGCCGTACAACGTGTCGAGACTGTAGAAGACGCCGACGAGAAACGCCGTCCCCATGATCAGGAGAGCAGCGAGGCTGTACGGCTGCTGGAGCATCGTCTGCTGCTGCATCGGGTTGAGCGCGGCCCGCAGGTGAGCGGGCTTGGTCAAGCTGATCGAGAATCCGAACAAGAGGACCGCGGCAACGCCGACAGGCGCGATGTAGATCGAACGGTTTTCCCACAATTCGCGCCGCACCGACCAGTAGAAGGGCCGGGTCGCCGACGTGGCCGCGGGCGCGGCGGCCTGAGACTCGGGTTCCATATTCATGCGGCCGCTCCTTGTGCCTTGCCAGCGCCATTGCCGATCACGGCCACGAACACGTCGGCGATGCTGGGCGTGCGGACGTCGCCGAGCGCGGCGACCTGCTCGCGATCGGCGCCGTCGAACAGCAGGATGCTACGGCCGAGCATCTGGCGCTCGTGAATGGGCCGGAGAGCACGGGCGGCGGCGAGACGCTCGGGATGCACCATCAGCTCGAGAAAGCGTCCCTCGAGCTCCTCCATGCTGCACTCGAGAACGATGCGGCCGCGGTTGATGAACATCACGTCGGTGAGGACGTTCTGGATCTCTTCCACCTGATGGGTGGTCACCACGATGGTGCGGCTGCGATCGAAGTAATCGTTGAGCAGGGAGTCGTAGAACTGCTTGCGATAGAGGATGTCGAGGCCGAGCGTCGGCTCGTCCAGCACCAGCAATCTCGCGTCGATGGCCATGACGAGAGCGAGATGCAGTTGCGCCACCATGCCCTTCGACAATTCCCTTACCCTGCTCGTGCGCTTGATGGTGGTCCTGGCGAGAAACCCCTCCGCCTTGGCACGATCGAACCGCGGATGCACGCCCGCGACGTAGTCGAGCGCCTGCCAGACCCGCATCCAGCGGGGTAGCACGGCGACGTCGGCGATGAAAGAAACGTCGCGCACGAGCCGATCGCGCTCGTTCCAGGGGTCCCGTCCGAGCACCCTCAGCTCTCCCTGGTATTGCGTGAGGCCGAGGATCGCGTTGAGCGCGGTGGTCTTGCCCGCGCCGTTGGGGCCGATGAGCCCGAGGATGCGCCCCTCCTCCACCCGCAGGTCGACGCCGTCCAGTGCGACGGTCGGGCCGAAAACCTTGCGGAGACCGCGCGCTTCTATGCATGCCATGGCTTCAGCGCTCCTCCTTTGCGCCCTTCGATGACCGGCGGGTTGCGGTGGTGCCCAGCAGCTCTTCCGGCGTCAGGCCGAGCCGCCGGATGATGGCGGCGATCCTGGGCCACTCCTCGGCAAGGAACTTCTGGCGTTCGCCCTGCAGGAGCAGATCGCGCGCGCCGGCCCTGACGAACATGCCCAGGCCTCGCCTCTTCTCGATGAGCTCCTCGTCGGCCAGTTCCTGGTAGCTCTTCAGGACCGTCAGCGGATTGACCCGGTACTCGGCCGCGACGTTGCGCACCGAAGGCAGCGGATCGCCCTCGTTGAGCACCCCGTCGAGGATCATCGCCACCACCAGGTCGCGGATCTGCCGGTAGATCGGCTGGCTGTCGTTCCATTCGCGCTCCATCATGGGTTCCGCATTGCTATGGTGTTATAGTTAACCACAACACCAAAGCGGATTGCAAGAGGGGCGGTCTCAGGACGGGGCGACGCTCAGCGCACGAGCGCCAGCGCCTCATCGAGGAAGGCGAGCTGCAGCCGCATCTGGTCGCGCATGGGCATGCCCCGCACGCCGGCCCGGGTGGCCTCGGCGCGGACCTCGTCGGCGGGCATGACGGCGATGCGGTCCAGAAAGGCGCGGAATCGGAGATCGTCCGGCCGCCCTGTTTCGCCTGCTACCAGGGGGCGCAGGAAGAGCGGCATCTCGGAGACCATGGTGAAGGGATCGCCGCCCAGGGAGCGGACGTACTCCATGGAGCTGGGCCGGAACTTCGCCGCGGTCGCGAAGTCTCCCCTTTCCTCGAACCAGGCGATCATCGAGCGCGAGTCGGGCCGGGTGGTGAACCCTTCATCGATGCGATGGAAGCCCTTCTCGCCGCCCCGGTCGACGTCGAACGGCTGATACCCCATGGCGCGCACCCGCGCCCGGAGCGCCTCGCGCAGCGGCAGGGTGCGGTCGATCCAGGCCGGCTCGACGAGGAACCAGGGGCCGGGGGCGAAGCCCATGCCGTGGAAGCTGGCGTGCAGATGGAACGGCGCGCCGGCAGCGAGAAAGCCGGCGACCGCCAAGTTCTCCGGCCGCGCGCCGGCGTCCTCCGGGCTCCTCGGGAATCCGAACTCCATGTCGTCGCCGGGCAGCTCCCGCACGGCGTGCCGGAGATAGAGGAAGAGATCGTAGGCCCGGTCCTCCCTCCCCTGATGATCCATCGCCGGCAGGGTAGCGTCGCTCCAGGTGGCGTTGCGCGCCGCGCCGTCCGGATTGACGTGCGGCACGAGGTGCCAGGTGATTGTGCGGAGGAGCGGATCGTCGGCCGGCCGCGCGGCGAGGAACGCCGCGAGCCGGCGCAGCATGGCCGGGCCCACCGGCTCGTCGGCGTGGCAGCCGCCGATGAGGCTGACGCGGAGATCGCCCTGTCCGAGGATGCAGCCGCGGATCTCCCTCCCTTCGCGGGAGAGGCCGATGACGGAGCCGAGCGGAGCGTCCGGATCGGATGTCCGCGCGGCGAGGATCTCCTCGATGGACAGACGGTTCATGCCAACTCCTAAGCCGGGGGCCGCGTTTACCCTAACTTGGGCCGTGATTGCCCCGATTGGGGCAGCTCTGGCCCCTACAAGGGCAGTCATAACCCTCATTGGGGCAATCACGGCTCCCATGGGGGCAGAGACGGCCCCCAAGTCGTCGATGATCTATCGGAGCCCTGCTGAGATGCATGTCCTAGGACACGGCTTCCGCACGCTCGCGGACCGCGCGCAGCTCTTCCTGCACCTCGGCCAGGCGCTCGGCGGCTTTCTCCGCCTTTTCGCGTGTCCGCTCGGCGGCACGCTCGGCGGTCTCGGCCTGCCGGCGCGCCGCCGCCGCGTCCTTTTCCGCCTGTTGGGCTTCCTCCCGCAGAGAGCCCGCCTCGGCCCGCGCCCGCTCCATCTTCTCCTCGGCCGCCGCGACTTGCCGGCGCCACTTCTCCGCTTCCTTCTCCCGCCGTGCCTGCTCCGCGGCGTCGCGCTCGGCACGGGCCTTCTCGATCGCTTCCTGCCGCCGCCGGGCCTCCGCTTCCCGTTTCTCCTCCCGGGCCGGCCGCTCCGGGAGAGGGCGGAGCTTGGGGAGAGGCGGCGGCTTCTTCTTCTCCTCTTCCTGGCGCCGCGCCTCCAGCCGCGCTCCGATGTCCACCACCGGCGCTCCGGCCACCTGCAGGCCGGCGAGCACCTCGAAGCCGGGCGGCTCGAGGTCGCGGTCGAGCCAGCCGCGCTCGGCCTCCTCGGCGGCGGCCGGGCTGAAGGCCAAGGCCTGGAGGTCTGCGGCGATGCGCTCGATCATGACGCGGCTGGGCGCCCGCCCCTGCTCGGCGAGGATCTGCCCGGCCTCCCAGCGCAGCTCGTCCGAGAGGACGCGGGCGGCGCGGATGGACTCCCGCAGCGCCTCGGCGCCACGGCCAGAGACCGCCTCGCGCTGTGCCGCCCGCGCCCGCTTGCCGGCGCCGAGCAGGGCCTCCATCTTCTCCGGCTGGCGGTCGAAGAGCGCGTTCACCGCCCAGGCGGACGGCGTCGGCTTGGCCAGGGTCTTGACCTCCGCGGCGTCGTCCTTGCGGCCTTCCTTCTTCAGACGCGCCGCCAGGGCGTTGCGCTCGGCGGTGAACCCCTCCAGCGGCGAGCGGTAGAGGCGCTGGAGGTCGGCGTTGAGGGTTTTGCGGGGAGCCATGTCCAGAAATGGTACAACGCGAAAGAACGGCCCGGGCGGAGCTACAATCTCTTCGTGAACCTCCGTACCGCTCTCTTCGCCGCCCTGCTCCTCGCCGCGCCGGCCGCGCGGGCCGCCGATCCCGTCGTCGCCGCCGCGGGGGACATCTCCTGCGATCCGGCTCTCGATTCCAACTTCAACAATGGCAACGGGATAGGAATGAATTGCCGGCAGCGGGCCACCTCGGACCTGCTCGTCGGGGGCGGTTACGACGCCGTCCTGCTGCTGGGGGACAACCAGTACTTCGACGGCGCGCTCTGGAAGTACCAGGCGGCGTTCGCTCCGAGCTGGGGCCGTCTTGGATCCCTGCTGCGGCCGGCCCCCGGCAACCACGAGTATCAGACATCCGGCGCCACGGGCTACTTCGACTATTTTGGGCCGGCCGCCGGCGAGCGTTCCCGCGGCTACTACAGCTACGACCTCGGCACCTGGCACATCGTCGCCCTCAACTCCAATTGCGCCGAGATCGGCGGCTGCGGCCCGGGCTCGCTGCAGCTCCGCTGGCTGGTGGACGACCTCGCGGCGCACCCGCGGGCCTGCACCCTCGCCTATTGGCACCACCCCCGGTTCTCCTCGGGTCAGCACGGCGACGACCCCGTCTATGACGCCTTCTGGAAAGCGCTCTATCAGGCCGGCGCGGACGTCGTCCTGGTGGGGCACGATCACGATTACGAGCGTTTCGCGCCGCAGGATCCCTCCGGCCACGCCGATCCGGAGCACGGCATCCGCGAGTTCGTGGTCGGCACGGGCGGCCGGGAGACCCGTCCGTTCGCGACGATCCGGCCGAACAGCCAGGTGCGCAACGCCGCGGACCTCGGCCTCCTGAAGCTCCGGCTCCGCGTCGACGGCTACGACTGGGAGTTCCTCCCCATCCCCGGCGGCACCTTCACCGATTCCGGCAGCGCCGGCTGCCACAACGCTCCGGAGACGAAGAGCCTGTACCTCCGCCAGGGCCGGTTCACCGCCGAGGCGACATGGCGGGACTTCGCCGGCAACACCGGCCCGGCGCAGGTGGCGGGGCCGGCGGCGGACGCCTCCGGCCTCTTCTGGTTCTTTTCGCCGCAGAACTGGGAGCTGATGGTCAAGGTGCTCGACGGCTGCGCCCTCAACCACCGCTTCTGGGTCTTCGCCGCAGCCACCACCAACGTCGCCTACACCCTGACCGTCACCGACACCAAGACGGGCCAGACGGCGCGCTACGAGAATCCGCTGGGACGGCGCTCTCCCGCCGTTACGGATACCTCCGCGTTCGAAACCTGCCCGTAGCGCGTGGCCACGCTCGCGGCGCGGGCGGGAGAACGGTACCAGTCGAGCTACAATCGACACCGGTTGTCCTTCGAATCGTGTTTGTTACCCCAGGGGGGCCTAGGGGAATCGGCATGAAAAGGCTGACGCCACCGTTCGTTCTTCTCATCCTTGCCACCCTCATCGTCCTCTTCGTGGCTCTCGCCGGCTGGGCCACCGAGCCGCCGTCCTTCTCGCGCAGCCGCTGGCTCGACGAGCAGAAGGCCTGGGGCGCCCGCTTCCCCGAGGGCCTGCCGCCGGCGAAAGCCGAGCGGATCAAGGCATTTCTCGACTCTCTGCCGGTGGCGGCTCCCAAGGCCCGCGCCGCCGCGGGCCGGGCGGTCCGCATCAGCCAGGACATCCTGGAGCCGAACGGCAGCGCCGCCCAGCCCGAGACGCAGGCGGAGCCGTTCATCGCCCTCGATCCCGAGCGCGAGACGCATCTCCTGGCCGGCTTTCAGGAGAGCCGTTTCGCCAACGGCGGCGCCCGCGCCCTCGCCTACGCGGTCTCCACGGACGGCGGCAAGAGCTGGAACGAGGGGCTGATCCCCGGGCTGACGTTTGCCACGGGCGGCCGCTTCGAGCGCGCCTCCGATCCCTGGGTGGCCTTCGGGCCCGGCGGCCGGGCCTACTACGCCTCCATCGCCTTCCACGAGCGGGCGCCCGACAACGCGGTGATGGTCTCCGCCTCCGACGACGGCGGCCAGACCTGGGGGCCGCCGGTGGCGGTGCGCAGCGAGGCCATCGACTTCTGCGACAAGGAGGCGGTGGTCGTCGACACCCGGGCCGACAGCCCCTTCTTCGGCCGGGTCTACGTAGGATGGGACACCGTCGTCGCCAACCAGCGCCAGCCGGCCCTGATCTCCCACTCGGACAACGGCGGCGCCTCCTTCACCACGCAGGTGACGATCCACGACCGGGGATCGAACCTCGGCGTCTTTCCGGTGGTGGCTCCGGGCGGCGTGGTTCACGCCTTCTGGGCCCGCTACACCTTCAGCGGCAACCGGCTGTTGACCGTCGACCTGCAGACGGCCCGCTCGACCGACGGCGGCGATACCTGGAGCCCGGCGGCGACCGTCTCGAAGCTGCTGACGGCCGGCGTGTTCGGGCTGCGGACGGGAGAGAACCTGCCGTCGGCGGCCGTCGATCCCCGCAACGGCGATCTCTACGTGGTCTGGCAGGATCAGCGGTTCTCTCCCGGCGTCGATCAGATCGTGCTCGCCAAGTCGACCGACGGCGGCGAGACGTGGAGCGGGCCGCGGCTCGTCTCGGACGGCCCCAAGACCGCCGCCGCTTTCACCCCGGCGGTGGCGGTGAACGCCAACGGCCTGGTGGGCGTCGCCTACTACTCGCTGCGCAACGATCCTTCGCGGCGGGTGCTGGTCGACGAGTACCTCGCCGTCTCGCGGGACCGCGGCCAGCGCTTCGGCCGCAGCGTGCGGGTGAGCACCACCTCCTGGGACGTGCGCTCCGCCGCCTTTGCCGAGGGCTTCTTCCTCGGCGATTACCAAGGCCTGGCCGCGTCCCGCGTGATGTTCCACCCCCTCTGGATCGCCACCCTCGACGCGTCGCGCCTCGAGCCGGGGGTGCGGCAGCCGGACGCCTTCACGCGGGGGATCAAGGCGCGTTGACGGGCTCATCTGACAGCGCGGACGCACCTTTAGAAGAGAGTGAATTTCCATTCTCGGAAAGGAGCGGAGATGAAAACGTCAAGAGCCTGTCTCTGTGCCGTTGCCGCGGGAGCCCTGCTCTTCGCGCTGGCGGTCCCCGCCGTGGCGGCAGACAACGTCATCCACAAGGGAGTGGACATCTGGATGACCGTGGCGGGATTCGCCAAGACGAGCTTCGCGAACGAGCCCATTCCCGCGGGCTTCTTCTGCGCCGACTCGCAACCGTTCACCGGCACCGTCGTCTTCGAGGGCGGCCCCCTGGCGATCGAGCCGGCCGGCAGCCTCGGCAGCGTCGACACGGTGGTCAACCGCCTCGACGACGCGGTCTTCAACGACAAGGGCGAGGCCACCACCCGCATCCAGTTGATGGCCCTCTCGCTGGTGAGCACGAAGCCGATCGAGACGAGATGCGGCAAGTATGACGTCGCCGTCAGCCTGGTTGGCGAGCAGCCGACGACGACCATGCGCATCATTCGCAGCGACGCCTTCGGCGGCACCTACTCGGCGCCCCTGGCCCTCAACGTCAAGGCCGTGTTCACGCCGATCGACGGCGACAAGGCCGGCCGGCGCGAGCTGACCCGCCGCATCGACCTCGGCCCGGCCGATCACTCGGTCTGGGCATACATCAACGCGCCGCGCTACAAGGGTGCCGTCCGCATCGACACCAACGGCGACGGCCGCCCGGACGCGGCGCTGCCGCCGGCCTCGAACTTCCTCGCCGGCGTGGCTCCGGCCGTGCTCAGGGGCGACTACAAGCCGATGCTGATGAAAGCCCAGACCACCATCACCTGTCCTTCCGGGCAGTGCCCGTACAAGGCCTGCCACTGCGCGGCCTTGGAAGACAATCCGCAATGGGACCAGTCCAGCACCGGGTGTGAGGACGACCACCTGCACTGCATCTGGACCTGCGCCCCGGCCGGCGCGACGACTCCGGAGGGCTACGTCCTCAAGTGCGCCGTCGCCATTGAAGCCGAGCCGTTCTGACGCCCCACCGGCGGCGGTCTCTTCCGAACCGCCGCCGTCCTGGCTCTCTCTCGCTCCTCGCGAGCACCTCTAAGAAATAGAGGGAATGTAGATCCCATACTCGGAAAGGAGTTGGAGATGAAGAGAGCCTTGTTCCGTTCAGCCGCAGCGGTCGCCGTGCTCCTGGCGCTGGCCGTCTCCTCTCCCGCCTTGGCGGGAGACAACGTCATCCATAAGGGAGTGGACATCTGGATGACGGTGGCGGGCTTCGCCAAGACGAGCTTCGCGAACGAGCCCATCCCGGCGGGCTTCTTCTGCGCGGACTCGCAGCCGTTCACCGGCACCGTCGTCTTCGAGGGCGGCCCCCTGACGATCGAGCCCGCCGGCAGCCTGGGCAGCGTCGACACGGTGGTCAACCGCCTCGACGACGCGGTGTTCAACGACAAGGGCGAGGCCACCACCCGCATCCAGTTGATGGCCCTGTCGCTGGTGAGCACCAAGTCCATCGAGACGAGTTGCGGCAAGTACGACGTCGCCGTCAGCCTGGTCGGCGAGCAGCCGACGACGACCATGCGCATCGTGCGCAACGACGCCTTCGGCGGCACCTACACGGCGCCCCTGGCCCTCAACGTCAAGGCCGTGTTCACGCCGGCCGACGGCGACAAGGCCGGCCGGCGCGAGCTGACCCGTCGCATCGATCTCGGCCCGTCCAATAATTCGGTGTGGACCTACATCAACGTGCCGCGCTACAAGGGCGCCGTCCGCATCGACACCAACGGCGACGGCCGTCCGGATGCGGCGCTGCCGCAGGCCTCGAACTTCCTCGCCGGCGTGGCTCCGGCCGTGCTCAAGGGCGACTACAAGGCGACGCTGATGAAGGCCGCGACCACCATCACCTGTCCCCCCGGGCAGTGCCCGTACCGTGCCTGCCATTGCGCGGCGTTGGACACCAATCCATCTTGGAACCAATCCAGCACCGGGTGCGCCGAGGATCACCTGCACTGCATCTGGACCTGCGCTCCGGCCGATGCGGTGAGCCCGGATGGCGCCGACGTCGCGTGCGCGGCTGTGCTGGAGGAATCGTTCTGACGCCGCTCAATAAGGATCCTGGCTGATCACGCCGCGGTCCACGCTCCGTAGGTAATAACCCTCCGCCGGCCGGTCCCGGAGATTGAAGGTGCCGCCGGCGGGGACCTTCCAGAGCTTGAAATTCGAGTAGGTCAGCGGCGCTCCCGGCTTGCACACCTCGGGCGGGTGGTCCGCCAGGATGAAATAGGCCGGGCCGACGCCCATGACGGTGGCGAGCCCGTCCTTGTCGACGCCGACCGAAGTCTCTTCGTTGACGGCGAACCCCAGCACGCTCGCCGCCTTGCCGTCCTGGATCTGCCGGGCGAGGAAGGCCAGGGTCCGCCCCAGGCGATCGCGGGTCACCAGGTGCTGATCGGTGAGGGTATCCCGCAGGTGGCGCCAGTGAAAGAAGTCGTAGGTGAAGGTGATGTGCTTGTGGTAAGGATTGGCGAGGGCCTCACGGGAGGTCGCGCTGCCCCGGCAGGCGTCGTAGGTGAAGTCTCCCTGGATGGCGAGCCCGGCGCTGGTGCCGCCGACGCCGCCTCCCCGCGCGTAGACCGCTTCCACCGCCCGCTCCACCCGCGTACCCTTGAAGTTCCGCACGTAGTTGCACTGATCGCCGCCGGCGAAGAAGACCACCTCGGCGCTGCGGATCGTGGCCTCCACGGCCGCCGTGTCGGCGTCCCGGCGCTTGGAGATCACCAGGGTCTCGATGGAGTCCACGCCGTTCATGGCGAAGACGTAGTCGTTGTAGTTGTTCGAGTCGGAGGCACGGAGCACCACGACGTCGATCTTGGCGGGGCAGTCCGTGCAGCCGCGGACCTCGTCGATCACCCATTGAATGCCGGCGGCGATGTCGTCGCCGCCGCCCGCGAAGTCGAGCGCCGGCCCGGCCGGCGGCGCCGACGCGTTGGCGGGATTGCCGGTCAGGTAACGGATGACCCTGGCGTCGGCCGGCAGCGCCAGGGCGAGGGTCAGCGTGAGCAGGGAGAGCGCCTTGAACATCGGTCGCCGGTCGGATGCCGATACGGATCGTCAATACTGAGCGGCGAGCCGCTCGAGCTCGCCCGACTGTCGCAGGCGGTCGAGGTAGGCGTTGAGCGCCGGCAGAAGATCGCTGCCCTTGCGGACCGCCATGCGGTAGCCGAACTCCTGGAGGCGGAGAGCGACCTTGAGGTCGGAATACGGCGCTTCCGCCGCCTGGCCGAGCGGAGCCTCCGAATCGAGGAGCGTGAAATCGGCGCGGCCTTCCTTCACCGCCAGGTAGCTCTCCAGCGTGAAATCGGTGTGCTGGAGCTTGACCCCCGGCGCCAGACTGCGGAGGAGCTCCTCGTGGCTCGAGCCGTGCACCACCGCGGCCGTCTTGCCGGCGAGATCGCCCAGCTCCGCGATCTTGCTGCCGGGTGGCACGGCGACCGCCAGCCAGCTCGTGGAATACGGCTCCGAGAAATCCGCTAACTCCCGGCGCTTGGGAGTGTCGGTCAACGAGCTGGCGACGAGATCGCCTTCTCCTCGCACCAGTGCCGGCAGCAGGGCGTCGTAGCCCGTCGTCAGCGCATGGACTTCGAGCGTCACTCCGAGGCTCTTGGCGAAACCCTTCACCAGCTCGAGATCAAGCCCGCGAAAGAGCTCGGGATCCCGCGCCTCGGCCAGCTTCAGATTACGCTCCCGCAGGGCGTCCAGGTGGACCGAGATGAAGGGGTTGGTCTGCGTGGGATAGCAGAGCATCACGAGCTTTCCCCGCGCCTTGACGTCGGCCAGATCGCCGGCGCCCGCAACTTGCGGCAACCCCAGGGCCGCCGCTGCAAGCGCCAGCACGCAGAGAACCCGCCGCGCCCCTGGGATCGGTCGTTCCCCGCCTCGGCTCATGAGCATCCTCCCGAAAAGCTGCCGCAATGTAGCACGAAACGGAGACCCGAGGGAGCGAGCTCCGGTCCTGCCCTCTGCTAGACTCCACTGTCCCGCGGAGGAAGCCATGGAGTTCCAGGGAACCGAACGCTACTACCTCGATCCCGAGCTGGGCGCCATCGTCAACATGGCGATCGCCATGGAGAAGCCCCTGCTCCTCACCGGCGAGGCCGGCACCGGCAAGACGCAGCTCGCCTTCGAGATCAGCCGCTCGCTCGGGTTTCCCATCGAGGTGCTGCGCTGCAAGTCGACGATCAAGGGCGAGGAAGCCTGCTACGTCCAGGACACGGTGCTGCGCCTGAACGATGCCCGCTTCGGCACCTCGAGGACCGGGCGAGACGTCAACGAGTTCTTCGATTACGTCATCTGGGGACCCATCGGCCGCGCCTTCCGCAGCGATCGGCGCGTAGTGCTCCTCCTCGACGAGATCGACAAGACCGAATCCGACGTTCAGGACAACCTGCTCGACGTGCTGGAGGATTGCGAGTTCACCATTCGCGAGGTCAACCAGGTGGTGCGGGCGAAGATCCGGCCGGTCATCGTCATCACCTCCAACGCCAAGCGCGAGCTCTCCGATCCGTTCCTGCGCCGCTGCTACTGCCATCACATCGCCTTCCCCAGCCCCGAGCAGATGCGGGAGATCGTCAATCTCCACTTTTCCGATCTCGACCGCGGCCTGCTCGACGCGGCGCTGGGGATTTTCTACGAGTTGCGGGGCCGCGGCTACGAGAAGCCGCCGGCCACCAGCGAGCTGCTCAACTGGCTGGGCGCCCTGAACCACGCGCGGGTGACTCCGGACCGGCTGAGCGTGCCGTTTCTCGGCACGCTGCTCAAGCGGACCGAGGACATCCTCTCTTACCGTTCCGGAGCCAAGCGCGCCCGGGTGAACTGAATTACTGCGCGATCGAGAACATCGCGGCGTCGACTTGCGGATTGAGGACCGTCTTGGTGAACCGGATGACGGCGTTGAAGCGTGGATCGCCGGTCGAGCGGTGGATCTCCCTCTCCAGCTTAAATCCGTCGACGACGTCGTAGTCACTGAGCTCGACGGTAATCGTCCGCCCGTTCTGCTGGTGCGTCATCGTCTTCGGCAGGGACGTCTGCGGGTCGAGGGCGACGTGCCAGTCGATGCCACCCTCCGGCTTCAGCACGAGGGAGTCGTCGCCTTCCAGCTCGACGGTGCCGCGGCGGCGCTCCGGAAACAGGGCGAAGAAGACGGCGTTGGTGTTGGCAAAGGCGCTCGACCGCGCGCGCTGGAGCTCCACACCGGCCATGGCGTGCGGCGGCGCGTCGCCCTGCTTGAGAATCCCATTGTTGCCATCGAACGTTTCGATGCTCGAAAAGGTTGCGACCTGCTCCTCCTTGCGATACCTCCCGTCCGCCGTATGCCACACCTTGATCGTGCCACGCGTGCCGGCTATGTCGATCGTCGCCTCGCGATAGATCGCGTTGATCGTGGCAACTCGCGCCCGCCCGCCCACCGCCTGCGCCCAGCGCTCGACCGCGTCAGGCGCGCGGCGGAAGGTCACCGGCGCGGCAAACGTTCCCTGCGTCCACGTGCCGGTAAGCTCCGTCCCCTGCAAAGCTCCGGTGTATGCGCCGCCGATGCGTTTGACGTCGAGGGTGACACTCGATCCCTTCTGCGCGATGAGCGTGATCGGGATCTCCACCCCCTCCGAGGAAATCAGGCTGCCGCTCGCGGCGCCGTCAGCGCCATTGGAGAGGATCAGCCCCACGCGAAGCGAGGTGCCGTTGACGTCGAGAGTGCCGCTCCATTTTCCCTCCAGCTCCTTGCCGACCGCGGCGCTCTTCACTACCGGCTCGATCTTCGCCTCGCCGGACCGCGTCAACTCGAAGGGCAGCTCGGCATCCTGCATCGAGAACGTCCCTTTCATCGACGGGCCGTCGAGGGTGCCGCGGAACGTGCCGCCGCCGTGGCCTTTGATCTCGAAGGTGAGAGCCGTGCCGTCGACGGCGACGTTCGACAGCGGCAGGAAGTGAAGGTTTTGCGCGGCGTTGTCGAACGTGCCGGCGAGTTGGCCGTCGGCCTTTGCCGTCAGGTCGACGGCGATGACGACGTCCATCGGTCCGTGGATGACGCCGTCCCAGTGCCCGGTAGAGAGCGGCAGCGAAACCGTCGAGGCGAGGAGCAGGATTGCGAACATGACGATCTCCTTTCTTCAAGGTTAGAAGTCGCGGCGGGTGAGGCGCGCGATCGCGGCGGCGTGAAGCGATACCGAGACGGCGGTGGCGGCGAGCAGCCCGCCCCACGGCAATCGGCCGGTGCGGAAGTAGGTCTCGCCGCTCATCAGGCGGTAGAGGCTGAACGCCGGCGAACGCAAAAATTGATCAGCGACGGCCAGGGCGAAGGCGACCGCGAGCGCGATCAGCAGCGGGCGCCAGACGTCGCCGAAGACCGTCGACAACAGAAGGGCCAGGGCGAAGAGCACCGAGGCGGCGATGAAGAGACAGGCGCTGTGGATCAGCGTGCTTCCCAGCGCATAACGCTCACCGACCGACGGCGAGAGCAGCGGGATGAGCAGCGAAGGG
The DNA here is from genome assembly GCA_036002325.1 of Thermoanaerobaculia bacterium. Taxonomy (GTDB): domain Bacteria; phylum Acidobacteriota; class Thermoanaerobaculia; order Multivoradales; family UBA5704; genus DATARR01. The sequence continues at coordinate 6,210 of DASYTJ010000062.1, read as the reverse complement.
ACGAAGGCGAGGACGAACAGCTCGGCGAGCCCGGTCGCGGCGCGGACGCCGACGAGGCGGCGGCGGGAGACGGGAAGGGAGAGCGTAAAGAGCGCGCCGCCCTCCAGCGAAAGGAAGCTCGCCGTGCCGAGGAGCACCGCGAAGAGCGAGGCCGCCTGCGTCAGATTCTGACGGAACCAACTCGACCAGACGAAGCCGCGATAGGAGCGCGCCAGGTCCGCCGCTTCACGGATCTTCACTCCCAGCAAGCCGTCGACGTTCGGCGGCACCTGAGGCAACAGCTTGAGCACCTGCGGATAACTCAGCACCGCGCCGGCGGCGGAGCAAAGCAGCAGAGCCAGTCCGATCAGGAATCGCCAACGCGTCTCGAGCCACGACTTGTACCAGAGCATCTCACACCTCCTCGGCCAGGCTGGCGAGAAAGATCTCCTTGAGCGTCAGCGGGACGACCTCGATCGACTTCGGATGGAGCGCCTGCGCTTCCGAGACGACCTCTTCCGCTCCACCGCCCGACACCACCGTCAGCACGCGCCCGCTCCGCCGCACCCGGGCCACGCCCGGCGCGCGGAACACCGCCGCCGGAGCGTCGCCGTCGAACACCATCTCGACACGGCAGAAGGCCTGACGGACGTCATCGAGCTCGCCGGCCACCACCGAGCGGCCATGGTCGATGATGATGATGCGATCGGCGATCTGTTCGACTTCCGCGATGTGATGCGAGGAGAAGAAAACGGTCATCGCCTCGGCGCCCACGTGCGTGACGAGCGCCTGCAGCACGTCTTCCGCCACGGCCGGATCGAGCCCTGCCGTCGGCTCGTCGAGGATGAGCAGCTCAGCGCCGCGGCAAAACGCGAGCAAGAGCGCGAGCTTGGTCCGCATGCCGCGCGAGAGCGCCTTGACCTTCCGCTCCGCGGGCAGCTCGAAGCGGCGCAGATAGCGTTGCTCGAGGTCGCGGCGCCAGCGCGGATAGAACGACGCCGTGAAGCGGACCATCTCCGCCACCGTCATATAGCGGTACAGATCCTTCTCCTCGCCGACGAAGCCGGTGCGAAGGCGGATCTCGGTGCTCGTCTGCGGCAGGTGCGCCGGCAGGCCGAAGACCCGCGCTTCGCCTTGGGTCGGGCGCGCCATTCCCAGCAGGATTTTGATCGTGGTCGTCTTGCCGGCGCCGTTGCGGCCGAGGAATCCACAGATGGAGCCGGCTGGGACGTGGAGGTCGAGCCCACGCAACGCCTCGACGCCGTCGTAGCTCTTGCGCAGGGCGGTTGTCGCGATGATCGGTTGCTCAGGTTGCTCAGCCATGGCGCCCTCCCGTGCGGGCGTAGCCGGCCAGCTCGGCTTCGACGAGCCGCCGGATCTCCTCCTCGCTCAAGCCGCGCGCGCGGAGCCGCTTCACGGTGGCGGCAACGAGCGTCTGCGCATCGCGCAGCGTTTGGGCCGGCTTGCCGGCACGCTTGTGCTTCGCGACGAAAGCGCCGGAGCCGTGGCGCAGCTCGATGACGCCTTCATGCTCGAGCTCACGGTAGGCCTTGGCAACGGTATTCAGATTGATCACGAGTTCCTCCGCCAACGGTCGAATTCCGGGTAGCTGGTCGCCGGGGCGCAATGCGCCGGTCTCGATGGCATACTTCACCTGCTCCATCAACTGCAGATAGATCGGCACTCCGGACGAGGGGTTCGGGCGAAAGAGCATGGGTCCTCTACGAGCCTGCCGGCAGCTTGGTGCACATGAACGACTCCTCCTTCCCTCTCTCCAGCTGTGATAGTGAGATATCACAGTAGCAATCTGGAGTACGGAGGAGCCGCGTGAAAGGTTTCACCGCAGAGCTTGTTCTCCTCCGGCGCTCTTGATACCTTGCCGCCGATGTTCCTCGACGGCTTCATCATCCGCCTGCGGGAGTTTGGAGTGCCGGTCTCGCTGACTGACGCCGTCGACTTCTACCGGGGCCTGGAGCGGGGTCTGGCGCCGGACCTCGACTCGCTCTTCCTCTTCGCCCGCCTCACCTTCGTCCGCCGCGTCGAGCACATGGACGCCTACGAGCGGGCGTTCGCCTTCCATTTCTATGGCATCGATCTGCCGCGGGTGGCGGAGGGCGATCCCGCGCTGCTCGAGACGCCGCAGTTCCGCGAGTGGCTGAAGGAGGCGGTGCGGCGTGGCGAGCTTCCCGCCCACGCCCTGTGGACCTTCCCGCCGGGCGAGCTGATGCAGCGCTTCTGGGAGACCCTGCGCAAGCAGCAGGAGGCCCACCACGGCGGCAGCCGCTGGATCGGCACGGGCGGCAACTCGCCCTTCGGCCACTCGGGCAACGCCAGCGGCGCCGTGCGGGCGCTCGGCCAGGGCGGCGGGCGCTCGGCGCTCAAGGTGATCGGCGAGCGGCGCTACATCGACTACTCGGACGACAACGCGCTGAGCGGCGCCAACCTCGCCCAGGCGTTGGCGGCGCTGAAGAAGCTCGCGCCCGCCGGCCCGCGCGACCAGCTCGATCTCGACGCCACCATCCACCAGAGCGCCAGGAACGGCGGCGAGATCGACCTCGTCTTCCGCCGCGCCCTGCTCGACCGTATCGAGATCGTGCTGCTGATCGACAACGGCGGCGCCTCGATGCTCCCCTACGTCGATCGGACGCGCCTGCTCTTCGCCAAGGTGCGGGACCGTTTCAAGCGCCGCGACACCTACTTCTTCCACAACACCATCTACGGCTCGCTCTACAAGGACCCGCAGCGCCGGGTGCCGCTCCCCACCGGGCAGCTCCTCCGCCGCTCGCCGGAGACCCGCCTGCTGATCCTGGGCGACGCCTCGATGGCTCCCGACGAGCTCCTCTACGCGCGGGGCGCCCTCACCTGGGACACGGACGACGGCGAGCCGAGCCTGCGCTGGCTGGAGCGCCTTCGCGACCGCTTCCGCCACGCCGTCTGGCTCAATCCCATTCCCAAGGAGAACTGGCCGGAGGCCTACGGCCGCACCACCATCAAGCGCATCGGCGAGGTCTTCCGCATGGAGGACCTCACCCTGGGCGGCATCAAGCGGGCGGTGGAGTGGCTGAGCCGGGGGTAAACCTAGTTGGATGACTGTGTTTTTGGCGCCAGCTTCTGAAGGATATTGACGCACAGGCGCGTCCCGCGAAACGAACCTCCCGTGGCGCTTCGCAGCATGACGACGCCCGAACGCGAAGCGCGATCGAAGTACGCCGCCGCTTCGTAACCGACGACCGCCCCACTGTGGCCGAAACCCAGGAGATCGCCCCGCCGAAACGTTTCAAATCCGACACCATACCCTCCGGTGAGATTAGGATTGGCGGCGATCAGACGTTCGAAGTTCTCCTCCAGGTGGTCCTTTTTCAAGATGGTCTCCGGTCCATTCCCCAATTCGAAGGACACGAACGCGGCCAGGTCTCCAATGGTGGTGTAGGCCCCGCCGTTCGGAACCTTGTATCCACGGCCCTGGTGCTCGCGACGGGGGACGGTCGCGTCAACATTGCCGTTGTCGATATCGAAGCCCGCGGCGAGATGCGGCTTCATCGCGTCGGTCAGCTCGAAAGCCGTGTGGGTCATGCCCAGAGGTTGGAAAATATTCTCCTGGACGTACTGCGTGTACGGCTGCTTTGCGGCGCGGGCAAGGGCGACGCCCAGAATGGCGTACCCGATGTTTGAGTAGGAAAATTTCGAACCCGGCTCGTTGACATACCGGGTATGGGGTAACGCCGTCAGCAGAATGCTCTCCCACTGGTTGACCGGGCCAACAATGTACTTCTGAAACTCATCAGGCTCGACGGCCAGACCTGCGGTATGGGTGGCGAGCTGAACGAGGGTGATCGGTGGCGCCGCCGGAGATCGCCCCTGAATCCTGTTGACCTCCGGAAAATATTTCTCGACGGGATCCGAGAGCCGGACCGTCCCGCGCTCCACCAACTGCAGGAGCATGAGCGCTGTGAACTGTTTCGTGATCGATCCGATACGATAAACCGTGTCTCGCCCAGCCGGCGCGGACTTGTCGGCATCCATGGATCCGTAGCTCCTGGTCCACAATCCCCCGGATGGCGTAATCGTGCCGATCGTGAGGCTGCCGACGGAGTCTTTCGCAAACTCGGCAGCCGCCAATGCATCAAGTTCCTTGAGCTCATCCGCAGACGGAGGAGCGGTCGCGTCGCACGCCGGAGCCAGAGCCACCACGAGTCCCAGGAGCGCTCCGAGACAAAAACCGCCTTTCATCATACGCGATCTCCTCATCGTGATGGGAGGCGTGCCATCAACCCGCCGCGGACTCTATCACGGGTCGTCTTGGGAGTCCTCTGCGAGACCCTTCAGATTCAACAACTGCCGCCGCATCATTACCCAATCCCCGGCTGGCAATACGGCACGTAACAGCCAGCCATAAGGTCCGCGCGGATAGCGAACGCGCAGCTTTGCGAGCAGGCGGCAGGTGCGATCGCCCGCCGGCACGACGAGGTAGGTGACCGCCACGTCGCCGAAGGCCTTGCTTGCCGGGGAGTCCGGCTTGATGCGGATCGTCAGGTGGCGATCCCGCTCGAAATCGACGAGGTCGAAGATCGTGCACACCGTCTGCCCGATCGCAAGGTTTTCCAATTCGGGGATCAGATGCCGCGGGCTTTGCCGCCCCCAGTTATCGATCCAGTCGTAGCTGTAGGGCGCGACGCGGAGCTGGCAGAGCCAACGGAAGACGACGGCAACCGGAGCATGGACCGTGACGCCGCGATAGAGATCCGCTTCGAAAGGTCCTTCGAGACGGTCGCAGGCGAAAGAAAGGTTTTTCTCCGTCGGCTCGACACCCCAGGACTGGCCGAGAGGGCTCACGCGCCGACGACCGCCCGGACCTTCTCCGCCAGCACGCCCGGCTCCAGCTCCTCCAGCTCGTAGGTGACGTTGGCGATCGGTTTGTTGACCTTGACGATCCGGCTCAGCTCGATCGGCGTCCCTTCGACCACCACGTCGGCCGGCGTGGCATTGATCGTCGCCTCCAGCTCGCGCACCTGGCGGTCGCCGTAACCCATGGCGGGCAGGATCTTGCGGGCGTTGGGATACTTCTCGTAGGTCTCGCGGATGGAGCCCACGGCGTAGGGTGTGGGGTCGACGATCTCCGCCGCGCCCGCCTGCTGCGCGGCGAACCAGCCGGCCCCGTAGGTCATGCCACCGTGGGTGAGGGTGGGTCCGTCCTCCACCACCAGGGCCCGCTTGCCGCGGATCAGCTCGGGTTGGTCCACGTGGATCGACGAGTTGCACTGGATCACCCGCGCGCGGGGGTTGAGCCGCCGGCAGCTCTCCAGCACCTGCTCGACGTTCTTCGGGTCGGCGGTGTCCACCTTGTTGACGATCAGCAGGTCGGCCATCCGCAGGTTGGTCTCGCCGGGGTAGTAGCTCGTCTCATGTCCAGGACGGTGCGGATCGAGCAGCGTGATGTGGAGGTCGGGCTTGTAGAACGGCGTGTCGTTGTTGCCGCCGTCCCAGAGGATGATCTCGGCCTCCTCTTCGGCTTGGCGGAGGATCTTTTCGTAGTCGACGCCGGCATAGACGATGAAGCCGTTGTCGATGTGCGGCTCGTACTCCTCGCGCTCCTCGATGGTGGTCTCGTGGCGGTCGAGGTCCTCGTAGGTGGCGAAGCGCTGGGCGATCTGCTTCGTGAGGTCGCCATAAGGCATGGGGTGGCGCACGGCCACCACCTTCTTGCCGAGGTCGCGCAGGATACGGGAGAGATAGCGCGTCGTCTGCGACTTGCCGACGCCGGTGCGCACGGCGGTGACGGCGATGACCGGTTTCGAGGAACGCAGCATGGTCCGGGTGGCCGAGCAGATGCCGAAGCTGGCGCCCCACCCCACGACAGCGCTCCCCTTGTGCATCACATCGACGTGCGAGACGTCGGAGTAGGAGAACCAGACCTCGTCCACTCCCTGCTGACGCACGACCGACTCGAGCTCTCCCTCGCCGCGGATCGGAATACCCTGCGGGTAGAACGGACCGGCAAGCTCGGGAGGATAGGTCCGGCCCGCAATATCGGGAATCTGCGCGGCCGTGAAGGCCACCACCTCGTAGCTCTCGTTGTTCCGGAACAGGGTATTGAAGTTGTGGAAGTCCCTCCCCGCGGCCCCCATGATCACGACTTTCCTGCGGCCCATGAGCCCTCCCGGTGGATAGCGCCGGGCCAAGCATATCGGAAGCTCGGCTCAACACGCGGAGGGCTCATGGGCTCCAACTCAA
>DASYTJ010000061.1:0-9320 GCA_036002325.1 Thermoanaerobaculia bacterium | reverse complement strand
GCCGATGTTGGTCAGCTCGTCGCCGCTCCAGACGTAGTTCCAGGTGCGCGGCGAGGTGCCGGAGCCGGAGACCGGTACCTCGGTGATCGAGGCGAGCTTACCGCTCGGGTGATAGGTGAACGTTTCGCTCCTTCCATCAGGAAAGGAGACGGAGATCAGTTGATTGCTGCCGTTGTAGGCGGCGAGCGTCGGGTGCGTCGGGTTCTGGGAAACGGTTTTCTCCCAGCGGCCATCCGGCAGGAAGTAGTCCTTGCGGCCGTCGAGAGAGTCGAGCTGCCAGCCGCCGGTCGCCGTGTCGTAATAAAGCCTTCTGTACTCGTCGCTCGGAGCGTTGGTCTGATAGAGGCGCAACCCGGAGCCAGCCGCGAGATTGCTGAATTCGCGGAAGCTCGCCCGTTCGGTGATCAGCCAGACGTGAGTGAAATCGGGAGCCACCACGATGCGCTGCGCGTACTCGTGCGACCAATAGAGCCCCAGCGAAGTGCGCCAGGCTGTTGTTCCAGGGAATCCGGTGCCGCCGGCGCCGCCGGCCCGGTAGCGGAGGTGGGCACCTGGACCTGATTTGGCGGGGCCACAGGCGAGCCCCCCCTCGACGGGAATCCCGCACCCCGCGGGTCCGCCGCCTCCGGCCGTAACGCAGCCCCCGCAGGTGTTGCAGTCGGAGGGCGGCGGAGGCGGAGGACAGCCGAGACCGAGCGCAATACTGACTCCGGGAAGATTGATGGTCTGGTTCTTCGGACAGCCGGCGGTGCACACACGGATCTTGGCGGAGAAGTTGGTATTCCAGGCTTGTGCGCAGGAGAGGCCGAGTTGCGCCCGCGCGTCCAGATTGTCAAAGCCGATCTGACCACCGAATGCGGCGAGCCCACAGGTGGTGATCAAGCTGCAGCCGGCGTTCAGACACCCATACCACTCCACCTTCGGCGTCGGCGTACTCGGGTTGAAACCGTCCTCAATCACCATGTCCCGCACGCCCGGATTGGTGGCGAAAGCGTGCAGCCTGACGGCGCAGACTCCCGCAGTCGGATCGCAGCCAGCGTTGAGATTCTCGACCGACGAGCTCGGGTTCTCTACGTCGTAGCAACGAAAGCCGCCCTGGCAGTTGTTGTCCTTGGAAATCTGACCGCTCGCCAGCCAGTCGAAGACCACCCCACCGACGTCCCCGCAGCTACCCGAGCTGCCCTGACCGTTCGCGGGAAGGGAGGACAGGACCAGCAGAGCCGTAAGAGAGACCCCCCGCCAGCTCTTTCGATCACTCATGTTCCACCGACTGCTTCCCCTCGAGACGGGCGAGCCGCTCTTCGAGCTGTCGGATGAGCGCCTGCTGTTTCTCGATCGTCTGTCGCTGCTCCTCCACTTGTGCATGCAAACCCTGCAACGCAGCGATTGTCACTCCGTTGACGTCCGTCAAGTTGAGACCCTGGCCCTCCTGGCCGAGCCCGAACGTCGCCTGGAAATCCTCCGCCACCGGGCCGATGTGCCGCTTCGCGGGTTCGGTACGGAAGCTCCACTCCGTCAGCGGCATCGCGGCGAGCTTGGCCAGGATCTCGCGACCGTTGACAGGGGAAAAATTCTCCTTCAACTCTCGTGACGAGGAGGGAATGAAAGCGTGCGCATAGACGTCATGGCCGATCTGCAAGTCGCCATTGTCGACCAGGTTGAACTGACCGACCGGACTGCCCGGCACGGAGATCTGGAAGCTGGCGCCGAAGTTGGAGAACTGCCAGTCGTTGCCGTCGAGCCTCTCGAGCAGGAACTGAATGCCACCCCGATTGGTGATCTTGAGCATGCTCGCGAAGGAGGGAGTACCGGTATCCCGATAAATGTGAAACGGCACCGCCGGGCTGGCCGTATTGATTCCGAGATAGCCGGAGGCGTTCAGGTACAAGCTGTTGGTGGGCGCTCCCGGTTGGATCTGCAGCGGAGTCGTGGCCCCCGTCACGTCCTTGACCGCGAAGGCCGTATCGCTGCCGGCGACATCCCACGTGCGGGCCGGCAATCCGCCGGAGACGTTCTGCTCCAGGCGCAGCGACGGCGTGTTGCCGGTGGCGACGTGGAGGTGGGCCGCGGGAACCGAGGTCCCGACGCCGATCCTGCCGCTCGGGCTCACGTAGAGGGAGTTGTTCGGCGCGCCCGCTTCGAGGGTGAAGGGCACCTTCGCGCCGGTGATGTCCTCGATCGAGAACTTGTTCAGGCCGCCGCTTCCCGAGTCGTTGGCCGTGAGCTGCCAGTCGTTAGCGGGAAAACCGCCGGTGCTGGTGTCGTCGAACTTGAGGCGCAGGACGTTGGCCTTGAGCCGCAGGTTGTCCGCGCCGAAGCTCTCCCCGTTGACGCAATCCAGGCCCACGCAGAGGCTGCCGAAGACGATCAGGTCATCTCCCACCGTCTGGTCCTTCGCCACGGAGCTCTGAGGTCCGCTCTGCCGCCGGGTAGAGGCGGGCCGTTCCACCTCTCCGGGCTGGACGAACGCTCCGTTCAGGATCTGGAAGCTCCCCGAGAGCACGCGGCCTGCTGAGCCGGCCCCCTCGGGCGCCAGGACCAGCTCCCATTTATAGGAACCGTCCGGACGCGGGAAGCCCTTTGCGTCATAGAGGCTGAAGGCGGGAGTCGAGCCGGACGCGATCTCGCGCCGCTCCATGCTGCCGCCGGGTCCGGCGATGGTGAGCACTCCGGAAGATCTCTTCCCAGGTACCTCCCATTGGAGGCTGGCGGATTCGAGCTTGACAGCCTCCGCATCCGATTGAGGAGATCCGGGGCTGGCGGCCGCCGCGGTAGAAAAACCCAGTGTGGTGGTGAACAGGATGGCGAGACCGCACAAGAGCTTGCTTCGGAGCGGCTTGACCTGCATCGACAGTCCTCCCGGTTACGGCGAAGATCGGCCCACGGTCAACGGCTCTACTGCGACTCGATAGACTCTACGTCTGAGCAGAAAGTTCCGTCCACGGTCTTGCTCGGCTGTTTGCAAATCGTCACAAGAAGGGACAGGGCAGCCGGCCCCCTCGGCCGCCCCGTTCGACGGGACCGCATCCCGGGTCCCGAGGAAGGCGCGCCGGAGCCAGCCGACTGCTCCCCCCGGCGCAGATTCAGTTGTCAAGGAACCCGATTCAAGCTTGCGGCGCCGCGGATCAAACTTCTCCCGTCCCGCCGGAAGCCTCTGCCGCCTCGCTTGCAGCGCCCGGCGCCTCGCCTGAAGCTTGCCGGTAGGCGCTGCAAGGTTCCGCCGTGACGATTGAAGCTTGCGGTCTCAGGCTTCAAGCCTCAGGCGTCCCGGTTCACGCTTGCCGCGGCCCGCTCGAGCTTCAAGGGAGCCGCCGGAAGCTTCAGGCGACTCGCCGCAAGCTTCCATCGTCACGCCGGAAGCTTGCGGGCCGAGCCGTGAAGCTTCAGGCGCGAGACCGCAACCTTCTGCCGTGTCGCCTGAAGCTTCCGGCGAGAGACTGGAAGTTTCAGCCCGCTCGCCGGACGCTTCCGCCCTCGAATTGAAGCTTCAAGCGAGAGGCCTGAAGTTTCAGCCGAGACACCACAAGCTTGAACCACCTAGGCGCCTCATCATGACCCTTCCGGCAAGAAACCTGTTGACAGAGCGCATCACGCCGGGAATAATGGCACATAACGCCACGTTGTCGCAAGCGGTAGTAACGGATCCAGCAGTTCCGTTGCCGGCGTCCGTCGGTCCATGACTTTGAAAACTGACTCACGACAGGGCGGCCGGCCCGGGAACTGTTTCCCTTTCCAGGCGTATTGAGGGGAGAGGCGGCGCGAACGAGCGCCGCCCCGAGCGCATCGCCGCCATGGCGGATACCGCAAAGGAGCGATCGGTGAATTGCAGACAGGCCTCGGTTGTCCTCGTCCTCTTCGTCCTCGCCGCCCCGGTCGTCTCCTGTGCGCAACCCGCGCCGGTGGAGGCTCCCGCAATCCCCAGGACGCCGGCCGGCAAGGTCTTCGCGGCGTGGCTGGCGGCAGTGAACTCCGGCGATCCCGCAAAGCTTCAGGCCTTCCGCGAGGCCTATCCCCGCGAAGGAGCGCCACCCCCTGAACGAAGGATGCGGGGGCCTGAAATGCCAGGCTTCAAGGTGCTGAGGATCGAGAAGAGCGAGCCGGCGTCGATTACCGCGCTCCTCCAGGAGAACGACTCGGACACGGTCGCCCGCATGGAGCTGCAGGTCACCCCGGAAGAACCGGTGAAGGTCCGGAGCATGGTTCTCGACCGAGTTCCCCGTCCCGCGGAGTTCGCTATTCCGCGGCTGACGGAGGCGGCCGCCCTGGCGGCGCTCTCCGCTCGCGGGGAGGAGCTCGCGAAGAAGGACCAGTTCTCCGGCGCCGTGCTCGTGGCCCGCAACGGCAAGGTGCTGCTCGAGAAAGCCTGGGGACGCGCCGACCGGGAGGCCGGCACCCCGGTGACGCTCGATACGCAGTTTCGCCTCGGATCGATGAACAAGATGTTCACTGCGATCGCGACGCTGCAGCTCGTCGAGGCCGGCAAGCTGGCGCTCGACGATCCCATCGGCAAGTACCTGACCGATTATCCCAACAAAGAGGTGGCCTCGAAGGTCACCGTCCGGCACCTGCTCACGCATACCGGCGGCACCGGCGACTTCTTCGGTCCGGAGTTTGTGCGGAACCGCCTGACGTTGCGGGAGCACGGCGACTACGTGAAGCTCTACGGCTCGCGCGGCCTCACGCACGAGCCGGGCGCGGAGCATCGGTACTCGAACTACGGCTTCATCCTGCTCGGCGCGCTGATCGAAAAAGTCACCGGCACCTCCTACTACGACCACGTGCGCAGCAAGATCTTCCACCCGGCCGGCATGACGTCGACCGATTCTCTACCCGAAACCGAAGCGGTGCCGAGACGCGCCACCGGATACATGAAAGAGGACGGTAAGTGGGTGCCCAATACCGACACGCTGCCGTGGCGGGGCATCGCGGCGGGAGGCGGGTACTCCACGCTCGGCGATCTGTTGCGGTTCGCTCAGGCCCTGGAGGCGGGGAAGCTGATCTCGAAAGCGATGCTCGCGGAGGCGACGCGGCCGCAGGCGGAGCGGTACGGCTATGGTTTCTTCGTGCACGAGGAGGAGCCGCTGCGGAGTTACGGCCATGGTGGCGGAGCCCCGGGGATGAACGGCGATCTCCGCATCTACCCGCGGCTCGGGTACGTCCTGGTCAGCCTCAGCAATCTCGATCCGCCGGCGGCCTCACGCCTCCTCGATTTCTACGAGCTGCGGATGCCGGTGACGCCGTAGGCCGGGTGGAACCCTCGCCCGGCGATCCATCGCCGGGCTAGTTCCCCCCCGCCACGTACCCCAGCGCCCGCAACTCCTCTTCCTGCTTCGGCGTGAGATGAGGCTGGCGCCCGGTCGCACGACCCGGGGGCGTCTCGGAGCCGTTGGCGGCCAGCCAGGTGTTCTTGAGCTGGCGCGCCATACGCTGGATCTGGCCGGGATCCTCGACACGCTCGCTGCCGTTGGCGGTCCAGCGCCACAAAGTCACCTGTGGCGGGTCGCCTCGCCGGCCGCCAAGCGGGAGGACACTCGCGAATTCCCGCTCCAGACGGCCGAAGATGATCTTGGCCGGCTCGGTGAGTGGCGACTCGAGCCGACCGCCGATCCCCTCGTAACGGGCCCGGTAATACTCCTTCTCCGGCGGCGCAAACCGGCTCTCCCATTGGAGCTGAAGGTCGCCGTTCACCAGCGAGAAGCGGTTGACGCCGTTGCCGAGGTACAGCTCGGAGAGCGCTCCCTTGTCGAAGGGCTGAAAGAAGCTGGGCGCCGCTCCCGGCTCGGGCTTGCCGCCCGCGGCCTCGATCAGCGTCGGCCCCACCCGCACGTTGGCGACCCGGCGGCCGGGACCGATCGCCAGATGACGCTGAAAGCCGGCCGGCAGCTTGATGACCAGCGGCACCTCGACCAGCACGTGTCCGAGGCTGCCGCCGTGGGCGATCTGGCCATACTCGCCGAACTCCTCGCCGTGGTCCGCGGTGACGGCGAGGAGCGTCCTGTCCCACTGGCCGCTGCGTTTCAAGGCTGCGAGCATGCGCCCGAGCATCTGGTCGGCCCAGGCGGCGTTGAGCTTGTACATCGCCCGGAAAACCCGCTCCTTCTCCGCGGGAAGATCCTTCGCCGGGTCGTAGTACGGCTCGAGATCGAGGGGCCGGACCTGCCGCGGCAGGTCGGGAGGGATCTCGTCGAGGCGCGCCAGGAGAGGGTCGCGACGTACGTAGGGCGCGTGGGGAGGCAGGATGTGAATCCAAACGAAGTCGGCTCCCCCCGAGAGATTCGCCAGATAGCTCTCGGCGCGCTTCCCTTCCTTCAGATAGCGGAAGGTATCGAATCCCTGGGAGTAGCCGAACTCGGCTTGCAGCCAGTGGTTGGAGCGAAAGCCGGCGGTGCGATACCCGGCGGCCTTGAGCGCCTCCGGCAGGGTCACGAACCGCTCGTCGAGCACGGCACGGTCATTCGACCAGCTCCGCGCCCGCCAGGGCTGAAAGCCGGTGAAGATGGAGGCCATCGACGGCACCGTCCAGCTCGAAGGCGATACCGCCCGCCCCGCCCAATCGGCCCGCCGGGCGAGACCGGAGAGAGTGGGCATGATCTTGCGCTGCCCGCCGAGCGCTCCCACCACGTCGGCCCGCAGAGCGTCGATGGTGATCAGCACGATGGGGCCCCGATGGACCGGCACGGACTCTCCTCGGCAGCCGAAGGCGAGCGCGCAGAGCGACAGCGCGGCACATTTCAGCAAACGACGTTTCCAGGCTCTTCGCTGCAAGACGGATGGTCTCCTGCAATGCTGGCTCGGCTGACCTCGAAGGCCACCCGTTGTCGCCCGGCTTGAAGCCGGGTTCACCCGGGGCAGTTCTTAGCGCGGGCATTCATGCCCGGGCAGACAGCCGGGCGGCTCCCGATCTGCGGTAGGATACCCCACGTGTGGGGATCGTTCCTTCGCCCGCTAAGGGGAGTGCTATGTCTCCTCTTCTACGCAGCAGCAGCCGCTTCCGCCCAGGAGGAGCCTCTCCAGGCGTTTCGTAACGGCGAAGCGCTGGCGCTGGTTCCCTTTGCGGACTCGGCGCGGCTCGAGCTGCCCGGCGGCCGGTCGCTACGGCTGAACCTGCCGCAGGGAGCGACGGTCTCGTCCTTCGCCGCGCTCGACGGCGGCTGGATCGCCGCCGGCAGTGCTCCGACCGCAACCGGCGGCAGGCACCTCTTCCTCCTCCAAGGTGACGAGAAGAGCTCGCGATCCGTAGCCGAGCCCCCTGGCCAGGAAGGCCTGCAACGGCGGCGGCCGGTGCTCCTGGTCGACGGCGGTCGCCTCGCCGGCCTCGCCTGGCTCGAAGGGGACGGCGATACCTCCCTTGCCGTCCGCTCCGCCGCCTGGACGGGCCGGCGCTGGCAGGCGCCGCAGCGGGTCTCCTTTCCCGGGCCGGGCAGCCAGGTGGCGCTCTCCGGCGCCGTGCTCGACGACGGTTCGTGGCTCCTCGCCTGGAGCGCCTTCGACGGCACCGCCGACGAGATCGTCTGGAGCCAGCGGGTGGGGGACGCCGGCGGAACCTGGCTCCCCGTGCGCCGGGTTTCCGAACGCAACGCGGTGCCGGACATCGTTCCCGCCGTCACCGCCACGGCCGGCGGCGGCGCGCTGCTGGCGTGGAGCCGCTACGACGGGCGCAGCTATCAACTACGGATGGCCCGGTTCGACCACGGCGAATGGCGGAACGAGCACGCCGCCGGCCCGACCGGCTCCCTCTACCCCACTTTCCTCGGCGAGCCCGACCGGCCCCGTCTTCTTTATATGGACGCCTATCCCCGCGCCTGGTCCGTGCTCGACCTGGACACGGCCGGACGCGTAAAGGCGAGAGCGTCGATCTCCTCGCCGCTGGACCGGCCCGTCGTCTCCTTCGCGGGCGGCGAGGTCCGGATGCGCTGGACCGGCCGGAAGACCTCCGCCACGCGATTGGAAAAGGTCCCTTGAGCCGCTCCCGCCGCCTCGCGACCGCGTTCCTCCTGCTGGGAGCGCTCTCCTCGCTGGCCGCCGCCCAGACGGCGCCGCGAAAATATCTCGCCTTCGGCGACAGCATCACCTTCGGAGTGGGAGACGACCCGAGCCGTGCCAAGCTCGGTTATCCGCCGCGGCTGGAAACCCGGCTGCAGACCGCCGGCGTGAGCGCCACGGTGATCAACCTGGGCAATAGCGGCGAGAAGACGCCCGATGGTCTCGCGCGCATCAACTCGGCGCTCACTCAGGCTCAGCCGGCGCCCGGCGACGTCCTGCTGCTGATGGAGGGAACGAACGACGTCACGCAGCGGGACACGATCAGCGTCGAGACCACCATCCTGAATCTCGACAAGATGGCGGACGCCGCCCAGGCGCTGAACCTCACCGTGATTCATGCGACGGTGATCCCCCGGCCGCCCTGGGCCAAGAGAGATCCGGACAACGTGTTGACCGACCAGCTCAACGGCCGCATCCGCAACATGGCAGGCCAGCGCGGGCGGCGGCTGGCGGATCCCAACGAAGTCTTCCGCTCGACTGCCTCCGTCTTCGACAACCATTACAGCCATGCCGTCGACGACTTCGTCGGGCATCCCAGCGCCACCGGATACGACCTCCTCGCCGGAGTCTTCTTCAACGTGATTCAGAGCGTCGATCTCGTGCCGCCCGTGCCAGGCATCCTGGTGCCGGAGAACGGCGCCCGCAATATCCCTCCCGGGCAGGCGATCAGCGTCCAGGTGTGGGACTTCGGGGCGGGAATCGATCTCGCGAATACCTCTCTACTGGTCAACGGCCAGCAGGTGTCGGTTGTGCCGACGGGGAACACGCGGCTGGCCCAGTTCAGCTATCAGCCGCCGGCGCCGCTCAGCGGCACCGTCCGCGTAGGATTGCGTTCGCGCGACCTCGCCGTGCCGGCCAATGCGGTCGACCGCGAAATCGCCCGCTTCACCGTCCGCGGCACCAATCAGATCCAGGGCGACCTCAACGGCGACGGCCGCGTGGACGGCATGGACCTGATCCTCTTCGGCCGGCACTTCGGCTCGTTCCCCGGCGATCGGAACTGGGACGAGAACGCCGACTTCAACAACGACGCCAAAATCGACGGCACGGACCTGGCGGTGCTGGCTTCGAACTTCGGGCGGTCGACGTCAGGTTAATTCAATTCACATACCCCAACGCCCGCAGAGCCCGCTCGGTCTCGGCGTCTCCCTCTTCCTCATATCCCAGCGCTCGCGCCTGCCGCATCCAGGCCACGAGATCTCGCCGCAGTCGGCGCACCTGCTCGGAGTTGGCGGCGGCGAGGTTGCGGGTTTCGAGAGGATCGGCCGTGAGGTCGT
>DASYTJ010000060.1:0-16868 GCA_036002325.1 Thermoanaerobaculia bacterium | reverse complement strand
GCCGGCGGAGATGGGACCCAATGCGTTCTTCCTGCGCATTGATTCCTATGTCCCTCCTTAGGGAGTTGTGCTGTACGATAGGAAGTAAGCACGCCCACAAGCACCGGGAGCGCCCGTATGCCGAGAGTGACCGGAAAATCTATTCTTCGACTCGGTGCAGTAGTTCTAGCGATAATCGGTATGGGGCTTTTCGGCTGTTTCGTCTGGCCCACAGCTTACCGGCATACTACCTTGAGGATGGGAGGAAACGCCTTTCCTGTCAGGATCAACCGCTTCACTGGAACGGCCTACCTTCTGCGCCCTTCTGGCTGGCAAGAAGTTCCAGCCGCTGAGTCAGAAAAAGTTCCAGCCGCTGAGCCAGCAGAAGAGCTTTCCTCCTCCGAACTGGCGGGCTTGGAGGGCCAAGCGTACATCTCGAACACAGGCACGGATATCTTTGTCAACCTCTACAATGGAACCGGGCACGACTTGAAGGAGCTGGTTGTTGTCCTTGCCGTTCAGGGGGGCTACTTCTATAAGAGTGGCGGATCACATTACGAGAGCCGGCGCTATCGCCTAAGGCCGGACAGCACTGTGCCGGTCTTCGAAACAGGAACGTTCTCGGCAGCTCTGGGCTTCACCCTTCCCCCGGGGCGGCTCTGGAATTGGAAGATTTACGGCGCAAGGGGCGTTCGGTCCAAGACAGCAGTAGAGATCTGGGGGGAGGACAAGCGTGTGACCTTCCTGCCAGGTGTAGACCCCTTTGATGAATACTTCGATTCCAAGGCATGGGATCAGGAGAGCCCCCTTACCAGCGGTCAGTGAAACGGAACTCGCGGCCGAGCCGCGCCTTGTTTAGCCCCGTATAATTACGTCATACTCAAGCGCCTGCCTGAGGATGAGCAAACGCCCTCACGAAAACCTCCGGGAGCGCTTGACTCCGGAGGGCTCAGCCTTGCCGAAGAGCGGCCCGTGCCACTAAGCCCCTCCGGTCCTGGGCGGCGTTAGACGCTAAGCGTCTAGAAACGCAAGGGGACTCGATAACGACCAGCGAAATCGCCATGTTTTGGCTCTCCAACGCGCTCGATCCTGCTCGCTGTATTCCCCTACAGCTTCGAGGAACCTGAGCTTCTCTGCGCGACGGATGAGTTGAGCCGCAGTCACGTGACTCACGCCGAGCACATCTCCCGCGTCGCGGCAGCCCAAAAAGAACTCGCCGCTCGCGCGTTCGCCCAGGTAATAGCAGATGGACAGGAGGCGTTCCAGCTTCGCGTCCGCAGCCGAAAAGTTCCCTCCGAAATCAAGTGGCTTCTCCTCAGCGCACCTTGCTGCCTCGTGGACCCATGCGCCGGGCTGGAATTTCGTGTTGATCTTGTCCCATACATCCAGGAAATCGGTACGAGGATCGCACTGTACATTGCAGGAGTCGTAGTCAGGAAGCCCCAGCGCCACCCATGGAGCGAGACAGTCGGGAAACTTGGCCTCCAACACAGCGTCTATCCGCCTAGTAGCCGCCTCGGCATCGAGGCCGGCGAGTTCAGGATGTATCTTGAGGATTTGAGCGAACTGAAAGGCGGGACTGCGGTAGCCTTTGGCCAGGAGAGAGTCGCGGTGCTTTATTACGTCGCCCATGCTCCTCTCTGCGGCCCGTCTGAGGACCTCGAAAAAGTCACCCTTTTGCACAGGCTCTCCGCGGCTTACGCAAGAAACGGAAGACCCCGCCGCTCTCTCTGCTTTACACAAGAGACACAGAAGCTTTCCCCCCTTACCTGGAAAAGAAGGCGATCCCTGTGTCTCCTGCTTTTCCTTGGATATCTTGTGTAAAGTACGAGAGTGGTGGAACTGCTCCTGATAGTCCTGGGGGCGGCTCCGGTGTAGGATGCCTTTGGCTGACGTTGCATCTGGCCCCCGTTACCGGCGGGGGCCGTCGTATACTCCCTCCACATAGCCCCTCATCCCTCCTCTCGGCTGTTGGCAGGGCCGCCGCGCCGCGCCGCAGCGATGAACTTCGCAAGATCCTCCTCTTTCCAGCCGCTCGTATTCGGGCCGAGAATGACGCGCGGCGCTAGCCGACCGGACGATTCCCAGCGGTAGAGCGTGGCCCGCGAAATGCCGAGCAGGCGGGCCGCCTGAGCGGGGCGAATGATCGGTGAGACGGACATGCAGCACCTCCTATGCGTCGCGCCGCAACATCGCGGCTCTCAGAATTCCGAGGTTAGACGCAGTGAGAGGGTCTGAATAGCTGACAAATAGGCGCGGAGCGAAAAGTCAGTAATTTTCGTGGGCGTCAGCGCAGGCTAGGACTTTCTTCCCGGTTGGGCCTGGCGAATGCGTTCGCAAGGAAGGCCGATGCATTCGGCCGCTGAATGCAGGCCGCGACGTACGGTTTCGGGACGGAGCCTCCACCGACGTGCGATCATCCCCTGAGAGAGTCCCGGGCACGCCTGCTTGTGTGCGAGCCAGCGGATATTGCGGACGTGGCCGCGGTGTCGTCTCCAAAGCGTAAAGAGATCAATCGCAATTTTCTCCCTGCGGCGCCAGCGTTCCGCTTGCTCTGAAAGGGTATTTGCGAACTCGTTTCGGAGCCGACGCTGAGCCGCCTCTATACTTTCGTCCGCTGGTGTCCATCCCTGAGCCTCAAAGGAGAAGGAAAAGGAATAGGTCCGGCGGTAAGAGCTTTCCGCCTTCAACTCTCTTTGTACGTCCCCAACTGTATCCCACCACCAGAATCGTCGTTTCGGCCGGGCCAGTGGTGCGTGCAGAAGGGTGAGAATTGCCTCTGCCTTCATGCGCTTCGTATTGGGTAGGCCAAACTCCTGAATCCAGCTCTCTAGAGCCCCTTGCAGGGCTTCCGTTTGGTCGCTCTTCGGCTCTTCACCCGAGAAGAGGCACTCTCGTAAGGATTGAGGGACCCTTGTCTCTAGTTCCCTAAGCACCTCCGGCTTAATCCGTTGATAGAACCTCAAAAACCAGCGAAGCGACGCAAGTCTGAAAGACTCTTCCTCTGCATCGGGAGACCAGTTTCCGACCATGTCGGCGAGACTGCCAGCAGCATCCGGAAAGGGGTGCGCCATGCATCACCCGATCCGCACGACGTTGGACCGCTTCTCACCTGCGAGAACGCTTTCCACGAGATCCCCGAGCAGAATCACCGCCTGCCGCTTCTCCGCGTCATAGGTGGCGCGGTTGTAGGTGCGAGAGATGCGCCCCGCGGCATGGTTCAAGAGCTGGTCTATGGTGTCGGGGCGGACACCGGAGCGGCCGAGCCACGTTGCCGCGGTCCTGCGGAGATCGTGCGGCGTAAAGTGGTCCAGGCCGGACCACGCGCGGAGACGCGCCGAGCTATGCGATAGCCACGTGAGCCGCTTGCCGTCCGCGCGGGAGGCGAGCACCCATTCCGTAGAGCCGGTGAGGGGGCGGAGCGCCTCGATAACCGCGAGAGCCTGCGGCGACAGCGGCACACGGTGCGCGCGGTTCGTCTTTGTCAACTCTGCCGGCAGGTTCCACCACCAGCCCCGGGAGTCGCGCTCAAGGTCCCGCCAGCGCATGGCGAGCACCTCTCCCGGCCGCTGAGCCGTCAGCAAGATCAAGCGCCAAGCGGAGGCGACGGTGGGCTGCAACCGGTCAAGGAGCGGCCAAAGACCGCGCAGCTCTTCCTCGGTGAGGACCCGTTCCCGCGGCGCCTCGACGTAAACCCGCTTCACGCCATGGACAGGATTCGACTCGACGCGCTCTTTCTCCATTCCGAAGGAGTAAACCCTGGAGATCAGGGTCCGGGTGCGGTTGGCACATACTCCGCCCCGCTCTTCCGCGATCCTTTCGAGCAGCGAGCGGACATCGGTCCGGCGGATCTCTGCGGCCGGCCGGGAACCCCATACGGGAAGCACTTCAACCCGCAGTTTCCGCTCGTCTTCCTTCCACGCACGGAGCCGTTTGCGCCGCTTCGCGTGTTCCTCAAGGTAGCAGACGGCGAGAGCCTCAAACGTCGCGCTCTCGGCCTTCCTGCGGGCGGCACGAGCGGCCTTCCGCTCTGACATGGGATCGCGGTCCTTGATCCTGACGCCGGCCACCAGCTCGCGCGCCTTGTTCCGCGCCGATTCGAGCGAGAGCGCAGGATAGGGGCCGAGAACGATCCGCCGGCGGGCCTCCCGCGGGCCGTAGCGGAGAAACCAGCTCTTGCTCCCGGTGGGAAAGACACGGAGGGCGAGCCCCGGGACGGCGCCGTCCGTCATCTCGTACTGCTGTTCCTCAGCCTTGAGAGAGCGGATACGGCGGTCGGTCAGGTGGTCCGTGCTGCGCCTCATAGCGGCCTCTTGGTGAGGGTGGGTGCCGCCATGGCGCGCGCGAAAAGGACCACTGGAGGACCACCGGCGCATGCGCTTGCGTGAGACGGCATGATGCTCTATGATAGAGCCAATGCCGCTAAATGTCCACGATGTCAGTAGCTTACGGAGACACGGCGAGATGCTGAGGAACCCCCTTGCTACAGCCTCCGGAGCTGTAGGTCAGAGGTTCGAATCCTCTAGGGCGCACCACCGATCCCCTAACAACCAAAGAACTTAGCTGCCGCGCTCCTTGCGACGCGGACTCGCCGCCGCGGCATAGGAGAGGCCCCCCTCCCCCATGACACAAGTGTACACCGCACCATAGGGCTTGTATCAAGGCCGGGGCCTTGCGCCATAGTCCGCGGACCATGACAGAGCATGCAGTAGTGATCGCCGGAGCAGGTCCGACAAGCCGCTACGTATTGGGTTTCCAGGAGATCGATCGGACGCAGGTTGCGGTCGTTGGTGGCAAGGGCGCGCACCTGGGGGAGCTTTCGCGAATCGAAGGCATCAACGTGCCGGCTGGCTTTTGCGTGACGACTGACGCCTTCCAGCGGATCATGGCGGAAGCGCCGTCGATCGTCGATCAGCTCGATCGGCTGTCGCGCCTGAAGCCAGACGACAGGGAGGCGATCCGCGCGCTCAGCTTGGGAGTCCGTCGGACCCTCGAAGGGATCGCCATCCCCGACGATCTGGCGGCGGCGATCACCCGCCCGCTCGCCCGGCTCGGCGAGCAAGCCGCCTACGCCGTCCGATCCAGCGCGACGGCGGAGGACTTGCCGACGGCCTCCTTCGCGGGCCAGCAGGACACGTATCTGAACGTCGTGGGGCCGGCGGCGATCCTCCAGCACGTCAGCCGGTGCTGGGCCTCGCTCTTCACGGAGCGGGCCGTGACCTACCGCCTGCGGAACGGTTTCGACCACCGGAAGGTCCACATGGCCGTGGTCGTGCAGCAGATGGTCTTCCCGCAGGCGGCCGGCATCCTCTTCACGGCCGACCCCATCACGGGCAACCGGAAGGTCACCTCGGTGGAGGCCAGCTTCGGCCTCGGCGAGGCCCTGGTCTCCGGCCTGGTGAACGCGGACGTCTACAAGGTGCGGGACGGCGAAGTCATCGCCAAGGCGGTTGCCACCAAGCAGCTTGCCGTCCACGCCTCGCCGGCAGGCGGGACGCAGGAAGAGACGATCGCGCCGGAGCGGCAGGCGCAGCCAGCGCTGTCAGAGCGCCAAGTCGTGCGGCTCGCGCAGTTGGGCCGGCGGATCGAAGCGCACTTCGGCCGCCCCCAGGACATCGAATGGTGCTTGGTCGATGACGACTTCCAGATTGTCCAGAGCCGGCCGATCACCACGCTGTTCCCCATCCCTGAGGCCGGCGACCAGGAGAACCACGTCTACGTCTCGGTCGGTCACCAGCAGATGATGACCGACCCCATGAAGCCCCTGGGCCTCTCCGTGTGGCAGTTGACGACCCCCCGGCCTATGGCCGAGGCCGGCGGGAGGCTGTTCGTCGACGTCACCCGGATCCTGGCTTCGCCGGCGAGCCGCCCGGGCCTCCTGGCGATGCTTGGGAGGTCCGACCCACTGATCGGGGACGCCCTGCAGACCATCCTCGACCGCGGCGACTTCATTCCGTCGCTCCCGGACGAGGGTCCCCCCGCTTGGACACCGCCTGGCGGCGGGGCTGCCTCGATCGAGACCGATCCGGCCATCGTCGCCGAGCTGATCGGGCGCAGCCAGGCAGCCATCGACGCGGTGAAGCGCGACATCCAAACCAAGTCCGGGCCGGCGCTGCTCGACTTCATCCTGGCGGATCTCCAGGAGCGGAAGCGGATCCAGGATCCGCGGAGCCTTCAGGTGGTCATGGCGGGGATGGAGGCCACATGGTGGCTGAACGAGCAGATGCAGGCGTGGCTGGGCGAGAAGAACGTGGCCGACACGCTCACGCAGTCCGTCCCCAACAACGTCACGTCGGAGATGGGGCTGGCGCTCCTGGACGTCGCGGACGTGATCCGCCCGCATCCGGAGGTGGTGGCTTTTCTGCAGCACGTCGAGGACGATGACTTCCTGGACGGGCTGGCCGAGCTTGAGGGTGGGCGGGAAGGGCGCGACGCCATCCAGGCCTGGCTCGACAAGTACGGCATGCGCGGCGTCGGCGAGATCGACATCACGCGACCGCGCTGGAGCGAACACCCCACCGCGCTCATGCCCATGATTCTCGGCCACATCAAGAGCTTCAGGCCGGGCGAGGCCGAGCGGCGCTTCAAGCGAGGGCGGCAGGAGGCCAAGGAGAAGGAACGGGAGCTGCTGGAGCGCTTGCGAGACTTGCCCGACGGACAGCAGAAGGCCGAGGAGACAAAGCGGATGATCGATCGGGTCCGGACCTTCGCCGGGTACCGGGAGTATCCGAAGTACGGCATGGTCAGCCGCTACTTCGTCTACAAGCAGGCCTTGATGGAAGAAGCCGAGCGACTCGTGCAGGCCCATGTGCTCCATGAGAAGGAAGACATCTTCTACCTCAGGTTCGAGGAGCTCCAGGACGTCGTGCGCACGAATCGGGTGGACGACCAGCTCATCCGTCAGCGCAAGGACGCGTTCCGGTCGTACCAGGCGCTCACGCCGCCCCGGGTGCTCACGTCGGACGGCGAGGTCGTCACCGGGTCGTACCGACGCGACGACCTGCCGGCCGGCGCGCTGGTCGGCTTGCCGGTGTCCGCCGGGATCGTTGAAGGGCGGGCCCGTGTCATCCTGGACATGGCGGAGGCCGACCTCGAACCGGGCGACATCCTGGTCACCGCCTACACCGACCCTAGTTGGACGCCCCTGTTCGTCGCGATCAAGGGCCTGGTGACGGAGGTCGGGGGCCTGATGACCCATGGCGCGGTGATCGCACGGGAGTACGGCTTGCCGGCCGTCGTGGGGGTGGAGCATGCCACCCGGCTGATCCAGGATGGGCAGCGGATCCGCGTGCATGGAACGGACGGGTACGTCGAGATCCTGCCCGTCACTGGGCTTGACGATGATGTCAGGGCTTGAATTCCACGGTCACCAGCCGCGCCGGGCTCTTGCCGGTATTGGTGAGCGTATGGGTGAAGCCGCCGGGCACCCAGCGGACGTCGCCGGCCTTGAGGCTGGCGGGCATCGGAGCCCGGCCTTCGACGTCGCTGCGCAGCTCGAGATCGCTCACCGCCACGACGAGATGCGGTCCGTCGTGATGGTGGCTGGGGATCGTGGCTCCCGGTTGGAGCTCGACCTGCGAGACGCGGGCGCCGTCGCGTACGAAAAGCACCTTGCTCCTGCCGCCGGTGAATTCTCTTTCTCCTTCGGCCTCCGGCCAGGGAGACGGCGCGCTGCGGAGCTTTTCATCCTGCATCAGCTCGACGGTGACGTTGCGGAACGGCTGATCCGAGAGATTCTTTGCGACGTGCGCGAAGTCACCGGGGGTGAAACGGGTCTCTCCGTCGGCCAGCATGAGGTCGACCGGAGCCTTGCCCTGCACCTCGTTGGCAACGTGGGCATCTCCCAGCGTGACGAACAGATAATCGTGCCCGTGGCGGTGCAGCAGCGTGGAGGCGTGCGGCGCCACCTCGACCTGAAAAACGCGGACGTGTTCGTTTTCGAGCGCCAGGTGATGCGCGGGCTCGGCGGTGATCTCGACCGCGGGCGCTTCGGCGGCCACGCTGGACAGCGCCAGGCAGAGCACAAAGGTAACGGAGAGACTGAGCGTTCTCATCTTGCCTCCTTGACCCCGGCGCCAACGATAGCATCGCGCAACCGGCGGACGGCATCCGGGATCTCCGCGACCGCCGTGCCGCCATAGCCCAGCACCAGACCGGGGCGGGAGGGCTCGCCGAGATAGCACGCCGAGAGCGGCATCGCCCAGAGGCCCTGGCGGGCTGCCTGAACCGAGATCCGCCGATCGGGCGACCCTGCCGGCAGAGCCGCCACCAGATGCATGCCGGCTTCGGACCCCAGCACCTGCAGCTTGTCGCCGAGCTCGTCTCGGAGAGCGTCGACGAGAGCGCTTCGCCGCTCGCGGTAGAGCTGCCGCGTTCTTCGGATATGGCGGCCGAAATACCCTTCGGCGATGAAATCCGCGAGCACCGCCTGATAGAGCGCCGGCGGAAAGATGTCCATGGCCTCGCGCACCGCCGCGAACCGCGCGACGAGATCGGCGGGGATGACGATGTAGCCGAGCCGCAGGGCGGGGAACAAAACCTTGCTGAACGTGCCGATGTAGATGACGCGGGAGTCTCTATCGAGGCCCTGCAACGCCGCGACGGGGAGGCTCTCGTAACGATACTCGCTGTCGTAGTCGTCCTCGATGATCCACGCGCCGCTCCTCTGCGCCCAGTCGAGGAGCTGGAGCCGCCGCGAGGCGCTCATGGTCACGCCGAGCGGGTATTGATGGGATGGTGTGACGTAAGCGGCGCGCGCCTGCGGACATCGGGCGGTGCCGGCGGCCACATCCAATCCCTGGTCATCGACGGGAACCGGTACGAGGACCGCTCCGGCCATGGTGAGGACGTCCCGCGCGCCGCTGTATCCCGGCTCTTCGACCCAGACCTCGCTGCCCGGATCGAGGAGGACGCGGACCGAGATCTCGAGCGCCTGCTGGGAGCCGCTGACGACCATGATCTGGTCCGCTTCGCAGCGCACGGCGCGGGATGTTCGGAGGTAGTCGGCGATGGCCTCGCGAAACGGCAGATAGCCCATCGGGTCGCCATAGAGCAGCAGGCCGCGGCTGGTATTGCGGCTGAGGCGGGCGAGCAGGCTCGACCAGACCTCGAAGGGGAAGTGATCGACGGCGGGCTGGCTGACGCGAAAGGCGCCCCAGCCTTGAAGCCAGGGCTCGGGCTCGCGCCGGAGGAGGGCTGCGGGGCCGCGAGATATGATTCGCCGGCCTGGCCGCGCCGCCGCTCCGCGGGCGATGCCCCGGGCGTCCACCGTCGACAGCTCGTCGGGGAGGGAGCTCGCGACGAAGGTCCCGGCGCCGACCCGGCTCTCGAAGTAGCCCTCGGCGAGGAGCTGCTCGAAAGCGTTGAGAACGGGAATGCGCGAGATCTGCAGCTCCGCGGCCAGGCTCCGCGTCGAGGGCAGGCGCTGTCCACCGCGCAGGCGTCGCTCGACGATCGCTTCGCGATAGCTCTCGTAAATCTGCCGGTGCAGAGGCTTCGCTGCGGTGCGGTCGATCGCGATGACAGGCAGGATCCCGGGCGCCACCGTCTTCACGCCAGCATCATAGTGGTCATATAAAGACCCCCTCAAGTGGTCATTGTGGGTAACCAATGGCAGGAGCAGACTCCGCGATATGCGTCTGCCAGCTCTCAACGTCGTGGAACTCAGGCAGTACACGCTGAAGGCCGGGTACCGGGAAACCCTCATCGAGATCTTCGATCGCCACTTCGTCGAAGGCCAGGAGGAAACCGGCATGACCGTCCTCGGGCAGTTCCGCGACCTGCAAAGGCCCGAGAGATTCGTCTGGCTGCGCGGTTTTCCGGACATGGAGGAGCGGCATCGTTCCCTGGAGCGGTTCTATGGCGGACCGATCTGGGCCGAGCACCGCGATGCGGCGAACGCCACCATGCTGGAGTTCGACGACGTGCTGCTGCTCAAGCCCGCCCGCCCCGGAGCGGGCGTCGCGGTCGATCCGGCTCAGCGGCCCGCGCCGGGCGACTCCGCGGCCCCCGCGGGATTGGTCTTGGCGGGGATTCACCTATTGCAGCGGCCGGCCGACGAAAAGGTCCTGCGGATCTTCGAGCGCCAGGTGTTCCCGGGCTTGACGGCGCAAGGCGTGGACCTTCTCGGTTTCTACGTCACCGAGCACGCGAAGAACACGTATCGGCTTCCCGTGCGCGAAGGAGAGAACGCCGTGGTGTGGCTCGGCCGCCTGCCGGAGGAAAGGCTGGGAGTCGGCGCCGAAATCGCTGCCCGCACCGAGACGGCATTGAGCGGACGGCTGGCCGCACCAAGCACTATCCTCGAGCTGGCGCCGACCCGCCGCTCACTCCTACGCTAAACAAGCAGGTGGGGCCCTTCAGGCAAGGTACGCCGCCCTGCCCCTTATTGTCACGTCAGCGGACGATTAGCGTCCGTCAAGGAGGACAATTCTCACTTTTCCCTGGGGAGACTCCTCGGTATCACCTTTGCACTTCCGAGGAAGTGAATGGAGCCCGCTGCCGATGGGCCCCGAAAGTTTGAGGACTTTTATGCGAGAACGAAACTTCCTTTCCGTGGTTCTGCTCGGTCTCGCCGCTCTCGCCCTGACAATGCTGGCGGCGGCGACTGAACTGAACCTGAGCGCGGTGACATTCGCGAAGTAGGGGGGTCAGTCGTAGATCCCGTCCGCAAACCACGTCCCGCTCTCGGGCTCGCGAAACAGCCGGTAGATTCCCTGGTCCGACAGCTCGACGTCCCAGTACTCGCGCTCGGCGGCGCCTTCGCCCCACCAACCTTCTTCCAACTCCCAAGGTCCTGAGGCCGTCCGTACTCGGCCCTGGATACGCGGTCCGCGGGAGGATTCCGACCGGACCTCTATGGGAATCTCGCCGGCGCCGGTGATCACCTCGACCTCAACGGCGGGGCGGACCACGCGGACGGTGAAGCGACCGCTGCCGCCACGAGGCTCGCACGGTGCTTCGGGAGGAGCCGGCGGTGCGTAGGTGTCGAGAGCGAAGCGCTCGGGGAGAAAGCCGTCCACCAGGCCGGGGGAGCCGACCCGATCGGGTCCGACGATGGCGGCGAGCCGGCCGAGGGTGGCGGCGAGCTGATCCGGAGAGAGGGCGGCCGGCCCGAAGAGGGAGAGCTGGGTCTCGCGCAGGCGGCCGGGGTGGGCCGTGAAGGTGAAGCCGACGGCCGGCGCCTGCGGCGGGTGAGCCTCGAGATCGAGGCGGACCAGGGTCAGCAGGGCCTTCGGATCGCGGAGCGGCGCCGGCAGGTCGAGCGTGCGCGTGAGGTGGCCTTCAGGGTCGAGCCGCAGATCGAGCTGCAGCCGGGCGCAGGCGAGCCCCCGCGATTCCAGGCGTTGGCAAAGCCTCTCCAGGGCGCCACGGCCCACGAAGAGAAACGGCTCGAGCGCGGTGAGGGCCCACTCCAGCTCCATCCCTTCCTGAAGAGTGGGCGGCGGCTCGCGAGGGATCAGTGGGCGGGGATCGATACCCCGGGCGGCGGCGTGCAGCTCCCGCCCAGCGCGCCCCAGACGGTCGGCTACGTCGTCCTCGGGCAGGCGAGCGAAGTCGCCGACCACGCGCACCCCCCAGACCCGCAGGGTGGCATCGAGCTCGGCCGGCGGCGTGAGGCGATCGAGAGAGAGCGGGGCCAGGAAGGCGGCCTCACCGCCGGCGGGGACGACCACGGGAGAGTCCGGCAGGTCTGCGGCCACGCGCGCGGCAAGCTTGCTGCCGCCGATCCCCGCTCGCGCCGGCAGCCCCACGGCCGCGGCGGCAGCGAGGAGCGAGCGCCCCAGATCCAGCTCGAAGGAGCCTCCCGGAAAGTGTCTGTCCAATCCCTCGAGGTCGAGATACGCGACTCCTTCGCCCGCGTCCTCGACACGGGGGGAGAAGCCCTCGGCGGCCTCCAGCAAGGCCTCCTGAGCCGCCCGTTCGCAAATCGGATCGCGATGACGGACGACGAGATCGGGGAGAAGGGCTCGCGCCTGCGGCAGCGTGAGACCGGGACGAACGCCGGCCCGCCGCGCCGGACGAGAGGCCGCGGCGACGCGTTCCATCGTGCCGTCGCGGTGCAGGATGGCCAGGCTCTCGCCGCGCAGCTCCGGCTCGGCGCGCAGGCGAGCGGCGAGCGAAAAGGAATGGGCGGCAAGGCAGGCGATGCGGGGCATGAGCGGCAGACCCTTCAGCCGGTGGCGGAGCGCAGGATCTCTTCCTCGTCGTTGCTCCGTTCCGAGGGTGCGATACCGAGGCGCACTCGTGGGTCCTCCAGGCGGAGTTGGAGAGTCTCCGTCCGCCTGACGCCCTGGCCGCGGAGCTTCTCGAGGACGACCTCGGAGGTGATGCCTGCAAGCAGCCGGCACGCTCCGTCCTGATCCCACGCGGGGGAGGTCCGCTCCATCCGCAGCACCGCCGCGGCGGCGGTGCCGCTGATCCGATAAGGACTGCCGATCCATAACGCGCAACCGTGAGCGCGAGCGGCCCGCGCCAGACGCAGCCAGGGAGCCTCGGCGTTGCGACCGCGGACGGGCGGGCTTCCGAGGTCCACGACCACGGCAGGGAAGCCGCCGCCGACCAGCGCCTCGGCGCTCGCCAAGGCCTGCGGCAGGTTGGCCGGCCGCACCCAGAGGAGGCGCGCGAGATCGATCCCCAACTCCGCCGCCGACTCCGGATCGAGCCCGTCGCCGAGATCGACCAGGGCGGCGGCCTCGCCGGCGCCGGTGACCGCCGCGAGAACCGCCAAAGCGGCGGCGAAGCGGCCGCTGGAACGCCCACCCACGACCTCGACCATGCGGCCGCGCGGCAGCCCACCCTCGAGCAGCCGATCGAGAGGCAGCCCGGTGGCAAGGGGCCGATCGTCCGTCTCTTCAGTTCGTTTGGCTCCAAGCTCACGGGCGCTATGGAGATGGATACGAAGGGGCTGCGGCATCAGCGGACGCAGCCGCTCAAGGGCGGCTGCGGAATCCTTCACGGCGGCGACAGCGCGGGATCTCATCGGAAGTCGTGGCTCGGCACCCGGATCAGCTCGGAAAGCGGCCAGAACTTCTCGCCGCGGACCGATACCGAGCCATGCCGCCTCTGCAAAACCCCTTCGACCACCATGCCCGGAGAGCCGACGAGGAGCTGCCGGTGCCGCTGCAGGGTTTCGACGGGAACGATGGTTTGCGACAGGCCCGTCTCGTCCTCCAAGGTGAGGAAGAGGACGCCGTTGCCGGAGCCCGGCCGCTGGCGGACGATCACCGAGCCGGCGGTGCGGACGCGCTCGCCATGAGCTCGCCTCTCGAGGCCCACGGCGGTGACCACGCCCTTCTCATCGAGATGCGGGCGCAGATGGAAGAGCGGGTGGGGACCGGTGGTGAGCTGAGCGCCCTCGTAGTCCGTCCAGGTTTCCTCCGAAGGAGTCATCTCCGGGAGAGGCGAGAGCGCCGTTTCGGGAAGCCCATCCAGGAGTGGTCCGGAAGGCCGCGCGACGCGGGCCGCCTGCCACAGCGCGCCGCGGCGGGTGAGTCCGAACGAGGCGAGAGCGCCGATCCCGGCCAGGGTTCGCACCTCGTCGTCATGGAGGCCGCAGCGCCGGACCAGGTCTTCGACGCTGGCGAATGGAGCCTGGGCCCGTTCGGCCTCGATCGCGCGTCCGACCCTCTCTCGCAGCCCGCGAACGAATTTGAAACCCAGGCGGATAGCCCGCTCCTCCCAGGAGCAATTCCATCCCGAGAGCTGCACGTCGAGCGGCCGCGCCTCGACGCCGTGCCGTTCGGCGTCCTTGACCAGCGTCGCCGGGTGATAAAAGCCCATCGGCCAGGCGTTGAGGGTCGCCAGGTAAAAGGCGGTGGGGTGATGGACCTTCAGATAGGCGCTGGCATATGCGATCAGGGCGAAGCTCGCGGCGTGCGATTCGGGAAAGCCGTAGAGGGCGAAGGAGGTCACGGCCTGCGCGATCTGGTCCTGTGCGGCGCCGCGGATCCCCCGCTGCTCCATGCCGGCGCGCAGCCGCGCCACGATCGACTTCATCCGGTCGACCGAACGCTTCGAGCCGATGGCCCGCCGCAGCTCCTCGGCCTCGCCGCCGGTGAAGCCCGCGGCCACCATGGCGATGCGCAGGAGCTGCTCCTGGAAGATCGGCACGCCCAGGGTGCGCTCGAGGATGGGCCGCAGGTTGGGATGGTAATAGGTGACGGCCTCGCGGCCGGCGCGGCGCTCATAATACGGACCGGCGATGCCGCCGACGATGGGCCCCGGACGGACGATCGCCACCTGAATCACCAGGTCATAGAAGGTGCGCGGCAAGTTGCGCGGCAGGGAGGCGATCTGCGCCCGGCTCTCCACCTGAAAGACGCCGATGGTGTCCGCCGCCCGCAGCATCGCGTAGACCTTCGGATCGTCCGCCGGCAAGTGAGCGAGATCGAGGTCCACGCCCTCGCGGCTGCGAATGACGGGCACCGCTTCCTCGAAGACGTTGAGCATGCCGAGACCGAGGAGGTCGATCTTGAGAATGCCGAGATCGGCGCAGTCGTCCTTGTCCCACTGCACGACGACTCGGCCGGGCATGGTGGCCGGCTCCAGCGGCACCACTTCGTCGAGCCGGCCGTCGGCGATGACCATGCCTCCGGAGTGCTGGCCAAGGTGCCGCGGCAGGCCGTGGATCTCGAGCCAGGTATGGGCGAAGAGCCGCACGCGGCGGTCCGCCGGATCGAGGCCGGCCGCGGCGAGCCCGGAGCCGAGCGTCCTGTCGTCGCCATTCGCCAGATCCTGAACCCAGTTGCCCAGCTCGCTGCCGAGCCGCTCGATCTGCTCGGCCGAGTAGCCGAAGGCCTTCGCCACCTCGCGGGTGGCCAGGCGGTCGCGGTAGGTGATGACGTTGGCGGTCATCGCCGCGCCGTGGACGCCGTAGGTCTGATAGAGGTGCTGGATCACCCGTTCGCGCTGATCGCCGGACGGCAGGTCGAGGTCGATGTCCGGCCACTCCCCCCGTTCGCCGGAGAGGAAGCGCTCGAACAGGAGCCCCATCTTCACCGGATCGACGGCGGTGATCGACAGGGCATAGCAGACGGCGCTGTTGGCCGCCGAGCCGCGCCCCTGGACCAGGATGCCGTGAGTCAGACAGAACCGGACGATGTCCCAGACGATCAGGAAGTAGCCGGCGAGGTCCAGACGCTCGATAAGGTCCAGCTCTTTCTGAAGCTGCGCCCGGGCCTCGTCGGTGAGCGGCTGGAACCGCTCGCGAGCCCCTTGCCAGGTGAGAGCCCGCAGATGGGAGGCGGCCGTCTCCCCCAGCGGCAGCGGATAGGAGGGGAACCGGTAGCCGAGGTCCGCCAGCGTGAAGTCGAGCCTCTCGGCGAGCTCCGCCGAGGCAGCCACCGCGCCGGGGAGATCCGGAAAGAGCCGTGCCATCGCGGCCGCGCTCTTGAGGTGGCGCTCGCGGTGAGGCTCCAGCCGCCGGCCGGCAGCGTCGAGCGTCGTGCGGTGGCGAAGGGCGGTCAGCACGTCGTGCAGAGACTTGTCTTCCCGCCGGGCGTAGCGCACGCCGCTGGTGGCGACGAGCGGCAGCCGCAGGCGGCGGGCGAGATCGATCAGGGCGCGGTTGCGGTGCTCCTGGCCACGCTGCCGGTGGCGCTGGATCTCCACGTGAAGCCGGCCGGGAAAGAGCGCCGCCAGCCGCTCCAGCTCGCGCCGGGCCGCGTCTTCGCCCTCCCGCCGCAGCGCCCAAGCGAGCGGTCCCTCCCCGCCGCCGGTCAGACAGTGAAGCCCCTCCGCGTGCCGTGCGATCAGCTCCCAGGAGGCGCTCGCTCGGCCCTTGGGCCGGCCCAGCGCCGCCGCCGTCAGCAGCCGGCAGAGGTTCTTGTAACCGGTCCGGCTCTCGACGAGCAGCGTGAGCCGCAGGTCGGGATCGCCCAGCGCCACCTCCGCTCCCACCAGCGCCTTGAGCCCCGCCCGCCGTGCCGCCTGATAGAAACGGGGCGCGCCGTAGACGCCGTTGGCATCCACCAGCGCCACGGCCGGCAGCCCGAGATCCGCCGCCCGCTGGACCAGATCCTCCGGCAGCGTGGCGCCGTTCAGAAACGAGAACGCGGAGGCGGCGTGGAGCTCCGCGTAGGGTGGATGTCGCCGGTTCTTCACAAGCCTGTTTCTTTCCGGAACTACGGCACCGGCCGTGCTCTCGTCACGGCAAGAGTACGGCGCTAGTGGGGCGTAAGTCAACGAAGGGCGGGTTCAGCCGCGCTGCGGATTTCGGCGGTCTTCCCTCCGAAGCCTCACCCCCTGTCCCCCTCTCCCTGACGGGCGAGGGGGGACCCGGACGAAAGCGGTTGCCCAAAAAGCAGGCCACCTATTCGGCAAGACAGGTTCTGATTCGTCCCCCCTCGCCCGTCAGGGAGAGGGGGACAGGGGGTGAGGCCTCGGAGGGCATTCCGGTTTAGAGTCCGTTGCACCGATGGATCTCTCTCCCGTCCTCCGCCTGCTTTACCGCGGGCCCGGCGGCACCGCTCGCAATGTAGTGAATCCCTACCGCGAAGCCGATCCCAGGCTGGACGGCCCGGCGGCCGCCCGGCGCCGGCGCGACAACCTCGAGGCCTACCTGGATCGGGTGGGAGCGCCCCGCTTGGTCCTGTTCGGGGAAGCCCTGGGCTTCCGCGGCGGCCGGTTTTCGGGCATCGCCTTCACCAGCGAACGACAGCTCGCCGGACCGGACGACCGCCGCCTGCCATGGGCGGGCTCGCCGCCGTTCCGACCCACCAGCCGCAACCCCGCCCTCTGGCTGGAGCCTTCCGGCAGCGTCGTCTGGGACGCCCTCGGCCGCCAGGCGCAGGGAGCGCTGGTCTGGAACGTCTTCCCCTGGCATCCCTACGGCCCAAGGGGACCGCTCAGCAACCGCACCCCAGAACGTACCCTGGTGACCTCGAACC
>DASYTJ010000059.1:0-64993 GCA_036002325.1 Thermoanaerobaculia bacterium | reverse complement strand
GGGCGCGGAGGGGCGGGATTGCAGGATTCCGATCACGCGTATCGGTTCTGAATCGTCCCCCCTCTCCAGCTTCGCGGGAGAGGGGGCCGGGGGGTGAGGTTTCGAAGGGGATACCGCTCCGTATTCTCCTCCTCACATTGTCCCTCGCTCTCGCCTCCTGCGGCGACGGCCGCACGCCGTTGGTGGTGTACTCGCCCCACGGCCGCGATCTGCTGACGCTCATGGAGAAGAGCTTCGAGAAGGCTCACCCGGAGGTCGACGTTCGCTGGCTCGATATGGGATCGCAGGAGGTCTACGACCGCGTGCGCTCCGAGGCGGCGAATCCGCAGGCGGACGTCTGGTACGGCGGCCCGCAGACCATCTTCGTGCGCGGCGCCGTGGACAATCTGCTGGCGCCGTACCGGCCGACCTGGGCGGACGCAGTACCTGAGGTGAGCCGCGGCCAGAAGGACCTCTTCTTCGGCGCCTACCGCACCGCCCCCGTGCTGGTCTACAACTCGGCGGCCGTCAAGCGCGAGGAAGCTCCGGCCGACTGGGACGACCTGCTCGATCCGCGCTGGAAGGGCAAGATCCTCATCCGCGATCCGCTGGCGAGCGGCACCATGCGCACGCTGTTCGGCATGATCCTCGCCGATTCGATTCACGAGACGGGAAGCCAGGAGCGCGGCTGGGAGTGGCTGCGCCGGTTCGACGCGCAGACCAAGGAGTACGTCCAGAATCCGGCGCTGCTCATGGAGAAGCTCAATCGCCAGGAAGGATTGATCACCGTCTGGGAGCTGACGGACATGCTCTGGCAGGCCAAGCGCGGCGCGCCTCTCGGCTACCGCTTCGCCAGCAGCGGCGCGCCGGTGATCGACGACTCGATCGGTCTGGTCAAGGGCGCCCGCCATCCCGAGGAGGCGAAGGCGTTCATCGAGTACGTGGGGAGCATCGAAGGCCAGGAGCTGGCCGCCCGCGACGCCTTCCGCCTGCCGGCGCGCACCGATCTCCCCGCCGAGCGCCTGCCGCAATGGGCACAGGACGTGCTGCGCGATCTCAAGCCGGCCGACGTCGACTGGGACCTGATCGCCAAGTTCGGCCAGGAATGGATGGCGACGTGGGACCGAACGGTGCGGAGCAAGGGCGCGGCAGGGCGGTGAATCCGTCTCCCGTCCCCACGGGGAATGCGATGGATCGCGGCGATCTGCCCTCCGAAGCCTCACCCCCTGTCCCCCTCTCCCTGGCGGGCGAGGGGAAACGCCTGCGAAGGGATCTTACTGAAGTCGAAGCCTCCTTTTTTGGCAGTCAGGTTCGGAAAGGTCCCCCCTCGCCCATCAGGGAGAGGGGGACAGGGGGTGAGGCTTCGGAGGGCAGATCCGCGCAGAATCCCGGCACGCCTGGAGAGTCGAGGAAATGAGCGCCTTCCTCACCCTCGACACCCTCGACAAATCCTTCGGCACCCAGGCCGTCCTGCGCGGCCTTTCGCTGGGCGTAGAAAAAGGCGAAGTGCTCGCCTTGCTGGGGCCTTCGGGCAGCGGCAAGACGACCGCGCTGCGCCTGATCGCCGGCTTCGAGCGGCCGGACCGCGGACGCATCCTCGTTCAAGACGAAGAGATCACGCGCCTTCCTCCCGAACGCCGCAACTTCGGAATGGTCTTTCAGCACTATGCGCTCTTTCCTCACCTTACAGTGGGAGAGAACGTCGCCTTCGGACTCGCGAGCAAAGATGGGATCGGCAAGGACGAGGCGGACCGCCGCGTGGCAGACGCTCTCGCCCTCGTCGATCTGCCCGGCTTCGCGGACCGGCGGGTGGGCGAGATCTCCGGCGGCCAGCAGCAAAGAGTGGCCCTCGCCCGCGCGCTGGCGCCGGAACCGCGCGTCCTGTTGCTCGACGAGCCGCTCTCGAATCTCGATCCCACGCTGCGCGAACGCACGCGCCGCGAGCTCAAGCGCGCCATCCAGCGCGTCGGCATCACCACCGTGCTGGTCACGCACGAACAGGAAGAAGCGTTCCATCTCGGAGACCGCGTCGCCGTGCTCCAGGGCGGCATCTTGCATCAGGTGGGAACGGCGGAAGAGCTCTACGAGCAGCCGGCCACCCGCTTCGTCGCCACCTTCGTCGGCCGCGCGAGCGTGCTCCCAGCCGTGTTGCAGGACGACGGCGCAGCCGTTGCGACGGTACGCTGGCCGGCCGAACGCACCCCGGACTTGGCGTCGACGCCGTCTGGCGAAGCAGTCGATCTGGTGATTCGCCCCGAATCGCTCGCCTTCGCGCCGGCCGGCGATCCCAACGCCCTCGCCGGCCGCGTTACCGAGCGCCGTTACGCCGGACCGGTAACCTATTACCAGGTGGCCCTCGCCGCGGGTGGCGAAGTCGAGGTGCTCGCGCCGTCGGGAGCGGCGGCGGTGGGGGATGAGGTGCGGGTGGCGGCGAACGCGGAGGGGCCAAAGGCGAGAATGTTCAGGAGGGGTGGAGGATGATCGGCGGGTATGCCCTTCGAAACCTCACCCCCTGGCCCCCTCTCCAGCGAAGCTGGAGAGGGGGGACGATGCAGAACCGTTACGCGCAGGGTGGATTTCGGCAATTCCCTCATCTGCGTTCCCCCTCTCCACTTCGTGGAGAGGGGGCCAGGGGGTGAGGTTTCGAAGGGTACGCCGCACCAACTATTTACAGAACCTTGACACGTCGACTCCGTACCAAACTCAGCCGTGAAGCGCCCCGCCCTCCTCCCATCCTTGATCATCGCCGCGATCCTCGCCTGGCTCGTGGGATATCCGCTTCTGATGACGCTGCTCGAGGCGCTCGGCGGGCCGGGACGGTGGACGCTCGGGTACTTCTCCGAATTCTTCGACCGGCCGGACGAGTGGCTGGCCCTGTGGCGAAGCCTGTGGATCTCCGCCGCGTCGGTCCTGCTCGCCGCGCTGGTGGGCGTGCCTCTGGCGTTCCTCTTCGAGCGCACCGAGTTTCCCGGCCGGCGCGTCCTGGGCGCGATCGTCGCTCTGCCGGTCGCCTTGCCGCCGCTGGTGGGCGTGATCGCCTTCCTCTTCTTGTATGGCGAGAGCGGCTTCGCTTCGCGGGCCGTCCAGTCGCTCCTCCGTCTTTCACAGCCGCCGTGGCGATTGGCGGGGCCGGGCGCCATCCTCCTGGTTCACGCCTACTCGATGTACGTTTACTTCTATCTCTTCACCCGCGCGGGCCTGGCGCGGCTCGACGCGGCGCTGCTGGAGGCCGCGGCGTCGCTCGGCGCCGGCCGCGCGCGCACGCTGTTCAAGGTCACCCTTCCGCTGCTGCGGCCGGCGCTCGCGGGCGCGGCGCTCCTCACCTTCATGACGGCGCTCGCCTCGTTCTCCGCGCCTTACCTCTTCGGCGGCGGCTTCCGCGTGATGACCACGCAGATCGTCGCCTCCAAGCTCAACGGCGAGCTGGCTCTCGCGCAAGTCGAGACCGTGATGCTCGCGCTCCTCGCTCTCCTCGGCCTCGGCGCCATGCGCCGGGCGGACCGCATCGCCGCTGTGGGCACCGGCGTGCGTGGCATCGCGCCGGCGCGCCGGCAGCTCCGCACTCCGCTGGCGCGCGTTTCGGCCGGCGTCTTCGGCTGGCTCCTCGCCGCGCTGCTCTTGTTGCCGCACGCCGTGCTGTTGCTCGTCTCGCTGGTGCCGGCGTTCACCTGGACGGCCGAGCCCTTTCCGCCGGTGCTCAACCTCGGCAACTGGCAAGCCCTCTTCACGGATATGGAGCGCCTGCGGCCGATCGTCAACTCGCTGTGGATGGCCGCCGTCGCCACCATGGCCGCGCTCGCCCTCGGTCTCGCCGCCGCCCGCTTCGCCGCGGCGCGCCGCGACCGCGTCGGCGGCATGCTCGAAGCCTTGATCGCGGTGCCGTGGGCCGTGCCCGGAACCGTCTTCGCGGTAGCGCTCGCCACTACCTTCAGCGCCAACCAGCCGTGGATCGGCCGCTTCGTGCTCATCGGCACGCCGTGGATCCTGCCGCTCGCTTATCTGGTGCGCAATCTGCCGCTCACCGGTCGCGCCGCGCTCGCCGGCCTGCGGCAGCTCGATCCCGCGCTCGAAGAGGCGGCGGCCTCGCTGGGAGCCGGCCGCTTCCGCCGTCTCGTGCGCGTCACGCTGCCGATGCTCAAGCCGGCGCTCGCCGCCGGCGCGGGCCTCGCCTTCATCACCGCGCTCGGCGACTTCGTCGTTTCCATCGTGCTCTACACTTTCGACACCCGCCCCATCTCGATCGAGATCCTCTCCAGCCTTCGCCTTCAGGATCTCGGCATGGCGGCGGCTTATGGCGTTCTTCTCATGGCCGCGAGCGCCGCGGCCTTTCTGCTCTGGGGGCGGGAAGAGGCGCGCTGAGGGGAGTTCTTCATGGAGTCCAGCTCACTCAAACGGCTCACGGTGCTCATGGCCACGGTCTTCGTGGACATGATCGGCTATCTCATCGTGCTGCCGACCCTCCCGTTCTATGCCAAGCGGCTCGGCGCGCGGCCCGTAGTCATCACCATGATGATCTCGTGCTTCTTCCTCGCCCAGCTCCTCACCGCGCCGATCTGGGGACGCCTCTCGGACCGTTACGGCCGGCGACCGGCGCTGCTGGCGGGGCTCATCTCCTCGGCTGTGGCATTCGCCCTCTTCGGCCTCGCCAACTCGATCTTCCTCCTTTTCCTCTTCCGGCTCGTGCAAGGCGCGGGCGGCGGCACCACCGGCGTCGTGCAGGCCTACGTCAGCGACTCCGTGCCGCCCGACGAACGTGCCAAGGCCTTGGGATGGATCACCGCCGCGACCAGCGCGGGCGTGATGATCGGCCCGCTGCTCGGCTCGCTCGCCACCTACTTCGGCCCCGCGGGACCTGGATTCGTGGCCGCCGGCCTCTGCACCTTGAACGCGCTCTCCGCTTGGCGCTGGCTGCCGGAATCGAACCGCCGCGACGGCACCGCCGAGCCCGCGCGCCGGCCCGTCTCGCACGCGGTGCTCGAAGTGCTTACGCATCCCATGGCGCCCGTCAGCGCGCTCATCTGGATCTACACCGTCGGCATGCTCGCCTTCATGGGGATGAACGGCGTTCTCGCGCTCTATCTCGGCGCGGCGTTCGGCGTCACCGAGCGCACCATCGGCTGGCTCTACAGCTACGTCGGCGGCGTCGGCCTCGTGATGCGCGCCGTGCTGCTCGGCCCCTTTGTCCGCCGCTTCGGCGAGATCGGCGTCACGCGCATGGGAGCCGTCTCGCTCGCCCTGGGGCTCGCTGCCATGCCGCTTCCCGCGATGCTGCACCTCGCGCGTCCGGCGCAGCTCACCCTTCTCGCATTGGCGGCGCTCTTCGTGCCGGTGGGAACCGCTCTGCTCTTCCCCGCCACCACGGCCCTCGTCTCCCGCCGCTCGATCAAAGGCGAGACCGGCCAGACCATGGGGGTCCAGCAATCCTTCGGTTCCGTCGCCCGTCTCTTAGGACCCGTCGCCGCCGGCTTGGCTTTCGAAGCCGACATCCGCTATCCCTTCTGGGCCGCCTCGGCACTGATGCTGGCGACGGGATTTCTCACCTCGCGGTTGCGGGAGGATGCGCCGGTTGTGGAAGGGAAGGAGGAAACGGTGAGGGCAGCGGCGGGGTGATCGTCCAGAGTGGGGAATTCCCACTTGAATACATCCCCCCTTTCCTCTAGAGTAGACCCATGGCAAGAGCCAAGAAAAAGGACGACCTCACATTGATCGCGCGTGATGTCCGCCCGGACGCCAAGAAGCGGGTGACGCTCGCCAAGGCTCTGACCGGCTTCGAAGAGAATATCCGCTTCGATGTATACCGGAACGACAGTGGACAGATCGTGCTCGATCCGCAGGTCTCCATTCCGGCCTCGGAAGCCTGGCTCTATCGCAATCCCGAAGCGCTTGCCGCCGTCCGGCGTGGGCTCCAGGACGCAGCGGAGGGGAGGACTTCTCCCGTCTCCTTCCTGGCTTACGCTGACGAAGAATGAACCGCGAATTGCGGTTGTCCGACTCCGCTCAGGAAACTCTCCGAGAGTTAGAGAGAATCCAGCATCAGGAGGGCCTTCTCAAGCAAATCCGCAAAGCGCTGGTGCTGCTCGAGACGAATCCACGGCATCCCTCTTTACAGACCCACAAGTTCTGGTCGTTTCGCGGACCGAACGGAGAGGAGGTCTTCGAGGCCTACGTCCAGCAACATACGCCAGGGGCTTACCGGGTCTTCTTTTATTATGGTCCTGATCGAATCGAAGGCAAGAACCGGATTGCAGTCGTAACGGTCTTGGCGATTACTCCTCATCCGTAGCGCTACCTGAGGTGCGCAATGACCTACAAAGTGGCTTTGTTCCCCACGGAAGAGGGTTTCAGCGTCTCTGCTCCCGGCCTCCATGGCTGCTGGTCTCAGGGTGATACGGAAGAGGAGGCACTCAAGGACATTGAGGATGCTATCCGCGAGTACCTTGTGGTCGCCGCGGAACTCGGCGTAACACCTTAACGCCGCTCGCCTTTTGAGCCTGTACTCCTTCGCGGATTCTTTGCCTCACCTCGTCAAAATCCAAAGGCGTCGCCGGCCCGCTCTCCAATCTCTTCTCAATCTCCTCCTTGAAGGCCGTAGCTCGGGCGTCGAGGTCCTGATCCTGCTCATCAATTACGTCCATCAGTGAAGCCCTCCCGCTGTCGCATCCTTTCAGGACTCGATGCATCCTCTGGCCGCGGAATCCCAAAGTTGGCGCCTCAGGCGACAAGGCTGAGCTCCCTTGGAACGTCGAAGGGTCGGCTCGGCTGTACGGTGTTAGGCGTGAAATCAAGCTTGCGACGCCTCGGGACAAGCTTCAGGCGCCTCGCAGCAAGCTTGAGCGGCATGAGCATCGTCACCCGCCACATCGATTCTCCCCTCGGCCGCTGGACGCACAGCGAGTGGAGCCCCGCGCATCTGACGGGCCTCGTCGAGAACATCTCGTACTTCGAGGGCGAGCCGGCGCATTCGCGCGAAAGGGTCTTCCCGCACGGCCGCTTGGAGCTCTTCGTGCACCTCTCGGAGCGCTACAGCGTCGTGAACGGCACGCAGACGGAGCTCTGTCCGGTGGCGTGCGTCAGCGGCCTGATCTCGTCCTCCATGATCGTCCAGGCGCCGCCGGGCGGCAGCCGAGCGATGCAATTCCCTGAGCCCTGAGGGCGGCATACTCCGCCCTCGCGGACTTGGGCCGATCCCCATGAGGGGCGGCCCCGTCCCCGAGAATTTCGGACCGGCCCCTGACAACTTCGGACCAATCCCCGGAGAACTTGGAGCAATCCCCGATGGGCTCGGCTCGATCCCCGGAGGGCACCTACCGTCCCCGCGAGGATTTGGTCCTATCCCCGTTGGGCTTGGTCCTATCCCCGCTGGGCTCGGTGCGATCCCCGATGGGCAGCTACCATCCCCGCGGGACTTGGACCGACCCCAAATGGGCATGGACCAATCCCCGAAGGACTTCTACCGTCCCCCGCGGGGCTTGGTCCGATCCCAGAGGGGATTGGAGCGATCCCCGATGGACTTGGACCGATCCCCGCGGGGCGCGAAACAAAACTCGCGGGGGCGGGAGTCTTCCCCGCGGGGGAAAGCGGGTCCAGGTTAGGGGCGAGACGGTCCCGGAGCGTTCCTGATCTCCCCTTTCACCAAATCTTCACCCAGGATTCAGCCCGCTTTCATCGACGGCCGAGCCGGAAGGAGGCATAACAAGGGCGTCAGAGTCAGAAAGGAGACGTCTTGTGACCCGATCGATCTCAGTTTCTCCCGTGGCAGTCCTCCTTGCCACGTTCCTCGCGGGCTGGCCCGCACCAGTCCTCGCCGCCGAAGCCGAACCGGCGGAGCTGCATCCTCCTGAATTGGCCGACGGCCTCGCCGCCAGCTCGGCCGCCGGGGCCAGGCTCGACACCGCTCTCCTGACGAGCCTGGCCGAACGCATCAAGGACGGTACCTTCCAGCGCGTCACCAGCGTCGTCGTGGCTCTGGACGGCAAGCTCGTCTACGAGGGCTACTTCAACGGCGCCGATCGCGAGACGCAGCACGACGTGCGCTCGGCGAGCAAGACCGTGGCCTCCATGCTGATCGGTCTGGCGATCGAGCGCGGGGCCATTTCCGGCGTGGACGCCAAGATCTTCGGCTTCTTCCCGGAGCGGAGGCAGGCGATGAAGAACCCCGATCCGCGCAAGGACAAGATCACGATCGAGGACCTGCTCACCATGAGCTCGCTCCTCGAATGCGACGACGACAATCAGTACTCCTCCGGCAACGAGGAGCGCATGTACGTGACGGAGGACTGGCTCGGCTTCTTCCTCGATCTGCCCATCAAGGGTTTTCCACCGTGGGCTACCAAGCCGCAGGATTCGCCCTACGGCCGCAGCTTCTCCTACTGCACGGCAGGCGTGTTCGCGCTCGGCGCGGTGCTGCAGAAGGCGACGAAGCAGCCGGTGCCGGACTTCGCCCGCGAGTCGCTCTTCGCGCCCCTGGGCATCGAGAAGGTGGGCTGGCAGTTCTCGCCGCTCGGCCTCACGCAGACCGGCGGCGGTACGCGCCTGCGCAGCCGCGACCTCGCGAAGCTCGGGCTGCTCTACCTCGACGGCGGCCGCTGGCACGGGCGGCAAATCATTCCGCAGAAATGGGTGGAGACCTCGACGGCGGCGCACGTCCAGGCCAGCGACACGGATACCTACGGGTATCTATGGTGGCGGCGGGACTACGAATCCAAAGGGCGGAAGTTCCCCGCCTTCTACATGTCAGGCAACGGCGGCAACAAGGTGTTCGTGGTGCCGTCGGCAAAGCTGGTGGCGGTGATCGCCAGCACCTTCTACAACAGCCGAGGCATGCACCAACAGTCGGACAAGCTGCTGACGGATTACATCCTGGCGGCGTTGCCTTTCAAGAACCCCGGCGGCAGCCAGGGAGCACCCACGACGCGCTGACGCTCGGCGTTCACCAGGCGGCGGATCTTCTCGATTCGCGGTGTGACTTCGGGATTGCCGCGCAGATCGGCGAGCATGGGATCGAGAAGAAGCCAGTCGTCGTCGCGATAGCCGAGGTTGATGGCGATGTCGAGCGCCTCGAGGGCCGCTTCTTCGTGGCCGAAGCCCGCTTCGAGGAGCATCTCGTCGATGGCGCCGTCGGGCCATTCGTCGCCCTCGTTGCGGCCCTGACGGATGCTCAGCACCATCTCGCGGTACCGCTGCTCCAGGGCGGCGTCGGCAGATCCGCCGGGCTGGCGGCGCGCCAGGAGGAGCAACCGCGTTCGGGGACGGAGGGAGTCGGGATCGATCTTCAAAGCGTCGGTGAAAAAGGCCTTGGCTCGCTGTTCGTCGCCTTTCATGAGCGCCACGAGGCCGCGGATGGTCGGCAGCTCCGGACGGCGGGTGCCGCGCTCGATGGCCCGCGCGGCGATCGCGTCCGCCTCCTGAATACGGCCTCGCGAGAGACGCATCTGGGCGTACGAGGCAGAGGCGAAGACGTTGTCCGGCCGCAGCTCGAGGGCCCGTTCGAACCAGACCTCCGCGGCTTCGTCGAAGCCGAGGAGCGCCAGCGTCTGAGCGATCTGGAGCTCCAAATACTGCGGCCCGTCGTCGCCGCCTTCTCTGGCGACGTGCACATTGGCTTCGAGGGCGTCGGCGAGATGCCCTTGGACTTGCAGCAGGTAGGCGGCGCTGGCCAGCGCGAAGGTGGGATCGGGTTCGAGATTCGCGGCGCGGAGGTAGGCCGCGATGGCTTCGCGGACGTGTCCCCGAGTGTCGAGAGCCATGCCGAGGGCGTGATGCGCCAGCCCCAGGCGCGGATCGCGGGCGAGCGCCTTGCGCGCCAGCGCCACCGCCTGCTCGCGCTCGCCGCCGCGGTTGAACTTGGCCGCCCGCTGCGCGAGCGCCATGCTCAAGCCGGCCAGGGCCTGCGGATTCTCCGGCTCGAGCCGCAACGCCCGGCGGTAGAGCTCGACCGCCGTTTCGTTGTCGGATTCCTGGTGCTGGCGAAGGTAGGACCCGGCGCGAGCCAGCAGCTCCGGAACGCTCGCCGTGCGCGTCGCGACCGCGCTCGCATCTTCAGATCTGGTCTGCGCGCGGCCGTACGCGAGGAGAAGGTAATAGAGGCCGACGCCGAGCCCCACGAGTGCCACGGCGGCGGCGGCCACGGCGATCGCGCGCGGCCAGCGCGGCAGCTCCTCTTCACCGGGAAGCCTGGCGACGTGGGGCACGAGCTGATAGCCCCGGCCGCGCACCGCCCGCAGATAGCGCGGGCGCTGGGCCTCGTCTCCCAGTGCCTTGCGCAGCAGCGCCACGCGCTGGGTGAGCGTCTCGTCGGAAACGGCGGCGCCGTTCCACACCGCGCCGATCAGCTCTTCGCCCGAGACCACCGCCGGCGCGCGCCGAGCCAGCGCCACGAGCAGGTCGAACGAGAGCTGAGGAAGCGCCACGGCTTCGCCATTCCGGCGAGTCAGCGAGACCGCCTCGACGTCCAGGGTGAGATCGGCGATGCGGTAGCGTTCCCGCATAGGAGGAGGATACAGGAGCGCGGAAGCGACGCCGATCCCACCGATTCGTCGCCGTCGAGGCGGAATCGGCGCTCGTTGCCCTGAAAAACGAAAAAGCAGGGAAGCTTTCGCCGGCCCTGCCTTCAGAACGCCGTTACGGCGGATGTCTCGGAGTTGGTTGCGGGGGCAGGATTTGAACCTGCGACCTTTGGGTTATGAGCCCAACGAGCTACCAGACTGCTCCACCCCGCGTCAGTATCCTACCGTCTTTCGCTCCCCGAGGGAAGCGAGCGGCGATGCTCTCATAGGAACACGGGGAGGTCAACCGGCATTCCCGGCCCGGTCAGTTCTCTCTAATCCTCACCGGCGTGCCCGCTTCAGCGGGAATACCGGCTGTTATTCGATATACCCCAGCGAGCGCAACCTCTCCTCCGCCTCCTTCGCCTTCTGCACGCTGGCCGCCGCCGTATCCTGGTTTTCGGCGTGGGAGATCCAGCCGGCGAGGGAGTCGCGAAGACGGGCGTAGGCGCGGCGCTCGCGGCGCAGGACATCCGCCGTCTCGCCGGGATCGGTGGAGAGGTCGAAGAGCGAGACGGCGCCGGAGGCGAGGTCCTGGATGAGCTTGAAACGGCCGTCCGAGGCGCTGCGGTAGGGACCCTGCATTCCATATTGGAGCTCGCCCGCTGCGGCGCGGGGGTCTTCCTCGATCAGCGGCCGCAGGCTCCGCCCCTCGAAGGCGTGGCCGGTCTCGATGCCGAGATAGTCCAGGATCGTCGGGACGAGATCGAGGTTTTGCGCGGGCTGGGAAACCGCCTTCGCTTCAACGCCTGGGATCTTCAGGAGCAGCGGAACCTTGATCGAGTTGTCGAAGAGCGTCCTGCAGTGCTTGATGTTCTCGTGCTCCAGGAATTCCTCGCCGTGGTCCGAGGCGAAGACCACGATCGAGTCGTCGAGCAGGCCGGAGCCGCGGAGGGCCGCCAGCAGCTCGGCGAAGCGCGCATCAAAGAAGGCGATCTCTTCGTCGTAAAGGTCCATCAGGAAGCGCAGGTCGGCCGGCGTGAAGCCGGGGTTCGGCTTGCCCTTGTAGAGCCAGTTGCCGATGGGATTGGGATCGCCGATGCGGACCCACTTCTTGTCCGGCCGGCCGCGGGCGAACTTGTGGCTCCAGGCCTTCGGCGGCCGGTAGGGGCCGTGAGGATCGATGTAATGGAGATAGAGGAACAGCGGCTGTTTCCCCGGTTTCAGGTGCGCCGCGGCGAGACGGTTGACGCAGGCGGCGGACTTCCAGACGCAGTCCTCCTCGAACACCTCGAAGCCGCGCCCGAAGCCGGCGGTCGGATTGAAGCGGCTGGGGGTCTTGCGCACCACCGCGCTCGCCGATACG
Organism: Thermoanaerobaculia bacterium; assembly: GCA_036002325.1. GTDB lineage: Bacteria > Acidobacteriota > Thermoanaerobaculia > Multivoradales > UBA5704 > DATARR01. The sequence continues at coordinate 53,164 of DASYTJ010000059.1, read as the reverse complement.
GCGACCGTACGAAAGCCTTTCTGCTGCAGGATCTCGGCGAGCGACGGAATGCCCTTCGGGATTCCCAACGACTGGTTCCGCTGACCCAGGAAGGCGGCGGGCCAGCGCGAGGTGAGCATGGAATTGGCGGAGGGAAAGGTGCACGCCGCCTGGCTGCGGGCACTGTCGAACCGGACCGCCTCGCGCGCGAACGCGTCCACGTTGGGGCTGGTCGCGCGCCCATAGCCGTAACTCCCCAGATGGTCGGCGCGCAGCGTATCCACGAGGATGAAGATCACGTTGCGCGGGCGCGGCGCTTCGCGGTGGCAGGAGAGCGTGGCGAGGGCGGAGGCGGCCAGCAGGAGGGCGAGAGTGGGGCGGCGGCGGCGATTTTGCAGCATGAATCGAAGGGAGATTATCGTAGATCGGCCCGCGAAACCTCACCCCCTGGCCCCTCTCCAGCGAAGCTGGAGAGGGGGAACGCCGGCGAAGGAGTATTGCCGAAACGGAGCCACCTTTTTCGCCACAAGGTTAAGAATTGTCCCCCCTCTCCATTTCGTGGAGAGGGGGCCAGGGGGTGAGGTTTCGAAGGGCATGCGGCCCGGAACGGCTGAAACTGCTTGAGCCGCAAGGCTTTTACGGCTAACCTTTGCGTCGTAGTTTCGGGGAAAAGTCGTCTGAGGGAGGAGAGGATGTTCTGTATCGAAGAGATCGTCGGCCGGGAGATCCTCGATTCGCGGGGGAATCCGACGTTGGAGGTCGATTGCGTGCTGGACGGCGGCACCGGCGGCCGGGCGGCGGTGCCTTCCGGAGCTTCGACGGGCAGCCGCGAAGCGCTGGAGCTGCGCGACGGCGGCAAGCGTTATGGCGGCAAGGGAGTGCGCAAGGCCGTCGCCAACGTGCACGACGAGATCGCGCCCCGCCTGCGCGGCATGGACGCCCGCGATCAGGCGCGAGTGGATCGGGCGCTGCTCGATCTCGACGGCACGCCCGACAAAAGCCGCTTGGGAGCCAACGCCATGCTCGGCGCTTCGCTCTCCGTGGCTCGCGCGGCGGCCGAGGCAAGCGGCCTGCCGCTCTACGCCTACGTCGGCGGACCCGCGGCCACCGTATTGCCGGTGCCGCTGCTCAACGTGCTCAACGGCGGCGCCCACGCCGACAACACTTTGGACATTCAGGAGTTCATGCTGGTGCCGATCGGCTTCGACCGCTTCGCCGAGGCGCTGCGCGCGGGCGCGGAGATCTACCACACGCTGAAGGGCGTGCTCAAAAAGAACGGTCTGGTGACCGCCATCGGCGACGAGGGCGGGTTCGCTCCCGATCTCAAGAGCAACCGCGAGGCTCTGGACCTGCTCGTCCAGGCCATCGCGAAGGCTGGCTACGTTCCCGGCAAGCAGATCGCGCTGGCCATGGACGTCGCCGCGAGCGAGTTCGCGGAGACCAAGAAGGGCAAGACGCTCTACGCCCTTGCCGGAGAAAGTCGAACCGGTCTCAGCAGCGCCGATCTCATCGCGCTCTACCGCGAGTGGCTCGACGCCTATCCCTTGATTTCCATCGAGGACGGCCTGGCCGAGAGCGACTGGGAGGGCTGGAAGGAGATGACGGACGAGCTGGGTGGCCGCGTGCAGCTCGTGGGCGACGATCTCTTCGTCACCAATCCCGCGATCCTCGCCAAGGGGATCGCGGGCGGCATCGCCAACTCACTGCTCGTCAAGGTCAACCAGATCGGCACGCTCACCGAGACGCTGGAAGCGGTCGAGATGGCGAAGACCCACGCCTACTCGAACATCCTCAGCCACCGCTCGGGAGAGACGGAGGACACGACCATCGCCGACCTCGCCGTCGCCACGCGCTGCGGACAGATCAAGACCGGCGCACCCTGCCGCAGCGACCGCATCGCCAAGTACAACCGTCTGCTGCGGATCGAAGAGGAGCTGGAGGGCGTGGCCGCCTATCCCGGAGCCGCTGCGTTCCCTCGCTGGTCCCCGTGACACCGCCCGACGCGCCCGTCCGGACCGACTCCTTCCGCCCGGTGCTGGGCGCGACCGTGCTTCTCGTGCTCGCGCTGCTGGCGATCGCCGCGTTGAAGAGCTCGCGCGACCTGGAGGCGGCGCGCGCCCGCGAGCGGTTGCTGCAGACGCGGATCACCGAGACCCGCGCCCGCAGCGAGCGGTTGCGCATGCGCATCGAGCGTTTGCGTCACGATCCCGGCATGCTCGAGCGGCTGGCGCGCGAGGATCTGGGCCTGGTCCGTCCGGGCGATGTGATCATCGAGCTGCCGGCCCCCGCTCCTGTAAGAGCGCAGCATGCTGCGCCCGCTTTCAACCCGGGCGCGGCGGGATCTCCACCTGCGCCTTCGCCGGCGCCTTCGCAGCCTGCCGCTTCTCCCCCCGCGCCAGGGTGATCTTGAGCGCCGGCGGCGTGATCAGCGTCGTCGCGATCACCATCACCACCACCGCCGCGAAGATCGGCGGCGAGATCACCCGCTCGCCATGCAAGAGGAGCTGGGCGCCGATGCCGGCGAAGATCAGGCCTACCTCGCCGCGGGGCACCATGCCGACCGCCACGGAGAGCCGGTCGCGCTGTTTTTCCAGCACGCCGGCCGCGCAGATCATCTTGCCCAGGATGGCGGCGAGAGAGAGCAACGCCGCGAATCCCAGCACCTCGAAGCGGCCGAAGGCCGAGAGGTCCACCCGGACGCCCATGAGGACGAAGAAGATCGGCACCAGGAAGCCGGCGATGGGATGGATCAGCTCCTCGATCGTGTGCTTGGTCCTCTCCCCCAGGTTCCGGTAGGTCACGCCGTCGAGGATCAATCCCGCGGCGAAGGCGCCGACGATGGTGGCGAGGCCGATGCGGTCCGCCAGGTAGGCGAGCAGAAAGCAGGCGGCGAGCGAAAGGGCGAGGAGCATCCCCTGGATTCTGAAGAAGCCGGCAAGCCGGAAGACGCGCCGGGAGAGCCAGCCGCCGATAAGGATCGCGCCGACCAGGAAAGCGAGCGATTTGCCGACGATGGCCAGGGCGGCCAGAGCGTCGAGCCGGCTGCCGGTATTGGCGGCGCTGATCGTGCCTACCACGACGGAGAGAATGACGAGGCCGAGGACGTCATCGATCACCGCCGCGCCGAGGATGATCTTCGACTCCCGCGCCGAAAGCTTGCCGAGGTCCGCCAGCACGCGGGCGGTGATGCCGACGCTGGTGGCGCAGAGAGTGGCGCCGATGAAGATGTGAACCAGCGTTTCCTCTCCCGGCAGCATCCAGGCCGAAACGCCCCAGCCGAGGAAGAAGGGAGCGATGACTCCGAGCACGGCTACCAGCAGGCTCGACCATCCCACCGAGAGCATCTCGGTGACGTTCGACTCCAGGCCGACTTGGAAGAGCAGCAGGATCACGCCGAGCTGAGCCAGGATCTCGAGGCCCTGCGCCGTCCGCAGGAGCTCCAGCCCGCCGAAACCCAGAAGCACCAGGTTACCGAGCGCCATGCCGAAGATCAGCTCGCCGAGCACCGCCGGCTGGCCGATCCGCTCGAAGAGCTCGCCGCCCAGCTTGGCGGCCATGAGGATGATCACCAATCCGAGAAGGACCGGCACCACGGGTCCGCCATGGCCGCCGGAGCTCTCCGCTGGCGCCGCGGCAGCGGATCCGAGCCCCACGAGAAGGCCGAGAAGGATGAGAGCGACGATGGTCCGGCGCATAAAGGGATGGTATAGAAAATCCCCGTCCTCTATTGAGGACGATTCGAGCCGTGTGTTCTCTTTCCTCCCCCCAGAAACTCCTGGCACCGCTTTTGCCCTTTAGGGGTCGTTGAAGAGAGGAGACCTCTCTTCGAGAACGCGGATAAAGAAGGAGAAACGTCATGCAGATCAAACCGCGAGCTCGAGCTCTTGTGATTCCTCCGGCCCTCGTGGTCGTGCTGATATTCCTCGCGAGCTGTGCCAGCACCCTGGGCGTCAGCGAGGGCGGATTCAACCTCATTTCGGCCGATCAGGAATGGGCCACGCGCGACGACATGCACGCGCAGGTGATGCGCGAGATGCGGCTCGTCAACGACCGTTCGGCTCTCAACTACCTCAATCAGGTGGGGCGGCGAATCGCCTCCCAGACACCGCTGGGTAACCGGCAGTGGGACTTCTTCATCGTGCAGGACAGCGCGGTGAACGCTTTCAACCTGCCTGGGGGCCTGGTTTACGTCAACTCCGGCCTGATCGCCGAGGCGGACAGCCTGGACCAGCTCGCGGGCGTGCTGGCTCATGAGATCGGCCACGGCGCCGCACGCCACGGCACCCAGCTCATGACGCGGGCCTACGGCTACAACCTGTTGGCGAGCCTGGCCTTGGGGCAGAATCCGAGCCAGTCGCGGCAGATCCTGGCGCAGCTCATCGGGACCGGCGTCCTCACCGACTACAGCCGCGGCGCCGAGCGCGAGGCGGACCGGCTGGGCGTGAATTACACCTACCGGGCCGGCTACGATCCGCGCGGCATGGAGACGTTCTTCGGCAAGCTGCAGAGCATGCGCCGAAGCCGGCCGTCGAAGGTGCAGCAGTTCTTCTCCAGCCATCCGCTGACGGAGGAACGGATCCAGATCGTGGACCAGGAGATCTCCAGCCTGCCGCGGCGCAGCTCGCTCACCCACGACACCCGCGGTTACCAGCAGTTCCGGTCGCGGTTCCGCTAGTTGAGGGCTGACTTTCAGAAGGGAAAGCAGAAGGGAAAGACGGCGCCCCGTCCGGAAGGACGCCGGCGGGGCGCGATATCGAAGCGGAAGCGGCTCAGGAGATCTTGACGACGTTCTTGGCCTGGAGACCTTTGGGTCCCTCTACCACGTCGAAGCTGACGCGATCACCTTCGCTCAGGGTGCGGAACCCTTCGGCGATGATCGAGGCGTGATGGACGAACACATCCGCGCCGTGCGGCCGCGTGATGAATCCGTAGCCCTTGGCGTCGTTGAACCACTTCACGGTACCTTGCTCAGGCATGCTCTGCTCCTTTGCTCCTTGCTACAGCAAAACGGGTTGGTTGTTTGGTCGGCCGCGCGGACGCGCGGCATCCTCCACCCCATACGGGGCTAAATCATTCGATCGAATTCATCCAACTCTACAGTTCCTCTCCTCCTGACCAACCCCGGGCGATCCCGGCTCTGCCGGATCGCCGCAAGGAGTCGTGCCCGGAACGTTGATCGCTCGCTCAATCTCCGGGGATTCCTAGGCTCTCTCGCTCTCCCTCGGTGCCTGGTCAATCCTCGTTGCTATGTCGAAACGGTATACACGATGAGCCGGTTGCTGCGGGGAACATCGGTGGTGGGGTTTCTCGCGGAGCCGCTTCCAACCTATCCTGTACGCTAACTCGGAACTTTCGCGGACTATCGCACTTCCTCGGGAAGAAAGCAAGAGGAAAGGAGGTAGGTGATCAGACGGCGCGTTCGATGCGCTGCATGACGGCCGCCACCACTCTGTCGCATCGCGATAGATGGAACTGGAAGACCCCGTCGAGGGCGCCGTGCGCGCGGGAGGCGAGGTCGCGGCGCAGCATGGCGCGGCCGCGGTGGAGCCGTACCTTGAGCAGCGGTTCCGAGAGGCCGAGGCTCCCGGCGGCTTCGGCCGTATTCAAACCTTCGACGTCCCGCAGCAGTACGACGATGCGGTAAGCCTCGGGCAAGGCCTGGATCGCCGCTTCCAGCACGGACCGCAGGTCACGGCCGATGGCCCGCTCTTCCGGGTTCCTTTCGGTGGAAATCGTGAGGGTTTCCTTCGAACGGTCCGGCATGGCATCCATCTCCACTGCCCGGCGCCGGCGGCGAGCGCGCGCCAGGGCCTCGTAAACGGCGATCCGGGTGAGCCAGGTCGAGAACCGGGCCTCGCCGGCGAACTGAGCGAGATGGGAGTAGGCCCGCACGTAAGCGTCCTGCATCACGTCTTCCGCCTCGGCGTCGTCGCCGAGAATGCCGAGCGCCACCCGATAGAGCCGCTGGTTGTAGCGCCGTACGAGGATCTCGAACAGCGCCTTCTCGCCGGCGAGCACGCGCGTGACGATCTCCTCGTCTGCCAGAGCGCCGGCCGGCGCAGCTCTCTCCACCGTGGTATCGAGTTCCATCCCGTCCTCGTCCGTCACAGAGTGCGCGGACCGCAAAAGGTTACAACCATCCGTTGAGGAAACCACCGCGATAAGATCCCGCCGATGTCGACGCGCATTCCCAGGCAGCTCGACGCGGCTGAGATCCGGGTGCTCGGCTCGCTGTTGGAGAAGGAGCAGACGAACCCGGAGACCGTGCCGATGACCGTCAACGCGCTGATCGCGGCGTGCAATCAGAAGACCAACCGCGAGCCGGTGATGCAGCTCACCGAGACCGAGGTGGTCGAGGCTCTCGACCGGCTGCGGCAGGAGGTTCTCGTCTGGCGCAGCGAGGGGGCGCGCACCGAGCGCTGGCAGCAGAGCGTGGTGCGCCGCTGGGGCCTCGACCGCGCCGGCAAGGCGCTGATGACGCTGCTGCTCCTGCGCGGGCCGCAGACCCCGGGCGAGCTGCGCACCCGCAGCGAGCGCCTGCACCCGTTCGCCTCGCTGGAAGAAGTCGAGGAGGCCCTCCGCCGGCTGGCCGGCATCGACGAGCCGCTCGTCCGCGAGCTGCTGCGCCGTCCCGGCCAGAAGGAGACGCGCTGGACCCATCTCGTCGGAGAGACGGCTCCGGAGCCGGAGGAGCCGCTCGTCGAAGTCGCCGCCGAGCCGTCCCGCCCGTCCCTTGCCTCCAGGGTGGAACGCCTGGAAGAAATCGTCGGGAGATTGTCGGCGGAGCTGGAGGAACTGAAGCGGCAGTTGGGCGGCTAATTACACCACTTCGATCCGCGCCGGACCTTCCAGAACCTCGCCGATCTCCGCGGCCTTGTGGCTGCTCGCGAGGAGAGCATCGAGGAGGGCAGCGGCACTTTCAGGCGGCACCGCGATGAGAAGCCCGCCGGACGTCTGGGGATCGAAGAGCAGCTCGCGCTGCAGGCGGTCCAGGCCGGCGCGGTCTTCGAAGGCGGCGCGGACGTTCTCTTCGTTGTCCACCGTGCAGCCGGTAGTGACTCCGGCCTTGGCGAGCCGGTAGAACCCGTCGTGCACCGGCAGCCGCGCGAAGGAGAAGCGGATCGCGACGCCGGAAGCGCGCGCCATGCCGAGAGAGTGGCCGGCGAGACCGAAGCCGGTGATGTCCGTCGCCGCCCGCGCGCCGTGCTCCAGAGCGAGGCGCCCGGCGGTGGCGTTGAGCCGCTCCATCTCGCCTAGCGCCGGCTCGAGGCCGGCTTCGTCCAGCTTGTCGAACTTGAAGGCGTTGATGAGCACGCCGGTGCCGAGCGGCTTGGTGAGGAGCAGGCGGTCGCCGGGGCGTGCGCCGGCATTGGTCAGCAGGCGGTCGCGGTCGGCTTCGCCGATCACCGCCAGGCCGAACTTGAGCTCCGGATCGCGCACCGAGTGGCCGCCTAGGAGCACGGCGCCGGCGTCGACGAGCGCCTCGGCGGCGCCGCGCAGGATGCCTTTGAGAGCGTCCGCTCCCTCGCCGTCCAGCTCCGGAAAGCAGCAGAGGTTGAGCGCGAAGAGCGGCTTCCCGCCCATGGCGTAGATGTCGGAGAGGGAATTGGCGGCGGCCACGCGGCCGAAGCGGTGCGGATCGTCGCAGACCGGGGTGATGAAATCCGCCGTGGCGACCAGCGCATGGCCGCCGAGCAGATAGACGCCGGCATCGTCGGCCGTCTCCGGACCGACGAGGATCCTCTCATCCCGTCCGGCGAGGCGGACGAGCGGAGAGATCATCGCGGAAAGGTCCCCCGGACCTACTTTCGCCGCTCAGCCGCCGGTCGTCGCGCAGGCGGTGAGACGGAACTTGCGCCGGAACAGTGCCATAGCGTAGAGGATTGTACGCCGAGCGCGGCCGTAAACTCCTGGCGAACACGCGCAGGGATCCATGGATATAGAATCCATTGCCATGGCCAGCGCAAATGGGCGGGAGACGGCCCTCGTCACCGGCGCCTCGGGCGGCATCGGCTGGGAGCTGGCCCGCGCTTTCGCCGCTGGCGGCTACGATCTGGTCCTGGTGGCGCGGAGCGCGGCGAAGCTGGAGGAGCTGGCTGGCGAGCTGGTGGCGCAGTCGATCCGCGTCTCTCCCCGCGCCCTGGTCACCCGAATCGTTCGTGCCATGCAAGCGAAGCGCACGCGCTCCGCATGAGATGAAGGGAGGACCATCATGAACCGCAAGATCTCCTTCGTTCTGTCAGTTGTGTTGGTGCTGGCGGCCGCCTGCCGCGCCAAGGAGCCGGCCGCGTCGACCGAGGCGGCGCCAGGGGCAAGCGCCGAGACACCGGCCGCGGCGGCGCCGGCGGAGACACCGCCGCCGGCTTCGGCTCCGACGGGCACCCCTGCGGGCGTCCCGGCCAGCGCTCCGGCGGCGGTCCTCGCCAGCCAGGAGACCAACTGGCAAGGCATCGCGGCCGACGTCACCGAGTTTCGCCGCAAGGGCAACACGCTCACCGCGAAGGTCGTGATCCGCAACCACGGCAGCGGGGAAGCCCAGCCCGACATCAACTATAAAGAGGTCTACCTGATGGACCTCGCCGCGGGCAAGAAGTACGAGGTGCTCAAGGATGAGAAAGGCGCCTATATCGCGGCGCTGCGCTCGAACTGGAACGACCGGTGGTACGAGACTCTCAAGCCGGGGGAGTCCTACACGTTGTGGATGAAATTCCCTGCGCCGCCGGCCGACGTCAAAGCGGTGACGTTGCAGATCCCGGGCGCGCCGCCGTTCGAGGATTTGGCGATTCAGGATGTGTAGGATGCGTCTCCACGGTCTCGTCCGAAAGCTGATGCCGTCGGCGCTGGTCGTTCTGGCGGTGCCGTCGCTGGCCGCGGATGTGCCGTATGCGGATCCCTGGGAGCCGGCCACCGAAGCGGCGGCGGAGGCCGCGGTCGCCCGCCTGGGTGTCAAAAGAGCGCTCGTTCTCGTCCCGTCGGTGCTGCAGATCATCGGCCTCGAAGGCGGCGTCGCCGGCCAGGGGAGAGGCATCGTAGCGACGGTCCAGGAGGTTCGGCAGGCGATGAAGTCGCTGGGCGCGGAAGAGACCAACCTTGAGGTCCGCGTGGCCTTGCCGGCCGACGTGCTCTTCGACTTCGACAAGGCCGACATCCGGGCCGACGCCGCGCAGGCCCTGTCGCAGCTCGCCACCGTGATCCGCGGCTTTCCATCCGGTCGCGTGGATCTCGAAGGGCACACCGACTCCAAGGGGGATGATGCCTACAACCAGCGGCTCTCCTTCCGCCGGGCCGACTCGGTCAAGCGCTGGCTTGCCGAGCGGGAGGGGATCGCGGCGGACCGCTTCACCACTCGTGGCGCCGGCGAGAGCAAGCCGGTGGCCAGCAACGACGACGAGGCGGGCCGGCAGAAGAACCGCCGCGTCGAGGTCGTCATTCACAAGCAATGACGGTCCCCCAAGAGGACCGTGATCCTATTGTCGATCCAAGGAGGGTTCATGTACCACAAGCTTTCGACGTCTCTGCTCGCGGAGTTCATCGGCACTTTCGCGCTGATCTTCATCGGCGCCGGCGCGGGAGCGCTGGGCATCGGCGGGCTGGTTGGAGTCGCCTTCGCCCACGGTCTGGTCGTCCTCGGCTTCGCCTATGCTTATGGCCACATCTCGGGGACCCATATCAACCCGGCGGTGACTCTCGGCGTCTGGGCGGCCGGCAAGATCGACGCCGCCCGCGCCTTCTCCTACATCGTCTTCCAGATCGTCGGCGGCATTGCCGGCGGCTTTGCCTTGCGCTGGGTGCTCGGCGGCACGGAAACGGGGCTCGGCGTGACGGCGCTCGCCCGCGACCTCGTGGCCGGCAACGCCACGATCACCATCACGCCCGCCATCGGCGTAGTGCTGGAGGCGATCCTGACCTTCTTTCTGGTCAACGCCGTGATGAACGCCGGCATCAGCGGCAAGGCGACGATCCCGGGAGGCTTGGCGATCGGCCTCACGCTGACGTTCTGCATCCTGATGGGTGGTCCGCTGACCGGCGCCAGCCTCAACCCGGCGCGCAGCATCGGCCCGGCGCTGGCGGCCGGCAACTTCACGGATATCTGGGTCTATCTCGTCGGCCCGATCGTGGGAGGCGTCGTCGCCGGCCTGCTCTACAAGGGCATCTTCGAGGAGCGGGAGCACGGGCATCCGCGGAAGAAGTAGACATCGTGGCTCAATGATGGATGGGGTCGCCCGTACACCCGAGGCATCCGCGAGAGGTTGCTCAGCAATCCTCTTAGTCCTCCGGCAGTACATCCGGCCACCATCCCTCCGGCTGATTCATCGGCCAGGGGCACGTCTGCTGAATCTTCAGCTCGCGCATCATCGGATGGTCTGAGCGCAGCGGGAAGGTGAAGTCGGTCCGCTTCATGCGGCCGCCGCAACGATACTGGGGATTGCCGAAGGCGATGGCAAAGAGCAGAACGATCTCCGCGGTCGCATAGATCCAGGTCGACTTCGCGACACGAGGAGCGAACCGGGAACGTGCAACGGCGCCCATCCAGAGAATGACCGGCAGAACGGCGGCGTGGAGGAGGATCAATCCCTGCCACATCATCAGCGTCGTCGGCGACAGGGCGAACACGATGACGGCGGCGAGGAAGGAGACGCGGGCGTAGCCCTTGAGCCAGTCGCGGTCCGTCGCGCCGGGCGCCAGTCTCGTCCGCCACAGCCGCCGCGCCCCCCGCCACAGGCGGACGTTCGCCAGAAGCGGGATCACCAAGGTGAGCGAGAGCACGGTCCGAACCAGGCCGTTGAGAGCCGGCCCCAGCCAGGGATCGGCGCCGAGGAGGCCGGAGAAATCGAAATCGTCCATTCTCTCCGCGAAGGCGAGCGAGACGTAGCGCAGCCAGTAGAGGAGCCCGCGGACGAGTGGAAAGACGTAGAGCAGTCCACGCCCCAGAAAGCCTTTGTCCGCACCCGTGAGGATGGCCGGATGGGCCGCCACTTCCATCGCCCAGGGAATGAGCGGCAGGCTGGCGAGCGCTCCTCCCGCGATGGCGCCTCCCCAATGGACCCGGAAATAACGGCGCAGCCAGAGCAGGAGCGAGGCGACGGCGAGCAGCAGGAACGAGGCGTGGATCTGGAAGGCCAGCGCGAGACCCGCAGCGTGCAGGAACGAAGGCCAAAACCTCGCGCGCTGCCGCTGCGCGAGAGCACTCCACAGGTGGACGGCGCCGAAGAGATAGAGGTAGTTGGGGTTCCACAGGAACGACGCGAAGTAGAGCTGCCAGGGATTGAGCCAATAGAGCACCGCGAGCAGCACCCGCTCGAAAGGCGAGAGGATGCGCTTGAGCGTGCCGTCCAGGATCAGATAGGCCGCGACGTGGAACAGGAGAACGAGCGCGCTCGGCGCCCGATGATCCCGCCATAACATCAGCGGCAGTCCCACCAGCAGACTGGTGATGCCGCCCGGCGCCTTGCCGCCCGTGGACATGGGGTTCCCGTAGGAGATCCATTTCCCTTCCGCCGCCAGCAGCCATCCCCGCGCCAGAAGGTTGAGTTGGTCGCCTCCCACCTGGCTGCGGACCAGCATGAGAAGCGCGAGGCCCAGGCCGGCGGCAAAGAGGATCCACACCGCGCGGGCCGCGGTGGACGGAGACATCCGGATTGAGCTCTGGGGCGTCATCGCGAGGGAGCCGAACTATATACTCAGCGGCCCGTGCAGTCCGAAGAGCTGGTTCCTCCGCGCCCGCGATGGCCGCGCCTGCTGCCATGGCCGGCGATCGTCAGTCTCTATACGGCGGTAACCTTCGTCTACTTCTGGCCGCTGCCGCGCCTGTGGAGCGATCACATCGGCCCCGACCTGGGGGATCCGGTTTTCGTTCTCTACGTCCTGAAGTGGGGAGTCCATCAGATCCGGCTCGGTCTGCCTGATCTTTGGAATGCCAACATCTTCTATCCCACCCAAGGAGCTTTGGCCTTCTCCGATCATCTGTTGGGACCGGCGGCTCAGCTCGTCGTGTTCCTGATGGTGATTCCCAACGCCATCGCCGGCTACAACTTCCTTTTCCTCACCTCGTTCATCGGCAGCGCGCTCGCGGTCTGCTGGGTCGTCCGCCGTGGCGGGTTCTCGTGGACGGCGGCCGCGCTGGCCGGCTGGATGTACGCGTTCTCGTCGTTCCGGCTGTCGCAGACGTCGCATCTGCAGGTCCTTCTCGCGCAGTGGATTCCCCTCACCCTCTGGTTCTGGGACCGCCTGCTGGCGGAACGGACCGCGAAGAACGCCGCTCTCTTCCTCCTGTTCTATCTGTTGAACCTCTCGGGCGGCTTATATCTCGCCTACATGATCCACTTCGCCATGGCGGCCATCCTGGTCAGCCGGGCGTTCGCGGAGAGAAGGGAGCTGGTCTCGGCGCGTTCGCTGAGGGTATTGATCCCAGTCGTCTTGATCGCTGGAACGGCCGCCGCCGCTCTTTTCCTGCCGTATGCGCGGGTCTCTCGCGCTCAGGGCCTCACTCGGCAGGAGGGGGAGATCCGGGAGTTCAGCGCGCGACTGGCCAGCTACTTCAGTCCCTCGGGCCTGAACTTCTACTTCGATCCACGTGCGGAGAAGCTCTTGAAGAACGTTGCGGAAGATTCCGCCGAGCTCTTCTACCGGCCCGAGAACTCCCTCTTCGCCGGTTTCCTGCCCACCATCCTCTTCTTTGTCGGATTGTTCGCTCTCTGGCGGCGCCGCAAGGAGGGGCCGCCGGACGTCTGGCTGCGGGGGCTCGCCCTTTCGGGCCTCCTTTGCTTCGCCCTCTCCTTCGCCCGGTTCTACCTGCCGCTGGCGCGCGTCGTCCCCGGACTTTCGGGGATGCGAGTGCCGGCCCGCTTCTATGCCTTCACGTCGTTGACGCTCGTCGTCTTCGCCGCCTATGGGACCGAGGCGCTGCTGCGCCGCGCCCGCAACGATCGGGTCAGGACGGCCATCGTCCTGGTTTTGGCGATCGTTCTGGCCGTCGAGCTGGCCCCGAGGAAGCTCGCTTGGGCGCGCGTTCCTCGTGAGGAGGAGCTGCCGGCGGTCTATCGTTGGATTCGTGACGAGGAAAGCGTCAGAGCTTTGATCGAGCTGCCCATCGGCGCGGACAGCCGGGAGAATTCGTACCTCTACGCTTCGACCGTGCACTGGAAGCCGATCGCCAACGGCTACAGCGGCTACATGCCGGTGAGCCATCAGATCCTGACTGGTCGGATCCGCTTTCTTCCCGGTCCGGCCGTTCTGAACCTGCTGCGCGACTGGCGGATCACACACATCGTGATCCATGCCCGCAGACCGTCACGGGTGAACGCCGTGCTGCGATGGGAGAGCCGATTCGCAAAGGGGCCGCGGCCGCAGATCGAACGGGTGTACCGCTCCGACGGCGTCTTCGTGTATCGCGTGCTCGGTGCACGAGTCATCTGAACACATGTCGACCCTACGTCCGCGAACCGTGCAGGCCCTGATCTGGACGGCAGCGGCTTGCCTCTACTCGGCCGCCACTCTCGCCTACATGCGGCCGATCTGGCGCTTCTGGGGCGACCGCATCGCACCCAGCCTGGACGATCCGCTGTTCAATCTCTATGTCCTCAAGTGGAGCGTGCATCAGATCCGGTTGGGGCTTCCCGATCTTTGGAACGCCAACCTCTTCCATCCCACCCGCGGCGCTCTCGCCCTCTCCGACCATCTGCTGGGGCCGGCGGCGCAGATGGCGCTCTTCCTCAAAGCCGTCCCCAATGCCATCGCCGGCTACAACTTCCTCTTCTTCACCTCGTTCGTGGCCAGCGCGCTCGCCGTCTGTTGGGTGACTCGGCGCGCCGGCCTTTCCTGGACGGCGGCGCTGCTGGCCGGCTGGATGTGGGCCTTCTCCCCGTTCCGCGTGGCGCAGATGGCTCACCTCCAGATCCTGATCGCGCAGTGGATTCCGCTAACCCTCTGGTTCTGGGATCGCCTGCTGGCGGAGCGGACGCTGAAGAACGCCGGCCTCTTCCTCTTCTTCTATCTCTTGCACGTAACCGGCGGGAGTTATCTCGCCTACATGATTCACTTCCCCCTGCTGGCGCTGCTCGTCAACCGGATGGCGAGCGAGAAGCGCGAGCTCCTTTCGTTTCGGTCGCTCCGCCTGCTCGTTCCGGTGGGCCTCATCGCCGCCACGGCTCTCCTCGCGATCTTCCTGCCTTATGCCAGGACCTCGAAGTCGCTCGGCCTCGTACGCACGGACGAGGAGATCCAGCAGTTCGGAGCGACACCGGCGAGCTACTTCACGCCGTCGCGCAACAATCTCTACTCCGGACCCGAAGCGAGATGGTTTCTGCGCCGCAAACTGGGAATTGCGGCGAACCTTGACTTCGAGCCGGAGAGAGCCCTGTTCGCTGGCTTGCTGCCCACGCTGCTGTTCTTTGTGGGAGCGATCAGCCGGTGGCGGCATCGCCGCGAAGGCCCGTCGGACCCATGGGAACGGGGACTCGCGTTCTCAGGCCTCCTCTGCTTCGCGCTGACGTTCCCGCTCGTCTACGCGCCGCTGATGCGGATCGTTCCAGGATTGAGCGGCATGCGGGTGCCTGCCCGCTTCTATGTCTTCGTGTCCCTGGCGCTCGTCCACTTCGCGGCGCGCGGAGTGGACTCCCTCCTCGGCAAGATGAGCAGTCCCGCGAAACGCGCTGCGCTGGCGGCCGGTCTGGCGCTGGTCCTCGCCTTCGAGCTGGCGCCGCGGCTCGTGCGCTGGGTTCCCCTGGCGCGTGAGGAGCGGTTCCCCGCGGTCTACCGATGGATCGCAAGGGAGCCGAGCGTCCAGGCGTTGATCGAGCTGCCGATCTATGACGACGCACGGGAGAACCAATACATCTATTACTCCACCCTGCACTGGAAGCCTCTCGCCAACGGCTTCAGCGGCTACTTTCCGGAGAACCACGCGCGGCTCACCGAACGCATCCGCTTCCTGCCGGACGAGGAAGGGATCCGTCTGCTCCGGCAGATGGCGATCTCACACCTGGTGATCCATGCTCAAGGCTCTCGCCGCCAGGAGGCGCTCCGGCGATGGGAGGCTCGCTTTGCGACCGGAAGAGAGCACGAGGTCGAGAAGGCCTACCGCAGCGGCCGGATCTCGGTCTACCGGTTGCTCGAGCCGGCCAGCTCCAGGACGCCGAAGCGGGCCGGCTTGTGAAAGTCCGCCGGCCGGGTCAGGGTAGGTGACCAGCAACTGAATTCGGGCTCGCCGCCGCGGGGCCGCTCGATGCGGTAGAAGTTGGCCCGCCAGATCGGCGGCACATCGCCAGTTGAAAGGAGCCCGCTCCAGGGGATGGCGAGGACGGCCCACCAGTCCTGCCGCGCGGTTCCGATTCCCGCCGACCAGCGCAAGCCGGGACAGTTCCAGGAAGGATCGCCGCTCATGTCGATCCGTTGAGAGGTGGCATTGTGAATGCGGGCGTCGAAGAGCACGCCCAGCGGGCTCACCTCCAGCTCGAAGTAACGCGCAGGGTCTTCCTCTCCCGGAGCGAGGAAGACCTCGACCGCTTCCTCTTCGTAGATGGGATCGTCCCGCTGGCGGTAGGTGCCCCAGGCGTCGCGGTCCTCGCACTCGAAGCGAACGTGGAGCGCCTCGGCGTCCCAGCAGATCCGCACCTGCGTCTGCTGGACCGCCGGTCCACTGGCGTCAGCGAGCATGAACGGAGGGAGCGTGGGCAGCTCGTGCCAACTCCAGGAGGAGAGGTCGGCGAACCTATCCCACCCGGAAGGGACGAGAGGAACGCGCCAGCGGGGAAGATCCACAATGGAGGAATTGTAGCTGCCAGGCCGGTCATCGCCGTCGCGACGTCCGTTGCCGCGATTCCTGCGGCAGTGACCGCGACGGCGTCCGGAGTCACTGCGGCATTTTGCGGCGGTGACCGTGGTACCAGCGGCAATGACGGCGGCACCAGCGGCGGTGACCGCGGCAGCGGCGGTAATGACGGCGGCACCTGCCGCAGCGGCCGCCTGGGATAGACTCTCGACCGACTCTCCTATGGCCAGCCCCTTCCTCAATGATCGGTCGAAGGCGGCGCTCGCCGAAGCCGTGCGCGCCGTCGAGTCGTGCAGCAGCGCCGAGCTGGTGGTTGCGGTGCGGCCGCGGTCCGGCTCCTATCTGTCCGCGGATCTGGTGTGGGGAATCCTGACGGGGCTGGCGACGCTCGCCGTCCTCCTCTACTCGCGCTGGGTGTTCGAGCTGGTCTGGTTTCTGATCGATCCCGTGCTCGCCGGCGGCCTGGCGGCGCTCGCAGCGTCCCGCAGCGACCTGCTCCAACGAGCGCTCACCGGGCGGGAAGCACGCCGCCGGCGGGTGGAGGCCGCGGCCCGCGCGCTGTTCGTCGAGCGGCGCATCCACGGCACGTCCGGGAGGACGGGCATCCTTCTCTATGTCTCCGTGCTCGAACGGGAAGCTGCCGTCGTAGTCGATGTGGGCGTCGAGGCTCTCGCCGACACCGACGCCTGGCGGAAGACCGTCGGGGAAATCGCGGCAGCGGTCCGCGGCGGCGCCGACGGCACCGCGCTGGCGGAACGGATTCGCGGTCTCGCCGCGCTGTTGGGTCCCGCCCTGGTGCGAAGCGCGGCGGACGTCGACGAGCTGCCGAACGAGGTGTGCTAGCCGTGAAGCCTCCCCGTTCGCGATTCCTCTGGTCGCTCGGCCTCGCCGCTCTGCTGCTCCTTCCCGCGGTCGCCTTCGGCCGGCCGGGCGGCGGCGAGAGCTACTCCGGAGGGGGCGGCGACGGCGGCGGCGGCGGCGGTGGTGGTGGCGACGGTGGGTTCGTCTTTCTCGTGGTCCGGCTGTGGATCGAGTTCGTCATCGCCTATCCACAGTTCGGCGTGCCGGCGACGGTCGTCATCATCGTCCTCGTCGTCGCCCGCCAGAGGCGGAAAGCCAAGGCGGGGCCGCAGATCTGGGATTCGGCGCCGCGCACGGCGCCGCCCTCGCGGCGGACCGTCCGCGACCTGGACGCCATCCGCGATCGCGATCCGGAGTTCTCCGTCGTGCTCTTCGAGGACTTCGCCTACGCGCTCTTCGCCCGCGCCCACCAGGCCCGCTCCAGCCAGCGCGATCTCGAATCCCTGTCACCCTATCTCGCACCCGCCGTGCGGAGCCATCTCGCGCAGCGCCGGCCCGTGGGCGCGCCGGTCACCGGCGTTGTCATCGGCGCCATGCGCGTCCTCGACCTGGCGATCCCCACGGCTGCCGCCACATCGCCGGAGGCGCCGGCTCCGCAGGTTATGGTCTTTCTGGAGTTCGAGGCCAACATGACCGTCGGCATGTCCGGCGCGGAGCACACGCACTACGTCCAGGAGCGCTGGCGGCTGGTGCGCAACGCCGGCGTGCAGAGCAAGCCGCCCTCCGTGGTGCGTACCTTTCAGTGCCCCAACTGCGGCGCGCCGTTCGGTCCCGAGGGAGGCGACCGCTGCCAGTATTGCGGCCAGGTGGTCTCCGGCGGCCGCTTCGACTGGAGCGTTCGGTCGATCGACCTGATCCGCATCGAGGAGCGGCCCCCCGCTCTCAGCTCCGACGTGCAGGAGGTGGGGAGCAACTGGCCGACGATCTTCCATCCTTCGCTCAACGCCCGCTGGGCCGAGCTGGCGCGGGAAGATCCCGGTGTCACCCAGGAAGCGCTGGACGCGCGGCTGCGCCTGATCTACGACGAGCTCAACGCCGCCTGGTCACGCCGCGATCTCGGTGGCGCGCGGCCCTACGTCTCGGACGGTATCTTCGATTACCTCAAGTACTGGGTCACGGCCTACGAGCGGCAGGGGCTGCGCAACGTCCTCGAAGGGATGCGGATCGTGGAGTGGAAGACGGTGAAGGTGCTGCGCGACCGGCACTACGACTCGCTCACGCTCCGCCTGTGGGGCTCGGGCCGCGACTACACCGTCCGCCAGACGACCGGTGACGTGGTCACCGGCGATCCCAAGCACGACCGTTTCTACTCCGAGTACTGGACGCTGATCCGCGGCGCCGGAGTCAAAGGGGCGCCGCGGGGCGACAAGAGCTGCCCCAACTGCGGCGCTCCTCTCGACGTCAACATGGCGGGCCAGTGCGAGCACTGCGGCGCCAAGATCACCAGCGGCGAGTTCGACTGGGTGCTGTCGAAGATCGAGCAGGACGACTCGTATACGGGCTAGATCCCGCTACCCGCTCTTCGCGCACTCGCCGTCGTGGTCTTTCTGGACTCCGGCGGCGCGCCGCTCGCAGTCGTTGCCGTAGGTCTTGCCGTCGCAGCCGCAGACCGGCCTGTACTCCTTCGTGCACACCTCCGGCTGGACGACGCAGGTGCCCTGGAAGTCAGCGCCCTGGCAGTGGCCGGCGGGGAGATCGCAGAACTGCCCTTGCGGACAGGTGATCCCCTGGATGCCGCCGCAGACCTGACCTTTCTTGGGACACGAGGCTCCCATCAGAACCAACGGCAGAAACAGGAACATGAGCCTTCGCATGGCTCTCCTCCTTTCAATACAGAGATGAAGTATATCCGGAGTCCGCAGGCGCTAGCGGCAGGACGCACCGGAGCAGGAGCGGAGGCGTGCGAGGCGGCGGGCGAGGTCGTTCCGCACGGGCGCCAGAGACGCGGCCGCGTGGCGGCTGCGGAGCTGGAAGGGGTCCTTTTTCAGATCATAGAGCTCGCGGTCACCGGTGGCGTACTCGACGTAGAGCCACCCCGGAACGCGGACCGCCTGGAAGGACGGCTTGCTGCGGCCGGAGCCGACGCCTTCGATCAGAAGGGTCCGGTCCTTCCCCTGGCCGGCATCGAGAGCCAGCGGCAGCAGTGGCCGGCCGTCCATCACGCGGCGGGCCCGCGCGCCGGTGAGCGCGACGATCGTCGGCGCCAGGTCGATGTTTGAAACCGGCTGCGCCGCCGTGGCTCCGGCGGGAAAGCCGCCGCCGCGGACGATGAGCGGTACCTGGATGGACTCCTCGTAGGGGTAATACTTCTGATCGGGGATGCGGTGCTCGCCGAGAAGGAACCCGTTGTCCGAGGTGAAGAGGATCACCGTCCGCTCGAGCTGGCCGGTCTCGGCGAGCGCGTTCACCAAACGCTCCACCAGGTCGTCGACGGCGAGGAGCGACGCCAGGCGGGCGCGGTAGATCGCCGTCTGCCGGGCCGCTTTTCCGGCGTTGAGCTGCGGCAGCCGCCGGATGTGCGCGGGCTTGTCGCCGACGTCCGGCTCGTTGAACGAAGGCTTGGCCGGAAGGGGCTCGCCGGCAAAGCGCCCCTCATGGCGCGGCGCCGGACGGGGCGGCACCTGAACACCGCCGATCCGCTCCAGGTGCGGCGCGATCGGCGCCACGGTCACGAAGAACGGTTCATCGGCCCCCGCCCGGGAGCGCAGCAGCTTCTCGGCTTCCTCCGCCAGCATGTCCGTCTGGTAGTCCGCCGGGGCGTGGCCATAATTCACCGCTACGCCGTCGTCGCTCACCGTGTAGTCGTAGACCTTATAGGTGCTGGGGTCGATCAGCCCGAACCAGCGCGACCAGCCGGGGGGAGGCTGCGGCGAATCCACGCCGTAGTTGTTGAGGTACTTCCCCAGATGCGCCGTGTAGTAGCCGGCTTGCTGCAGCCACACCGGCAAGGTGTTGGCGTGGTTCAGGCGCTGGTAGCCGCCGTTCGGCCCGCCATTGGCGAGCACGCCATGGTTGTGCGGGTACTGCCCGGTGAGGAAGGTGGAGCGCGAGGGGCAGCACAGCGGGTAGGAGACGAAGCTGTTGGCGAACGTGGTGCCCTTCGCCGCCAGCAGGGCCTGGGTCTTCGGCAGGGCACGCATATCCTCGACGGTCTGGTCGTCCGTCATGATGACCAGGACGTTCGGCCGGCTCGCTGACGCGGGAGCGGGGGCCGGCGCCTGGAGTGGAAAGAGGGCCAGCAGCAAACCCGCGGCGGCGAAGGCAGTCCAGACCAGAATCCTCATCGAATACATTGTAGCTCCCGGCTGCTAAAGTAGCGGCGATGAAGAGCTTCGAGCCTTCCAGAAAAGCCCTCGAAGAGCAGCGGCACAAGGCTGTCAAGCACGGCGTGCCGGACATTCAGCGGCACATCTTGATCTGCTGCGATCCCAGCAAACCCAAGTGCAGCCCCCGCAAACGCTCGATCGAGGCGTGGAAATACCTGCGAAAGCGGCTCAAGGAGCTGGGTCTCTCGCGATCCGGCGGCGTCTACGTCACCCGCGCCAACTGCCTGGACATCTGTACGGGGGGCCCGATCGCCGTCGTCTATCCGGAGGGAATCTGGTACGGCCACTGCGATCCTCCGGTGCTGGAGCGCATCCTCCAGGAGCACTTGATTGGAGGACGCGTCGTCCGCGAATTTCTGATCATGGAGAGGCCGTTGGGGCAGCGATGAGCCGCGGCGGAAGAATCTTCGCCCGCTGGAGTACCCGGGCCTGGATCCTGATCCTCCTGGCGATCGCCTGCGGCGCGCCGTTGCCGGCGGGCTGCAAGAGCACTCCGCCGGCGCCGAAGCGCCAGCCGGCGAACGTGATGAGCTTCGAGGGGGCCTCCTGGCTCGAGCGGGAGGGTCGCGCCGAGGCGGAGAGGCCGGAGGTGGTGCTCGCGGCGATGGAGCTGCGGGAAGGAATGACCGTGGCGGAGATCGGCGCCGGCACCGGGTTCTTCTCTCGGCGGCTCGCCAAAGCAGTTGGCCCTCAGGGCAAGGTCCTCGCAGTGGACATCCAGCCCGAGATGCTGGATCTGCTCAGAACCTACGCGGCCAAGGAAGGCATCACCAACATCGTCCCGATCCTCGGTACCGAGACTGACCCCAAGCTCCCCGCGCACGGCGTCGACCGCGTCCTGCTCGTCGACGTCTATCACGAATTCCAGAAGCCGCAGCCGATGCTCGCCCACATCCGCGACAGCCTGGCTCCGGGCGGCACGGTGACACTCGTCGAGTACCGTCTGGAAGACGATACCGCCTCTCATATCAACATCCGGCACCGGATGTCAGTCGAGCAGGTGCTGGCGGAATGGAACGCGGCGGGTTTCGAGCTGCTCAACCAGCTCGAAACCTTACCCTCGCAACACCTCTTCCTCTTCTCCGCCCGCCGCGGGGCGCGTCCGCGCTAAGCCGTCGCCGACCTCAGGGAAAGAACGGGCAGCGGCCCCTCACCGGCGTCATGCAGACGAAGTCGCAGCCTTCGACCCCGCACGGATAGCAGCACAACTGGCCCGTGGGGCAATCGGCGTTGCTGCTGCAGAAGGTGGTCAGAAACCCGGGGCTCGGGGGCAGGACCTCGGCGGCAGGGGCGTTCGACAAGGTCTCCAGAAACTCCGCGAGGCTCGCGGGAGCGGCCGGCGCGGTGGCGGTGGATGGCGTCTGCGCCATGCCTCGCGTACAGAGGGCCAAAGCGAGAAGGGTTAACAGGGCGAGAACCGTTGCAGAATTCTTCATGTCTCCACCTCCTTGTCAGCCGGCATGAGGCCGGCACCTACTAGAGGTAGTGCCTCGTCCAGTCCGGAAGAAGCCTCGCCTCACGCGGGCTTGGGCAAGGTGAGAGTGAAGCGGGCTCCACGTCCGGCGTTGTTCGCGGCCGCAACGCCGCCGCCGTGGGCCGTCATGATCCGCTTGCAGATGCTGAGGCCCAGGCCGTAGCCGCCGCTCTTCTTGGAGCGCGAGCGGTCCACGCGGAAGAAGGGCTCGAAGAGGCTGGCCAGGTCCGTCTCGGGAATGCCGGGGCCGTCGTCGGCGACACGGACGATGACCGCCGCCTCCTCCTCGGTGACAGAAACCACGACGGGACGGCTGTCCGGGAGCGAGTACTTGACCGCGTTCTCCAGGAGATTGCGCAGGACGGTGCGGATCTTGTCGCCGTCGATCTCCACCAGGATCTCCGAAGCGGCCGCGATGAAGCGGACCCCCGGTGGCCGGTCCTGAAAGCTCTCCGCCATCTCGCGGACGATGGAGACCA
This sequence comes from Thermoanaerobaculia bacterium, assembly GCA_036002325.1. GTDB lineage: Bacteria > Acidobacteriota > Thermoanaerobaculia > Multivoradales > UBA5704 > DATARR01. The sequence goes on along the minus strand of DASYTJ010000059.1, from coordinate 31,276 downwards.
GGTTCTGGCGCTCGGTGCTGATTCCGCGGCCCTCGCGGAGCCGCTCCAGCTCGAGCAACTCGGCGATCATCGTCTCCATCTCGGATACGTCGGCGGCGATGCGCTGCTTCTTCTCGCCCTCCGGCAGCAGCGCGAGCGCCACTTTCATGCGAGTCAGCGGCGACCGCAGCTCGTGGCTGACGTCGAGCAGCAGCTGGTCACGGGCGCGGATCATCTCCCGGATCCGTCGCACCATCTGGTTGAACGCCTCCGTCAGCACGCCGAACTCGTCGCGGGTCCAACTCGGCACGACGACGTCGAGGTGGCCCTCGCTCAGCCGCGTGACCCCCTGGTGGAGCGACCGCAACGGCCGCAGCGCGTGCCGGATGACGATGTAGGCCATGAAGACGACCACCAGCATGAGGAAGTGCAGCAGCCAGAGCAGCTTGTTGTGCGTCTCCCGCATGCGCCGGCCGAGCTCCCAGGAGATCAGGTAGCTGCCTCCGCGGGGTGCCGGGGCGACATAGAAGTCGTGCCTCCAGTTCTTGACCTCGCGGATGGAAGGGAGCCCGGGAGACGTCTGCCACGTGCCGTCCGGACCCTCGTAGCGAATCCTGAGGTCGAGATCCGCCGCCAGTTTCTTCGCGGTCTCGTAGTTCGGCGAAGTGGCGGCCAGAGCGCGGGCGTAGTCGGCGATGAGGCGCCGCGAAGTGATCAGATCGGGGTTGATGACCAGCCAGACGAAGCCGCCCACCATGAACAGCAGGGTCACGGCCGTGGCCAGCATGATCGCCAGCAGCTTGACGAAGATGGACCGGTAAAGCTTGGTGCGGAGGACCTCAGTCATCGCCGAATCCGCCGCCGATGAAGCTGTAGCCCGTTCCCCGCACGGTGCGGATGAAGGCGGGCCGCCGCGGATCGTCGCCGAGCTTCTGGCGCAGCCGGCTGACCAGCACGTCGATCGAGCGGTCGTACGCTTCCCAGTCGACGCCCCGCGTCTCGTCGAGAATGCGTTCGCGACTGAGCACGCGGCCACGGTTGCGCACCAGGAGGCTCAGCAGCTCGAACTCCGCCGTGGTCAGGGCGAGCGGGCGCCCTTCCAGACGCGCGGAGCAGGTGGCCCAGCTCACTTCCAACGCGCCGAAGCGGACGCTCTCCCCGGCCAGCTCCTTCGCGCCCCGGCGCAGCACCGCCTGGATGCGGGCCACCAGCTCGCGCGGCTCGAAGGGCTTCGGCAGATAGTCGTCCGCCCCCAGCTCCAGTCCGAGAATGCGGTCCATGACACCGCCGCGAGCGGTCAACATGACGATCGGAACGGCGCTGGTCTCGCGGATCTTGCGGCAAACCGCGAGCCCATCCATGCCGGGGAGCATCACGTCGAGCACGATGAGGTCGGGAGGATCCGCCTTGAGCGCACGCAGCCCCTCTTCAGGATGGGCCACCGCACGGACCGCGAAACCGAACCCGCCCAGGTATTCCGTGAGGAGCTCGTTCAGAGCCTCGTCGTCGTCGATGACGAGCACTCGTGTGCCGTTCATGGTTCCTTCCATCATGCCTCATTCCGTGGCGAGGGCCTGAATCGGCGGCAGGAGCGAAGCCTTGCGCGCCGGAAAGGCGCCGAACCCGAGCCCCGTGGCGCCGGCCATGGCGAGAGACGCGACGAACGCCTCCAGTGGCATGCCGACCTTCCAATTCGTGCCGAAGGCCACGGCACCAGCGCCGAGCGCGCCGGCCGCGACTCCGGCCAGCCAGCCTCCCAGCGCCAGCGCGGTGGCCTCGGCAAGGAACTGAACGAGGATGTCCCGCGGCCGCGCCCCCACCGCCATGCGGAGGCCGATCTCGCCGGTCCGTTCCTTGACCGAGAGCAGCATGAGCGCCAGGATTCCCGTCCCGCCCACGAACAGCGCGACCGCCGAAAGGCCCGCGGTGAGGAGCGTGAGCGACTCGGCCGCCTCCTTCTGGGCCGCCAGAAACTTGGCCTTGTTCTGGACGGCGAAGTCGTCCGGCTTGCCGCTTCTCGCCAGCCGGTGACGCTCGCGCAGCAGCTCGCCGATGTCGGCCTGCGCCTCGTCCATCCTATGCGGATCGCGCACGCTCACGAAGACGGTGCTGAGCCAGGTGGTGTTGAAGACGCGGCGCAGGGCGGTGCGCATCGGAATGACGATCTGATTGTCCTCGTCGGAGCCGTCGGCCAGCACGCCCTTGGCCTCCAGGACACCGACGACCGTGAACGGCACGTCGCGGATGCGGATCCATTGGCCGACCGGATCCTCATCCTGGAAGAGCCGCTCCTCGACGCGGGCGCCGAGGACGGCGACGCGTCGGGCGGCCTTCTCGTCCGCGGTGTCGAAGAAGCGGCCGGCGCGAAGACGGAAGCGGCGCACGCGCGGAAAGGCGGGGGTCGTCCCTAGCACCGTGGTGACCATGGCGCCGTTGCCGGCCTTCACCCGCAGCGCCCCTTCCGTCCCCGGAATCGCTTCGTCCACCAGCTCCAGCTCGGCGATAGCGTCGGAGTCAGCGACCTCCAGGCTGGTCACCATCCCCTGCACCGCTTTGCGGGCGACCAGCCGCTTCGCCGTGGCCGGCCGCACCACCAGGAGGTTCGTGCCCATGGCTTCGATGCCGCGGAGCACCTCGCTCTCCGCTCCCTTACCGATGGCGCTCGTCAGCAGGACGGACGCCACTCCAATGGCCACGCTCGCAAGAGCGAGAGTGACCCGCAGCCGATGAGCGAGGAGCGCCCGCAGCGCCGGCCGGAGTCCGCGAGCGAGCCGCATCGCCGAGCCCTAGCGCAGCGCTTCGGCCGGCTGCAGCCGCGCCGCGCGCCGCGCGGGGACGACACCGGCGAGCAGGCCGGTGACGGCCGCGGCGGCGATGCCGAGGAGGATGGCTTTCCAGGAGAGGATCTCCCCCAGGGCCATGCGGCGCGCCACCAATTCCGCGCCGGCGCAGCCCACTAGGAGGCCCACGAAACCGCCCCCCAGCGTTGTCACCGCGGTCTCGAGGACGAACTGCAACTGAATGTCCCCCGGCCGCGCGCCGATGGCCCGCCGCAGACCGATCTCGCCGACGCGCTCGTTGACCGATGCCAGCATCAGACTCGCAGCCACGACGCAGCCTACGACGAGCGAGACGGCCGCCACGAGCGGCAGGAAGACGAAGAGGACCCGCTCGACCTTCCTGACCATCTGCTGCACCTGCACGGCCGTGATCACCGTGAAGTCGTCCGGCTGGCCGGAGCCGAGCGAGTGGCGCTCGCGCAGGATTCTTTTGATCTCGCGGGCCGTCTCCCTTACCAGCGACGGGTCCTTCACCAGCAGCTTCGCCCCCTGAATGGTGTCCACATTCATGACGCGGCGCATGAGGGTCGAGATCGGCACGACCACTTCGTTGTCGCGGTCCATGCCGTGCGCGTCGGTGCCGAACGGTTCGAGCAGGCCGATGACGCGAAAGCGAACGGAGCCGATCAGGATCTCCGCTCCGATCGGGTCCTCGTCTGCGAACAGATCGCGCGCCACCGTCTCGCCGATGAGTGCGACGCGCGCCGAGCCGGCCACGGCCGCGGCGTCGAAGTATTCGCCGCGCGTGACGCTGCGGTTCCATACCCGCTCCGAGCGCTCCGACTGCCCGAGGACGCGCGCCGTCGTGCTGGCGTCGCCGTAACGCACCGGCTCGCCGAAGAGTCCCTGCTGCGGGTCCCAGACCTCGATCTCGGGCAGCTCCTTGACGACGGCTTCCATGTCGTCGAGCGTCATGCGCGCGGCGCCGGCGCGCGGCCCGCCCATGAACCGGCCTCCGCCGCTGAAGATGAGGATCGACGAGCCGCCGAAGAGCTGGTGGACGGTCGATACGATCTTGCGCTCGGCGCCCTCGCCGACCGAAACGACCAGCGTCAGCGCCGCGACGCCCACCAGGCTCCCCAGCATCATGAAGCCGCTGCGGAGCTTGTAGCGGGCCACCGCCTTGAAACTGTGCTTGACCAGCCTTGCCGTGCTCATGATGATCTCTCCTGGGCGGCGACCGCGGCCTGCCGGAGCCGCTCGTCGGCCGTGATGCGCCCCGCCTCCAGCCGGAGCATCCGCTCGCAGTGGGCGGCCAGGCTCGCATCGTGAGTGACGAGGATGATGGTGCGGCCGGACTCGTGGAGCGACTGGAAGATGGCCATGACCTCGGCGGCCGCGCGCTCGTCCAGGTTGCCGGTCGGCTCGTCGGCGAGCAGCAGATCCGGCTCGTTGACCAGCGCGCGGGCAATGGCCACGCGCTGCTGCTGACCGCCGGAGAGCTCCCCTGGCCGATGCTCGATGCGGTCGGCCAGGCCGACGGCTTCCAGCGCCCGCCGGCCGAGCCCCTTCATGGATGGTCGGTCGGAGTAGAGGAGCGGCAGCTCCACGTTCTCCAGGGCGCTCGTCCGCGGCAACAGGTGGAAGGCCTGGAAGACGAAGCCGATCCTCTTGTTGCGCAGGCGTGCCAGCTCGTTGACGCCGAGACCCGAAACGTCCTGGCCGTCGAGGAGGTAGCGCCCCCCGCTCGGCCGGTCGAGGAGACCGATGACGTTCATCAGCGTCGATTTGCCCGATCCGGACGCCCCGACGATGGCCACGAACTCGCCGCGGTCGATGCGCAGCGACACGTCGCGCAACGCCTGCACCGGCTCGCCGCCGGGCCGCGTATAGGTTTTTCCGATCCCTTCGAGCTCGATCATGAAGGTTTCCTCTTTCATTCCGTTTTCACGTTGCCGACCAGTACGTCGTCTCCTTCGCGCAGGCCCTCGACGATCTCCCAGTAGCCCTCGTCCTGGCTGCCCGTCCTGACCCAGCGCCGCTCGACCGCATCGCCCCGCGTCAAGAGCACGAACTGGCGCCCGCCCTCGCGGCGCACCGCGCGGCGCGGCACGGCCAGGACGCCGGCGCGCCTCTCCAGGGCGATCCTCACCGTCGTCGTCATCTCCGGCCGTAGCGTGCGGTCGCGAGGCGGCTGGAACCGCACGACGGTGACGTAGTTCACGACGTTGTCCCGGATCTCCGCCTGCGGATAGACGTCCGTCACTCGGCCCGCGAACTCCTGGCCCGGATAGGTGTCGACGGTGAAGCTGGCCTGCTGTCCGGCGCGGATGCGGCCGATGTCGGTCTCGTCCACGTAGGCCCACACTTCCAGGCGATCGAGGTCCAGGAGGGTGACGAAGGTCGGCGCGGCGAGGCTCGCCGCCACCGTCTCACCTTCCTGCGTGGAGATCGATGCGACGACGCCCCCGATCGGCGCGTAGATGCGGGTGTAGCCGAGCTGCGTCGTCGCGTACTCGAGATTGGCTTCCGCCTCCTTGAGCTGCTGCTCTGCCACCGCGCAGGCCCGCTCCGCCAGGTCCAGGTCGCTCCGCGGGATGAGCTCGGCCGCGCCGAGCTCCCGCTTGCGCCGCAGGTCGGCCCGGGCGTAGTCCAGGTCGGCCTGAGCCGACGCGAGCGCCGCGGCCGCCTGCGCGCGGCGGGCCGCCAGCTCGCGGGTTTCCAGCTCCGCCAGAAGCTGCCCCTTCGTCACGGCGTCGCCGATCCGTACGAAGAGCTTGCTGACCACTCCCGAGGCCCGGGAGCCGACGCGCACCTCGGCGCCGATCATCGGCTTGATGACGCCGGTGGCGGTGACCACGGTCTCCAGGTCGCGCCGGGAGACCCGCACCACCTCCGCGCCGCCCGCACGCTCCTCGCCTTCCGGCGCCCCCGAGCGCGCCAGCACGACCACCGCGATGGCGATCGCTCCGAGGATCAAAAGGCCGAGGACGAGTTTCTTCATTCGGTGCCCCTGCAGGCGCACTCGACTATCGCCCCGGAACTTTTCCTGGTGATGTCTGGGATGTAACAGATTGAAACGGGCGCCAACCTCGGAGGCCGGCCGAGGGTCCGCTCACGGGAGCGGACCCCTTTTCACCGATGGCCGCGCGGGGCCTCGATCATCACGAAGCTACGGGCAATTATACGGATAGCAGGCGTAGACCGGCCCGGTGCAATGCTGTTCCCCGCTCGCGGGGTCGGTGTGGCAGCTCTCCGGCTCGCAGAGCGTGCACCCCTTGAGAAGCCCAGCATGGCCGTCCGGCGACCAGCCCGGCCAGAAGTTCGAGGTGCCGGCGACCTCGGTGTCAGGGATCAGATCGCCGTTGGTGTCGACCAGAGCGGAGCCGCCGAGCCGCTTCGTCCTCGCGCCGCCCGTCGTGCTCCACGGCAGAGGCTCCGCCGGGAACGTGAAGTCCACCGTGAGCTGAAGCTTCCGCGGCCCTCTCTGCCGAGCCCGCACCGGGATGAAGGTCAGGCGCGCCTTGACGGCGAGCGGCGCGACGAAGTTGCCGCCGTTCTCCTCGGTGCGGAAGATGCGCATCGTCGTCTCCTGCTGCTGGCCGACGAGCGAGACGTAGACGTGGTACGCGCCGCAGTCGGTCTTGATCGGGCTCAAGCTCACTAGCGACATGGCCCGGATCTGGATGCGCGTCGCAGCGGTGCCACCAGCGTTGAAGACGGCGTCGTCGAGCCGCTCGACGACGGTGTCGGCGCCGTGGAGCTGCCCGGGAGCCCCCGTCTCCAGCGGCAGGCCTCGGAAGGTCATCCGGCCGGTGAAAGGCGCGGCGCCCTTGCAGAAGAAGCCGGCAGGGATGGGAGTGTCCGCAAAGTCGAAAAACGTCTTGCCACTCGCCGTGGTGGTGAAAGTGTCGACGCCGCGGCGGATCACCAGGTCGGCGGCGGCCAGGGGGAACGTACCGGCCAGCAGCACCACCGCGAGCGCTACGAACAAGATTCCTCTCTTCATGCAACCCTCCTCCTTGTTGGAACGACGGTTTGTACCGAAGCGCGGCCTCAAAACTTAAGGGTGCTCTCCAATTCGTAAAACGCGCTTTCCTGTTGTGGAAATGGCGGCAACTCTCCTGACACCACGCTGTCAGGAGCCCCCCTTTACGCTCTCCCCGAATCGAGCGGCGCCCGCGCCGTTCACAGCGAAAGGAGAGAGCAATGAGCAACGCCCTGAACTGGTTCGAGATCCCCGTCACCAATCTGGCTCGCGCCAAGGAGTTCTACGGCCGCGTGCTGCAGGCGGAGCTGCGCGAAGAGACGATGAACGGAACGCACATGGCGATCCTGCCGTATCAGAACGGCGGCGTCGGCGGCGCGCTGATCACCGGCGAGCCCTACGTGCCGAGCACCCAGGGGACGATCGTTTACCTCAACGCCGGCGACGACCTGGACGGCGCCCTCCGCCGCGTGGAAGCCGCGGGCGGCAAGGTGGTGATGGGGGCTACGCACCTTTCCGACGAGATCGGCTCCATCGCCTTCTTCCTCGACACCGAGGGGAACCGGATGGCGCTCCACTCGCCGCGATAGACCCCGTGCCGGCGCGGACCTAAGCTATGAAGCCATGCGACGGGCCGACCGGCTCTTTCAGATCATCCTTGCCCTGCGCCGCCGCCGGGTCTCCACGGCGCGCGACTTGGCGCAGGCGCTGGAGGTCTCCGAACGCACGATCTACCGCGACGTCCAGGAGCTGAGCGCCTGCGGCGTCCCCATCGAGGGCGCCGCGGGCGTCGGCTACCGGCTGCGCCGCGGTTTCGACCTGCCGCCGCTGATGTTCGACCGCGAAGAGCTCCAGGCCCTGCGACTCGGCGCCCGCATGGTCCGCTCCTGGGCCGATCCGGAGCTCTCCGCGGCCGCGGCCAACGCCCTGCGCAAGATCGAGACCGTGCTGCCGGCGGATCTGGAGGATCCCGGTGAAGCTCTCTATGCCCTGAACCTCCGCGCATACCCCGTGCGCCTCGTCGGTCTGCTGCGGCGCGCCGTCACCGAGAGCCGCAAGGCCCGCTTCGACTACACGCGGGAGGACGGCGCCGCCTCGATACGCACCGTGTGGCCTCTCGGCCTCTTCTACTGGGGAGCGGTGTGGACCCTCGTCGCCTGGTGCGAGATGAGGAACGACCACCGCAATTTCCGTCTCGACCGCATGGCCAACGCCGAGGTCCTGGCGGAGCCCTTCACCCTACAGCCGGAACAGACGCTCCAGGAGTTCCTCAAGAAGGTGGGGGCGGGACCGCTGTAAGCTGGCGAAAACACCGATGCGGCCGTCGCGGTGGTCGATCAGCGCGGCGCATCGGCCGCTCTCGCGACACGCAGCAGTCTGAACGCGAGGATGACCGTGCAGGGCAACCACACTGCGAGCAGCACCCACTGGAACAGACCCCACCACGGGTGGAGCGGCGCGCCGGGCGGCCGGACGAGGCGGGCGCCGGACAACATCAGGAGCAGCGTCGCTATGCCGGTCGCCAGCGCGTAGGTGGCGAGGCTCTGCCACCTCGGATCGCGCGCCATCCGGCGCGACATCAGGATGAGCCCCAGGCCGGCACCGGAAAAAGTCATGATGAAGCCCAGCGTGTGTAGCGCCCGGTCCTGGAAGGCGCCGCTCGCGTTTGTTGCGGGAAACAACCCGGCCCACAGGAGCCCGAAGCCGCTGAGCACCAGGAACGCAGGACCCGCTTTGCTCCATCGCGCCGGGCTTACGCCGAGATGGAGCCCGACAGCGTATACCGTCATCAAGAGGCCGAAGAGGACGAAGCTCACGTTCTGCACCCAGCCGTTCGGACCGGCCGCCAGCGCGCTGATCGGGTCCGCGATGAGGCTGTGCTCCGGCCGGAGGAGGCTCTGCACGAGGGCAAGCGTCGCGAAGATCACCGGGCCGGCGATGCCTCCTGTGGCCAGTGCGGCGATCACGGGGCCACGCTTTGACGCGTGTTCGGCTCCTTCTTCCACTTGTCGTACCTCTCTCAACCCGCCGTTCCCGCGAGGCGGGTGAACCCACCGAGGTGCTCGAGCTTTACAGTTAGAGGAATCCCCGTTCCCGCCATGTGTTTTGTCTTCTCCAGGATGGCATCGCTGGGCTTGCCGTAGACATGGAGGCTCGTAGTGGTGTCCAGGAATTACCTGCGGGCCCGCTCGGTATGCTCATGGGCGACCTTCTCGTAATGCTCCATGGAAGCGCACGAAAGTCGCCTCGGTGCCGTCCTCGTTGACGTAGGTTGATGGCAAGCAGGCGGAGCTCTTTCGTCTCGATGATCTTGAAGAATTCCCGGAGGAACCGCTTGAAGCCTTCGAGCTGGCCTTCCTTGATCGTGAACGTTCGGATGACGATGAACGGTGCGGTCATAGGGACTCCTTTCTGTCGTGGCCCATTTCAAAGCCGCCGAATTCTTCGCTGCGAATGCTGTCTTCGGCGATCCCCAACTCTGCGAGCATGGCTTGCATGGCGCTCACGAGCTCCGGCAGCCCGGCCACGTAATACATCGGGGACTTGAGGTCAGCCACGTACCTCTCCAGCATGGCCCGATCGATAAACCCGGTTTCTCCCTGCCACGGTTGTGCCGACTTCTCCGGCTCGGTCATGGTCGCAATCAACTTGAACGAAGGATTTTGCTTGGCTAGACTCTGCAGCTCGGTCAAGAAAGGCGCGTCCTCCGGCCGCCGGTTGGAATAGAACAGAAACATCCTGTGCGGCAGGTTCCGCTGGATTGCGTCCTTGATCATCGAGTAGGCGGGCACGATGCCAATACCGCCGACGATGAAAACAGCCGGCCTGGATGCGTCCTCCTGCAGCACGAATGATCCCTGCGGGCTCTCCAGCAAGATCTCGATCAGTACTTTCTCGCCAGGTCGCATACGGCCCAGCACGCGTTTGAAGGCGGTATCACGCATCCTCAGGGCGAACACCAAATCGGGCTCCTGGGGAGTGCTCGCCATCGTGAAGAAGCGGCTGTTGCCCTCGTCGTCTGTTTCGGGAGGGTCCATGAGCGTCATCCGCACATGCTGGCCGGCATTGAAATGAAATCCCTCCGGCTTCTCAAAGGTAAATGCGTGGGTGCCTGCGGCGATTTGCTGCTGGCCCTTCAGGGTGACTTCGTAGGCCGCCTTCTCTTTGGACATTGCCCCCATATGCATGGCTGGACCGTGTTGCATACTCTCTCCTTGATCCGCTGTCGTGACTCATCTTTCACCCGCCTCACTTGGCCTCTCGCTGGACCTCCAAGGCAGCCTTGATCCCTTGGGCGAGCTCCTTCGCCGGTCCTTTGCCCCAGAAGTGCGCGAAGTAGAATGGCGGGGCTTCGCCGATCATGTGGTTGTGCAGCGCGACGATATGGGTGCCGTGCTGCCGCAGCGTCCTGAGCACCGGCTGGACTTCTGCGCCGGTCATGATGAAGTCGCCGTACACGACGGCGTAGTCGTCGCCGCCGGAGAACGCGACCGTCGTGCCGAGGCCCATCGATTCGCCGATCTTCACGCCGTGCATCTGGCCCTCCCGCCCGATCGAAATCATGACCACGCCGCCTTGCGCCCGACCCTTGCGGCCGAGAATGTGCTCGATCTCCTCGGCGCTGAGCGACCCTTTCGCCTCCGGGACCTTGCCGGGGAGATTGTCCGCAGGTTGGGGATTCTTCTTCCGCACCTCTTTGATCGCGTCCCAGATCGCCTTGACGCCCGCGGCGAGCTTCTCCGCATCACCGGAGCCGCCGATGTGCATGAAATACACCTTCGGCTCATCGAAGGCGAAGTGGTTGTGCAAGCCCGTCACCTCCAAGCCGTTCCTGAAGGCGGCATCCATCGCCGGCGTTACCTCATCCTGAAAAACGACCATGTCGCCCATCACCATCGCCCCGCGCCGCCCGCGATGAAACGCGGCTACGGAACCCAGGCCGGCGAAGGGTTTGAGCGGCATCTTGTCCACCGTCACCTTGACGTCGTCTCGCACCCAGCGGATGGCAACCACCCCATCCTCGGCCGTCATAGCCTTGGTTCCCGCGGCCTTGCCGATCGCCTCGGCGTCGAGACGCCCGTCGGAGCCGCCGGGCATCCGGCCGCCTCCTCCAACGAGCGCCTGTGTGAACACGCCACACGCGGCCGCGGCCGCGAATACCATGGTTAGCTTGATGATCATGAGGTCCTCTCTTTCACCGTCTGCTCTCCGCGTCGTACACGCGACGGAGGTTGACCGGCTGCGGCATGTGGGAGATGTCGAGCTTCACCAAGACGTGCAATTGTGGCGGCTCGGAGACCACGGTGTACGTCTCGGTGAGCTTCATGCCGTCGCCTAGGGAGGTTTCCTTGACGAGACGCCCGCCATCCCATTTCGCCCTCACTTCGGCCGTTCGGTCGTTCAGCGGAACTTTCTTCTTCTTGTTGTTGGTTGTGAGCGTCTGAGACCGCCCGCCGCCGTCCGTGAAGGTGATGGAGCTGCCGGCCTGGGCGATCGTCAGTCTGCCCGGCGGCTCGAGGACGCGATTCATCCGCACCCGCATCTCCTCCATATCCTTCGCTCCGCCCATTCCGCCGCCACCACCGTGCATCCAGGGCCCATGCCCGCCGGAGCCGCCGCCGCCATGGCGTTCCGCCTGCATGTATTCCAGCTCCTTCATCGCCTTCGCAGGGTCGTCACTCAGGTCCTCGTTCAACGTCCACGCTCCCGTCAGATTCGCCGTCTGGACCTGTTGGCGCTGGCGGGAGCCCTGCCCTAGTTGGGGCCGGACCGCCGGCGAGACGAAGGCGCCGATCGACGACAGCGTGATGATGCCAAGGGCGAACCGTGTTTGCTTGATGGTCATGAGCTCCTTCCCTTTCTCTTGAGCCATGCATGAACGCAGTCCACCATGATGCGGGGCGGCGCAAAAACCCCCTGTGAGGGGAACTTCTCCGTCCTCATGGAGTGGAGGCGGATCATCCGCCGAGGGGAGATGCAGCAGCCGCGGATGGGCTCTACAAGGTCAGCGACCGTGGCTCCCAAAGCCGCCGCCGGCGAGATGCACCACGATGATGACGACGACGATCACACCGAGGACGGCGAGGAAAAGCTTGAGTCCCAGCGGGAGCCCGCCCCCAATCGTTCTGTTGTCATCAGGCGTGGATCCTCCTAGGGTTTCACGCCACTCCTGTTGCTTGCGCTTGCCGTAGGGAGTCATCCCCCGCGGCTTGAACACCGCGAGCGTCGTGGCCACGAGCAAAGCCAGCATCGCGGCACCGGCGATGACCGCGAGTTGGATTCTTGCCCCGCGCAGATCCTCACTGAAGAGAGTCTGCTGTGCTGCTGCGCCAGCTACATAACTGATGAGCTGCGTATGGAGAAGCAGGATGGCGATGGCAAGGGTGTTGATGAGGAATTTCGCCAGGATCCAATAGTGCCGGAACAAGCCCCAGCGGGTGCCCAGCGACATGACGAGCCCGGTGAGCAGCGACGCGAAGGCAAACGGGACGATGACGAACCAGGCGGTCGGCTCCATCGCGAGATAGGCGGCACGTACCCTCTCGACCTTCTGGCTGGCCAGACCCGCGACGGCGAGGGCTTCGAAGCCGGCGGTCGCTCCGAGCCAGCCAACCGAGAAGGTGATATGCGCGGTCAGCACGGTCTTGCGGAGGCGCGGTGTCATCGTCATGCAGGGGGCCTCACCCGATGATCCCGGCTTCGGTGAGCAAACGGCGCGCGCCCGGAAGTTGCTCGAACTGCCTCACGTCGAGGCCCGGAACGGTCAGCTCGCCGGCCGTCGGCATACCGTGAGTCACCGTGACGCCCTCGGCCAAGGGGATCTCGAGAGCATCCTCGGCGAGGTGCTGTTGGGCTGCCGGCGACAGCATGAAGTCGACGAAGGCCTTGGCTGCGGCCTCGTGGCCGGTGCCCTTGATGATGCCGACGCCGGCCACGTTGAGGAGACCGCCAGGAGCACCACCGCGGTAGAACTTGGCCGCGACGTTCATGGCGTCGCCATCGGCCTGCAGGTCGTAGAGATAAGAGTGGCTCCCGAAGCCGACGTCGATGATCTCGCCTGCGGACACAGCCTTGATGATCGGCGAGGCGCCGCGGATCACCGCGGGCGCGTTGGCCTGGACGCCTTTGAGCCACCGCCGGGCCGCGTCCTCGCCGTTGAGCTGGCTCACCTCGATGATGATGTCCTGCAGGGAGCGGCTGGTGGGGTCCCAGCCGATGCGACCGCGCCAGGCGGGATCGGTGAACCCTAGGATCGAGTCGGGCAGGCCGTCTTCACGGACCTTGCCGGTGTTGTAGTACACGACGTGCGCCCGGCCGGAGGTCCCCACCCAGGTGCCATCGGGCGACCGGTACGCCTGGGGTACGCGGCCGAGCTGCTCGTCGGAGAGCTTGGCGAGCCGCCCGGCAGCACTCAGCGCTCCGAGGGCGTCGCTGAGCGGTCCGTAGAACACATCGGCGGGCGACTTGGTGCCGTCCTCGATGATCTGGCCGGCGAGATCGATCGGATCTCCCCAGCGGGCCCGGACCTTGATCCCGGTCTTCTGCTCGAACAGCTCGAACAGCGGCGCGGAGATCTCCCGGTCGCGCGAGTAGACGGTAAGGATGTTGGCGGGCTCGCTGCCGGTGGACGCCTGGCCGACGGGGGCAGCGGGCCGGAGGCCGGCGCCGTCGTTGTCGCCGCCGCACGCGGCGGCGCTCATCGCCAACGTAGCCGCCAGGGCCAGCATCCTGAGCAGTTTCTTCATCGGGGCTCGGCCGGACCCGTGGGTCATGTTCGTGTTCCTCTCCATCGCGTCACAGGTAGGCGAGGGCTTCGCGGACGGTCAGGCGGGAGGCGCGGATTGCCGCTGCCTGTGTGGCGAGGATGGCGCCGAGGATGACCAGCACTGTCCAGATGGCGGCAGCGAGGAAGGAGATCCGGAAGGGCAGCGGCGCGTAGAAGAAGAGGTTGCCGAGCATAGCGCCCATGGCGGCGGTGAGCCCGAGCGCCGGGATGACCGCCAGCAGGCAACTGGCGAGGGCTGTGAAGACGCCTTCGGCGACGACGATGCGGCGCACATCCTTCGGGCTTGCTCCAATGGCGTGCATGACACCGAGCTCCCGGGTCCGCTCGAGGACGTTGGCGCCCATCGCCGAGGCCAAACCGATGCAGCCGATGACACCCATGGGGAGTGCGGTCGCCAGCAGGATCACCAGGATGGGTTCCAGGTGCCCTCCGGTTGCGGCTTCCTGCTGGCCGACCGATACCGCGGACTGCACCTCGATCCCGGCGCCGGTAAGGAGCCCGTCAACGGCATTGGCTACGGCTTCGCGGCTCCGCTCGTCGTGGTTGCCGGTGGCGATGCGCAGCGTGTTCGACCACCGTGGCTGGCCCAGGGCCTTGGCGAGGCCCTCGGCCGTCACATACGCGCCGCCGGCGTCGCCCCTTTCTTCGACGATGCCGGCGACGCGCCAGTCGGTGGACTCCCCGTCGACGGACAGCTCAACGGTGCCACCGGCGTGGACGTCGAAGCCGGTGTTGGCCAGGGTGACCTGGCTGAGCACGATCGCCCCGGTTTCACCCGGCCTCAGCCAGCGACCTTCCTGCAGCTCGGGACGTTTCAGCATAGTGGTGCCCGCGGGGATCGCGGTCACAAAGACGCTGCCGTGCCCCTGGTCGGGATAGGTGCGGGTGATGGGGATCTTGCCTGGCCCGGAAACGCCGGCGGAAGCGATGGTCCAGCCCTCGATCCGGCCGACGCCCGGCACCCGCTCCACCACGGGAGCGAGCGCCTCCACCGACGTCGGGTTGGCGAGCTTCACCACGACGTCCCATCGGAGCTTGTCTTGGGCTTCTTCGGCGACGGCCTTGGTCCCCTCGCGGGCGGACATTCCAGCGACGAACATCATGCCAGCACTGGCCAGCAGCCCAGCGGAGAGCAGGAACCGGGCGGGGCGCCGGCTGGTGTTGCGCAGCGCCATGAGCAGACTCCGGTCGAAGCGGGGAATGCGGCCAAGCCGGGCGAGAAAGCCGGTCGCCACGCGTGGGCTCGAGCCAAGGCCGCGGTAGTCGATCGCCGCCCGCACCGTGGTGCGGCTGGCTTTGACCAGGGGTCCGAGGGCCATCAGCACCGGCAGGACGAGCCCGGCGGCGATCACCCCCAGGTAGGTCCACCAGGCAGCCGCGACGCTGTCGGCCTCGATGCCCAGGAATCGGAAGACCCTGGGGGCGAAGGCGCGGCCGATCAGGAGGCCGGGAGCCAGCGCGAGCAGAGTGGCCGCCCCGGCCACCGTCAGCGTCATCGCCAGATACAGCAGCCCAATGCGGCCGGATGGGGCCCCGATCGCCTTCATGATACCGATCTGCGGGATCTGCTGGACGAACAGGCCGTTGAGCATGTTGGCGACCAGGATCGTGCTGAGCAGCAAGGCGGCCCCTGCGCCGGTGAGCAGCGCACTGAGCAGGGCTTTAGCCTGCCCTTGGTGGGGGTGCGCATAGGGCTTCGGCACCTGGATCTCCCGGATCGCCAGCCCGTGCTCTTGCTGCAGCCACTCGCCGGCGCGGCTGGCAACGGCCGCGATGGCCTCGCGGTCTCGGCTCGGCGCCGCCTGCCCCGGCTCGGCGACCTGGAGCTTCAACTGGTCCAGGACTTCCGGCTCCCCGAGCCTGGCCAGCGAAGCCGTGGACAGATAGCCCTGCCCTGTCTGCTGCTGGGGCGCCGGCGCCAGGCTGGGGTCATACACGGTACCTGCCACCCGCAGCCGCGCGGATTCGCCGTCCGGCGTCTCCACGGTCACCGTGTCGCCGACCGCCACGTCCAGCAGGGCGAGAGAGTCGCGGCGGATGAAGATCTTCCCAGGGGCCGGCGGCCAGTGGCCCTGCCGTACCCAGAACTTCGCCATCCGCATCGGGTCGTCCGGCGCCGCCACGAAGACCTGCAGCGGGATGTCCCGCGCACGGCTGTTGACCTCGATCTCACTGGTGAACTGGGCGCGCCCAGCCGCCTCGATGACGCCCGGCCGCCGGCGCGCCGCGGCCGCGATCGCCGCCATCTCCTCGGCGTCAATAGGGGGGCCGAAGCGGATCGTCGCCGACGCCGGCTCGGTCCTCAGGTACGCCTGTTCCGTCTCCCTGTTGATGGCGCTCCAGGCATAGAGCACACCGCTGAACACCGTCAGGCTGACCGCGATCGCGATCACCATCAACACAATCCGGGACCAGGCCGCCTGCAGGTCTCGGCGCAATTTGACGGTCAGCAGGCTGGTCATGACGGCACTCCCGTCCGCTCGTCTTCGACGACGCGTCCGTCCTGTAAGGTCACCTCTCGGCCGATGATCGACCTGATATCGCGTTCATGGGTCACCACGACGATGGTCTGCCCATCGGCGTTCAGGTCGGCGAACAGACTCAGGACGGCGTCGGCCGTGGCGGAGTCGAGGTTGCCGGTCGGCTCGTCGGCCAGCAGGATCGGTGGGTCGTTGGCCAGCGCCCGCGCGATCGCGGCTCGCTGCTGCTGGCCACCCGAGAGTGTCGCGGGCATCTTGTCCGCCTGGTCACCAACACCCACCCGCTCCAACAAGTGCTGCGCCCGATCGCGTCGCTCGCCCACCGGGATCTTGTTGGCGAAGTCCATCGGCAGCATCACGTTTTCGGCAACGCTCAGCGTGGGCAAGAGCTGGAAGAACTGGAACACCAACCCGACGTTGCGTCCCCGCCAGGCGGCCAGCCCCGACTCCGACAGCGAACCGAGCTCGGCGCCCGCGACCCGAACGGTCCCCGAGGTGGGCCGATCGATGCCGGCGAGCAGATTCAGCAGCGTCGTCTTGCCGCTGCCGGACCGCCCGACGACGGCGACGAGCTCGCCCTGCGCGATGTCGAGGCTGAGGTGATCGATGGCGACGAACTCGCCGGCGCTCTGCGGATATGTCTTGACGAGGTCACGGACCTGTATCGCATGTCCCATGGCGGCCAAACTATGGCGGCACGGAGCGGCGGCGAAACACCCCGCGAGGGGAACTTCTCCGTCCCCATGGAGTGGAGGCGGATCATCCTCCAGGGGGAGGGGCGCCCGTGGCAGGTATACTCGGAATGCTATGTCGACGACGGCCACGGCGCCCAGACTCCTCGCGGCCCGGCCGGGCTCGGGAGCGCTTCTTGACGTCGCCATCGCGGCCGCCATGCTTGCCGGCTCGCTAGTGCTGCTCGCACACGGCGACATCGGCGCTTCCCGGCCCTGGTCGGGGGAGCTCGATCAGCTCGGCATCTTGCTCGCAGCCTGCTCGACGGTGCCGATTATCGCCTGGCGGCGCTTCCCGCTCGGTGTGTTCGCGGTGACAGCGGCGGTGAGCGTGCTGCTGGCGGGCCTCGGCTATCGGATGGCGCTGCCGCCCGGCCCCACCCTGGCGCTCTACCTGCTCGCCGCGCGCCGCGAGCGGAACGAGCCGTGGACGTGGCGCACCACCGGCGTCGTCGTCGGGCTGCTCGTTACCTATCTGGGCACGGCGGCCGCCGCGCAGGGCACCCTTCCCGGCATCGAGCTCCACACCGGTCTCGCCTGGGCGGTCGCCTGGTTCGCCGGCGAGCGCACGCGCCTGCGGCGCGAGCAGATCGCCGAGCTCCGAGAGCGCGCCCGGCGCGCCGAGCGCGAGGCCGAGCGCGAGCGCCGGCTCGCCGCCGCCGAGGAGCGCGCCCGGATCGCCCGCGACCTCCACGACTCCGCCGGCCACGCGATCAGCGTCATCGCCGTGCGCGCCGGCGCCGCCCGGCTGCGGCACCCTCAGGACCCCGGCCGCGCGCTCCCCGCGCTGGAGGCGATCGAGGAGCTGGCGCGGCAGACGGCCGAGGAGATTGACCAGATCGTCGGCTCGCTCCGCGAGGGCGGTTCGCCGGAGGGGATCGTCGAGGCGCCGCCCGGCCTGGCATCGCTCGACTCGCTGATCGCGGACTATGCGGCGGCGGGGCTCGAGGTCAGGTTCGACGCCGCGGGCGCGCGGCGGCCGCTCGGCGGCACCATCGATCGGGCCGCCTACCGCATCCTCCAAGAGGCGCTCACCAACGCCGCCCGCCACGGAACGGGCAGCGCCCGGGTCGAGCTTACCTTCGGCGACGCGGCGGTCGAGCTCAGCGTCACCAACCCCGTGGCCGCCGGCGACGCGGCGCGGTCCGGCGGCGGACACGGGCTGATCGGCATGCGCGAGCGCGCGGCCCTGCTCGGCGGCAGCCTCGACACCGGGCGCGCCGATGGCGCGTTTCGCCTCCGCGCGCGGATTCCCTATGGAGGCCGCCGCGCTTGACGCGCGTGCTGATCGCCGACGACGACGACCTGATGCGGGCCGGGCTCGCCGAGCTCCTCACCGCCGACCCCGACATCGAGATCGTCGGCCAGGCGGCGACCGGCCGGGAAGCCGTCGAGGGAGCGCGCCGGCTCGCGCCCGACGTCGTCCTGATGGACGTCCGCATGCCCGGCCTCGACGGGATCGGCGCCACCCGCGAGCTGTCGCGGGCGGCCCCGGGAGTGAGGGTCCTGATCCTCACGACCTTCGAGCAGGACGACTACGTCTTCGGCGCCCTGCGCGCCGGCGCTTCGGGTTTCCTGCTCAAGCGCGCCCGGCCCGAGGAGCTGATCGCGGCGGTGCACACCATCGCCGCCGGTGACTCGCTGCTCTCGCCGTCGGTCACCCGGCGGGTGATCGACCGCATGGCCCAGCAGCCCACGCCCGATCTCGCCGATCAGGCCAAGCTCGCCGAGCTGACGCCGCGCGAGCGGGAGGTCTTCGAGCTCATCGCCCGAGGCTTGTCGAACCGCGAGATCGCCGCCGCGCTCGTCGTCGAGGAATCGACGATCCGGACCCACGTGAAACGGATCCTGATGAAGCTCGACCTGCGCGACCGGGTGCAGGCCGTGATCTTCGCCTATGAAAACGGCGTGAATCGGGTTGAGCGTCCATAGTCCGGACGCGATGTCCGGATTCTGGAAGCCCTCACCCCAAAAAAGGGAGGGATTGCCGCCCAGCCCCCTCTCGCCGCCGTGCTCCCCGATGCTGGCATCCTTCTTGCCGCTGTCGGTCTGCGCCAAACCAATCCAGCAGCCATCCCGCAGGCGCTTGCTCCTGACGCAAGAGATCGGCTGCTCACCGGCGTGCCTCATGCGGCAGAGGTGACGCGAAAGGAGAGTTATGCGATTTTTCAAGGTTCGCGAAGGCGCTGGCAGCAGGTCGCAATGGTTGTTTCCGGTGGTTCTCCTGGTCTTCCTCGTGGGGCTGCGGCGGCTCGCTCGCCGCTGCGCAGGAGGAGCCGTCTACGGAAGGAGCGGAAAAAGAAGCCACCGGCCCAAAGATCGCCATCCATGGCTATCTCACCCAGGCCTACGCGCGCTCCAACGGACATCAGTACCTCGGCATTTCCAAGGAGGGCACGGCCGACTACCGCACCGCGGCGATCCAGATCCGGGCCGACGTCACGCAGGACGACGCCTTCGTCGTCCAGCTCAGCCACGAGCGGCTCGGCGAGAGCCGCCTCCAGGAATCGCGCGAAGACATGGGACTCGACTGGATGTTCTACCAGCGCCGGTTCGGCGGCAGTTCCGTCAAGGTGGGCCGGGTGCAGATTCCGTTCGGCATCTACAACGAGGTGCGCGACGTGGGCACGCTTCTACCGTTCTATCGGCCGTCCGACGTGTTCTACGGTGAGGGCCACTTCGCCACCGAGACCGTGGACGGGATCGTCCTCTCCCATGCCTTCGGAGGGGGAAGCTCCTGGCAGCTCGACGGAGACCTGCACTATGGGAGCTGGAGCCTCATCCGCCAGAACACAACGGGAGGGGGATTTTCGCGCAGCAAAGCGAACGATTCCCTGGGCGTCGAGCTCTGGCTCACGACGCCGGTACCGGGCCTGCGGATCGGCACCGGCGGGATGCGCTTCGAGATCGAGCAGCCCGACGGCGGCAAGGGCCACGCGGAGAACTATCACGGCTCTCTGGCGTGGGAGCTCGGCCGCGTGGCCACCCACATCGAGGCCCGACACGTCGACCTCCCTACTGCAGCTCTCGATGAGGGCTATATTCACCTCGGGGTGCAGGTGGCCGATAAGGTCACCGTCAACGGCCAGTACGACACGACCAATGCGAAGAATGACATCGTCCGGAAGACGGTGAAGATCGACAAAGATACCGCCCTGGGTGTGAACTACGCCTTCCGTCCAGACCTGGTGCTCAAGCTCGAAAACCATTGGAATGAAGGCTATCTCCAGGAGGATCCTCCGCTGGCCATGTTCATGCCCCAATCCAAGACTCGCTATTGGATCGCCAGCCTGTCCACCAGCTTCTAGCCGGATCACCTCCACCAACCATGGATCGCCACCGAGCATAGGTCAAGCACGAAGGAGGCGCGGTGCGCTATCTTGCCGCGTCTCCACACTCGCTCCACAATCGCGGCGCATCCTCGTCCATGGAAAGGAGGATGCTCTCATGAGCAACAACATTCGTTGGACAGTTCTCGTCGGCGCGCTGCTGCTCGCCGTTGCGGTCGGTTTCGTGGCCTACAACGCGGGCGTGACGCACGGCATCGAGCAGAGTGGCAAGATCGTCGTTCCGCCCTCCGGGCCGGCCGGGCCGTACCCGTATCCGTATTACGGCTGGCACCGGCCCTGGGGCTCGGGTTCTTCTTCGTGCCGCTCTTCTTCTTCGCCTTCTGGTTCCTCGTCATCCGCGGCCTGTTCTGGCGCCGCGGCTGGTACGGCGGCGGCTGCGGACCGCGCGGCCGCTTCGACGAGTGGCACCGGCAGGCCCACGAGCGCGGGTTCGACGAGCCCATGCCGGGAGCCGCCGGCGGACGGTGAAGACGATCCTGGTCGTCGACGACGAGCCCCAGATCGCCGAGATCGCACGCGATTACCTGCGGCTCGCCGGCTTCGACGTGATCGTCGTCGGCGACGGCGTCCGCGCGCTGGAGACGGCGCGCGGACGCCAGCCCGATCTCGTGGTGCTCGATCTCGGGCTACCTCGCCTCGACGGTCTGGAGGTGGCGCGCGTCCTGCGCAGGGAATCGGACGTGCCGATCATCATGCTCACCGCCCGAGTGGAGGAGGACGACCGGCTGCGCGGGTTGGAGATCGGCGCCGACGACTATGTCACCAAGCCGTTCAGTCCGCGCGAGCTGGTGGCCCGCGTCCGCGCGGTGCTGCGGCGGAGCGAGGGGCGTCACGTCGACGGCGACCTCCTGCGCGTCTCCGACCTGACCATCGACGTCGCCCGCATGAGCGTGCGCCGCGGCGACGAGCCGGTCGACCTCACGCCGACCGAGTTCCAGGTCCTCGCCACTCTGGCCCGCCACCCCGGCCGCGTGTTCACCCGTGCCCAGTTGCTTGACGCCGCGCGCGGCACCGAGACCGAGGCGTACGAGCGCGCCATCGACAGCCACGTGAAGAACATCCGCCGCAAGCTGGAGCGCGATCCCCACGCGCCGCAATACCTGGAGACGGTGTACGGCATCGGTTACAAGCTGGTGGAGGAATGAAGAAGCGCTGCCCGCCTTCGCCGTGGGGGTGGCCGGACCGGCCGTCCCTCGCCGGCCGCCGCCGCGGGCCGCCCCCCTTCGTACGCCGCATGGGCTGCGCCTTCGCCGCCCTCATCGTCCTCGCCGCCATCGGCGCCAGCACCCTCGTCTCACTGCTCTGGCGGGCGCCGCAGCAGGTGCTGGTAATCTCGGCGGTGGCCCTCGCGCTGATTGCGGCGCTCGCCGTGGCCTTCCGGTTCGCCATCCGCCGCGTCTCCGGAGCGTTCGCCGAGCAGGACCGCTTGCGGCGGCAACTTATGGCCGACGTCGCCCACGAGCTGCGCACGCCGCTGGCCATCCTGCAGGGGCGCATCGAGGGGTTGCTCGACGGAGTGTATCCGCGCGACGAGGCCCATCTCGGAGAGCTGCTGGAGGAAACGCGCCGCCTCTCGCGGCTGGTCGAAGACCTCCGCACCCTGGCGCACGCCGAGGCCGGCGCTCTCGAGCTGCACAAGGAGACCGTCGACCTCGGCGACCTCATCCGCGACGTCGCGGCGACGCTGCCGCGGCCGATCGCCGTCGAGGTGCCGGCGGATCTCCCCGCCGTCGAAGCCGACCCGTTGCGCATCCGCCAGGTGCTGCTCAACCTGCTCGCCAACGCGCTGCGCCACACGCCGGCGGGGGGCACCGTCGCGGTCGAGGTCCAAGCGACGCCGCAGCGGATGCTGATCCGCGTGCGCGACAGCGGCGCCGGCATCGCGCCGGAGGACCTGCCGCACATCTTCGAGCGCTTCCAGAAGGGGAGCGACTCGCGCGGCTCTGGCCTCGGCCTCCCCATTGCCCGCAAGCTGGTGCTGGCGCACGGCGGCGACATCGGCATCGAGAGTTCGCCGGGGCAGGGCACCGAGGTGACGGTGTCGCTGCCGCGGTGACAGTGGCCGGGGCGCCACTCGCCTGGACCGCAGTCGCCAAGTGCGAGGGAAGCTGAGTGGCTCTCGGTGTGCCGAGCTATCCAGCTCTTCGGGTTGCCCGATATGCCTTTAGCTGCCACACTCATGCACATGCGAACGACCATCATCCTGGACGAGCCGCTGCTCGAGAAGGCTCGTCGATTGACCGGAGTCGAGGAGAAAACCGCTCTTGTCCACGCCGGTCTTCAGGCGCTCATCGCCCGTGAGAGCGCGCGCCGGCTGGCGGCGCTGGGCAAGAGTGAGCCGCGGGTCAAGGCTCCGCGGCGGCGCCGGCAGTCACCCCGCCGCGCAGTCCTGGAGCCACAGGCGAATTGACTACCACAGCACCCGTTTTTTGACTTCCGGCTCCGCCTTCTTGGGTCCGCGCTCCGGCAACTTTGCTCTCGGCTCCTCGGAGCCTGGTCCCCGCTCCAACAGCTTTGCTCTCGGCTCCTATATCCCTGGTTCACGCTCCGCGGAGCCAAGTCCCCGCTCCAGCAGATTTTCTTTCGGCTTGTATAACCGTGGTCCAAGCTCCGTGGTTCCTGGTCCTGGCTCCGCGGAGCGGAGGACAAGATTGCCGGAGCCGGCTGCGAGATTGCCGGAGCCGGCTCGTGGCTCCGCGGAGCTGGGACCCCGGTCAGGAAAGCTGCAATCCGGACATGTAGAGCTGGAGTCCCTACTTGCGGAGCCTGAAGCCGAAGAGGTTGAGCCGGCTTCCGTGGTCGCAGATCGAACCGTTCAACTCGGGGTCCCCGACGTCCGCACCAATCGCGAGAGAACTGCGTCATACTTCCGCAACCATGGATCGCTCCCTCGCATGGGTCGAGCGGCTGCGGCAGTCCGTCCTCGCCGGGAGCGGGATGACGGAGGCCGCGCTGCGTCAGGCCGTCGAAGTGCGGGCTGCCGTGGCCGGGGGGCGCAAAGGGGAAGCGGCGGGCGCCATCCCCCCGGAGCTTGCGGACTTCGTCGACAAGGTGATCCGCCACGCCTGGCAGGTGACCGACGAGGACGTCGAGCAGCTCCAGCGGGCCGGCTACTCGGAAGACGCGATCTTCGAGCTGGTGATCGCCGCGGCCCTGGGCGCCGGCATGGGGCGGCTCGAGCGGGGGCTCGCCGCCCTCGCAGGAGACTCGTGATGCGCCTCAAGACGGTCCAAACCAGGCACCCGCTGCGCTACCGCTTCCTGAGGGCCTTGCTGACCTTGAAGCACCGCGTGCGGGTGCCCGACGTGATCCGCACGCTCTGCTATCGCGATGAGTTCTTCGGCGCTCCCTACAACCGCTGGATCGAGGCCATCCTGCGCGGGCCTTCGCCGTGGAGCGTCTGGGAGCGCGAGCTGATGGCGGCGTTCACCTCGCGGCTCAACCAGTGCCTGTTCTGAAAAACCCAGCACGGCGCGGTCGCGTCGCAAGCATCGGGTCAGACGGAGCTGGTCGAGGCGGTGCTGGCGGACTATCGAACGGCTCCGATCTCTGAACCGCTCCGGGCCACGCTGGCGTTTCTCGAAAAGCTCACCTTGTCGCCTCAGGAGGTGGAGCCGACGGACGTGGCCCCGTTGCGGGCGGCCGGCCTCTCCGACGAAGCGATCGCCGACGCCGTCCACGTCTGCGCCAACTTCAATCTCATCAACCGCGTGAGCGACGCGCTGGGCTTCGAGCTCACCGGACCCGAGTCGCTCTCGCGCTACGCCGGGTTCCTGCTACAGCGCGGTTATCTGCCGCCGTTCTAGCGGTTTGTATCCCGAGGCGACGATTTGTCGTACACCTATGACGGATCATCTCCGGACTTCACTGGATCGGCGCCAAGAGACTCTGTTTCAGAGACTTACAGGGCCACGGGATGAGATGCGGGTCCGATCAGCGGCGTGCGTCGGTGAGGCCGTGCCGGCGGAGCAATGAGTACAACTGGCCGCGGGAGAGGCCGAGCAGCCTCGCGGCCTGCGACTTGTTGTTGCGCGCCTTGGAGAGCGCCTTCTGCAACAGCTCGCGCTCCACCGCTTCGAGCTCGACACCCTCGGCCGGAAACTCCGCTGCCGCCGGCGCGGCCGCCGCGACGACCGCGGCTGGCGGCCGGGCGATTGTCATCGGCAGGTGCTCGCGGGTGACGAGGCCGCCGTGGCAGAGGATCACGGCCCGCTCGATGGCGTTGCGCAGCTCGCGCACGTTGCCCGGCCAGGTGTGGGCGAGGAGCTGATCGCGCGCATCCTCCGAGAGGCCCGCCGCCGGCCGGCCGACGCCCTTGGCGATCTCGTCGAGGAAGGCTTCCGCCAGCACCAGGATGTCCTCCGGCCGCTCGCGTAGCGGCGGCAGGTGGATCTCGAAGACGCTCAGGCGGTAGTAGAGGTCCTCGCGGAACTCGCCTCTCTCCATGGCGCGGCGCGGATCGCGGTTGGTGGCCGCCACCACGCGGACGTCGGCCCGCAGGGTCTTCGTGCCGCCCAGCCGCTGAAACTCCCGCTCTTGCAGCACGCGCAGGAACTTCGCCTGCACGGCGGGCGCCATCTCGCCGACCTCGTCGAGGAACAGCACGCCGCCGGCGGCCTGCTCGATCTTGCCGGGCCGGGAGTTGAGAGCGCCGGTGAAGGCGCCGCGCTCGTGGCCGAAGAGCTCGGACTCGAGGAGCGTCTCGGGCAGCGCCGCGCAGTTGAGCGCCACGAACGGTCCGCGAGCGCGCGGCGAGCCGCGGTGGATGTAGCGGGCCACGACCTCCTTGCCGGTGCCGGACTCGCCGGTGATCAGCACCGTGGTGTCGGTGGCCGCCACCTGCGTGGCGTCGGCGAGCACCTTCTTCCAGGGCTGTGACTGACCGAGCGCCCGGTGGGCGCTGAACCGCTCGAGCTCGCGCGAGAGCACGTCGATGCGCTCTTCGAGGTGCGCCGCGCGCTCCTCGGCCTGGGCCATCCGGCGCTCCTCCTCGGCGAGCTCCTGGTGCGCGAGGGCGAGCGCCACGTGGTCGGCGATCCGCGAGGCCAAGATTCCGTCCTCCTCGTCATAGGCGTAGGGCCGGTGCGAGAGGAACGCGACGCCACCGATCGGCCGGTCCTTGGCGCGGATCGGCACCCGCAGGCTCGACCGCACTCCCGCCATGGTGACGAAACGCGTCCACGCAAGGCCGGGACGCACGACGACGTCGACCGGCTCGAGCGCGTCGCGCGGCGAGATGCGGACGCGCAGCACGCCCTCCTCGATCGGCGTGATGTCGTTCGCCAGCAGGAACTTCCAGTTCGCGTCCAGCGCCTCCTCCTCGGTGCTGAAGCGATATTCCGGCAACTCGCGGAATCCGGCGTGGGTCGACGCCTGCACGCGCACGCCGCCGCGGTCGGGCGTGAGGAGCGCGAAGGCGAGGATGTCGTGCGGAACGATCTCCTGGATGACCGCGGACATGCCGAGGAATACCTGACGGACGTCGAGCGCTCCGGCGAGCTCCGGGAGGAGCGCCTCGAGCTTCTCGCGCCGGCCCTGCCGCGCGCGTTCGAGCCGCCACAGCCGTTCGTGCTCCGCGGCCACCGCCTGCAGCTCGACCACCGCGCGCTCCGCCTGCTCGGGCGGCAGGGCTGACCGCAGCGCCGACGCCAGCCGGACGAACAGATCGCCGAGCGACGCCGCGGGAGCGCTTTGCGCCGCTCCCGGGTGATCCGCGTGGGAATCCGCAGGCTCGCTCATCGGAGACTGTCCCGGAGCATAGCTCAGTTGTCCGGCGGCTGTCCGTCGCCTCTGTCCGCTTCCGGACAATTGTCCAGATCGAGCCGCCGAACAGGTCCGTTCTCCGTCTCGCCAAATTTCCCCAAACCCTCTACTTATCAGCGACTTACACCGCTGATTCAACGTCCCGGCAAGACTGGAACAGCATCCGCAATTCCGCCCCGCCGCGATGCACAAGGACGTTGAAACCCTCATTGGCCGACTCGCCACCGATCCGACGCTCCGCCGCCGCTTCGCCGCCAATCCGGCAGCGGTCCTCGCGGAGCTGAGCGAGCAGGGCTTCGAGCTGACGGAGATCGAGCTCGAGGCTCTCGCCGCCACGGACCCGGAGGCCCTCGATTCCTTCGCCGGCTCGCTCGACCGCCGGCTTCGCAAAGCAACGCTCAACGCAGGACTCGACAAGGAGAAAACGTTATGAAAACCCGTACTCACCGCCTCACCCATCGTACCGCTCGCGCTTCCCTGGGGATCACAGCGCTCCTACTCTGCGGCGCCGCCGAAGCTGCCGCGAGCGACTGGCAGTGGAGCATCACTCCCTACGCCTGGGCCACCGACGTGGGCGTGGACGTCACGCTCGACGACCGCAAGGTCCTCGACAAGACGATCGAGTTCGAAGACCTCCTCGAGGATCTGGACACGGCCGCGCAGGTGCACATCGAGGCGCAACGCGGCGCGCACGGCGTGATGTTCGATCTCTTCGACGTCCAGCTCTCCGAGGACGAGAGCCGCTTCCCGCTGCCGGCCGCCGGCGGCGCCGAAGCCGTCCTCAGCTCCGAGATCGGCATGACGATTCTCGAGCTCGGCGGCATCTACGATCCGCGCGGCGATCAGCAGGGGTTCGAGCTGCTCTACGGCACGCGCATCCTCGATCAGCGCGCGGAGATCCACGCCCGGTTCGAGCTCCCCGCGGGCACCGTCAGCCAGCGCTACGAGCCCGGCGAGACCCTCTACGACGGCCTGCTCGGCGTGCGTTACATCGGGCATTTCTCCCAGCGCTGGAGCTACCTGATGCGCGCCGACGTCAGCGCCGGCGGCACTGAGCTCACTTGGAACGGCGCCGCCGCTTTGGCCTACGCGTTCGGCGACAGCGGCCGCTACTCGCTCACCGTCGGCTACCGCCAGATGGTGGTCGACTTCGAATCCGACGACTCCATCGGCACCGAGATGACCCTCTCCGGCTTCGCCGCCGGTCTTCGCGTGGCCTTCTGACCCGGACGGCCTTACCGATCCACGCATCCAACGAAAGGAACTGTCATGACAGATCGCATCCTCAACGGCCGGCCCTCGATGCCCAACCGCGTCGGCCGCCGTCTCTTGCAGCAGGTCGGCCTGCATCCGGCGGACCGCGAGGCGCAGCCGCTCGACATGGCCGGCACGAAGGCCCTCTGCGTCGCCACCAACCACGGCGTGCTCGACATCGGTGTCGCCACCGGCGTCTTCGCCTCGGAGCTGACCGTCCCCTACTACGCGTTCCTCGACGCCGGTATGCAGGTGGACGTCGCCAGCCCGCGCGGCGGCATCGTGCCGGTGGAACCACTGTCGATGAAGGAGACCCTCCGCACGCCCGACGACGACCGGCTGCTCGGCGACGACGGCCTGCGGCGGAAGCTGATGCAGTCGCTCGCCATCGCCGACGTCGACTTCACCGCCTACGACGTCGTCTATTTCGCCGGCGGCTGGGGCGCCGCGTTCGACCTCGGGCAGTCCGAGGAGCTCGGCGCCAAGGTGAGCGCAGCCTGGGCGGGGGGGCGCGTGGTCGGCGGCATCTGTCACGGGCCGCTCGGCCTGCTGCGCGCCCGGCGGCCGGACGGCGAGCTGCTCGTCAAGGGCCGCCGTCTCACCGCCGTCACCGACCGGCAGATCCATCAGCTCGGCGTCGGCATCACGCCGCTCCATCCGGAATCGGCGCTGCGCGCGGCGGGAGCGTGCTTCGAGAGCCGCACTCATCCGGTGCGCGACTTCTTCGCCAACCACTTCGTCGCCGACGGCGACCTGATCACCGGCCAGAACCAGAACGCCGGGCCGATGGTGGCCCGCCTGATGATGCAACGCGTGCTCGCCAAGCGGCGGGCCGCCTGATCTCGACGATTTTCGAACCAAGGAAAGGAAAACCTTTATGAACGCTTCTCGCATCTCTCGCATTCTCGTGGCCCTCGCCGCCCTGCTCTTTTTCGCCATCGGTCTGGAGTTCTGGGTGGTTCCCGAGCAGGCCGCTCATCACTTCGGAGTCGAGGCTATCCGTGACGGCGGGATCTCCGCCTTGCGGGCTGACCTCGGAGGTCTGTTCGTCGGCCTGGCCCTGGCCTGCGCGGCCGGAGTCTGGACGAAGCACCGCCGCTGGTTCGTCGCGGCGGCCCTGTTCCTCGTCGCCATCGTGCTCGGCCGTTCGATCGGCTGGATCGCGGACGGCCGGGCCGGCGCCAGCCTCCCCGAGCTCGCCGTCGAGCTGGTCGTCCTCTTCGCGCTGGTCGGCTGCGTCCGCACCACGCCGATGCCGGACGCCGGCGCAACCCGCGGTGCTCCGCGGCTGCGGTGGAGGTGGATCGTGGGCGCGCTCGGGATCGTGGCGGTCGCCGGGGCTGCCGCGATCCTCCTCAGCCCCGGCGTGCAGCAATGGCTCTTCGACCGTGCGGCGCAGCAGATGAGCGCCCGCACCAATACGGCTCCGCTCGCCGACGACGCATTGCGCATCGCGGTCTGCGGATCGTCAGCCCCCTTGCCGAGCGCCTCTCGCGCCAAGGCCTGCGTGGCCGTGTTCGCCGGCGGCAAGTTCTATGTGGTGGATACCGGCCCGGAGTCGGTGGAGAACCTGGTGCTGTGGGGCGTGCCGCTCTCGAAGATCGGCGGCGTGCTGTTCACCCACTTCCACTCGGACCACATCGGCGACCTCGGCGAGCTGCAGCTTCAGACCTGGGCCGGCGGCCGGCCGGCGCAGCTCGCCGTCTACGGCGGCCCTGGCGTCGAACGGCTCGTCAACGGCTTCAACGAGGCTTACCGGCTCGACCAGGGCTACCGCACCGCCCATCACGGCGAGAAGGTGATGCCGTCCGTGACTTGGGGGATGGTGGCGCATCCGGTGGAGCTGGACGGTCCGGCGTCTCCGGCCAAGAACCGTACCGGGCTCGTGCTCGACGACGGCGCGCTGCGGATCACCGCGATCGAGGTGGATCACGCCCCGATCGCTCCCGCCTACGCCTACCGCTTCGACTACAAGGGGCGGTCGGTGGTCGTCACCGGCGACCTCAAATACCACCCGCCGCTCGCCAAGCACGCCGCCGGCGCCGACGTGCTGGTCTCCGAGGCCATTGCTCTGAACATGACGCGCTCGCTTGGCACGGCCGCCCGCGGCGCCGGACGGGATCAGACGGCCGCCATCATGCACGACATCGAGGACTACCACATCTCGCCCGAGCAAGCCGCGCAGATCGCCAACGCAGCGCGCGTCAAGCTCCTCGCCTTCTATCACCTGCTGCCCGCGCCCGACGGTTTCCTCACGCGCCGGTTGTTCTCGCAGGGCGTCAACGCCACCCGGCGGGGTGACTGGACGATCGCCGACGACGGCAGCCTGTACACCCTTCCGATCGGATCGGATGAGATCCAGATCGGTCGCATCGACAGCTAACTCGAAAGGAGAAACCGATGAACAGATTCCTCATGTTGACCCTGGCAGTAACAGTCTCGATGGGAGCGGCCCACGCCGCGGACGTCAAGTACGACTACGACAAGACCGCCGACGTCTCAACGTGGAAGAGCTGGGCCTGGAAACAACCGGAGCCGCCGGCCACGGGCTCGATCGCGGAAGGCAGGATCCGCCGGGCTCTCGAAGAGGGCTTCGCGGCGAAGGGCTACACCAACATCGAGGGCAGCACGGCCGATTTCCTGGTCGACTATCACGCCGCCGTCGGGCGCGAGCTGCGGGTCGACGAAGGGTGGGGTTTCCCCGGACGCCGCGATCTCCGCGTCAACTCCTACGCCAAGGGCGTCCTGATCGTCGACGTCTTCGATGGCCGGACAGGCCGTCTGGTCTGGCGCGGCTCGGTTTCCGACGCCCTGGCGAGCGATCCCGCCAAGGCCGACAAGAAGACCGAGAAGGCGGTCACCAAGCTGCTGAAGAAGTTCCCGCCGGACGGTTCGTAATCTCGCCCGAGATGCACCCGGCGGGATTCGCGATCCGCGAGCGTTCGAGCCCGCGGTCCGGATCCCGCCGCAATTTTCGAGGGAGGTAAGGGTCAGGCTTGGTAGCGCATACGGGATTCGAACCCGTGTTACCGGCGTGAGAGGCCGGCGTCCTGGACCCCTAGACGAATGCGCCGCACATCCAATGAGCCGTCCATTGGACCCGCGAAGGGTAGCATAGACGGCTCAGGGCCTTCAACCGAAAAGCGGTGCTCCTCCATTCCCCTAGTTGTGCGGCGTCGAGTGGTTCGCTCCGGTCGCACTGTCGAGCTGGTTGGCGCCGAAGCCGACGCTGAACCGGCCCTGCGCCCGCATCGGATCGATCACCCAGGCCTGGGCCGCCGCTGGATCCTCCGGCGGATTGGCGCCGGCCGCAGCCACCGTGGTGTTCAAGTTCATATAGATCCAGCCGAAGTCGAACGGCACCGGGAAGTCAGCTCCGCCGATCACCGTGCTCTGCGCCTCCGCCGGGAACGGAATGATGCCCTGCTGCGGCGGTTGCGGCGAGACCGGGAAGGTGGTCGGTACGTCCAGGTTCTCCTGCTCGTCGAAGATCACCAACCCCTCTTGACCGAGCGGGAACCAGGGCGGCCGCACGCCGGCCACGGCCGGGCAGGTGAAGGAGCCCTGGTTCACCTTCGAGTCGCGCCAGACCCAGTACTCGGTGCCGCCGTCGAATACGCCGCCATTGATGAAGCGGGCGGCGAAGTTGGTGGTCAACGGCTCGCGGTTGTCCGCCGCCGTCCAGGCCACGTACCGGCCGTAGAACGTGTACTGGCCGGCCACCGTCGTCTCCGGGTTCGGACCGTAGGTGCCGGTCAACGCGTTGGCGCCGGTGCCCGGGGCCGCCTCGATATGGACCAGCGTCTCGCCGAAGGCGAAATTGTTGGCCGGATCGACGAAGAAGAGGTCGCCCCAAAGGACGTTCTGGTTGGTGGCGTCGCCCGTGCCGCCCGGCGCGAAGTAGCCGGCGTCGCCGGGGAAGCGCAGCGTGCAGTTGTTGACCGTGTCGACGGTGACGTAGCCGCGGGCGATGTTGTCGCCCAAGGCACGGCCGGCGCAACGGTTGCCGAGGATCGGCGACGACTGGCCGGTCAGCGACAGCTGCAGGTGCTGAATGAACGACGCCGGCAGGTTCGGCGGCGGCAACTGGCCGGCGCAGCTGGCGAAGTTGATGTCCTGCGAGAAGTCGCCCTGCGGGCTGATGGTGTCGCCGGGGTCCTGGCC
>DASYTJ010000058.1:0-44552 GCA_036002325.1 Thermoanaerobaculia bacterium | reverse complement strand
AGGGCGAACCGAAGGGGTCACCCCTTGGCGTTACGGCCGTTGTTGAGCACCCGCCATTCCGGAAGCCAGGCGCCATGGAAACGTCGACTCGCGATGGCTGGAACCAGACCGTGGCTGTTGGGGTAACCAGCTATGCCGGGTGGGTCTTCGACGAGGACTGGGAAATGGTCGCGGGCAGGTGGACGGTTCGCGTATTCTATGGGCAGCGCCTGCTTGCGGAGAAGGCATTCACAGTGGAATAGGAGCCACATAACGTTGCAGCGAGCGGCGGCCTCGCTGTTGTAATCGCCGCACCTCATGACCGCCGTCGCTGAGCTTGGGTTGTTACGTGTACAGATCGCTGCTGTACCCGCAATCGGCCGGCCTTCTGCGCCTGCGGCTCTGCCCTGCATGCGTGAAAAAAATTTCAGGCGTTCAGGCCCGGGCTGAATGCCTTCGGGTCCGTGCCATACGCCTAAAACTTCTCCTGCAGGCATGTGGAGTCGTCCTGGACGCGTACAGGGCGGAGCTGAACGCGTGCGACGCCGAGCCCAAGGCGTAAAACAAGAAATTTGCTGTTGTTTCGAGCCCCCTCCTCTCCCGGCGGTCGGGAGTGCGGAGGGAGAGGAGGGTCGGGGAGGTGAGGGGTCCGGCGGCAGGGATAACGTGTCGATCGATGAAAACGTGCGGATCGGAATCTACAGCGCCGCAGCCGGCCGCCCGAAATCCTGCACCCAGATCACCGTATTGCCGACCGAATTCCTGCCAACCGCGACGCCGACGCCGAGGTCTCGCAGGCTGGGGTGGAGGAGATTGCGCCGGTGCTCGCGGCTTGCCATCCAGTTGTCCATCGCTTCGGTCACCGAGAAGGGGCCGCGGGCGATGTTCTCCGCCACCAGCCGCGCGGTGTAGCCGCTCTGCCGGATGCGTTCTTTGGGACCGTCGCCATCGGGCGAGACGTGGTTGTAGTAGGAGCGCAGCAGCATGTCCTCCGCGTGACGTTGGGCGGCGGCGTTCAGCCGGGAGTCGAGGACGAGCGGTGGCAGGCCGGCGGCCTCCCGCTCGGCGTTAACGCGGGCCAGCACCTCGGAGCGCACCTGCTCCGGGTCGGCAAGCCCGGCGGTCTGCCGGGCGAAGGACTCGCTCTCCCGCCAGGCCAGGAAGAAGGTGTAGAGCGGCGTGCCATGGATCTCGCTGACGCCGATCCCCAGCTCCTGAGAATCGGCGTCGAGCAGCGTCTGGAAGGTCTCGGGGTTCTTCTCCTTGATCCACGCGATCAGGGTGGCGGGATCGTCCGGCCCGGCGGCGAACGCCTGCTGCCAGCCGTGGGCCTCGTAGCCCGATTTGCGCAGGCGGCGCTGGATCTTCGGGATCGAGCGCTCGTCATAGACCACCTGCCCCTCGTTGGCACTCACCTCTTCGGCATTCTCCTGCGCCACCTGGTCCAGGGCTGCGGCCCGCCGCAGCGGCGCCACGCCCGCCGCGGTCCGCTCGTCGTTGAGATAGGCGAGGAGCTCCAGGCGGAGCGAGTCGGGAGACGGCGGGCCCTCCAGGACCGGCGAGGCCCGCAACAGCACGAGGAGGAGTAGGGCGGCGTACGTCGGGAACATGGATTGCTAGACGCTACTGTGGATGAGAATCGCCGTCATCGTCAACCAGGGAGCCGGCGCCGTCGCGGCGGGCCGGGTGAGCACGGAAGGCTTGCGGCGATCGTTTCTCGGAATGGGAACCGACGCCGAGGTCCAGGTCATTCCAGGTGAGGGGATCAGCGAGGCCGCGCGGGCCGCGGTGGCGGCCGGCGTCGATGCTGTGGTCGCAGGAGGCGGCGACGGCACGGTCCGGTCGGTGGCGGCGGTGCTGGCGGGAGGGCCGGTGCCGCTGGGCGTCCTCCCCCTCGGCACGCTGAACCACTTCGCGAGAGACCTGCGGATCCCCACCGAGCTCGAGGAGGCCATCCGGTTGATCCCGCGCGGCGAGGTGCGGGCGCTCGACCTCGGTGAAGTCAACGGCGAGGTCTTCGTCAACAACTCGGAGCTCGGGTTCTATCCCCCGGTCGTCAGGCTGCGCGACCGGGAGCGGCGCGAGCTCGACCGCGGCAAGTGGCTGGCGACGGCTTCCGCGCTGCTCAAAGTCCTGCCAGGGCTGCACTCGTTGCACGTACGGGTGCAGGCGGATGGGCAGGTCACCGACTGGCGGACGCACTTCATCTTCGTCGGCAACAACGAGTACGAGATGAGCGCCTTCAGCTATGGCGCCCGCCACCGCTTCGACAGCGGCTCCCTCTATCTCTACATCGCCAAGACCAACACCCGCCTCGGTATCGTCGGGCTCGTGCTGCTGGGGCTGTTCAAGGACGTGGCGCGGACGGACCACTTCGAGCGCTGGTGCCTGCCCGAGTTCACGGTCGAGACCCGCATGACAACCCTGCCGGTCTACTTCGACGGCGAGGTCCGCGTCATGCGGCCGCCGCTCCGCTACCGCACTCGTCCGCTCGATCTGCGGGTGGTCGTGCCTCCTGGCTAAGCCGAGCCGGTGACCCCGCGGAAACCTCACCCCCTCCAGCGGAGCTGGAGAGGGGGGACGAAACAACACGGTATTGCGTATGATGGCTCGGCAATCCCCTGCGCAGGCGTTCCCCCTCTCCAGCTCCGCTGGAGAGGGGGTTCAGGGGGTGAGGTTTCGCGCGTATACAGCTCGTATGAAGGAGTCTCCATGAAGCGCTCCCTCCCAGCCCTCCTGCTCGCAGGCCTCGTCCTGGCCCTTCAGCCCGTCCCGGAATCGAGCGCCTGCACCACCTTCTGCCTGAAGCGCGGGCCCCAGGCCGTCTTCGGCAAGAACTACGACTGGTCGGTGGGAGACGGGCTGGTGATGGTGAACAAGCGCGGTGTGGCGAAGCCCGCCTCGCTGCCGCCGCAGGAGAAGCCCGCGGCGTGGGTTTCAAAATACGGCAGCGTGACGTTCAACCAGTACGGCCGGGAGTTCCCGAACGGCGGCTTGAACGAGGCCGGGCTCGCCGTCGAGCTGATGTGGCTCGACCAGACCCGCTATCCCGCTCCGGATGCGCGGCCGGCCCTGGGGTGTCTCGAATGGATCCAGTACCAGCTCGACAACTTCGCCACCGCGGCCGAGGTGGCGAGCCATGCCGATCGCCTGCGGATCTCCTCGGACGCCAAGGTGCACTTCCTGACCTGCGACAAGAGCGGGAGCTGCGCCGCGGTCGAGTTCATCGACGGCCGGCCGGTGGTCCATTCCGGCGCCAGCCTGCCGGCCTCGGCCTTGACCAATCATCCTTACGAAGATTCGCTGCGCTACCGCGAGCAGAACGCCGGCAACGCCAAGGCGATGACGGGATTCAGCTCGCTGGCGCGGTTCGCGCGGGCCTCTCAGCGGGCGGAGGATTATTCCGCCCATGGGGCGAAGGACCCGGTCCGCTACGCCTTCGAGACGCTGGACGGCGTAGCCCAGGGCTCCTACACGCGTTGGAGCATCGTCTACGACCTGCGGGCGGAGCGGGTGTATTGGCGCACGCGGGAGAACCGGCAGATCCGCTCGGTCGCCCTCGCGGACTTCGACTTCTCCTGCGCTACCCCGGTCAAGCTGTTCGGCATCGACGACGGGGAAGGACCCGTGGCCCGGCGTTTCGCCGACTACACGCCGGAAGCCAACCGCAAGCTCGTCACCTCCTCGGTCCACCAGACCGAATTCCTCGCTGGTATGCCGCCCGAAGCCATCGCAGCCGCAGCCGCCCATCCCGAGAGCACGTCGTGCAGAAGGGGAAGATGAGGTTGACCGGTCTGCCTGCCCGCGAAGCCTCACCCCCTGTCCCCCTCTCCCTGACGGGCGAGGGGGGACGATTCACAGTCTGTCTAGCTGATAGGTGGCCTGCCTTTTGGGGCAATCACCTTCGAATGCGTCCCCCCTCGCCCGTCAGGGAGAGGGGGACAGGGGGTGAGGCTTCGAAGGGCAGGCCCTCGAAGATTTGGAGTTCCGAATGAAGCACGTCCTCTTCTCTACCCTCCTCCTCGCTGCCACTCCCGTCCTCGCCACCACCATGGTCCTGGGGACGGACGAGCAGCTCTTCGATCAGGCGGAGCTGATCGCCGAGGGAACGGTCCTCTCGGCGGGCCCCTCCCGTTCGGGACTGCCCGCCACCGAGTACCGCGTGCGCGTCGAACGGACCGTCAAGGGAAGCGCGCCGGCCGGCGACCTGATCGTGCGAGTTCCCGGCGGCCCGGGGGCTGGAGGACGGCGGCTGGCGGTCTGGGGCGCTCCCCAGTTGCAGGCAGGGGAGCGGGCTTTGCTTTTCCTCGACCGCTACCCCGAAGGCGACTTCGGACCCTTGCATCTGTCCATGGGCGCCTTCCACGAAGTGCGGGACGGCAGCCGCCGGCTCGCTTTGCGTGACCTTTCCGAGATGCAGGACGCCGCGACCGGACAGCCGGCGCGGGACCAGGCGCGGGACTTCGAGCGCTTCGCCGGCTGGCTCGTGGACCGCTCGGCAGGCCTGCAGCGGCCGGCGGATTATTTCGTTCAAGGAACCGGTCCCCGCATCGGCGAGAAATTCACCTACCTCGGCGGGCTCAAACAGCGCTGGACCGAATTCGACAAGGGACAGAGCATCGGCTGGCGCGCCCAGCGCTCGGGCCAGCCGGGCCTCGCCGGCGGCGGCTTCGCCCAGTTCCAGACCGCCCTGCAGGCGTGGAACAACGACGCCGCCACCAACATCCGCTACCGGTACGACGGCACCACCAGGGCCAAGGGCGGATTGCAGAGCTTCGACCAGGTCAACGCCATCCTCTTCGACGATCCCAACGGCGAGGTGAGCGGCACCTTTTTCTGCTCCTCGCCCGGCAACGGTTTCGGCGTGCTGGCGCTCGGCGGCACCTGGATCGATGATGAGGAGCCTGAGCCCATCCGCATCCAGGGCGGCGACATCGTCATCAACGACGGCGCCGGCTGCTGGTTCACCGCCAAGCGGGCCGAGCAGGTCTATGCGCACGAGCTGGGGCACACCCTCGGGCTGGGCCACTCCTGCGGCGACGCCGCGAGCGGCTCCTGCTCCAGTTCCTTGGTGGACGAGGCCATCATGCGCGCCACCGCCCACGCCGACGAGCGCGGCGCCCGTCTGAACGCCGACGACCGGGCCGGCATCTTTGCTCTCTATCCCGATACCACCGGCAAGCCCGCCGCGCCGTCGAATCTCACGGCGACTCTCGTCTCGGCCGTGCAGATCCGGCTCAACTGGACCGACAAGTCGGTCAACGAGACCGGCTTCCGCATCGAGCGCAGCTCCCCGACCACCGGCTGGGTGTTCCTCGCCACCGTAGCGGCGAACACCACGACCTATCTCGCCGCCGCGGAGGCGGACACGCCCTACAGCTTCCGCGTCCGCGCCAACGGCGCGGCCGGCAACTCCGCCTTCTCCAACGAGGCGAACCTCACCACTCCGGGCGGTGTGACGGGACCCTGTACCGCCGGGGCGGAGAACCTCTGTCTTCTCGGCGGGCGGTTCCGCGTCAACGTCGAGTTTCGGGCCAACAGCCAGGCCGGCACCGGCCATGCCGTGCCCCATACAGACCTGACCGGCCTGTTCTGGTTTTTCGACTCGTCCAATATCGAGCTGATCGTCAAGGTCCTCGACGCCCAGGGCCTCAACAGCAAGTTCTGGTTCTTCTACGGCGGCCTTTCGGACGTCGAGTACTGGATCACCGTGACGGACACCCAGACCGGCGCGGTGGAGACCTACCACAACAACCAGGGAAACCTCTGCGGCGGCGCCGACGTCAGCGCCTTCCCCGCGCCCTCCTCGACCGCGAGCTCCTTTGCGGCGGTTATGGCGGCAACACCCGCCCCGTCTGCCCTGATCCCCGTCACCGGCGCGGTCTGTGCGCCCGGCACGCTGTGCCTCTTCGACGGCAGATTCCAGGTGGAGGTCTCTTGGAAGACCGGCGACGATGAAGGCACCGGCACCCCCGTGGCGCTGACCGATCAGAGCGGCATGTTCTGGTTCTTCAATCAGGAGAACATCGAGCTGGTGGTCAAGGTGCTCGACGGCCGGCCCCTCAACAACAAGCTCTGGTTCTTCTACGGCGCCCTCTCCGACGTCGAGTACGACATCCGGGTGACCGATACCACGAATGAAGAAACGAGGACCTACCACAATACGCACGGCAACCTCTGCGGCCGGGCGGATGTGAACGCGTTCGACCCGTAGAAGTCTTGGGTCTTGGGTCCTGGGTCTTGCTTTTCAGGATCCAGGACGCAGTCAGGACCCCAGGTCTTGTTTTTCAAGACCCAAGACCCAAGACCCAGGACCCAAGACTTGCGCAGCCCTGTAACGTTGCGTGCCCTCGCACGCCTAATTGCGGGCAAGGAGGCTTTAAACCATGAACCGATCGCGTCTCTGCTTCACCCTGTTTACCGTAGCGCTCGTCGCGCTGCTGGCCGTTCCAGCCGCCCATGCGCAGACCCGCACCTGGGTCTCCGGCGTGGGCAACGACGCCAACCCGTGCAGCCGCACGGCGCCGTGCAAGACCTTCGCCGGAGCGCTCGCCGTGACCGCCGCCGGCGGCGAGATCTCGGTGCTCGATCCCGGCGGCTTCGGAGCCGTCACCATCACCAAGTCGATCACCATCAGCGGCGACGGCACCCTGGCGGGCATCCTCGCCGCCGGCACCAACGGCATCATCGTCAACGCCGGCGCCAACGACAAGGTGATCATCCGCAGCCTCTCGATCCACGGCGCCGGCTCCGGCATCAGCGGCATCCGCTACCTCGCCGGCGGCCAGGTGACCGTGGAGAACGTGACCATCAGCGGGTTCCAGGCGAACGTCAACAGCCGCGGCATCGACGTCAACCTCACCAGCACCGGCGAGTTGATCGTCCACGACACCACCATCACCGACTGCGAGGGCGGCGTCAAGCTGACGACCTCCGCCGGCACCCTGCAGGCGACGCTCGACAACGTCCGCATCGACAGCACCGACGGCCACGCCGTCGAGGCTCTCGCCAACACCACGGCCGACATCAACCACTCCAACTTCAGCCACAACTTCAATGCCGGCGTGCGCACGGCGGCCGCCACCGCCGTCGCCAACGTCGAGGACACCGTCCTCGCCTTCAACAACGCCGGCATCAACGCGGCCATCGCAGGCTCGCGCATCCGCATCTCCGACGCCACCATCGTCAACAACGTCACCGGCATCACCTTCGCGGTCGGTGCTTTCGTCGATAGCTCGGGCGACAACCGCGTCGACGGCAATGGCGCGTCGACACCCCCCAACGGCGTCTACAACGTCGAGTAAGAGGCTCAGACCATGAACCGATCAATATTCTCTTCCGCTTTGTTCACCGCCGCGCTGATGGCGCTTCTGGCCCTGCCGGCCGCCCACGCTCAGGCCACTCGCACCTGGGTCTCCGGAGTAGGTAACGACGCCAATCCGTGCAGCCGCACGGCGCCGTGCAAGACTTTCGCCGGCGCCATCTCCAAGACCGCCGCCGGCGGCGAGATCTCCGTGCTCGATCCCGGCGGCTTCGGAGCTGTCACCATCACCAAGTCGATCACCATCAACGGCGACGGCACCCTCGCGGGCATCCTCGCCGCCGGCACCAACGGCATCATCGTCAACGCCGGCGTCAACGACAAGGTGGTCATCCGCAGCGTCTCGATCAACGGCGCCATCACCGGCCTCA
The DNA here is from genome assembly GCA_036002325.1 of Thermoanaerobaculia bacterium. Lineage (GTDB taxonomy): Bacteria > Acidobacteriota > Thermoanaerobaculia > Multivoradales > UBA5704 > DATARR01. Next base: position 36,881 of record DASYTJ010000058.1, on the reverse strand, counting down.
ACGGCATCCGCTATCTCGCCGGCGGCCAGCTCGAGGTCGAGAACCTGACCATCACCGGCTTCCAGGCCAACGCCAACAGCCGCGCCATCGACGTCAACCTCGCCAGCAGCGGCAAGCTGATCGTCCACGACACCACCATCACTGACTGTGAGGGCGGCATCAAATTGAATACCTCCGCCGGCACCCTGCAGGCGTCGCTCGACAACGTCCGCATCGACAGCACCGACAGTCACGCCGTCGAGGCCGTCAACAACACCACGGCCACCATCAAGCACTCCAACTTCAGCCACAACTTCAACGCCGGCGTGCGCACGGCGGCGGCCACGGCGGTCATCAACGTCGAGAGCACCTTCCTCGGCTTCAACAACGCCGGCGTCAACTCGGCCGCCGCAGGGGCACGCATCCGCCTCTCCGACGCCACCATCGTCAACAACCTCACCGGCATCACCTTCGTCGCCGGCGCGTTCGTGGACACCGCGGGCAACAACCGCGTCGACGGCAACAACTCGTCGACGCTGCCCAACGGCATCTACAACGTGGAGTAGCCCGCGCCTGTCAGCTTTTTCCGACACCGTCCTGATCGCCGCCCATTCCCGTCCTCCAGCGAGGCCGGCCGGGCTTCCCGCCGCGGTGGATCTTTGCGAGGCAAATCATTGAAAAGAAATGATCTTCTTCCCTCGCCTCCGCTCTTGCAGGCCCCTGGCATCGCGGTTGCTCGCGGGAGAGGCGTTGGGTGTGTCACAAAGGAGAGCGAAAAACATGACTTCCAAAAGGACGCGAGTGATGATCGCCCTGGCAGGGCTTCTCATCCTGGCGGCCCCGGCGTTCGCCCAGCGCCACGGCCGCTACTATGCCGAACGCGAAGGCGCGTTCCGCATCCATCTGGGCGCCTTCCGCCCGGAAGGGGATTCCGACTACTGGCGCGACAAGGAGGCTGACTTCACCGGCGACATCAGCGACTTCGAGGACGCCTCGTTCGGCCTCGACTACCTGCTGCCCCTCAACGACCGCGTCAGCCTGATCTTCTCGGGCTCGGTCTACGAAGGAGAGACCACCAACGCCTACCGCGATTTCGTGGACAATTTCGGCGACCGCATCCGCCACGACACGACGCTCAGCATCGCCTCGGGCACGGTAGGGCTCGTTCTGCATCTGACAGGTCCGGATGCGGCGGTTCAGCCCTACGTGGGTGCCGGTGGCGGCGCCTATCCCTGGGAGCTCGAGGAGTCCGGCGACTTTATTGGCTCCGGCCCCTCCCTCCCGATCTTCAACGCCACCCTGCAGTCGGACGGCGTGGCCTTCGGGTACTACGGTCTGGTCGGCCTCGAGGCGCCGATCACGCGCCGCGTCTCGATCTTCGCCGAGGGCCGCTGGACTCAGGTCGACGACGACCTCAGCGGCGACTTCGAAGGCTTCGGCAAGCTCGACCTCTCCGGCCGCGAGGTCGCTGCCGGCCTCTCCTGGAGCCTGTAGACCGATTCCATAACTTCACCCTCGGCCCTTCTCCTTCAGGAGAGGGGCTGGGGCTGGTGCCGTTGGTATAGCCGTCGGCGGTGTCGATGAAGTTGCCGCCGGCGGCGAGATCGCGGTCGAAGATGGCTCGCGCCGTCTCGGTCGGCGCTCCCCATCCCCAGTCGGTGCCGAACGTCATGGTGCCCAGGCAAAGCGGCGAGACGCGCTGAATCCGTACCATGAGACGCTGCCTGCGTTCAGGCCGCGTTGTACGCGATGACGCTTCCGTTGCCCGTGTGCAATGGCTCATCGAACGGATTCAGCGGCGCCTGGTGCGCGGACAACGTTCCGCTGCAGCGTCCAGCGGCTCGTCGCATGGATCCGGAGACCCGTTGTCCGCGACCGGCGACTCGCTGCACGCGTTCAGAGGCTGGTTGAACCGACACAAAGACCGGTTGTTCGCGTTCAACGTCCCGTTGTTCGCGTTCACGGTCTCCTTGAATGGGAGCAGCGGCCCGATGTTCATGTTCCGGGCGGCGATGATCGCGTTCACCGCCCCGTCGCATGGGGTCAAGGAGCCGCTGAATGCGAGCATCGGTGCGATGAACGCGTCCAGAGAGCCGTTGCGCGCGTTCAATGACCGGTTGTACGGGACCACCGGCTCGTCGTCCGCGTTCATCGCCTTGCTGTTCGCGATCAACGTTTCGGTGAACGCGTGCAATGCGGGCCGAAATCGAGACCGGCGGGATTCGGAAGGGGAAAAGGCGGGGGCGTACGGCAACACGCCCCCGGTGAAGAGAAGCTACTCGGTCGTCTCAGGTGTAGACGTCGAGGTGGGGGATTCCGCGATCTCTACGGGCGGGTTCACGGGCGGCTTGGTGGTCGTCGCCCGGGTCCGGCCTCGAAACGGCTGAAGGCCGAACTCGACCAAAATCTCGCTGCTGTTGCCGTAGTGCTCGCGGACCGCGGTCCGCAGCACGTCGGCCAGTGCCTCTCCCTGCCGGAGCAGGCTCAGCACCAGCTTGGACGCTTCCTGCTTGCTGGCCGTGAGAGCCGCCTGCTGTGCGCTCGCGTCCCTCATCTTCTCGAGGACCGTCTGGAGCTTGAACAGCAGCCCCTCGAGGTGGGGGAGCTCGTCGGCGTGAGCCACCACGGCTGTGGTGATTTGCTCCCAGCCATTGAGGAAGTTCAGATAACGGCGAATACGGGGCATGACATCCTCCTTTCCGGAGAATCCGGCGGCCTTTATGGGCGCCGGAACTGGGCTTCTCTCAACCTCCAACAACAGCGTAGCCAGATCCTAAACCTGGTATACCGCTTCTGTCAATAGGGCACATGAGGAATACGTGATTCGTGGCATTCCGGCCCTCAAGTCATTGATACACTAGGAGTTGGACCGATTCAGCGCCGTGAACGGGCCATTTCTCGGCAGTTTGGTGGAGTCGTTGACGTCTGCCCGGGGCCGCTTCCCAGGGCGGTCACACAGGGCTTCGGCCTCAGCTCGGCTTGACGAAGAACGTTACTGTACCGGTCCCTGGTCGCCGCCTTCCGCAGCCGGCCTGCACTCGTCGGGACACTCGGTGCAGCAGTAATACCGGTGGTCGTCCAGATAGAGGGTCCCGCCGTTGGCGCAGGCCAGACTCCCGGGGTTGCTGCAGCCGGTCTGCGTGAGCCAATCCAGGAGCTGCTAGCGGTGCGCTGAACTTTCCTCCTCTCGCCACGTACCTCCTCCTACGACCCCTTCGGCGCGGCTGGCCGTGCCATGCCTTTTCGAGAGGAGATCTGAATGCCGATTCAAATCCGTCTGCGCGCTGTTTTCCTGCTGGTTCTGCTGCTGATCCCTGGTTGGCTTGCCGCCCAGGCACCTCCGGCCAAGCCCGAGGAGGCGAAGAAGGAGGAGGAGAAGAAGCCGCCGGTCATGCCGGAGGAGCGGTCGTCGGTGACGAAGCACTCGATCACCCTCGACGGGCAGAAGGTCGACTACACGGCGACCGCCGGGAACTACCTGATGAAGGACGAGGACGGCACGCCCAAGGCGTCGATTTTCTACGTCGCCTACACCCGCGACGGCGTCAAGAACCCCGGCGAGCGGCCGATCACCTTCAGCTTCAACGGCGGCCCGGGCGCGGCGGCGGTGTGGGTGCAGATGGGGGCGTTCGGACCCAAGATCGTCGAGCGGACGGCGGAGGGCATGGGCTACCCGCCGCCCGGCAAGCTGGTCGACAACGAGTTCTCGATCCTCGACGTCACCGATCTGGTGTTCATCGATCCGGTCTCGACCGGCTACAGCCGCGCCGTGCCGGGGGGCGATCCCAAGACGTTTCACGGCATCCAGCCGGACATCGCGTCGGTGGGCGAGTTCATCCGCCTCTGGATCACCCGCAACGAGCGCTGGGCCTCGCCGAAGTTCCTGGCCGGCGAGAGCTACGGCACGGTCCGCTCGGCCGGCCTTTCCGAGTACCTCCAGTCGCGCTTCGGCATGGATCTCAACGGCATCGTCCTGGTCTCGTCGGTGCTCAACATACAGGCGGTCCTCTTCGGGCCCGGCAACGACATGCCGTACATGCTCTACCTGCCGACCTACGCCATCACGGCCTGGTACCACAAGAAGCTGCCGCCGGAGCTCGCGGGCGACCTGGAGAAGACGCTGCGCGAGGTCGAGGACTTCGCCACGCACGAGTACGCCCAGGCGCTCCTCGAGGGGGACGCTCTGCCGGCCGCGCGGCGGCAGGAAGTCGCGCAGAAGGTGGCGCGCTACACGGGCCTCTCCGTCGATTACGTGCTGCGCTCGAACCTGCGGGTTGAGATCGAGCGCTTCCGCAAGGAGCTGCTGCGCGGCGAGGGCAAGACGATCGGCCGGCTCGACAGCCGCTTCACCGGCTGGGACATCGACTCGGCGGGTGAGCTCACCGAGTACGATCCCTCCAGCCAGTCGACCGACGCTCCCTACACGGCGCTGCTCAACGACTATCTACGGCGCGAGCTCGGCTACAAGGACGATCACGTCTACGAGCGTCTGGCCCAGGTGTTCCCGTGGAGCACAGAGGGGTTCGAATTCCGCTACCCCTACCTCGCCGAGGCCCTGCGCAAGGCGATGGTGAGGAATCCCGATCTCAAGGTGCTCGTCGCCTCCGGCCGCTACGACCTGGCGACGCCGTACTTCGACGCCGTCTACACCGCCAAGCACCTCGGCCTGCCGGAGGCGCTGCGCGGCAACATGAAGCTGACGACGTACGACTCCGGCCACATGATGTACATCCGCCGCGCCGACCATCAGAAGCTGAAGAAGGAGATCGCGGAGTTCATTCGCGGGGCGGCGGGGAGATAGGAGCCTAAGCAGGCGTTCTCGCGCAGAGGCCTCACCCCCTGTCCCCCTCTCCCTGACGGGCGAGGGGGGACGCAGGCGAAGGGATCTGCCACGATGTGGACCACCTTTTTCGGGTAAACAGGTTGTGAAACGTTCCCCCTCGCCCGTCAGGGAGAGGGGGACAGGGGGTGAGGCTTCCCCGGGCAACAGGTTCCCACCTCCTCCGCTATCATCTCCTCCTATACACGTTGCATATCCCGCAGAAAAGGGGGAGCTTCGATGATCTGCCGTCGATCCGTTTCTCTGCTGTCCATCCTTTTCTTGAGCGTGCCTGGTCTGGCCGCGGCCAAGCCGGCTGCGTCCAAGCCGAGCCCGAACAAGGAGGCCGCCGTCGCTTCCGTGGAGGGCCACCGGCCGGAGCTGGTGGATCTGGCGAATCAGGTGTGGGCGTTCGCCGAGACGGCGCTCAAGGAGAAGCGCTCGTCCAAGGTGCTCGCCGAGTACGCCGAGGCGCAGGGGTTCAAGGTGGAGCGCGGCGTGGCGGGGATGCCGACGGCGTTCGTTGCCTCCTATGGCGAGGGCAAGCCGGTGATCGCCATCCTCGGCGAGTACGACGCGCTGCCGGGGATCTCGCAGAAGGCGCAGCCGACGAAGGAGCCGCTCGCAGCCGGCGCGCCCGGCCATGGATGCGGGCACAACCTGTTCGGCGCCGCGAGCCTGGGAGCGGCGGTGGCGGTCAAGGAGCTCATCGCCGCCGGCAAGCTGCACGGCACCGTACGCTTCTACGGCACCCCGGCCGAGGAGTCGGTGGGCGGCAAGCTGTACATGGTGCGGGAAGGCCTGTTCAAGGAGGTGGACGTTGCCCTCGCCTGGCATCCCTCGGACGAGACGCGGGCGGATACCAAGAGCACGCAGGCGATGGTGGACTTCGTCGTCGAGTTCCACGGCCGGACGGCGCACGCGGCGTTCGATCCGTGGAACGGCCGCAGCGCGCTCGACGCCCTGGAAATCTTCACCCACGCCCTCAACATGATGCGCGAGCACGTGCGGCCCAGCGTCCGCATGCACTACGTGGTCAAGGACGGCGGCGACGTGCCGAACGTGGTGCCGGACCATGCAAAGGTCTGGGCCTGGGTGCGGGACAGCAAGCATGCCTCGGTGGACGAGCTGATGGAGCGGGTGCGGAAGATGGCACAAGGAGCGGCCCTCGCCGCCGACGTCGAGAGCACGCTGAAGATTCAGTCCGGCGACTACGAGATGCTGGTCAACCGCAGCGGCGAGCGGCTTCTCCAATCCAACATGGAGTGGCTGGGGCCAATCCAGTACACCGAGGCGGAGCAGGAGTTCGCGAAGACGATTCAGCGCGAGACCGGCATCGAGCCGAAAGGGCTCGACGGTTCGATCAAGCCGCTGGACGAGAAGCCGGGCGATCCCGAGGGGGGCTCGACCGACGTTGCCGACGTGAGCTGGAACGTGCCGATCCTCCACGTCTCGGTGACCACGGCGCCGGCCGGCGCGCCCTGGCACGCCTGGCCGGTGGCGGCGTGCGGCGGCATGTCGATCGGCCACAAGGGGATGACCTTCGCCGCCAAGGTCCTCGCCGCCACCATGATCGATCTCTTCGAGCAGCCGGACCGCCGGGCGGAGATCCGCCGTGAATTCGACGAGCGCACCAACGGCGTGGTTTACAAGGGGTACATTCCGGAGGGTCCGCCTCCGGTGCCGGGGGAGTAGGCCCTCCACTCTCAGGGCGGCCCTAGGTGGCCGCCCTGAGTGGAGTAGCGAGCCTACTTCGGAGGCTCCGGCGGCCGGGTCGTCGCGTGGTGAGGCAGCGTTCCCGCTGGCGAGACGCCGTGCTTGGCGATCTCACCGCTCAGATTAGTGGCCATCACGCTGTGGTGCCGGCCATAGAAGAAGTAGATGAGCAGGCCGATCACCAGCCAGACCCCCAGCCGCAGCCAGTTGTCGGCCGGCAGCGAGAACATCAGCAGGAGACAGCACAGGACCCCCAGGATCGGCACGACCGGCACCCATGGGCAGCGGAAGGGACGCTCGGCGTCGGGGTACTTCTTGCGCATGATGAGGACCGCGGCGCAGACGATGACGAACGCGAGCAGGGTGCCGATGTTCGTCAGGTGGAGGAGGAAGCCGAGGGGCAGGAAGCCCGTGAGCAGGCAGACGAAGACGCCGACCAGGATCGTCGACCGCCAGGGCGTGCGGAACTTCGGATGGACGTCGCCGAAGAATCCCTTGGGCACCAGACCGTCGCGAGCCATCGCCAGGAACACCCGGGGGCCCGAGAGCATCATGACCAGGAGCACCGAGGTGATGCCGGCCACTCCGGCGATCGCGATGATCACCTCGGCGACACCGAGCCCCTGTTGCTTGAAAGCGTCGCTGACGCCTGCCGCGGTGTCGATCTGGTCGTACCGGACCATGCCGGTGAGCACGGCGACGACGGCGATATAGAGGAACGTGCAGAGGAGGAGCGACGCGATGATGCCGATCGGCACGTCGCGCTGCGGGTTCTTGGCTTCTTCGGTGTGCGTCGACACGGAGTCGAAACCGATATAAGCGAAGAAGATGATCGCCGCACCGGCGAGCATCCCCAGGGGATTGCCGCCCGCATCGGTCTGGCCAGCCACATGTTGGCCGAAGAAGCTGAAGCCGGTCCAGCCGTACGGCGCGAACGGATGCCAGTTGGCCTGGTTGACGTAGAAGGCGCCGACCCCGATGACGAACAACACCGCGGCCACCTTGATTCCGACCATCGCGGCGTTGAAGCTGGCGCTCTCGGAGATCCCCTTGACGAGGATGATCGTAACGATCGTGACGATGATGATCGCCGTCAGGTTCACGTAGGAGCCGGTCGATTCAAACACGCCGGTCGCCGCGTTGTAGCGGATCGGCGCCTCCCGTAAGACGGCTGGCAGGTCGATCCCGGCCTTCGCCAGGACACTTTGAAAATACCCTGACCAGCCGTTGGCGACGGTCGCGCTCCCCACCGCGTACTCCAGGACCAGGTCCCATCCGATGATCCAGGCGAACAGCTCGCCGAGAGTGGCATAGGCGTAGGTATAGGCCGAACCGGCGACCGGCACCATCGAGGCGAACTCCGCATAGCAGAGCGCCGCGAAGATGCAGGTGATACCGGCGGCCATGTACGAGACCATGAGCGCCGGGCCGGCGACGTTGTGGGCGGCCTCGCCGGTCGCGACGAAGATGCCCGCGCCGATGATCGCGCCCACACCCAGTGCCGAGAGCTGGACCGGACCGAGCACCCGGCGCAGCCGGTTCTCGCCCCTCATCTCCTCCAGCAGCAGCTCGAGGGGTTTTCTGGCAAAAAGGCGGTTTGCCATGGACTCTAGACCTCCAAACTTGGATCGAGCGTCAGAACCGAATTCGTTTCTCGCCGCCGCGAGGCGTCCCCGATGGACGCCCGCCCGGCTCCGTCAAGCCCTCGTCTCACCCGCCTCGGCGGGCGCAGGAGAACCCAGCTTGCGCCAGGCGAAGTATACGGGGATGCCCGTCAGCACGATGACCAGACCTGGCCAGGAGGTCGACGTCCGGTAGAACAGCAGGATCACCAGGATCACGGTCGCCGCCAGGATGTAGAGCGCCGGGATCACCGGATAGCCGAAAGCCCGGTACGGCCGCTCGGCGTCCGGCCGTTTGCGGCGCAGCACGAACACTCCGATGATGGTCAGCACGTAGAAGATCAGCACCGCGAAGACCACCCAGTCCAGCAGCGTGCCGTAGAGGTTGCCGTACTGCGGATAGCCGGCGGCATCGTGGGTACGGGTGCGGGGCAGCACCAGGAACGAGGCCCAGATGCCCTGCAGGAGCAACCCCCAGGCCGGCACGTGGCGCCGGTTGAGCTTGCCGGTCGAGCGGAAGAAGAGGCCGTCGCAGGACATCGCATGGTAGACCCGCGCGCCGGCCAGGATCAGCCCGTTGTTGCAGCCGAAGGTCGAGATGATGATGGCCACCGCCATGATCGCCGCGCCGGCCGGGCCGAAGATCACCTGCAGCGCCGCGGTCGCCACCCGGTCGTCCGCCGCGGTCTTGATCGCCTCCAGGGGGAGCGTACAGAGGTAGGCGACGTTGGCCAGGATGTAGAGGCCGATCACCAGCAGCGTGCCGGCGGCGAGCGACAGGGGGATGTTCTTCCGCGGCTCCTTGACCTCACCGGCGGTGAAGGTGATGTTGTTCCAGGCGTCCGCGGAGAAGAGCGAGCCCACCTGGGCGACGCAGAAGGCGACGAGGAGGCCGAAGGCTCCGGCCGTCGCAGTGGTGGCAGGGACCCACGACAGGTCCGGCTGGATCGGCGTCGTGCCCTGCGGCGTCCACAGGTTGCTGAAGTTCGCCGCCACCACGTCGGCGTTGCGCCCCACGAAGATGCCGAGGACGATGAGCGCCAGCAGTGACAGGGTCTTCGCCGAGGTGAAGGTGTTCTGGATGAGCTTGCCGAGGTGGATGCCGCGGGTGTTGAGCAGGCTGAGGAAGAGGATGAGGAGGATAGCGACCAGTTGCTGCATGGAGAGGCTGATCGCGTACTTCTCCGAGAGGTCGATCGGCGGGATGATCCAGGAGGTCGGAGAGATCCCCGGTATCAGCACCCCCAGGAAGCGGGCGAAGCCGACGGCCACGGCGGCGATGGTGCCGGTCTGGATGACCAGGAACAGCGTCCAGCCATAGAGGAACCCCCACAGCGGCGAAAAGGCTTCGCGCAGATAGACGTACTGACCGCCTGCCTTGGGCATCATCGCCGCCAGCTCTCCATAAGAGAGCGCCGCGGAGATGGTCAACAATCCGGTCACCACCCAGACCATGATCAGCCAGCCGGCCGAGCCCACCTGCCGCGAGATCTCGGCAGGGACGATGAAGATGCCGGAGCCGATCATCGAGCCGGCCACGATCATGGTGGAGTCGAGCAGCCCGAGCTCGCGGATGAAGCCGGTCGTGGTCCCTTCCGTGCGGCGTGATGCCACGCTTTCCGCCATAAGATCTCCTCTGTGAAAGCGGCCAACATCCTACAGGGAGAGGTGCGTTGGTGTCACGTGCGAGTCCTCTCGAATTTCACCGGTCTACCCGAAGAAGCCTCACCTGACGGGCGAGGGGGGACGATTCACAGCCTGCCTTGCCGATAGGAGGCCTGCTTTTTAGGCAATCGCCTTCGCATGGGTCCCCCCTCGCCCGTCAGGGAGAGGGGGACAGGGGGTGAGGCCTCGCGGGCGACCGCTGGAGCCTCAGATTTCCCGGCTCTCCTTGCGAGCGGGAGGCGCCAAGGGACCGACCGCCTCGGCCGACCCTGCCAGCGGCCGGGGCGGGCTGATCCAGTTCCCCTGGACGTAGTCCACTCCCAGGTCCCTCAGGCGCTCGACCACGGCGGCGTTGGTCACCCCTTCGGCGACCGTTTCGATCCCCATCACGTGCCCCACCTGATTGATCGACTCCACCATTGCCTGGTCGAGAGGATCGGTGACGATGTCCTTGATAAACTTGCCGTCGATCTTCAGGAAGGAGACCGGCAGCTCCTTGAGGTAGCTGTAGGAGGACATGCCGGTGCCGAAGTCGTCGAGAGCGAAGCGGATGCCTCTGGCCGTCAGATGGGAGAGCACTCTGCGGGCCTGGGGCAGGTTCTCGATGGCCGCCGTTTCGGTGATCTCGAAGCAGAGCTTGCCCGGCGGCGCCCCCGTGGCGGCCAGCTCCTCGTCAAGGAAAGCGACGAATCCCTCGTCGCTCAGCGAGACCGCCGAGAGATTGATGGAACAGGCCTGTAGCTGATTGATAAAAGGCGGCGGCTGGCTGGTCAGCGCGCGGACGCAGTTGCGGATCACCCAGCGGTCGATGGCGCGCATCATGCCGTAGCGCTCGGCGGCGCGGATGAAATCGCTCGGCAGGTGGATGCGGCCGTCCTCTTCCACCATCCGCAGCAGCACCTCGAAGTAGAGGCCTGGCGTGACGAGCGGCGAGAGCGGCTGGATCGGCTGCGAGAAGAGGCGGAAGCGGTTCTGCTCCAGCGTCTGCTGGATGCGCACCACCCAGTTCATCTCGCCGTGGCGGCGGATGAAGGTGGCGTCGTCCTCCTGATAGATCTGCACCCGGTTGCGCCCCTTCTCCTTGGCCGCGTAGCAGGCGTGGTCGGCGGCCGAGAGCAGGTGGGCGACGGTCTTGAACTCGCGGGTGATGGGCACCAGACCGATGCTCGCGCCGATGGCGAAGGTCTTGTCGCGCCAGGTGAAGCGGAACTGCTGCAGGGCGTGGTGGAACTCGGCCACCTGCCGCTCGGCCTGCTCCAGGTTGGCGCGGGAGAAGAGCACCGCGAACTCGTCGCCGCCGAGGCGGGCCACCAGGTCGGTGTCGCGCAGCGACTCCTGGAGCAGCCCGGTGACGCGGCAGAGCAGCTCGTCGCCGGCCAGGTGCCCGCAGGTGTCGTTGACGAGCTTGAACTGGTCGAGGTCCATGTAGCAGAGAGCGTGGACGCCGGCGCGGCCGCGGACCTCCTCGAGTGCCTGCTGGAGGTGGCCGTCGAACGCCTGGCGGTTGAGCAGACCGGTCAGCTCGTCGTGGGTGGCCTGATGGGCGAGCTGCAGGGCCATCAGCCGCTTGTCGGAGACGTCCTGGAAGACCAGGACGGCGCCGAGAATGCCGCCGTCGCCGGCGTGGATGGGCGCGCCGGTGGCCTCGACGGCGTAGCGGCGGCCGTCGCGCCGCTCGAGCGTGCTGCGTTCGATCAACCGGAACTTCTGACCCTCGTCGATACAGCGGCGGAGCAGGTCGCCGATCTCCTGACCGCCGGCGGTCTCGGTGAGGCGAAAGATCTCGGAGAGGGGCCGGCCCTGGGCTTCGGACGGTTCCCAGCCGGTGAGCGCCTCGGCTACCGGATTGAGATACTCGATGCGCCCTTCGGTGTCGGTCGCCAGTACGCCGTCGCCGATGGAGTCCAGGGTCACCTGGGCCAGGGCGAGAGCGAAGTCAGGCGGCCGCATGCGCGCTTCGGATTGTACGCTACTCCAGCCCCGCATCCCGATATTCGCCGTAAACCTCCCGCAGGACGTTGGAGATCTCTCCCAGGGTGACCTCGGCGCGGACGCAGCCGAGGATGGCCGGCATCAGATTGCGGTCCTCGCGGGCGGCGGCGGTCAGCTCGCCGGAGGCCAGGGCGGCGCGCTCACCGTCCCGGCGCGCGCGCAGGGCAAGGAGGCGCTCCACCTGCTCGCGCTCGGCCGCCGGATCGATCCTCAGCACTTCGATCGGCGGCTCTTCCTCGGTCTCGAAGGCGTTGACCCCCACGACGATCTCGCGCTGCTCCTCGACGGCCATCTGGTAGCGGTAGGCCGCCTCGGCGATCTCCCGCTGCTGGAAGCCCCGCTCCAGGGCCGCCAGGGCGCCGCCCATGTCGTCGATGCGGCGGATGTAGTCCCGCGCCCGCCGCGCGATCTCGTCTGTCCACGCCTCGACGACGTAGGAGCCTCCCAGGGGGTCGGCGACGTCGGCGACGCCGCTCTCGTGGGCGATCACCTGCTGCGTGCGCAATGCGAGCCGGACCGCCTCCTCGGTCGGCAGACCGAGCGCCTCGTCGAGCGAGTTGGTGTGCAGCGACTGCGTGCCGCCGCAGACCGCCGCCAGAGCCTGAAGGGCTACCCGCACGACGTTGTTCATCGGCTGCTGGGCGGTGAGCGTCGAGCCCGCCGTCTGGGTGTGGAAGCGCAGCCACAGCGAGCGGGGATCCTGGGGAGCGAAACGCTCCTCGACCAGCTCCGCCCACAGCCGGCGCGCGGCGCGGAACTTCGCCACCTCCTCCAGGAAGTTGTTGTGGGCGTTGAAGAAGAACGAGACGCGGGGCGCAAAGCCGTCGATCGACAGGCCCCGGCCGAGCGCCGCCTGGACGTAGGCGAGGCCGTTGGCGAGGGTGAAGGCCACCTCCTGAACGGCTGTCGAGCCCGCTTCGCGCATGTGATAGCCGGAGATCGAGATCGGGTTCCACTTCGGCACCCGGTCGGCGCAGAAGGCGATGACGTCCGTCACCAGCTTGAGCGACGGGCCCGGAGGATAGATGTAGGTGCCGCGGGCGGCGTACTCCTTCAGGATGTCGTTCTGCACCGTGCCGCCCACGCGCTCCCAGGAAACCCCCTGCTCCTCCGCCACGACGAGGTAGAGGGCGAGCAGGATGGCGGCGGTGGCGTTGATCGTCATCGAGGTGGTCACCCGGTCGAGGGGGATGCCGTCGAAGAGGCGGCGCATGTCCTCGATGGAGTCGATGGCGACGCCCACGCGGCCGACCTCGCCGCGGGCGATGGGGGAGTCGGAGTCGTGGCCGATCTGTGTCGGCAGATCGAAGGCCACCGAGAGGCCCGTGGTTCCCTGGGAAAGGAGGTACCGGTAGCGCCGGTTCGACTCGGTGGCCGAGGAGTAGCCGGCGTATTGCCGCATGGTCCAATGGCGCTTGCGGTACATCTCCGGGTAGAGACCGCGGGTGTAGGGGAACTCGCCCGGATCGCCGACCCGCTGCTCGTAAGGGATGACCGCGGCGTCATCCGGCCCGTAGAACGGTTTGACCGGGATCTCGGAGGTGGTCCGGCGCTCATCCTCGCCGGCGGCGGCCGGCCGTTCCGGCCTGGTCTCGGTGGCCATGCGAGGATTGTATCTTCGCCTACCGCGAAACCGAGTCTCCCGTCTTCTGGAACACCAGGGCCTGCTTGGTTCCCACGTCGATGAAGCGGAGCGCTCCGGGCAGGATCTCCACCTGCCACTGGCCCGCGGCGCCGGTCACCGCCTGCACGCAGGTGCCGGGCCCCAGAGTCGCGCCGCTCCACTTCCCTTTGTCCGGCTCGAGGTACAGGCTGCAAGCCGCCTGCAGCTCGGTCCCGGAGAAGCGGTTGACGTCCGGCGAGAGCTCGGTGACGGGGGCGAAATGGGGAATGACGGACATCCTCACGTCAGGTCCTTCCGAAACCAGGCGGATGACCCCCTGCTGGTGCAAGTCGCGGCCCTCGTACGTCCCCGAGGCGGTCGCGAGAAGGTTGAAATTGCTGCCGGCGCCGCCGGTGGTGCCGATCTGCAGCCGCACGTCCGAGTTGCCGTCGCGGAGCTGGTAGGTGCCCGAGAGCATCGAGGCAACCTGGAAGGCCGGCCCCTGCGGCGCGGACGAGGCGGAAGACTTCGTGCCTGCGTTGCCGGACGCGCAGCCGGCCGCGGCGGCCAGCAGGAGCGAGGCGGAAACGAGGCAGAGCTTGATGGCTTGGTTGTACTTCATGACTACACCTCCGGCGAGGGAGGGTTGCGAGATTCGTTCCAATTGGGAAGAGGTTTGCCCGCTCGACCTCACCCCCAACCCCTCTCCTAAAGGAGAGGGGTTGGGGGTGAGGTCGCTACGGCAAGACGGCCCGATTTCTACCGCTTCAAATTCAGCGCCGGATCGCCCAGCAGCGTGTAGAGCCGCAGCATGTCGCGGTCGCCTCCCGCCGCGGCGTAGGCGGCGAGGCCGCGCAGCAGGCGATCGCCGAGCCGTCCGTTGTCCGGCTGCGAGAGCTGCGGCAGCAGGTAGCGGCCGAGCTCGCCCGCCGGCGCGTTGTACGACAGCCAGGTCGGCCCGAAGAGGGCGGCGGTGCCGCCGTCGCGCTGCAACACCAGCTCCTCGCCGAGCGAGCTGATAGCGGGATAGGCGAACTGCGAGATCAGGCAGGTCAGCGCCGTCATTACCGGCAGCCGCGGCGCGTTGCCCAGCTTCGGCACGTCGGAGGTGAGCAGCAGTCCCTCGGAATCCAGCCGGTCGAGCCCGCCGTGGCCGATGTAGTTGACCAGCAACTGGCCTTCGCGCAAGGCGCCCTGCAGCCGGGAACGGTTCTCCTGGATCTGCTCGGAGGTGGCGCCCACGGGCATGTAGATACGGGAGAGGCCGAGCCGCGGCGCGAGCAGTCCGGCCAGGGCCTCGCTGGAGGCCTGGAAGTCGCCCGCGGAGTCGGCATCGTCGGCGACGAGCAGCGCCTGGCCGGTCCACGCTCCGGCCGGCTCGCTCTCGTAGGCCGCCACCTTGTCCACGTAGGCCCGCATGTCCGCGAGGGTCACGGCCGGAATGCGGCCGATGGCCACGGCCGGCACGCCGCTGTCGTCGAAGTCGGCGAACTCGGCGTCGGCCGGCGAGATCCCCTCGGACGTCGTCACCAGGAGAGGCGGCAGCAGGTTCGAGAAGAGGCCCAGCAGGTTGCGGTAGTCGTAGGTGCCCTTGCCGGCGAGCACGACGTAGCGCGGCGGAGTCGACCAGTTGTCGACGGCATAGGCGAGGAACCGCCGGATGGCGAGCGGATCGGGGATGCCATCACCGAAGAGATCGACGACGTCGCCCAGGTCCACGACCATCGTGGTGAGCCCCTGGCCGGCCCGCAGATCGGCGAGACGGCGAGCCTCGCTGCGCAGCTCGGGCGGAGTGATCACCAGGTACTCGGCGCCGCGGCCCGGATTGCGCAGGTCCGCGGGAGAGCTCGCCTCCACGGTCGTGCGGCCCAGCGCTCCCCCGGTGGTCGCCACGTAGGGACCGGCGTCCGGAGCGAGGAAGGAAACCCCCCACGTGCCGTCCGCCTGCGGCTGGGCATTGAGCCCTCCGAGCCGCCGCGGAGCGAGCGGCTGCGCCAGGTCGTAGACCGTGATGTCGGTGGAGCGGAAGCCGTCGAGAGCGACCGCGCGGCCGGCTTCAGCCCGGAAGGCGAGACGGTCGGAGACCGCCCGGTAGTGGCGCGAATAGGTGAGATCGAAGGAGTCGAGCCAGAAGCCGCGCTCGGCCTCCAGCGCTACGATCTCGATCTTGTTGTTGGCGCCATCGACCAGCAGGCCGGCCGGCAGCGTCACCTGCCTGCTGAAGGGTCCGGGGCCCGACCAGGAGATCTCGGTGATGCCGCGGCCGTTGACCCGCAGACTGGCGCGCTGGACGGCGGCGAAGCCGTAGAGATTGACGGTGAGCTTGGCCTGGCCGGCGGCCGGCGAAGGCGCGTCGGCGATGAACGTGCCGCGGTCGAAGCCGGGGAAGCCGGGGAAGAAGCTCTTCCAGATCCAGAAGTCCGCTACCGGCAGCGGCGCCGTGACCGCGGGGATGGCGTCCACCTCGATGTGGCGGGTGTCGAGGAACGCGTCGGCGGCGGCCCCCGAGGCCGGCTGGGCGGCGACCGTGGCCACGAGCTGGCCGTTGCCGCGCTCCAGCCAGTAGACGTTGGCGTCGGTGTAGGGACTGTCGATCGCCTCGCCGTAGAAGACGATGCCGTCGCCGTCGGCGGCGGCCTGCCAGGCGACGTTCTGGCCCGCGTGGCTGAGCTGCAGGCGTCCGGACTTGATCTGGCCCGCCGCCGCCGCCACCGGCATACCGAGACCGATGGCGAGGTCCCGCTTCTTGACCCGCACCATGCCGCTGCCGACGACCGAGATCCTGGCGCGGCTCGCGGCCTGCGCCTTCTCGCCCACGACGGCCGCGTCCGCAGCGGCCCGGACGCTCCGCCGCTCCACCGCGGCCTCCAGGAGGCGCGGCGAGACCGCCTTGCCGCTGGCCTTGAAGTCGCGGTCGCCGAGGCTCTGCGCCTGACGGGACTCGCGCTCCACCTTCACCCGGTAGGGGCCGAAGACCTCGCGCTTGCCCTGCTGGTCGATTTCCACGAGCCGGTAGGTGAGTTTCTGGCCGCGCGGCGCCGCCGGATCCACGAGCCGGTAGCGGCCGCCGGGGAGCTGTTCGACCGCCGGCACCGCCTGCTCGGAGATCCGCACGAACTGGCCGCTGGCCGGATCGCGCCGCTCGACCTCGAAAGCCACGGTGCCGACCTCGGCCGCCGTCTCCCACTCGACGACGACGCGGCCGTCGTCCTCTTTGGCCGCGAACGAGGAGACGCGGGCCCAGGTGGCATTGGGGCTCGTGCTGATCGTGCACTGGGCGCTGCCGTTCCTCAGCACGCGGCTGGCGTAGGCGCCGTTGGCGTCGGGCGCCGCATTCGAGAAGTAGGTGCTGACGTTCGCGATGACCCGATTCGTGAGGGTCGCCGTGCTGGGATCCACGTAGTACTGGAACGTTAGCGTCCCGGTCTGGTTGTCGCCGATGATTCCCAGGCTGCCGCTGGTGATCTGGTTCCGAGGCGTCCAGCGGATCTGCGAAGTCGTCGACGTTGGAATCTTGCCGCTCGTGTTCTCGGTCGGAGTGTTCGGGAGGTTGGACAGAAACTGCCCGATGTCGCCGCCGGTTCCCGACGTGTTCTCGTCCACCTGGTACTGAACGTAGGCAGCCGTGCCGCAGCGCAGGTTCTCGGCGGTCGAGGCATTGGGCACGCAGTCGATAGCGTTGTTGTAGGTAACCGTGCAGGTGGTCGAGGCGCCGTTCGTGAAGCCCACGCGCACGGTGCTGGGCGAGCACGTGCACGAGAGGCCAAGGTTGGGCGCCGGCACGTTGGTGTCCTCCGTGCCGCAGGAGCACTTGGCCGTGGTGCCCAGGCCGAACTCGGCCGCGGAATCGCAGGAATTGCCCGCGTCGGCGGGGTCGTCGACCGCGTTGGCTTGCTGGCTCCAGGTGTTGCAGGTCGGCACGCGTACGAACCCTGTACTAGCCGGATCGGAGCAGAGCACCGTCAGGCCGAGGGCGTTCACGGTGTTGTACACCGAATCGTCCCATGGGCTTCCCGACGAATTCTGGTTGCAGCCGTTCGAACCCGCGTCATAGAGGTCGCCGCAGGAATCTCCATCCGCGTTGACGTACGGGCCCGAGCCGCTGTCCAGGTCCCATGGCCCGCAGGTGTTGGCGTTCAGCGTCCCTGCAGGGAAGAGACCGAACCGCGAGCAGGTCCCGTTCGGCCCGGTGTTGGCGCTCGAGCCGTCGCTATTGATCCACGTTCCCACGTCGTAGCGGGTTCCGGCGTTGGGCTGGTGCAAGATGATCTGAAACTTGACCAGCTCGACGCTGGACGTGTTGTTGATGCAGCCCGCGGTGATATCGGAGATGCTCGTAATGCCCAGGGTGAGGTCGGGACCGTCGTTCGCGGTGCAGTTCTGCGTGCTCCCCGAGACCGTGGTCAAGCAGTTCCCGTTGACCACCTCATCCGCACGGAGGGGAGCGTCGCCGAGTGGACCGAAGCTCGAGAGCAGGGCCGAAATGAGAGCGAGGGCCGCCGGGTAGTGGATTTTCATGGCTGCATTCATGGACGACTCCCTCTTCTGGAAGCGGTTGGCTGCGATCGGACGGTCCGAATCGTGGAGAACTTTCATGACTGTGCCTTTCGCCGGTCGCCGTGGGCCGGCACGGAGATCTCTCCTTGAAGATAAACTCGGTTATGGTACCACAGCAGGATCTCCCGGCCAGCTTATCTAAACATTGAATCTAAAGAATATTATGGAGCCAGCGCCATGAAGGTGATCTCCTTCGACGGCGACGCCGCCACCCTGCAATTGAAGTCCCTGGAGATCCGGACCTTGCGCAACGCGCTGCACGAGGCCCTGCGGGTTCGGGCAGATCTCGAAGAGCGCCTCGGCGCCGAGCGCGAGGTGGTCGAAGGGCTCGCGGACACCTTGAACGCCGTCTTCGACCAGGTGGATCCGGGGGATCTCGATGCCTGAGCTGTAGGGGGCGCGCCCCTGCGTGGGCGCCCTGGGCGGCAGGGCGGCCACATAGGGCCGCCCCTACAAAGACCGGTTGCTGTAGGCTCTGCGCGTGGAATAGGGGGGCATCATGCTTCGGATCTTCATCCTTGCGGTTTCGTTGCTTTTCACCGGCCCGTTGCAGGCCGCCACGCTGATCGTCGCCAACAAGGCGGAGGCGACCGTATCGCTGGTGGATCTCGGGTCCGGCAAAGTCGTCTCCACTCTGCCGGTGGGAATCGGGCCCCATGAAGTTGCCGTCTCGCCCGACGGCCGCCAGGCTCTGATCGCCAACTACGGGACGCGCGAGAAGGAGGGTTCGACGCTCACCCTGATCGACGTGCCCGGCGCCAAGGTGCTGAAGACGATCGATCTCGGCGGCTACATGCGGCCGCACGGCATGGTCTTCCTCGACGCCCGGCGCGCCCTGGTAACCTCCGAGGCCGCCAAGACCCTCATCGAGGTGGACGTGGTGGACGGCAAGGTGCTGCGCGGTGTCGGCACCGGCCAGGAGGTCTCCCACATGGTGGCCGTGACCCCGGACCACAGCCGGGCCTTCGTGGCGAACATCGGGTCCGGCACGATGACGGCGATCGACCTCAAGGCGGGCAAGCCGCTCGGCAACGTTCAGACCGGGGCCGGCACGGAAGGGATCGACGTCAGCCCCGACGGCCGGCAGGTGTGGGTGACCAGCCGCGAGGCCAACACGGTGGTGGCGGTGGATACCCAGACGCTGGAGGTTCTCGCCACGATCCCGGTCGAGAGCTTCCCCATCCGCGTCAAGATCGTCCCAGACGGCCGGCGCGCTCTGGTTTCTTGCGCCAAGTCGGGCGACCTCGCCGTGCTCGAGGTGGCCGAGCGCAAGCTCGAGCGCCGCGTACCGGTCCCCGTCCCGGCCGTGGCCGACAAAGAGAAACGGCTGAT
Source organism: Thermoanaerobaculia bacterium (assembly GCA_036002325.1). Taxonomy (GTDB): domain Bacteria; phylum Acidobacteriota; class Thermoanaerobaculia; order Multivoradales; family UBA5704; genus DATARR01. The sequence goes on along the minus strand of DASYTJ010000058.1, from coordinate 17,596 downwards.
GACCCAGTTCGGCGACAGCTCGGTCCCCATCGGCATCGTCGTCACTCCCGACGGCAAGCGGGCCTTCGTGGCCCACGCCAACGGCGACACGATCTCGATCGTCGACCTCGCCGAATGGAAGCGAGTGGGTTCGCTGACCGCCGGCAAGGAGCCGGACGGAATGGGGTACTCGCAGGTGGATGTCTTTACCCGAGAGGGATCTTCAGGATCGCCGGCTCGCTGAGCTTCTCGGGTTCGGGGAGAGCTCCTCTCTCGTCGAACTTTCCCCAGTGGCTGTTGGCGATGTAATAGAGGGCTCTGTCCACGACCGTGGCCAGGGTGGGCTCGTCATAGATCGGCAAGCTGCGGGCCAGCACCTCGACACTCTCGATCCGGTCCAGCCGGGAGGAGAGCCGCAGGCGCAGGACCCGGTTCGGCTGCACGCCGTTCTGCACCGCGAGCAGGCTGCCGCCGTAGTAGGCGAGCCCATCGATGCCGCCGAGAGCTGCGTCCTGCGGCGCCGGCAGGAGGGTCACCTTGCGCGAGGAAAGGTCCACGCCAACGACGCCCCGCGCATAGTCGGCAATGAACAGGGCCTTGCCGCCAGGAGGGAAGGCCAGGCTCTGCGCCGAGTACAGGCTGCCGCCGGCCAGGAAGGCCTCCAGAGCCTTAGCACCCCTGCGCAGGCGGTAGATCGCACCGGTTTCGCCATCCGAAACATAGACGTCGCCGCGCGGACCGACGGCGAGAGAATCGCAGCCGTGCCCCTTGACACCTCCGGCCAGAGGGTAGCGCCCCAGGAGCTTGCCGCTGTCGGCGTGGAAGGCGAAGAGGGCCGCCTGACCCTCCTCTCCGGGCGTGGCTCCCTTGATCTGCTTATAGGCCGTGCTGCACACCCAGAGGATTCGCCGACCTGGATCGATATCGATTCCCAGCGCAGACCACAGGCCGTCCTGTCCTGCCTGCACCAGATCCCGCACCGCGCCGTCCCGGCCCACGCGCACGACTTTTCGCAGATGAACGCTGCTCACCAGGAAAGTTCGGGTTACCGGATCCCAGGCAATCCCCTCGGGGATGAAGTCTCTCTCCGGCAGCCGGAAGGCAATGGTCTCGGTGCCAACCGGAGCCTTCAGAGACTCCATGGCCGTTACGGCGGCCTTGAAAGCCGCTGTTTCATGAATCGACACGAAATCGGGGCTCGACACCAGATCGCGATCGACCTGCATGGCGGTCAGGCGCTTCAGCAGACTCTCCGCTTCGGCGACTCGGCCGGTGAGAGCCGAGGCGCCCGCCAACCGGAAGACCACTCCCGGATCGTTCGGCAAGATCGCAGATAGACGGGAAAACCCTTCGTAATAGGTGGCGTAGTCCTTTTTTTCATAGGCCTCCAGGGCCTGGCGATAGATCGCTGATACCTGCTCGAGCCCGGTCTCGGCGGTCGAGAGGCGGGGCAGGGCAGCCACACCGAGTGCCAAGCCCAGGGAAATCGCCATGAGCTTGAGGCCGGAGATGTGGGAAGCGGTCATGGGTCTGGACCTTTCGTCGCGAAATTTGTGGAAGGTCTTACGCGGCCGCCAGCGGTGCCAGCTGCCGCATCTCCTCACGCAGCTTCTCGACCAGCAGCGAGGCGCCGTCTTCGTCGCCGAGGCGGGCGAGCTGCTGCTTCTTGTGGGCCAGCTCGCCGCAGAGACGGTAGAAGCGGCGGGTGGCTAGGAGGCGGCCCGAGCCGAGGGCGCGCACGCGGGCTCCGAGGTGGAAGCCGGCGGAGAGAGCCGTCCGGTACTGGCGTTCGTCGAGCGTGCCGCGCATCACCTCGTCGGCGAGCTGGAGCCGGAGCATCTGCCGCTCCCGCCAGACCGCGCCCAGAAGCACGACGGCGATCACGAACCAACCCGTCCAGTCGAGGAGGAACATCACCACGCCGAGCTCGTGAATCCTGGGAGCGGCCGTGGCCAGAACGTTGTGGAGCGAGTGCGCCCCGACGGCCAGGCCCCAGCCCGCCGGCGGAGCGAGCCAACGGATGGCGCCGGAGAGCGAGAGACGCGTCACCGCCAGCCCCAGGCCGATCCAGGCGGTGTAGAAGGGGTGGTCCCAGGCGCCGAGGACGCCGCGGACGAACCACAGGCCGAGCATCCCTTCAACGCCGTGCTTGGTGTTTGCGTCGATGTAATAGAGAACGTTCTCCGTCGCCGCGAAGCCCAGGGCCGCGACGCCGGCGTAGACCAGGCCGTCGAGCACAGAATCGAACTCGCGGCGGAAGATGAGGAAGACCACGAGCACGGCCATCCCCTTGAGGCTCTCCTCGGTGAGCGGCGCGAACAGCGTGGCGCCCGCCAGTTGAGCCGTCTCCGCCGAGCCGGTCGCGAGCTCGACGGTCCCCTCGAGGAAAAGCTGCGAGACGAGCGCACCGCCCGCGGCCACCACGGCGCCCCACCAGAAGACGCCGCCCAGGAGCAGCTTGGGCTCCTTCTCGTAGCGATCGATCCAATAGATGAACGCGGCGCAGAGAAACGCCGGGACGAAGCTCAGGGCGAGAGCGAGGGAGAGAACATCCATCGGGGGTGTTTCAAGAATACCACGCCGGATGCCCGCGAAGCCCTCACTCCCCTTCCCTCTCTCCCAGAGGGAGAGAGGGGAAAAGAAGCTTCTCGTCGCCTGTTTTCTCCCTCCTCTCCCTCTGGGAGAGGAGGGCCGGGGTGGTGAGGGCTTCCGTGGGCGGAGCGCCCCGATCCGGCGCGAACCCTACTCCGGCGTCCAGCTCGGCAGTCGGCCCGGCGTCCAGGGGGCGCCGAGGGTTTCGAGCTGATCTTCCAGACTCTTGAGGTCGACGCCGATCGCCTGGCGGAGGTCCGCCAGCACCGGCGCGAACTCGGCGGCGGCGATGGCGTAGTCGTCCTGGAAGGTGCGGGTCGCCTCGGAGGTGGAGGCCCAATGGCTCTGCACGATGCCCTCGACGCGGTCGATGATGGCCGGCGGCGTGGGTTCGTTGCGGGAGGCCAGCACGGGATCACCGCTGAGCTTCTCCTCGATGTCCTGGAGGCGGAGGTCCAGCGCCCGCGCCTGCTCGGAGAGCTTGAGGTCGGCCTGCGGCGTGTCGAGGATGGCCTTCTGCACGTACTTCAGGCGTTCGCGGGCCTCGTCCACCGCCTGGGCGGCGCCCCGCACGGCCCGCTGCAGCCGGGCGGTCTTGCGCTGGAACGCGAGCTGGGCGGCCCGGTCCTGCGCCGGCAGCGTCGCCATGCCGACCGGCACGGCCTCGAACGTCTGCGCCTCGCCGAGCTGCGTCACCACTCCGTCCACCCTCTTCGCCATGGTGACCTTGTACTTGCCGGGCGCCACCATCGGCCCGCGCGGAGGTCCGCTGAAGAAGTTGCGCTCCGGCTCCTGCAGCCGCGTCGGCGTCGAGGCCGGGAAGTGGAGGTCCCAGGCCACGCGATGGAAGCCGGCCTTGGGGGGAGCCGTCAGCCGGCGCACGACGTTGCCCTCCTCGTCGGTGACGGTGAGGATGACGCTCGGCTCCGGCTCGCGCTCCTCGGTGCGCAGCGCCTCCCAGCTCGGATAGACGAGCGTGCCGCCCTCCTTCTCGAGCTTCTTCTCCTGCTCCCGGCGCTGCTCCTTGCGGCTCTTCAGGTCTTCCTTCAGGTAGTAGGTGAAGACGGCACCGAAGGGCGGATTGGGCGCGACGTAGAACGACGAGCCCTGGAAGCCGCGGTCGGCGCCGCCCATGGGCGAGGCCTCGATGTAGGCCGCGGCCTGCTTGACGGGGTAGAGCCCGGCCTCCTGCTCCAGCATCTCGGGCTTCAACATGCGCAGCGGCGTGTAGTCGTCGAGGATGTAGAAGCCGCGGCCGAAGGTGGCCACCGCGAGGTCGTTCTCCCGCTTGTGGAGGGCGATGTCGCGGACGGCGATCACCGGCAGGCTGGAGAGCTGGATCCACTTCTTGCCGCCGTCGATGGTGAAATAGAGGCCGAACTCGGTGCCGGCGAAGAGCAGATTCGGATTGACGAAGTCCTGGGCCACCGTCAGCACGGAGCCGCGCTCGGGCAGGTCGCCGGCGATCGAGGTCCAGGTCTTGCCGCGATCGGCGCTCCTCAGCAGGTAGGGCTTGAAGTCGCCCATCTTGTGGTTGTCGAAGGCGAGGAAGACGGTGTCGGCGTCGAGCGGCGAGGCTTCGACGTCGGAGACGTAGGTGTTCTCCGGGATGCCGGGGAAGGTGTCGATCTTGCGCCACTGGCCGCCGCCGTTCTCGCTGATCTGAAGGAGCCCGTCGTCGGTGCCGACGTAGAGCAGGCCCTCTTTCAGCGGCGATTCGTTGAGCGCCACGATATTGCCGTAGAACGACGTCGAGGCGTTGTAGGCCACCGTGTCGGCGCTCCACACCTTGCCCATCACCTTGAGCTTGCGGCGGTCGATCTGCCGCGTCAGGTCCGGGCTCACGGCGGTCCAGGAGTTGCCGCGGTCGTCGCTGCGGAACAGCCTGTTGGCGGCGAAGTAGAGCCGGGTGTGCGAGTGCGGGCTGATGATCAGCGGCGCGTCCCAGTTCCAGCGCAGCGGCGGCTCGCCACGGCCCGGCTGCGGCTGGATGTAGATCTGCTCGCCGCTTTTGCGGTCGTATCGCCCCAGGGCGCCGTACTGCGCCTCGGCGTAGACGATGTTCGGATCCTCGGGATCCACCTGCGTCTGGAAGCCGTCGCCGCCCTGGGTGACGAACCAGTCCGAGTTGCGGATGCCGTGATCGTTGTTGGTGCGCGAGGGTCCGCCCAGGCTGAAGTTGTCCTGGGTGCCGCCGTAGACGTTGTAGAACGGCTTGTCGTTGTCCAGGCTGACCCGGTAGAACTGGGAGATCGGCATGTTGCTCTTGAAATCCCAGTTGGCGCCGCGGTCCCAGGTCTCGTAGAGGCCGCCGTCGCAGCCCACCAGCAGATGATCGCGGTTGGCGGGATCGATCCACACCACGTGGTTGTCCACGTGCTTGTCCTTCTCGCCCAGCGGACGGAAGGTCTTGCCGCCGTCCTCGCTCACCTGCAGCAGCACGTCCACGGAGTAGATGCGGTCCGCGTTCACCGGATCGACGAAGATCTCCTGGTAGTACTGCGGGCTGCCGGCGACGTAATCGCTGCGCTTCTCCCAGCTCCCGCCGGCGTTGGTGGAGCGGAAGAAGCCGCCGGCCTTGCCGACGGATTCGACGATGGCGTAGACGGTGTCCGGCTTCGACGGTGCGACCGCGAGTCCGATGCGGCCGAGGTCTTCCTTGGGCAGGCCGGCGGAGAGCTTCTTCCACGTGGCGCCGCCGTCGGTCGACTTGTGGATGGCCCCCTCCGGGCCGCCGTCGATCAGCGTCCAGACGTGCCGGCGGCGCTGGTAGGCGGAGGCGTAGAGCACGTTCGAGTCGCGCGGGTCCATCACCACGTCGCTGACGCCGGTGTTCTCGCTGATCGCGAGCGCCTGCTTCCAGGTCTTGCCGCCGTCGGTGGTCTTGTAGAGGCCGCGGTCGCCGCCGGCGGCCCACAGCGGCCCCTGGGCAGCCACGTACACCGTGTTGGTATCGCGCGGATCGATCAGGATCTTGCCGATGTGCTCGGACTTCTTGAGCCCCACGTTCTCCCAGCTCTTGCCGCCGTCGATCGACTTGTAGACGCCGTCGCCGTAGGAGACGCTGCGCTGGCTGTTGTTCTCGCCGCTGCCCACCCAAACGGTCAGGGGGTTCTTGGGATCGACGCTCACGCAGCCGATGGAGAACGAGCCCTGGCCCTCGAAGATGGGCGACCAGGTGGTGCCGGCGTTGGTTGTCTTCCACACGCCCCCGGAAGCCGCCGCCACGTACCAGGTGCTTGGCGCGGTGGGATCGACGGCGACGTCGACGATGCGCCCGCCGACCACGGCCGGGCCGATGCCGCGCATCTCCAGGCCGGCGAAGGTCGAGGCGTTGAGGGGGCCCTTCTTCTCCTCCTCTTTCGCCTTGCCCTTACCGGCCTTCCCGGACTTTTCCCCTTTGGCCTGTGCTTCCTTCGCCTTTTCTTGCTCCTTCTCCGCCTTTTGGGCCGGCGTCTGACCCTTGTACGCCGCGGGCGGCGCCGCCAGGACGCTCGCCGCCAGCAGGAGCACGGCGAGCGCGAGGACTATAGAGATCCGTTTCACCGCAAACCTCCAATCGATTGAGTTGATGTGGAACTTCCCCTCGTAACGCGACGGATTCTAGCCGCGGACACACCTCGGCCAGGGCATCTCTACCGGATACGAAAAGGCCGCCTCAAGGTTTTGCCGCGTTGCGCCGCCGGAAGAGGGCGTAGGCCGGCAGCCCCAGGGCCACCAGGATAAGACCGATGATCGACTCGCGGGGGCTCGTCTGCAGCGTGTTACCGATGAGCAGCACGCAGGAGAGGATGAAGAGGACCGGCACCCACGGATAGCCCCACGTGCGGTACGGTCGGGGCGCATCCGGCCGGCGGCGCCGCAAGACGAAGACGGCGGACGCGATCATGGCGTGGAAGACGACCGAGGCGAAGACGACGTAGGTGTAGAGCTGCGAGTAGGTCCCTGAAACAGTGAGGACGACCGCCCACGCCGTTTGCGCCCAGAGGCTCGGCACCGGCGTCCGGTACTTGGGGTGGATGCGCGCCAGCGAGCGGAAGAAGAGGCCGTCCTCGGCCATGGGCAGGTAGATGCGCGAGGTGTAGAGGATCGTCGACGAGATGCAGCCGAAGGTGGAGATGAGGACGGCGAGCGAGATCAACCGCGCCGCTCCGGGTCCGAAGAGCACCGTGGCCGCCGTCTCGGCGATGCGCGGGGTTTCGGCCATGGCGGGGACGGTCAGCGCCCGCTCGTAGACCACGTTGAGCAGCACATAGAGAAGCGTCACCGCCGCGGTGCCGAGGAACAATCCCCGCGGCAGGCCGCGCCCGGGATCCCGCATCTCGCCGGCGGAGCAGGTGAGGCCGTACCACCCGTCGTAGGTCCAGAAGGCCGCGACCATCGCCACTCCGAACGCGGCGAGCAGGCTCCCCGGAATGGTGCCCACCGGTCCGGCGAGGTGGGGCTCGACGTGCGCCGGCACGAACAGGCCCAGCGCCACGAAGGCGACGATCGAGCCGATCTTGAGCACCGTCAGAGCGTTCTGGACGCCGGCCCCTTCCTTCAGGCCGAAGTGGTTGACCGCGGTGAGGAAGAGGATCGCGAGCACCGCAGCGAGCTGGCCTCCCGAGAGCGTCCAGGTCCAGGAGCCCAAGGGAACCGAGAGTAGCTTGTGGCCGGTGGAGAAGAACGGCAGAAAGCTTCCCAGGTATTCGCCGAAAGCGACGCCCAGGGCCGCGATGCCGCCTGACATGATGACCAGGAAGGCCGTCCAGCCGTAGAGAAACCCCCACAGCGGCCCGTAGGCCTCCTTGACGTAGTGATAGAGCCCGCCGGCCCGCGGGAACATGGCTCCGAGCTCGCCATAGGTAAGCGCGCCGGCCAGCGTCACCAGACCGCCGGAGAACCAAACCAGCAGGATCAGACCCGGATGCGGGAGCACCCGCGCCATGTCCGAGGTGGTGAGGAAGATGCCCGTCCCCACGATCGATCCGACGGTGAGCAGGGCGCCGTCCCAGGTCGTGAGACCGCGCACGAGGGTCGGGCCGGAGGGTTCGTGGACGGTTTCCTGAGGTCGCGGCAGGGGCGTGGCCATGGCGGGTATCTTGGCGTTTTTGCCGGCGCGGCGCCAGCGATCCCGCCCTTGACAGGGCGGACGTTGGAGGAGGGGGGCCGCTTTACCCCGGTCTCACGATCGGGGCTAGGAGTATGCCGCCCTCCGGGCTGGCGATGGAGGACTGCGGTGGTTCTTTTGAAAACGCATCCTTAGCGTCCTTCGGCTGGTGGATTAAAGACAGAGACATGATCTCGTGACGACGCACGACAACATTTCCCTGCCTTGGAGCCCGGAGGGCGGCATACTCCTAGCCCCGGTCGTGAGACCGGGGTATGGGCGACATCACCTCCGATCGCGCCCTGTCAAGGGCGCCGGTCCCGGGGCGGCGTTCGCCGAACGGATCGGAGGGATCGAATTCGAGTCCGTGCCTCGCCAGGAGATCCACCCATTCCTCCTCGAAGCTCCGCCGGCGATGGTGCTCCTCCTGGTTCTGGATATACCGGCAGACTTTCGCCGCCGACGACTCGCTGACCGTGAACGCTCCATACCCCTCCTGCCAGCCGAACCGGCGGGGCGGATCGGCCCGTTCGTGAACCCATCGCGAAGCGTTCGCTTTGACCGAGCGGAGGAAATCCGCCACCGAGGTCGTGGGCTTCAGGCGAACCAGCAGGTGCACGTGGTCCGGCATGCCGCCGATGGCCAGCAGCGAGCCGCGCTCGTTCTAAACGACGCCCGCCATGTAGGGATAGAGCTCGCCGCGCAGCTCCGGATCGATGAAGTCCGCCCGGCGCTGGGTGCTGAAAACGATGTGATACAGGAGCAAGCTGAACGTATGGGACATGGCGAACCGTCCTCCAAGGTGGGACCGCGGGAGATTCCGCGAGCCTTTCTCCCCTGAAGACGGGAAAACCGCCTCCTATCGCTCAACTTTTTCGGATCGCTCGAGCATCTTGCGGTCCCACCCCCCCGGCTCCGCGGCGGCCTCGTAGGTGCTCTGCAGGAAGGCGAGGAGCACGTCGTCGGGGCGCTCGGCCGTACGGACCGCTTCGTAAGGCAGGAGGAACTCCCGCAGCTCCGGGTGGTAGAAGGCCTCTCTCGGTTGGATCGGAAATTCCGCGAAGCCGGCCGGTTCAGGATAGGCGTAGGCGTAAAACGCGGGCTCCGAGACCAGACCGCCACCCGGCCAGAAGCCGCAACTGCTGACCTCGTGCGAGTAGGACTCCCGCGTCACCCAGTCCGCCAGGTTGGGGATGCCGCCCGGATGCTCCGGCGCCCGTCGTCCGGAGAAGCGGGTCACCGCCAGATCGCAGCCTCCCCAGAAGAAGTGCACCGGGCTGCACTTGCCGAGGAAACGGCCGCGGAAGATCTGCAGCACCCGGTCGGCCTGCGCCAGGGCGCGCCAGAAGCGGTGGGCGTAAGCCGCGTCATAGGAGGCGTGCTCGCGGTCCTCGGCGAAGGGGATCACCCGCTCGATCTCCACCGGCACCGGCCAGATCCGCACCTCCAGGCCGAGGCTGCCGAGGAGCGCTTCGTACTCCTGGTAGAACTCGGCGACGGGACGCGGAGCCAGAGGGAGGGTCCCCGCCAGGCCGTCGCTCGTCCGGACCAGAAGAATGTGGTCGATGAAATCGAAATCCACCGAGAACGTCCGATCCCCGTACGGCATCGCCGAGGTGGTGAGGCCCCGGGGAGTGAGGTAGAACGTGACGTTCCACCAATGATTCACCCGCGGGCTCAGGGCGAGCCGCGTCTTGCCCACGATCTGCATCCACAGGTGGAGCGTGGCGTAGGTGTCCTGCCAGGCTTGCAGCGGGAGGCTGGGCCACGTCTCGTCGATCATGAGAGGAGCATACCGCTTCAAGCGATAGAATTCTGGGCGAACGGAAACCGGAAAGGAGACTGCGCTATGGGTCTGATTCGGGAGTTCCGCGAGTTCGCCGTCAAAGGCAACGCCATCGACCTGGCGGTGGGCGTCGTCATCGGAGGAGCCTTCGGCAAGATCGTTTCCTCGCTCGTCGACGACGTCATCATGCCTCCGCTCGGCCTGCTTCTCGGGGGCGTCGACTTCAAGAACCTCTTCGTCAATCTGGGATCGGGCGGCTACGCGACGCTGGCCGAAGCGAAGGCGGCCGGCGCGCCGACGCTGAGCTACGGCAATTTCCTGCAGTCGGTGGTGGACTTTCTCATCATCGCATGGGTGATCTTTCTCATGGTGAAGGCGATCAATCGGCTGCGTCGCCAGGAAGAAGAGGCGCCGGCCGCGCCGCCGGAACCTGCGGAGGAGGTGGTTCTCCTCCGGGAGATCCGCGACGCGTTGCGTGCGACGCGGTAGACTCCCGCCGGTCAACTCTTTCGAGGGGATTTGCCATGAAGCGAATGACGATCGTTCTCTCCCTGCTCCTCTTTCCCATCGCCGCCGCGGCCGACGAAGCGGCCAAGCTGCACGATCTCTTCAACCGCGAGTGGGAGGTCCGCCTCAAGGAGGACCCGCTCCTCGCCACCTCCGTAGGACGGCACGAGTACGACGACCGGCTGCCGTCCATGACGCTCGCCGACCTCGAGCGCCGCAACGTTGCGGACAAGGCCTTCCTCGGCGAGCTCGCCGCCATCGGCCGCTCGCAACTGCCTCCCGAGGAGCAGGTGAACTACGACATCTTCCAGCGCCAGCTCGAGACCCGGATCGCCAATTACGAGCTGGGCGACGACCAGATGCCGTTCAACGCCGACTCGGGATTCCACACTTCGTTCTCCAGGCTGCCCGAGGAGGTGCCGCTCGCGACGGTGAAGGATTACGAGAACTACATCAGCCGGCTCAAGGCCTGGCCGCGGCACGTGCAGGAGCAGATCGAGCTGATGCGGGTCGGCATCAAGCGCGGCATGACCGTGCCCCGCGCCACGCTCGACGGCTACGAGGGCACGATCTCGGCCCATGTCGTCGACGATCCCGCGAAAAGCGTCTTCTGGGTGCCTTTCGAGAAGTTCCCGTCGACTGTGCCTGAAAAAGAGCGCGAGCGGCTGCGCCGGGAGGGCCGCTCGGCGGTCGTCGAGGGCGCCATCGTCGGTTACCGGCAGTTCCTGGACTTCTTCCGCCAGGAGTACCTGCCGCACGCCCGCCAGACCCTGGGTGCTTCGGAGCTGCCCAACGGCAAGGCTTACTACGCGCAGCGGATCCGCCAGTTCACGACGCTCGACCTGCCGCCCGAGGAGATCCACAAAGTCGGCCTCGCCGAGGTGGAGCGGATCTCGGCGGAGATGAACGCGGTGATGAAGGAGGCGAAGTTCCAGGGCGATTTCGCCGCCTTCCTCAAGTTCCTGCGCACCGATCCCCGCTTCTACGCCAGGACTCCCGACGAGCTGCTGCAGCGGGCGGCGTGGATCGCCAAGCGCATCGACGGCAAGCTGCCGGCCTATTTCAAGACCCTGCCGCGCCTGCCCTACACCGTTCAGCCGGTGCCGCCGGACATCGCGCCCAAGTACACCTCCGGCCGTTACGTCGAGGCTCCGGAAGGGAGCATCCAGCCGGGGATCTACTGGGTCAATACCTTCAAGCTGGAGAACCGGCCGCTCTACAACCTCGAGGCGCTCACTCTGCACGAGGCGGTGCCCGGCCATCATCTGCAGATCGCCCGCAGCCGCGAGCTGGCGGACCTGCCGAACTTCCGGCGGTTCTCCTACATCTCGGCTTTCGGCGAGGGCTGGGGCCTCTACTCGGAGTACCTGGGGAAGGAGATGGGCTTCTACACCGATCCCTACAGCGACTTCGGCCGGCTCACCTATGAGATGTGGCGCGCCTGCCGGCTGGTGGTCGACACGGGCATCCACGCCATGGGCTGGACCCGCCAGCAGGCCATCGACCATCTGGCCTCGCACACGGCGCTGCCGCTGCACGAGGTCGGCACCGAGGTGGACCGCTACATCTCCTGGCCGGCCCAGGCCCTCTCCTACAAGCTCGGCGAGCTGAAGATCCGGGAGCTGCGGAAGCGGGCCGAGCAGACGTTGGGGGAGAGCTTCGACATCCGCCGGTTCCATGACGTGGTGCTGGGCAGCGGCGCGGTGCCGCTGAACGTCCTCGAAGCCAACGTCGACCGCTGGATCGGCAGCGAGCGCCAGGCCGTCGGCGCCGGCCGCTGAGGACGATGGCCAGGCCCCGCGGCGCCGCCAAGGAGTGCGTCTTCTGCGGCATCGTCCGCGGCACGGTGGAGGCGGCGAAGGTCTTCGAGGACGACGTCGCGGTGGCCTTCCTCGATCACCGGCCGCTGCTCGCGGGGCACTGCCTCTTCGTCCCCAAGCTCCACGTCGAGACGCTGCCGGATCTGCCGGAGGACCTGCTCGCGCCGTTCTTCCGTGACGTGCAGCTCCTGACGCGCGCCGTCGAGAGAGGGATGGAAGCGGAGGGCTCGTTCGTGGCGGTCAACAACAAGATCAGCCAGAGCGTGCCGCACCTGCACGTCCACGTCGTCCCCCGCTGGAAAGGGGACGGCCTCTTCTCCGCCAAGCTGTTGTGGAAGCGCGCGCCGTACCGTGACGAGGCGGCACGGCGGGAGGTGCAGGGGAAGATCCGGCGGGCGGTGGGGGAGGTTCAAAAGGTCATGTAGAGACGGCGACGACCTGCCCTTCGAAGCCTCACCCCCTGTCCCCCTCTCCCTGACGGGCGAGGGGGAACCCTCCACAACCCAATGGCCCCAAAAGGCGGCCTCGACCTCGGCAAGATCCTTCGCAGGCGTCCCCCCTCGCCCGTCAGGGAGAGGGGGACAGGGGGTGAGGCTTCGGAGGGCAGATCCCGTGCGATATCGCAGCACGCCTGGACCTCCCGTGGGTTTCACCCGAAGGGCAGCGCTCCGCCCTCCAGCTCCAGCAGCCGCGACTTCGCTTCCAGGCCACCGCCGAAGCCGGTGAGCGAGCCGTCGGCGCCGATCACCCGGTGGCAGGGCACCACGATGGGAATGGGATTGGCGCCGTTGGCCCTGCCGACGGCGCGGGCGGAACCGGGGCGGCCGAGGACCTGGGCGATCTCGCCGTAGCTGCGGGTCTCGCCGAAGGGGATCTTTGCCAGCTCGGTCCAGACCGCCCGCTCGAAGGGAGTGCCCTCCGGCGCCAGCTTCAGGTCGAACTGGCGCCGCTCGCCGGCGAAGTACTCCGCGAGCTGCCGGCGCACCTCGGCCGTGCGTCCGGCGTCCTCGACGATCTCGGCGCCGGCGGCTTCCATCTTGTCCAGGGTTCGCTGGGCACTGCGGCCGTTGCAGAACTCGATCCGCACGACGGCACTTTCTGCGTTGACGACCAGGAGCAACGGACCGCAGGGGCTATCGACAGTGTTGACGTAGTAGGTCATGGCTCTTTCCTCCATGGCGGTAACGATAGCGGTCCTCGGGATACCCGCACTACCCAAATCTTGCGCTGGAATTCGGGAGGAGCCGATTTCCGCGCCGGGCGCGGGCATCTCCCTTGCTTGATCTATGGGGTAGGGCGGGACTCCGCGTCCCACACCAGGAAACGACATCAGGAGAACACACATGGATCAGAGCAACAAGCACGGCCTGCGGTCCGACTCCAAGAAGGAAGCTTCCACCCGCCACGGCTTCGAGCCCGCTCCCGACGCCAGCCCGGTGCCGGGGGCGTTCGGAAAGCATGGCAAGGACCGCGGCAGTGAAGACCTTTCCCAGCGCAACGAGGAAGCGGAGCGGGAGAAAATGGATCACTGACGAGAAAGGGCTTGACAACCCTTTTTCTTCTGCTATGCTCCGCCTCCTTTGACGAGGAACGTATGAGTTCACAAGCCTTCTTAACAAACCTGCTGCCGAGCCAGAGCGCTTCGCATTTCCGCGCCGTCGAGCCCTTGTGCTTCGACGCCAAGGGAACCGATGCGATCTTCAGGCTCGGACGCGACGGGGAGACCACACCCTAGAAGGCTTTTCCAAGCGCTTTCGATTCGAAAGCCTTCCAGGGTGCGAGCCCTGGAAGGCTTTTTCGCTTTCAGGGCGCAACGAAAGATTTTGATCTCCGGGTCGAAGAGGCCCGGTTCGGGCCGGAAACCGTCAGGCTCCGGCGGTGCACGCGCCTCGCGCGAGCGATCGGAAGGCGTGTATTCCGTTACGGGTTCTGAAGCCGCACGGGGAAAGGTCCGCGGATAGCTCAACGGATAGAGCACTGGACTGAGGATCCAGGAGTTGTGGGTTCGAATCCCACTCCAACCACCTGTCACGTGGTGTAGTAGTAAGGGTTTCCGGGAGGTGGACGCCGTGTTCTCCGCCGGCCGGCCGCACGTCGTACGCGGACCGGCGGCACGCGAAGGCGCCTTGCGGCGCGCGGATTCCGGGCCCGCCAAAACGCAGCAACGCCGCGGCCGGCGAATCGATCAGAGTTTCGATCGATTTCCGGCGCGGCGCCAGGGCGGAGTCGGCGGGTCCTCAAGCGCGCCCCGCGCCGGAGGTGTGGCGGAGCCGGTGTGCCGCCGCCCGGAGACTCGTTGGTCGAGATGTTGGAAAGGAGGTGTGCGATGTTTCCGATGCGTTGGATTCACATCCGCGAGCACGAGCGGGGTCTCCTGTTCGAGCGCGGAGAGTTCGTGCGGCTGCTCATGCCGGGCCGCAATTGGATCGTCGATCCGCTCGGCCGCAAGTCGGTCGAAAAGGTTTCGGTGCGGCAGGCCGGCTTCGAGCACCGCGATCTGGAGGTGATCGTCCGTTCGGGCGCTCTCGCCGGCCAGGCGCTGGTGCTCGACCTCAAGGACCACGAGCGGGCGCTGGTGTGGGTCGACGGCCGTATCGAGTCGGTGCGCGGTCCGGGCCTGCACGCGCTGTGGACCGTGTTCCACGAGGTGCGCGCCGAGATGATCGACGCCCGGCCGGTGCGCTTCGAGCATCCGGAGCTGCCGCTCCTGCTGCAGGCGAACGGCGCGCGGGCGCTGATCGAGACGGCCGCGGTGGCGGCCGGCTTCGTCGGCTTGGTGTTCCAGGACGGCCGCCACGTGGCCACCCTGGGCCCGGGCGTCCACGCCTTCTGGCGGGGCGAGGCGATGGTGCGCGTGATGCCGATCGACCTGCGCGAGCGGGCGGCCGACGTCACCGGCCAGGAGATCATGACCGCCGACAAGGTGACACTGCGTCTCAACGCGCTCGTCACCTTCCGGGTCGCCGATCCGGTGAAGGCGGTCACCGAGGTCGAGGACCACGCGCAGGCGCTTCACCGGCAGGCCCAGCTCGCGCTGCGGGCGGTGGTCGGCACGCGCGAGCTCGACGCGCTGCTCTCCGACAAGGACGGCGTGGCTCGTCAGCTCGAGAGCACGCTGCGCGGCGAGGCGGCCGCCTTCGGCCTCGAGGTCAAGGCCGTCGGCATCCGGGACGTCATCCTGCCGGGTGACATGAAGGACATCCTCAACCGGGTGACCGAGGCCCGCAAGGCCGCGGAGGCCACCCTGGTGACCCGGCGCGAGGAGACGGCGGCCATCCGGTCGCAGGCCAACACGGCGCGCATCTTCGAGTCGAACCCGACTCTGATGCGTCTCCGTGAGCTGGAGGTGCTGGAGAAGGTGGCCGAGAAGGCCAACCTCTCCGTCGTGCTCGGCGACGGCGGCCTCGCCGAGCGGGTCATCAAGCTGCTGTAGATCGATTCACGGCGCCGTTCCTGCGGGGACGGCGCCGTTTTTACCTCATCTCACTTTCCCTCATCTCACCGCAGCACCCAGGCGAACTCCATGATCAGGTAGATCGTCACCCAGAGGATCGGCAGCCCGATGATCAGCATGAGCCCGTACCGGCGCAGGAAAGGGATATGCGCCGGCTTCGTCTGCATGAACTTCGCCTCCTCTTCGGGCACTTCCTTCCTGGCGCCGCAAGTGCCGCAGACCAGGGCGTAGACCGGTTTCCGGCTGACGATGCCGAAGACCCACGCCATCGCGCAGTACCCATAAAGGAACCAAAGACGGACCGTCCGCTTGCTGCCGCAGGCGGTGCAGTCCTGCGGCTCGGGAGGGCCGAGGTCGACGGCAGCCGAATGGGAGCTCCAGCCGTGCAGGCTGAACAAGGAATCGATCATGGGTTGCCTCGTCTCGCCTCCGGCGAGAAAGTGCGCGTCGTACGAATAGCTTATCTAGAATCCTGGCCGCGGATATGCTACGATCTCATGCCGCCAATACAGGAGCCTTGCGAATGCGAACGCCAAGCGCCTCGTATACGATCGTTCTCCTCCTTCTCGCGACAGGTCTCGTGCCGGCGTTCGCCGCCGCCCAGCCGGGCCCCCTTGGTCCGGATATTTCGGTGACCAAAGATCCCTTGGGAGGTTACTTGGTATGTCCGGCCGTCGCGATGGGCGCGAGCGGCGACTTCGAGGTGGTCTGGAACCACTCCTACAGCTATTCAAATCACGTCTCCCAAGGCATGTTCGCGCGGCACTTCGACCGCTGGGGCCGGCCCACGCAGCCTGCGGCCATCCATCTCGATCCCAATTTCCTTCGCAGCCTCGAGGTGGGCTTCAGGCGTATCGTCGCGCTCCCCGGCGCCGGCTATTTCGTCGTCTGGTTGGAGTGGGATGGCGGCTCGCGATCCGACACGGTCGGCCGCTTCCTGGACTCGGCAGGCCATCCTCGCGGCCCGGTGCGGCGGCTCCAACGCAACGCGATCCCGATCGCGCTCACCCTGGTGAACGGCAAGCTGCTCGTCGCCTGGACAGGGGGCTCTGCGGGCTCTGAGAGCGATGAGGATGGGCCTGTCTGGGTACGCCGATTCGACCTTGCCGGCCATGCCCTCGGCCAGTCCGTTCTCCTCACGAATCGCGAGCATCTCGGATGGTTGGACCTGGCGCCTCTCGCGGACTCCTTCGTGGCGGTCTTGGAGTGGTGGACCGGCACGGCCTGGGCCGTCGAGGCCCGGCGCTTCTCGCTCGAGGGGAAGCCTCTGGGCGGCGCCTTACGGCTGAACGACAAGCCATCCGCCTACGGAGTGCAGGTGGCCTCGAACGGGAACGATCGCTACGCGGTGGCCTGGACGGAGAGGACCCAAACCGGCCAGCAAGAATTCGACGAGGAGCCGCGGGTGCAGTTCTTCGATCTCGGCGGCGCGCGGGGCCCCGCGACGAATCCGAGCGATCTCAGCGCCGGAGTTCAGCACGCCTGGGGCCTGGCGATGGATAGCCGCGGATCAGCGCTGGTCACCTGGACCTCAAGTCCCCGTATCGAGGATCCCACCGAGGTGAAAGGCCGCTTTCTGGATGCGACCGGACAGCCGGCCGGCGAGGTGTTCTCCCTCGCGCAGGGCCTCACGGGCCAATGGGCTTCGTGCTCTAACGCGGCCACCAGCGGAAAGGGCAACGCCTGGGTCGCCGGCTGGCTCCGGTTTCACGACGCCATCTTCGCCCGCCGCCTGGCGCTCGCAGACGAGTAAACCGGCGGCTCCGCCCGGCGCTTCCGCACCGGGCGAGGATGGCTCAATCCAGGATCTTGCTCGGATCGAACGGGATCCGGTGACGTTTGAGGAGACTCCGCAGCTCCCGCTCGTAGGACCTCTTCGCGTGGTGGCTTTCCTGGTTGAGGATGTAGGCCTCGACGGTTTCGGCGTTCGATTCACTGACCGAGAAAGCGGCGTAGCCCGTCTGCCAGGCGAAGCCCTTGACGAGATCGGGACGCTCCCCAAGCCAGCGCGAGGAGTTCGTCTTGAGAAACCGAACCATGGACGAGATCGGCACGTATGGTTTGAGCCTGATCAGGAAATGGACGTGGTCCGGCATGCCGCCCAGAGCTACGAGCCGCCCGCCGTGCCGCCGGACCGTATCCGCCATGAACGGGTAGAGCTCCGCCCGGAGCTTCGCATCGATAAGGGGCACGCGGTGCTTGGTGCTAAAGACGGCATGGAACAGGATCTGCGTGAACGTGTCGGCCATGGGATGGATTCCCCCTTGTGGGCCGGACGGGAGATTCCGTCCTCCATCCCCCTGAAGACGGAAAAACCTCGGTTCATCGCTCACTTCCCTCGCCTTCTTCGCCCGGCGCTTCCGCAC
>DASYTJ010000057.1:0-3787 GCA_036002325.1 Thermoanaerobaculia bacterium | reverse complement strand
ATTTTTCAACCCCCTCGGCCGCCGAGGGGATCTTTCCGCCGCCCTCTGCGTCCTCGGGGCGTTTGGATCCTCGACGTATGTCCAATACGCCTGCGGTCCAAACGCCCCTGCGTCCTTGATGGCGACGAAAATCTCTCCCTCGGTCATGGCCTGCAAACGAATTCGTCGTTCCCAGAGGAGAACTCGCTTCGGGACAAGCAAGCCATTTTTCGGGGCGTACAGCTCGAGGGAGCCGAAAAATCCAGGCTAGTGGATCGTCACCTCCTCCGCGCAGGGGACGCGCTTTATCTGGCCAGCGCCCTGGAGGTCAAGAAGGTTCTCACGCGCCGGCTGGTCCTCATTGGAGCGGACGTGGATCTACTGCGGGCCGCCGCGAAAGAGGGCCTGCGCGTCATCGACCTCAGTTGATCGACCTCGCAATCCGGGCCCGGCTCCCTTTGATTCCTTGATTCCCTGAGAAGGGCGAGCGAGAATCCAGACCGATCCAGGGACGGAGGCACCATGCGTGAAGATCTGACCCGCCGCCGAGCGATCCAGCGCGCCGCAGGGCTTGCCGGGGCGGGGTGGCTGGGCCTGGGCTTCCCGAAGGCGCTCGGAGATGGGCCCGCCGTTTCGCCGGCTCCCCCGCCGGTGCCCGTGCGCGAATCGATCCGCTCCTGCGTCTTCCTCTTCTATTACGGCGGGCCGAGCCACCTCGAGACTTTCGATCCCAAGCCCGATGCCCCGCGGGAGGTGCGCGGCGAGTACGCGGCGATCCCCACCGCGGTGCCCGGGGTCCGCGTCGGCGAGCACCTGCCCATGACCGCGCGGCTGATGGATCGCCTCGCGCTGGTGCGGAGCCTCCACCACCCCATGACCAACCACAACTCGGCGGCGGCGGAGACCCTCACCGGCCGCCAGCCGGCCGGCGGCGACCTCGAGCTCCTTTCCGATGGGGCACAGGAGCCGCCCACCCTGGGGTCGTCGGTAGCGTACGCCCTCGGGCCGCGGGCGGGGGTCCTGCCCTACGTGGCGCTCCCCCACACCATGTACAACGTGGTGCAGCTCCCGGGGCAGACCGCCGGGTTCCTCGGCGCCGCGCATGAGCGCTTTCAGGTGCAGTCCGATCCCAGCTCACCGGGGTTCCGGGTGGAGAGCCTCGCGCCGCTCGCCGGCGGAGGGACGGAGGCTCGCCGGCGGAGGGAAGCGCTCCTGCGCGCGCTCGATCGGAAGCCGCTCGGCGGCGCCGCGGCCGGCGTGGACGAGTTTCGTGAGCGGGCCCTCCGCATCCTCCTCAGCGGGAGCGCGCGCCGCGGCTTCGATCTCTCTGGAGAAGCGCCCCGCGTGCGCGAGCGCTACGGGGCGAACATCCTCGGCCAGAGCCTGCTCCTGGCGCGGAGGCTCGTCGAGGAGGGGGTGAGCTTCGTCTCGGTCTTCGACGGTGCCGTCAACGGGCAGGACGCGAACTGGGACAGCCACCAGAACCTCTTCCCGCGCCACCGCGATCTCCTCGCCCGGAGCGACCGCGCCTACTCGGCCCTGATCGAGGACCTGGAAGCCCGCGGCCTCCTCGCCTCCACCCTGGTGGTGGCGGTGGGAGAGTTTGGGCGCACGCCCAAGGTCAACGGCTCCGCCGGACGAGACCACTGGCCGGGGTGCTACACCGCGGTCCTCGCCGGCGGAGGCGTACGGGGCGGCGCGGTCTACGGCGCGAGCGACCGCACCGGCGCCATGCCGTCGATCGACCCGGTCACGCCGGCCGACCTCGCCGCCACGATTTTCTACCGCTTCGGAATCGATCCCGCGGCCGAGGTCCTGGACCAGCTCGGCCGCCCCCACCGGCTCGCCGACGGGGAGCCGATCACCGCGATCCTGTCCTGAAGCCCGCGGCGGCGAATTCCCGGTCAGCTTTCGGGACGCTTTCGCTGTTAGCTCGTTGCTGTTTGGCAAAGCCGTTTTTCAACCGACCCCGCCAGCCAGACCCGGCTTGAGCTGGGCCGGCGTGGACGTGGTTCGCCTTCGGTATGAAATGTTCTTGGCGATGTATAGCGCAATTACATTGCGGAGGCCAGACCATTATCGTATGCCCAGTGGAAGTGATTACGAAGCTTATCGCTTTAGACTCTCGCCAGGACAAGCAGGTTGTGGACGAACACGGTGGCTCCCACCGTGCTGACGAAATGCTCCCAGCCCTTGTTCATGCATCGCCACATCCCGAGGATCCGCTTCAGGAACGAGATTGATCCCTCGATTCCGGCACGAAACCTCTGGCCAAGCCGGAACTCCCTATTCTTTTCCCGCGCCGCCTCCTCTTCTGTCAGACGGCCCTTCTTGCCGATCGAGACGACCCCGATCTCCTGCTCCAGCTCCTTGATCTTCGCCATGCCCTCATAGAATCCCTTGTCGGCTGAGAACTCGTCGGGAGGCTGTCCGAAGGTCTTCTTGTGACTCTTGAGCGCCGGGTCCACGAGCGTGTAGTCGACCGGCTTTTTTTCGAAGACTTTGTAGTCGGTGATGAACTTTCCATGGACCTGCTGAATGGCCACCATGTGGCCGAACTCGATGGGCTTCGATGCCTTCCCCCTTTTCAGCAGTTCCGTGTGGGGCTCGAAGATGCTGAAGATCTTCTCTCCGTTGGGGACCTTCTCGCCGTTCATGATCCTACGACGGGCCTGCTCGACGACCTTTCCGCCCAAGGCGCGAAAGTGCTCGATCTGGTTGATGAGAGCTTCGCTCACGCTCCCACCGAACCGTTCTCGCAAACGCCGGCAGACGGACGGAACCCATTCGAGTAAATCCTCGACGGTCCTGAGGATCTCGGCGTACAGGCCTTTCACCACCTTGCTGACAACCCCCTTCTTTCCCGAGCGCCTTGCGATCCTGCTGTGGAGTCTCTTTACCAGCTTCGGATGGAGACGGCGGTCGGAGACGCAGTCCGGATCAATCTTCCGCGCCGTGTTGACCAGTCGGCACAGTACTCGATAGGTATCCCAGAGCAGTCCGGAGTCCGTTGGCCACCGGATGTTGGTCTCAACAGCCGTCGTGTCGAGACGCAGCTTCGCGCCCTCGATGAGTTCCTCCTCGACGGCGGCTCGCGTCAGAACTTCATTGACCTTCTCCCAGGTCCGGGGCTGGATCGCGTTTTTCATGGTGCAGAGCGTCGAGAAGTCGATCATGGGCCCGTGGTAGATCTGGACGAAGCGCCGCAGATAGTTACTGTCGTCGATGCGGATTGCGATTCCCCGCAGCGACTCACCCTCCACGATCTGACAGATCAGCATCCGAAGGATGCTCTCGGATGTAACCTCGCACTTGCGACCCGGACCCCTCCGATTCACGTTCTCGAGAAGCTCGTTCAGATCTCGGTGGATCAGATTAACGATCTCGGGGTTCGCTTGGAGAATCCCCGAGATTCTCTCGTACCGCTCGAAGTACTGCTGGGTGATGCCCAATTTTGAACTGGAGGGTTGAAAATCGAACTCGATTTGGTTATTTCTCTTCATTCTCATTGGTCTCTCTCCACTTCTCCGCGAACCAATAAGTTGGAGATTGTAGGGAGACCATTATTATTTTCAAGCGTAAACCGACCGTAGTCTGGCGTAGGCTCGCAGAGATCGGCCCTTTATCCAATTGCCAAACAGCAACTAGCTAGCTATATCATACCTCCGCCGAGGGGAGGAAGCGCGGCGCGCGGCGGGGGCGGGCGGCCTGTTCATAGGCATACGCGAGGCGGATGAGCACCGGCTCGCTGTAGGCCCGCCCGAAAAACGAGAGGCCGATCGGCAGGCCAAAGATGAACCCCATCGGG